>JBGTBR010000023.1:0-167394 GCA_041749255.1 Saprospiraceae bacterium
TGTGCCTATAAGGCTATCGCCTTTGATGAATGCGTTTTGAATGATCATGCGTTAGATGATTGTTCAGGTTGGCTACGCTAATTTACGCATTCATCTTTTTTATAATATGTATTTTGCCTCAATTTCTTTCCGAACCATTGACAATTATTTATCAATTAATTGATTATCAGAAATATACACTTATATAAGTAGAGTGTTTCATAACTAATTGTTTTATTAGATTAGATTATTCAGCTTTCGGGAACAAATGAGTTGTTTTAGATGTAAAATAAATAATTTTATTAAACTTATCTATGTCTCCACTCTTCAGGAAGTCTACCACCTAAACTCCTAAACTTATAAACCTGCCGAAGGTGTAAACCTCAACCTTAGCCACCCTCACTGCAACCCCAATATATTCTCCATTTGCCTGATGCCATTCATGACATCGGGATACTTTTCCTTTTCGGGAATGCTGTTAAACAGTTCGAGAGCTTTTTCGTAACGGTTAAACTGGATGTGGACCGCTGCAAGATCGAAGGTGAGTTTCTTATCGTAGGGTATAATTTCATGTGCCATCTCAGCGTACCTCAGCGCATCTTCATAGTTGCCCTGTTGGTAATACAGTACGGTTTTTTGATTGAGCATTCTGGGCTTTGTAGGGAATAATTCCAATGCTTTATCCAGTGATTTCATGGCTTCATCAAACTGTCCTAATCTTTCCTGCGCAAGTGCGATCATTTCGTGATTTGATCGTCCGGCAACATCCAGGAGCATCATCGGATTGTAACTTTCTTCTGCAAAATATATGGCCTCTTCATACCTCTCGTGATTCATGGCTAACTCCCACAGCAAAAGATTTTTTTCCTGTTCAATGCCACGATAACCAAAATATGTAGAAAAACCAAAAACGAGAACAAAAGGAATGAGAAGAAGCCGCGAATAAAACACTTTGCTTTCATTCTGATCCAATCTTTGGTGCATAGCAATTACACAAGCACTCATCAATCCTATATAAACTAAGTTGTTTACTCTTTCTATAGGAAAGGCAAAAAAAGAAATCACCAGATAAGAAATCAACCCACCGCCCAGTAAAAGCGATAGAATTCGATGATTCTTTTCACCGGTCTGAGTTATAATTCGCCATATCATCACAAAAATCGAGGCAAAAAAAGAAAGGAACAATGCGATTC
Organism: Saprospiraceae bacterium; assembly: GCA_041749255.1. GTDB lineage: Bacteria > Bacteroidota > Bacteroidia > Chitinophagales > Saprospiraceae > JABDLO01. The sequence continues at coordinate 1,173 of JBGTBR010000023.1, forward strand.
CAGCAATACCTTTTTCTGCAAATATCCACAGGAAGTCATTGTGAGGTCTACCCCACACCGACTGGGTAAGATCGCGAAATTCCCCTTTCATGTATGCCATGTATTCAATGTTCCACATTTTAGGGCCTACACCGATCCAGAAATGATCTTTAATCATTTCCATTGTGCCTTTCCAAACTTTTAAACGGAATATATTATGGTGAGACTGGAAATCCAGTATCGAATACAATCTGCCCTGCAGAGAAAAATCATCGGAAGGTTTACCTAGTATCCGAATGAACACAATGCCCAAAGGAATACTGACGAGTATTGTCAATAAAATATGGCGAAGCAAAGGCTTAATTTCCAATTGTTTATAATACAATACGCAAAGAAGTGAAACCGCATACATTCCACCCAAAGTACCCATCCAAACCGCTCTCGTCTTGAGAATAATGATCATGATCAATATGCCTGCCACTGCAATTCCACAGATGTATTTCCAAATGGTCTTTAACGCAAATACACCAAACAACAAAAAAGGAAGCATCAGCATCAATGAGTTGGAAAATTCATTTTTATGAGACATCCTTCCTGTTACCAAATAAATGGTGGGCCTCCCGTCCGATAAAATTTCGTCGGGATTGTGCACAACATCATTAACATACTGAAAAGTACCAATACCTAAGGCTATCAATGCCGCTATCGCTATAAAAAGGGGGAGCTTAAACTCCCATGAGGTTGTATTATGTAGTATGATGGCAGCACTTACCACCATCCCCACCAGGAGGCCAGTCCGCACCAAATCAAAAAATCCTTCTGCAAAAATTCTTGAAAAACCCATTGTAATGATTGTGATCACCCAATAAGCAATCAGAATAGGTATGACATTTCCTTTTAAAACGGAAAAGGACGGGGGAGAATAGGGATTGGGGTAAAACAAAACGATACTGAGCAAAGTCAAGAAAAGACTTAAGGCAAAAATTCTCGGCATGAGAGAATGATCCAGAATAAGATCGATTTGGAAAATGGGTAGAAATAATATGGTAAATCCAATAAAAATATAAAATAAATGGAAAGTATGAAGAGGCTTCAAGTCAGGAATCTCAAAATCAGGGTGAGCTGTACGTATTGTCTTTTTTTTCTTCCTGGTCATTCAGAACTATTATGTTTCAACATACTTAATTGATCCTGGAATGAATGTAATTGGCTATTTGGAGTCAAACTCTAAAAGAAAATGTACAAACATATTGGGATGAAACGTATTTTCACATAAAGTTAGATAGAAATAAGCAATTTACCACTATCATATAACATTAAATTTAAATACGAATTCAGCGTTTTGTGTTGCTCTAAATAAAGTTACTTGTCCCCTACGAACGGTCACAGCAAAAATCTGTCACAATTTCCAGTAACATTAAGTATCAATAGGTAGCAAGTTAAAACTACTGTGACTACTCAGATAATCATGGATCCGATAAATTTTATCATCATTTTTGTTCCTCAAAGTTTTCAAAGCCTCCAAAGCGTTAGGTGGTAATAGTTAAGTAGGTACAAGCTACTATTTACAGTGCCTCTTTCTTTTCGATTCTTTCTTTTTTGATGTATACAATAGAGCCGTCTTCCAATTCTTTTGCTACTGTATTGTAAGGACCTGTAATAACCATGTCGCCTTCTTGCAGCCCCGTAATGACATGCACATATTTATCGTCCTGGATTCCTGTACTCACGTCTACCTTTACCGACTTATCGTCTTTCATAACAAAAACCACTTCCACCAATTTATCCGCCTCTCCATTCACTTTTGATTCTCTCACAGTTACAGCTTGAATGGGAACAGTTATGGCATTGCTTACGTGTTCTGTAAAAATATCAACTGTGGCTGACATACCAGGTCTGAATGGAAATGTACGTTTGTTTCCGGATACCAGCCCACTGTAAGAAAGTGGATCCATGAGCACTTTTACAATAAAATTGGTGACCTGATCAGTACTCAGATTTCCTGTTCCTCCTATATTCGATGCTGAATTGGCTATTTGTGTGACGACTCCTTTAAATATCTTGTCTAGATAGGCATCCACTTCTATATTGACAGAGTCTCCCAATTTAACCCTTAAAATGTCGTTTTCGCTTACTTCCACCTGAACTTCCATGTTTTGCATGTTGGCGACTCTCATCATTTCTGTACCGGTCATTTGCATGGTACCCACTACCCTTTCGCCCTGTTCAACAAAAAGGCTGGAAACAATACCGCTTGTAGGAGATTTTATGGTGGTTCTGTTTAGGGACACCTTCAGTTCTTTTAAACTGGCTTCAGATGATCTGACCAAAAAACGGGCTGCATCCGCTGATTTTCTCGCAGCTGAAAGACTGGCATCTGCTGCTCTCAGATTGGCCTCCAGTGCCTCCATATTGGCTAAGGACAATTCAAAATCAGCTTGTGAAATTACTCCATTGGCCTTTAGGTCAATATTTCGTTCGTGTATGCGTCGAGCATTGGTCAATTGAGCCATGATTTGTTGCTTTTGGGCATTGGCATTTTCAATCTGGGATTCAGAGGTGGCGAGATTGGCTTTCGAATTATTCAGGCTTGCTTCTCCCCGCTCTACTGCTGAAATATATGTGTCAGGATCTATTCTGGCCAATACTTGTCCGGCAACCACTGAGTCACCTTCAGCGACGTACAGTTCAACAATCTCTCCGGATACATCGGATGATATTTTGACCTCAGTTTCCGGATATATCCTGCCACTGGCCATCACCTTTTCGGAAATATTCCGGAGTTCCGCTTTTTCAACTGTCACAGCTTCGCCCTTGGGTTTTGACCGACCCTTAATAATGGCCATTGCAATCATTCCTAAAAAGGCAACACTTAATATGGCAATCCAAATTTTTCGTTTGTTCATGTTTTTTAATTCATTTTATCTAGATAATGTAAGAGGTCTGCCCATGTAAAAATCAAGGACTTTCATGGTAAAGAAATAGTCGTATTTCGACACTATAAGATTGATCTGGCTTTGTTCCAGCTGATTTTGTATAAGAATAACATCAAATGGATTTAAACCACCTACTTCCAATCGCCTAAGTGCATTGTCATAGGCAACCTGCTGGGCATCGACACTTTTTTGTGCTGCCAGAAAACTTCTTTTGGCAGAACGGGCATCGGCGAGCGCTTGTTGCACGTCGTTGCGAATCCTGTCTTTCTCTTGTTCCAATTGATTTTTAGAATTTAAAATATCAATTTTAGCTCGTTGGATACCTCCGCTCACAGTGTAATTGCTGTAGATGGGTACCCTGAGAAAAAGCCCAAAACCAAAGGATATGTTGTCATTGATCTGATTAAAGTAAGGGTTATTTATAAAGATTGGAACCTCAGCATCAGTACCTATCAAAACGGGTTGATTATTGATAAACACTTCCGTTTCCTGCCGGACGGTTTGAAATCCGTCGATCCTTCTGGCCTGGTTACTAAAGTTGGTTTGAAAATTTCCCGTAATGCTCAAACTTGGATATAACTCTGACCGGGCTATTTCGACTCCCTGTTCAGCACTTAATACTCTTAATTCGCCGGCTGCGACCGATTTCTGAGTTGTCAATGCCAGGAGGAATATCTCATCAAAAGTGATCAGATCGGGATCCCCTAACACATCGAGATTCTCAGGTACCTCCAGTACCAGGTCGTAATTGACATCAATGCGCATCAATTGTTTGAGTAAAAGATAGGCAATGGTTAGATTGTTTTCATTATTGACTATGGCCTGCTCTCGGTTAGCATACTGAGCCTCAAGATCCAGTCTTTCGTTGGCAGGCCGACTTCCAAATTCGATGAGTTTGTCAATCTGTTCCAATTGTTGGGCAGTTTCATCCAGTTGCTTTCTGGAATTGGCCAGATTTTCAGATGCAAATAATATATTGGTATAAGCATTCGCTACCTGAAGGGCAATATTGTTGCGGAGCTGCTGCAAATCATTAGAAGCTGCCTGTTGATTGATCCTGGATCTGGAAATTTGATTATTAATCCTATTGGCATTAAAAATGGTCATATTGGTGTTCAGGGATAAATTATTACTCAAGAAATTTGTGGCGACAAATTGGTTAGATACCGGATCAATAGACCTTCCAAAATTAAGAAAAGCACTGCTGTTGGCGGTAAGATTGGGATATCTTGCGTGCTTTGCCAGTTGATAATCAATTTCCGCATTTTGAATTCCAAACTCGCCTTCCATAATCAAAAGGCTATTTTCCCAGGCTTGTTTTATACAGGATTCCAGCGTCCAAACTTCATTAACGGAATTTTGCGTGACCCCCTTTGAAGTAAACAATATCTGCAATAAAATCAATGATCCTGTAATATATAAGTTTCTCATACTATCTTATTTTATTAAAGTAGCATAAAATTAACAATCGCCACTGTTAATAGACAATAAACTATATGAATGAAAAATATAGATAGATAAAAGTGCGAAATTTGATCAATTATAGCTAAAAGACCTTACTGTGATAAGCCGGTCAAAGCGTCCTGCAAATTCAGAATAATAAATGAGAATATTGTATTCGTTACGGGTTTCAAAATGACTTCCCTCCAGATCTTCTAGATTGTATCTGTAGTCATCATCTACCATTGCATACATAAAATCATAAAATCCCTGTTTGAATAATGCCTGGCACAGATACATTTCATTTTCCCTGTCATAATACATTTCAAATTCCGGTAGAGGCTCCCATCCACTAAAAGCTCCTATGACAAATACCCTGTAATCCGGATCTACCGGTGGCATTTTTAAAGGAAAAATTACATTGGCGTAGTCTGAATTAAGATTAGCGTCGTCGCTAAAGGTCACATCATCATTTCGGTTTGATATGTAAAAAGAACCGTTAATATCGGGGCGATCCTGGTAAAGCTGATAAGTCCGCGGTTCTGTCAGCCGGAGCAATACATCGGCTCCATTTCGATGCAAATTGATAGATTGCACCCATTGAGAAGCATATTCCAATCTCCTGATGTCAAAATTTCTAAACTCCTTCAGGCCTGGAAATGCTAATTTATCATTGTAGTTATAATTCAACCTATCGCGGATGACATTATTGGCTTTTACATCGTAAAAAGCTGTTCCCCAGTTTCCATTCTGCATAATGACCGCAGAGATCTCCATTCTGGGATTGGCAATTTTAAAATCCTTGGTGTCTACAAAAAAATCAAATTCCTGGTGAGTTCTGATTTTATCCGCCCTAACGGGAACTTTGGGAGAAAATCCTACATCTACAGCCTGCTCTGTCACCAAAAACCGTCTTGTGATTACCGGTACGCCGTTATACTCGTTGCCATCATAAACCACGAGTAAATAGTTGCCTGAAACTGTCCATTTATACCGGGCATTGGGAAGTTGCAACTTATAATGTACATAGGTGACCAGAGTATTTTGGGAAAATTGGTAATTTCTGATCAGGTCGTAATCAAAACCGATGAGATAATCTTCCCTGTCAAGCTCGCTGGGATTCCAGTTTTTGTCACAATGGATAACCCTGTATGTGTACTCTCTGGCCTCATTACCTAAAAGATCAAAGCTAAAGTTAAATACACCCTGATTAAGTTGTATAACGGGAAAATTAGATACCTGACCGCTGCTGCCTTTAAACTGGATGGATTTTATATTTTCTACGTAGGTGTAGTCAAAATAATCAAAGTCCTGCAGTGCCTGGGAAAATAAAGTATTGGAAAATCCGGAAAGACAGAAAATTGTATATATCTGTATTGCAATTCTATTGTATGTTTTCATATGTGGGATAAAATCTAGTTTACAGGTCTTTACATTTTTTTCTCGTCATAAATTCCTTTCCAAAAAAAAATGGATTATGATGTATTGAACATTTAAAATAGTATAATAATCCACATTTCCCTGCCATAACATTGGATTTTAACATAATTATAATTAGTTGCGAACCCTATGCGATAGAAAATATCTTAGCGTCTTAGCGCCTTTGCGAGAGATAATTTCACGAATAGGCGTAGAGCAGCGAAGGACGTTGGGTGAAAATCTTATTCCTGACAATCCCTAATTCCTATACAATTAAAAATATCTGATCTAAAAAATAATCACTATGTATACCTTACCACCAAGGGTTTGCTCACCCATGCATTATCGCGTATGTAGTAGCGCCAGGGATAGTAACCGCATTCGCGGGTTAAAGAAGACATACCTACTCTGGGGCCTGAAATAATTTCATCCTCGCTGATAATCGTTTTGCTGTCCAAAATTTGAATGCAACTGTAAGTTGTAGTCAAATCCAGCCCATTTAATATATCGGTAATCCCCATAGCTTGCGTCCACTTCCCTGGGCCATTGGTTAATATTGGTGATTCATTTGACCATTTTCTCCTCTCCTGCATAATGTCCATTCCCTCTACTGGTTGTACTGCACGTATCAAAACAGCATGTGCCATTCCTTCCGGTCCGGTTACCACATTAAATAAATGGTGGATGCCATAACACCTGTACACATAGGCCATACCGGCAGTACCAAACATGGTTTCAGTTCTTGGAGTCCTCCTATCTCCCCTGGCGTGGCATGCCAAATCATCCGGAGCCATGTAGGCCTCTGTCTCCACAATCATGGCTGTCGTCTTTTGATTATCTATTGTGGTAACCACCATTTTTCCCAAAAGGAATTTGGCTATTTCCCTGGCATCGGTAGATACATAGTGTTCCTTTGATATAGGTCTGGTCATAGTTGTAGATAAAAAAATTTGTATTATTTTTCTTTTAGATGAGCCATTGCCAGTTTTATTCGCCAGCTCTCCGGAAGTCTGGATACCAATTTTTGGAGCCAATTAAAAAACACACCGGGTATGACTTTTTCACTGCCTCTGTCTATAGCTTTCAAAACAGCCCGGGCTACCATGGGAGCTTCTATTGCCATCCAGCTTTCAAATAGTTTGGATCGCTCCATACCGGCTGTGTACATAAATGGAGTGCGAACTGGCGTTGGGCATATTACAATGGCTTTCACATTCCTTCCCGTTATTTTTAATTCTTCCTGTAAAGCCCGGGTCCATTGATAAACAAATGCCTTTGTAGCACCATAAGTAGAAAGTCCCGGGTTGGGCTGAAAAGCGGAAACAGAACTTATGTTTACCACTACTCCCCTATCCTTCTCCATCATTTCCGGAAGAAAAAGCCGGGTCAAATGATACAGGGTTTTTATATGGAGGTCGATCATTTTCATTTCCCGGTCAACCGATAGTTCATAAACCCAACCGTAGGTGCCAAATCCCGCATTGTTAACAAGAAGATCAACCTTAAGACTATGTTGTTGGCAAAAATAATAAACCTGTTCAGCCGCCTTACCATCTGTAAGGTCAATACCTAAAAAATCAAATTGAATGTCAGGGAATTCATGACAAAGATCTCTCCTGACGGATTCCAGTTCTGCATCCGGTAAAGCGACTACACATACTGATAAGCCTCGACCGGCCAGACTCCTGACAATCTCCAGACCGATACCGGAGCTGCCTCCTGTGACCAATGCCTGTTTGTAATCATTGATCATACTCATGGTGTTTATACCCGGTCCATTGGGGAGCATTTTTCGGGATCCATTTCTTGAGTTTTGTCACATAATCGTGATAATGAACCTCAATAACATGTCTTTTTCTTTTTAAAAATGACTGCTCAATATAATCGGAATCCCTTTCTGCCCACTCTTGCAAATTCACTGGGAGTGTAACTCTGCCTGCAATATAATTGGCCACTAGTTTCGATTGCAGGTCACTCAATGGCCATATGGCACCCTGAGGTTGTACCAGTCCAATAAAATAAAGCTTTTCATGAACCGGATGAAAAATGCGAAGAAAAAGGGGTATCCTATCGGCTTCGCTGTAGTCCAGAAATTCCTTTTCGAAAAAAGGAGTTTCAATTTTGTATCCGGTAGCGGCAATGATCACATCGTACTCTTCCTTTAGGCCATTTTCAAATTCTACCGTTTTACCCTGAACATGTTTTATGCCTTTTCTGGGATGTACTCTTCCGTGGCGTATACTGTAAAGCAATTCTGAATTCATAGTGGGATGATCGGCCGTAATGGCAAAATCAGGATCGGGTAAGTTGTATTTTCCATACCCCCCAATGAGCAACCTAAGTGACCATCTCCTTAAAACATCGCCCAATTTTTTAGGTATCCAAAGTGTTGCAGTGTTAAATACATCTGTGGGCTTTCCCAAAAAAAACTTCGGAACGATATAATGGGGTCTCCTGATAGAAATGGCAACATGCTCTGCTACCCTCCCGGTCTCAACAGCGCAATCGCAACCTGAATTACCGGCACCGATCACCAACACCCTCTTACCTTTAAACGGAACATTGGTTTTATATGCATGAGAATGCATGTATTGACCGGAGAAATGTCCCGGTAATTCGGGATGTCTCGGCACACTATGATGGCCATTGTTGATGATGAGGTGATCAAATATTTCACTTTCGCCTGATTCGGTAAATACTTGCCATTTGCCGGTTTGGAGTTTCTCTACCCGTGTCACTTTGGTATTAAATCGTATATGAGGAATGACACCAAAACGCTCTGCATACGAGTGAAAATACTGTAAAACCTCGTGATGCGAAGGGTAATCCGGGTAATTATCCGGCATGGGGAAATCTATATATTGGGATAATTTCTTCGAACTGATAAGATGCGTTGTCTCACATACAGAGGAATGGGTTACATCGGTTGTATACACCCAATTTCCACCGATTTGACCCATCTGCTCGTAACAGATCACCTGGGTAATTCCGGCTTGAATGAGATTTTTAATGGCGGTAATCCCTGAACAGCCAGCCCCAATCACGCACACTTTTTCGTCCGTCATGAATGTATTATTTCACAGCTACCCAACCATCAACCTGTATTCTTTACAAATTGATTTGTAGGTATAATTCTTTTTAATCAAAATAGCAGAACCTATCCAAAAATCGAAATTAACAAAAGCATTGAAAAAAACTAGTGTTGTGTCACATGTATTATGACGATTAAGTCGCAGGTATTTTTCTGGCTGTTGAGTAAAAAAATCCGCGCATCCTCATCTGGCGTACGTAAGGATTTTTTTCCGAAAACAGGCTGGAAAAGAGCAAGACTTGGATCGGCAAGAATATGTGTGACACGACACTAGGTTCGGGTACTGTAATTGGGTGACTCTTTTGTTATGGTTATATTGTGCGGATGCGATTCCATTACTCCCGAATGGGTGATACTGACCATTTTGGCCTTTTTGAGATCTTCAATATTTTTTGCTCCGCAATACCCCATACTAGCCCGCAATCCACCGAGGTATTGTACCATGACCTCTGTCACTGTCCCTTTATAAGGCACTCTCCCTTCTATGCCTTCCGGTACCAGTTTTTTTATATCGTCTTCTACATCCTGAAAATAACGGTCTTTAGATCCGGCTTCCATAGCACCTAAAGAACCCATTCCTCTGTATACTTTAAATTTCCTTCCCTGTAATATGATCGTTTCACCAGGAGCTTCTTCCGTACCTGCAAACAAAGAACCAGCCATTATGCTATTGGCTCCCGCTGCCAATGCCTTGGCAATGTCCCCGGTATACCGGACTCCCCCATCTCCAATGATTGGGATTCCGAGGCTTTTCAGCCCTTCATAGGCTCCCATTATGGCAGACAACTGAGGCACCCCAACCCCGGCTACAATTCGGGTCGTACATATACTTCCTGGTCCTACACCTACTTTGACTGCATTCACTCCTGCATCTGCCAAAGCTCTGGCTCCTGAAGCTGTAGCTACATTTCCACCAATAATCTGCAAGTCAGGATTCGAATTTCTCAATTCTCTAATGGTATCCAATACGCCTTTTGAATGGCCGTGAGCTGTATCTACACAAATAACATCGACACCAACCTGGATAAGTGCCTCTACTCTGGCAAATGTATCAGCACTTACACCTACCGCTGCCCCTACTCTCAATCTTCCGTGTTCATCCTTGCAACTGTTGGGGTGACTTTCCAGTTTCATAATGTCTTTATAAGTTATGAGGCCTACGAGTTTATTATGGTCATCCACAACAGGAAGTTTTTCAATCTTATACCTCTGGAGAATATTTCTAGCCTGAGATAAATCCGTGCCTATAGGAGCCGTTATGAGGTTTTCTTTTGTCATAATGTCCAGTACAGGCCTGTTATAGTCCACCTCAAATCGTAGATCTCTGTTCGTCAATATACCAATGAGTTTTCCTTGAAAGTCTACAATAGGTATTCCCCCAATCTTATATTCTCGCATGAGGTGGAGGGCATCCCCAATTCTGGCTTCTTTGGATAAAGTTACAGGATCGAGTATCATGCCACTTTCTGATCTTTTTACACTCCTAACCTGACTCGCCTGATCTGAAATAGACATGTTTTTATGAATAATGCCTATACCTCCTTCTCTGGCCACTGCAATAGCGAGTTTGTGTTCTGTTACGGTGTCCATTGCAGCAGATATAATGGGAGCATTGAGCTTAATGTCAGTAGTCAGCCAGGTAGAAATGTCTACCTCCCGTGGTAATACCTCAGAATAGGATGGCTGCAGTAAAACGTCATCAAAAGTAAATGCGTTGGTAATTTCGGAAACGGGTTGTATTTTTTTTCTTTCCATGCGCAAAGATACGATAATTCATTATTTTTTACGGTAGTTAATACAGAAATATCAATGTGTATTGCTTTATTTGTTCCAATTCTACGTTGCGTCTGTATTTATTTCTTCAATTTACATTATGATCCAAATATTCACTGATGATTTTTTTATGAAAGAAGCTTTGAAAGAAGCTTATAGAGCCAGGGAAGAAGGTGAAGTACCCGTGGGTGCCGTTATTGTGGCCCAACAACGCATCATTGCCAGGGCCCACAATCAAACAGAACTCCTGAAAGACGTGACTGCCCATGCAGAAATCCTGGCTATAACTTCTGCCTCATCTTCGTTGGGTTCTAAATATCTTCAGGATTGCACATTATATGTCACATTGGAACCCTGTAATATGTGTGCCGGTGCTTTGTTTTGGTCTCAGATCGGCAAAGTGGTTTTTGGCGCCGGTGATGATAAACGAGGATTTATGAGATTCGGAAAAGAAATGCTCCACCCTTCTACCATCATAGAATTTGGCGTCATGCATCATGAATGCAGCCAGCTTATTTTAAATTTTTTTAAAGAAAGAAGGAAAGTTTGAAGCATGGGTAATTTTGGGTTTAAGGGGGGAATTAAGGGATTAAGGGATTAGGTATGAAATAAATGGCAGATGACTAAAAAACAAGATAAATAAAAAGGTGGCTTTGGGGAGTTGGCAGTGAGCAGTTGGCAGTGAAACAGTTAGTAGTTCGCAGCTGGCTCGTTCTGGTAGTTTGACATTGACAAACTGAACCTTAACCTGCCAAAGGCGAAAACCTAAACCTTATCCTTAACCTGCCGAAGGCGAAAACCTAAACCTCATTTTAGCTGGTAGCTCGTAGTTCGTTATAAGTTTTATAGTGTTTATGGAGTTTAGAGAGTTTAGAGAGTTTATAGGTCATTCGGGTAATACCTCTCACTAGACCGCAAAGCGATAAACAGGTTTATTGAATTGTTGAGTCGTTGAATCGTTGATGTGTTTAGAGAGTTTATGGAAGTCTACTAAAGCTCATTCGGGTAAAACTACTATCCACTAAACAGTGCAACGATAAACAGCGAAGCACTCAACCGCAAAGCGCTAAACAGTGAAACGAGGCTTCTGCTCCCCTCTACCTCAACCTGCCGAAGGCGTAAACCTGCCGAAGGCAATAACCTTAACCTTAGCCTGCCGAAGGCGTAAACCTTAACCTCGACTTTCAGACCTTCAGACTTTCCGACTTTCAGACTTTCAGACCTATTAAGTTCGTAGCTCGTAGCAATGGTTTTAGTTTTAGTTTGAGTTTTGGTTTTAGTTTTGGTTAACTTTCAGACTTTCATTAAATATAATATTCTAAAATATATAAATAATACAGATTAAATTATATTTTTATCTCTGCAATTGCTTCACTAAAATTTAAATTATGATGAAAAAACTTATTATTGCCGCATTGGTAGGAGGGCTTATTTTGTTTATTTGGCAATTTCTCTCCTGGGCAATGCTAAATCTTCATGCTGCTGAATATCAATACACTGCTGACCAGGATGAAATTTTGGAATTATTATCAGACAAATTGGAAGACGGATCGTATTTCTTGCCTACAGTGCCACCGGAGTCACCTTCATCGGCCTCGCAGGAAATGATGGAAAACAACATTGGCAAACCGTGGGCTCAGATCCATTATCACTCTGCATTAACAAATAATATGGGTTTAAATATGGCTCGCGGATTAGTAGCTAATATTTTAGCTGCACTGATACTTGCCTGGTTTCTCATGAAGATATCAAATAATGACATGAAAACCACTGTGCTTATTTCTATAGGAGTGGGCATCATTGGATACCTGACCATCCATTATTCAGAAGCTATATGGTTTGAAACTGGCAACATGGCAGATCTTATTGACTCTGTAGTACAATGGGCTTTATGTGGAGCTTGGCTGGGCTGGTGGCTCAACAGGGGAAAAATGGAGACCAATTATGTCAATGGCTAAGCATGAATTGTGTGATTGAAAATCATTCACACTGAGTATGTATAAAAAATAAAAAGGATGGTGCTTGCACTGTCCTTTTTATTTTTTTAGAGTCTCAATCATCTGAAAAATAAAAATATTTTTCCTCCATATTTTGACAGGTCAGTACTTATAGCTAACATTATCCCATTAATTTAAAGTAACAATCTGAAGAGGCATGCAATTTTCGCAAATCGATTATGTAATTTTTGGATTCTATTTACTGTGTATGGTAGGAGTTGGGGTCTATTTTGCGTTGACCCAAAAGATGAAAGACAGTAAAGATTACTTTATGGCCAGTAAGTCATTGGCCTGGTGGGCTATTGGTGGATCGCTCATTGCCTCCAATATATCGGCCGAGCAAATGATAGGGATGGCAGGGTCTGGACACGATCTGGGTCTGGCCATTGCCGCTTACGAATTTATGGCTGCTATCACCCTTATTATTGTGGCTAAATATTTTCTGCCCATTTTTTTGAAAAAGGGCATCTATACCATGCCCCAATTTCTCGAGGAAAGATATGATTCAAGGGTTAGAACAGGACTCGCCGTTTTTTGGGTATTGTTGTTTGTCTTTGTCAATATTACGTCTTTATTTTATTTGGGTGGATTGGCCATGAGAACCATTCTCGGTATTCCTATGATATATGGCATCATAGGCCTGGCATTGTATTCTATGACTTTCTCCATATTTGGAGGGCTAAGAGTAGTGGTATGGACGGACGTTATCCAGGTGGTGGTACTGATTATCGGAGGGATTATGGCTTCCTGGGCGGTGCTGAGTGCTATAGGCGATGGTCATCTTATACAAGGCATTGTCAATCTCTATGAAAAGGCGCCTGAAAAATTTAATATGTATTTTGTGCAGGGAGATACATATGTGGAAGCCGGTACCGGTGAAGTAAAATCTGCATACCAATTGTTGCCGGGTTTCGGAGTGTTATTTACAGGCATGTGGATCGCTAATTTGTATTACTGGGGAATTAATCAATATATTATTCAACGGGCTTTGGCGGCCAAAAGCATATACGAGGCTCAAAAAGGAGTAGTTTTTGCCGCATCCTTAAAAATGATCATGCCTTTTATAGTAGTGCTCCCTGGAATCGCAGCCTTTGTTCTGGGTGCTGATATTTTAAAAGCGGATGAAGCTTATCCTTGGGTTATCAATAATTATGTGGCTACCGGGGCAAAAGGGGTGGTTCTTGCCGCTTTGGTTGCCGCAATAGGTAGCTCAATAAGCAGTATGGTCAATAGTATTTCCACCATTTACACGCTAGATATACACAAAATACACATAGACAAAAATGCCAGTGAAAAGAAAATGATCAGAATCGGCCAGATAACAGGTGTTTGTGCTATGATCATTGGTATTTTGATGAATCCAGTCCTGGAAAATTTTGGTCAGATATTCCAATTTATACAGGAATACACCGGATTCATTAGCCCTGGTATCCTGGCCATATTTGTTTTTGGTTTGTTTTGGAAAAAGACCACAACCAATGCAGCATTGGCTGCCATAGCACTTTCTATACCCTTCTCAGTAGGTTTTAAGTATTTTTTCGAGAATCTTCCATTTTTGCACAGAATGGGGCTTTGTTTTGTGATTATTTCCACTGTGATGATCATCATATCATTATATGAAGGCAGAGGAAAAAACGATAGTAAGGGAATTCATTTTGAGTCGGGTATATTTAAAACGAGCCCGGTATTCAATATTGCAGCCATGATCATCACGGGGATACTGGCAGCTATATATCTCTTACTGGGTTGATTTGATAAATGCTTTCATTTCTTACAATCAGGAAAAATAGATTTTTTATCTCGCAAAACTGGAATTTGTCAGTTAAAAATCGTATATTGCATTTCGTTTGAAAAACTATTACAACTGAAATTTTGTTTCTAACTCTGTTTTATAATTAATAATGAACCACTAAATTTTTTAAATATGAGTCCACCTGATTCGTTCATTGCCGGGGAGTACCTCTCTTCCGGCACCACTTTAAAAACCTTTAGGATCAAGCCAGTCTCGTTATAAAGACAAGGTGTTTCAGGGTCATAGATCACCCATACACAACAAGAAATTGAGAAATATAAATATCGAGGCCTGATTTGAGAAATATCTATGGTTATGGCCTTGATCCTTTTAAGATGTAAGCCGGATAATTCCGGCTTTTTTTATTTTATGTCAGATCTAAAATACTTATCTACAATCAATCGATTGATTTAAACTGGAAATTATTAATCTTGCAAAGCATAATTCATTTTTCATTATCAGAAAATGGTAAAATGCTGTGAACTAATGAATTCTGAAAACCAAAAAATGTTAAAGTATCCGATAATAAGATCATTGGTGCTTTCCAAACATCTGGATATATTGGGTGCACTGGTTGTCCTCATCACAAGTCTTGCCCGGAATTTTCAAGGTACTATATATTATGAGGGCAAAATCCATTTTGGTATACCCTTGTCTGAATTGACGGATCATATTTTCATGGGAGCATATCCATTAGGAATCCTGGCCATTATAGGAGCCATTTTTTCAATGTTATCTACACGTCTGGTGGGTAAACAGAATAATACAGGCAATATCATTGGAATAATCACAACTGTGAACAGCGGAGCCAACGATTATTTATTCGGTAATTATTCAGCTATTATTACATACCCGATTACTTTTTTAGTGACGACTTTCGCTACTTACAATTGGTATAAAGGAGAACGTATAAGAAAGCGGGATACACGCTACTACCTCATTATACTTTTGACTCTTATTTTTGCTTATATTCTGGTTTATATAGGGTTTAATTTATTTGGTGGCCTTGACAGTGAAGTTTTTTTTCACACTGTTGCTATTACCTTTGGCTTAAGCCTGGGTGCCAATGTTTGCAGTAGTTTAAAATACGAAGAAACCTGGCTGAGTTGGGTTATTTATAATGCGGTTCAACTCATAAAAAATGTCATTCAGATGAATATTGCCAATGTGGCTAAATATATATTTTATCTGGTCAATGCCCTGATCACCCTTGTTGACTGGAAGTGGAATGGTGATAAAAAACAAAGTGGAGGGGTTTTGTCCACCTTATAGTCTAATCATTCTCTGCTTAGATATATACTCAACTCATGCATAATAAACTCAGATGTACCTGGTGATAGAAAGCCAAGACCTGATTATTATTACGCTTCTTCAATTATTTACCGACTACTCCTATTTAGGAGGATCATTTGGTTTTTTATTTGGATCCGGCTTGGAGGTCAATCCTATACTTTTCAAAATGGTATCTATAAGATTCTTAAAGATATTTCTCCAAAAGCCAGATTCATTTTTTGATGACATAATAAAATTATTTAATGAAAGTCATGATAAAATACGCTCTAATTCTTGCAGGGCTGCATCTAATCCTTTTGGATCGCTGCCTCCAGCAGTAGCAAAAAAGGGTTGTCCTCCTCCTCCCCCCTGAATATGTATAGCCAATTCCTTAATGATTTTTGCAGCATGGTATTGATTCGTCAACTCTTTTGAAATAAACAACATCAGCATGGGCTTTTCAGCATGATCAAGACCTAGCAGTATGATAGCATTATCCAATTCCTGACCCAGGTTAAATGCCATCGTTTTTGCGGTATTTGCGTCGGTATCTCTTAGTTTTGCTGTAATGAGATTCATCCCATTTACGCGTTTTACCTTTTCCTTTAGTTCATCTTTCAGGAGTCCAGCCTTTAGTGATTTAAGTTGATCGATTTCCTTTTTTAGTTGTTTATTATCCTGTATTAATTGTTCGATTGCCGGGACCGCAGATGGGGTGGGCGTTTTTACCAAATCCCTTATAAATGTCCTTTCAGCATACAGGTTTTGAAAAAGCTCAAAAGCCGTCAGGCCTGTAATGGCCTCTATTCGTCTGATACCTGCGGCAATCGCTCCTTCTGATGTTATTTTGCATAGACCTATTTGACCGGTGGCAGAAACATGGCATCCACCGCAAAGTTCGACAGAGAAGTGAGGATCAAAAGTGATCATTCTCACCTCCTCACCATATTTTTCCCCAAACAGCATCATAGCTCCGGCAGCTTTGGCTTCAGAAATAGGTATTTTTCTGTCCTCTTTCCTTTGGATATTTTCTATGATTTTGGCATTCACAATACTTTCTACTTTCTGGATTTCTTCTTCAGTCATTTTTTGAAAATGAGAAAAATCAAACCGGAGATAGTCCTCCTTTACCAATGAGCCCCTTTGGTGGACATGGTCTCCCAATACCTCTCTCAGGGCTGCATGCAATAAATGCGTTGCTGTATGATTTTTTTCAGTGAGGTGACGTTTTTCAGCATCCACCATTGCGATCAGATGCAGTGAAGGATCGGAAGGTAAACTGTTGACTACCAGTATGATGAGGTCATTTTCCTTTACAGTATCCAGTACACGAATTTTTTCTTCTCCTGAAATCAGGTATCCGGTATCTCCTACCTGCCCACCTCCTTCGGGATAAAACGGGGTCACTTCTAAAATGATTTGAAACACCATTTTACCTTTCTCCTCCAATAATCGATAACGTAAAATACGCGTTTCATCTACTTTGAGTTGATCATAACCTACAAAATGCGTAGATCCCTCCTTTTTGATGACAACCCAGTCACCAGCCTGGCGTTTTGCATCAGCACGGGATCTTTGCTTTTGTTCGTTTAATGCCTCCGTGAACCCCACTTCATCTACTTTCCAGTTTTTTTCTTCTGCTATTAATCGCGTTAAGTCAATGGGGAATCCGTACGTATCGTATAATTCAAATGCTATTGATCCTGAAATAACCCCATCTTCTATTTGGATCTGATCCAATCTTTTCAAGCCACCTTCCAAAGTCCGAAGAAAACTTTTTTCTTCTTCCATGATAACCTTTTGAATAAAATCAAGCTGTGCATTTAACTCTGGAAAAACATGACTAAACCTGTCAGAGAGGAGGGGTACCATCGTGTATATGAATGGTTCTTTCCTGCCAAGAAAAGAATAACCATAGCGAACGGCTCTTCTCAAAATTCTTCTGATTACATACCCTGCACCTGTATTTGAGGGTAATTCCCCATCGGCAATAGTAAAGCTCACAGCTCTCAGGTGATCTACTATAACCCGCATTGCTATATCCGAATGGGCATCGTGTCTATAACTTCCGGTATAAGAAATCCCGGTAAACTTTTCGAGATATTGAATAAATGGTAGAAAAATATCGGTATCGTAATTGGATGTTTTATTTTGAAGAGCCATGCATAGCCTTTCAAATCCCAGTCCGGTATCAACATGTTTTGAAGGAAGTGGGTGGAGGCTGCCATCGGACTTCCTGTTAAATTGAATGAAGACAAGATTCCAAATTTCGATTACCAAAGGGTCATCCTGGTTAACCAATGTGTGACCTGGTGTTTTCACCCTTTCAGAGTCAGGCCTTAAGTCTACATGAATTTCTGAGCATGGACCACATGGGCCTGTATCTCCCATTTCCCAAAAATTATCCTTTTTATCAAAATACAATACTCTGTCTGCAGGGACATGCTGTTTCCATATATTGGCTGCTTCTTCATCCGGTAGCAGGTTTTCAGATGGATCTCCTTTAAAAACAGATACGTATAATCGTCCAGGGTCAAGGCCGTATCTTACGGTAAGAAGTTCCCATGCCCAGGCAATGGCCTCTTTTTTAAAATAGTCTCCAAACGACCAATTTCCGAGCATCTCAAACATGGTGTGATGATATGAGTCTCTACCCACTTCTTCCAAATCGTTATGCTTACCCGACACCCTTAGGCATTTTTGCGTATCGGCAATTCGCGAATATTCAGGTGATTTTGAACCCAAAAAATAATCTTTAAACTGATTCATTCCCGCGTTGGTGAACATTAATGTGGGGTCATCCTTTACAACAATAGGCGATGATGACACTATTCTATGGCCCATTTCCTGAAAAAAGTCGAAAAACTGCTGCCGTATTTGATCTGATGTCATGTATTTATTTGTCATTTATATACATATTATAGGTAGAATTCATAGATAACAATATTGGAAAAATGAATCGTAGCAAACATAAAAAAAGGAAAAAAATCTTCTAAAACGTTAATAATCATAATATTACTATTATATAACCATTTATATATTTTATCTTTGAATATGAACTACTTACAAATTAAAAGTATTTAAATACAATAAAATTAAAATCAATGGCTCTAAAATTTTGATATATGGATTCAGCAAATTAACTTTGACTTGCTCAATAAGCATGAACATATTTAAATACGGTCGCAAAAGTAGTTATTTTCCAATCATTTTTGAAAGTAACTTCATGTGGAATCCAATTTAATAACCTCAAAAACTGTCCGTTTTGCAGTTTTTACAGATTCGTGTTCATGATGACTAAAACCAGGTACATTTACAATCCGATAACTCTGCAATTTGAGCCACACAAAACTCCACTCAAGCAGGTCATAATCAAAATTTCAGGGTATTCTTCTATGCTCATGTTTACTACCCTATGTTTATATTTGGTGATTGATGCTTATGTTCCCTCTCCTAAAGAAATAACCCTCGAAAGAGAGCTTCAACAAATGGAGTATTACTATTCAGCACTTACCGAGGATTTTGTAAATTTATCTAAAGCATTAGACGAAGTACAAAGAAAAGATGCAGAAGTGCACAGAGTAGTTTTTGGCATCAATCCATTGGATAATGGAATTTGGGAAGGAGGTATAGGTGGTGCGGATCGCTATAATAATTTTGAGACATTTACAGAATCAGGTGCATTCATTTCCCAATCACTACAACGGGTTGATCAAATCAAAAGAAAACTTTCTCTGCAAAATAAATCTTTGGATACCATATACAGAATGGCATTGGACAGGGAAGAAAAATTTGCATCTATTCCCTCCATTAAACCCGTCAGAGAAGACCGTTTAAAAAGAAATATTTCACTCCTTTCGGGTTTTGGCTTCAGGATACACCCAGTACACAAGATCAAGAAGTTTCATGCTGGTATAGATTTTACAGCTCCACGTGGTACAGCCATTCAATCTACAGGTAATGGTGTGGTTAAAAAAGTAGATTTAAGGAGGAGTGGCTATGGAAATCATGTGGTCATTGATCATGGTTATGGATTTACAACTCTATACGCCCATATGCATACGGTAGATGTGAAAGAAGGTGATAAAGTAATGAAAGGTCAAAAAATTGGAGAAGTAGGCAGTACGGGTACTTCTACTGCACCCCATCTTCACTATGAAGTAAGATTGCACGGAAAACCCGTTAATCCTATTGACTATTGCATGGATGGACTTTCATTGGAGGAATATAAAGAACTAATCGCCAAAGCCGAAGAAGAAAACCAGTCGTTTGATTAAGAGTTAACTTATATCAAACCATCATTTTCTGATATTCAAGTTTTTCCCATGAGTTAAACGATCTTACATCGTTTACAGTCATTTTTGCAAATTTTTGGTTCAGAAATGAACAAATAGATGGATCAGGTTCTAACCTGATCCATTTCATTTTATACATGATGTATTTGTTGCTTTTTCTTTTTGCTTACAATGTGAACCCCATTTTCATTTAGCAATAGCTTACCATTACATATTACTTAAAAGCCAGTCAGTCTGGGACCCGCATTCATCTATTTTGACTGAAAAAGTCCTCATTTCACAATACTTCGGCTATCTTTACGGCTTAAAGCTCAAGAAGTTTACCAACAATGGAAACAATGCTATTCAAATGTTTAAACTGCAATCAGGAGTTTGACTCAAAAAGCAAATATTGTCCCAATTGTAGCCAACTCAACAAACCTACAGAGTTAAGAACATGGTCACTGATTAAAGAAGTCATCGATCAGGTTTTTAATATCAATTCACGTTTATTCAGAACGCTGAAATACATTTGGAGACCTTCTTTTCTCACCAGAGAATACATAGCTGGTAAAAGATTGAGGTATGTAAATCCTGGAAGGCTATTTATATTCAGTATGCTATTCTTTTTTGGAGCCCTGGTTTTTTTCCTTTCAGAAAATATAGAGGTAATCAATTCAAAGTTTGGAGGCAGGAGTACAGACAAAAATGTAGCCAAAGGAGAAATACTCGACGATTACGATGCTTTTATTGTGAAATACGAACCGACGTCAACTCAGAAAATGTTGACTGACAGCATAAGAAAAGAGGTTTTTAAAAACATAAAAAATATTGATAGCAATTACATTGAATTGGACTTCGTCACTTTTGGTATGAAGGATAGCCTTAAAAAAAGAAAATACCTGCTAAAAGATATTATGGAACTGAGTTTTGATTCAATATACACAAAATACGATATTAACTCTTGGCAAGATCAATTATTTGTCAAACAAAGTATAAAGACCTATAGAAATCCGAGCGGTACCATTAAATTTATCCTTAGCAATTCTTTTTGGATCATCATTTTAAATATACTTTTTACCGGATTATTTCTTAAGCTATTGTATATAAGGAGAAATAGATATCTGATAGAACACATCATTTTACTTTGTAATTTACATTCTTTATTCTTCATAGTAGCTACTGTAATTCTTCTTATCTCTGTAATATTTAATTCATTTTCCGCTTTGTCGGGATTTTTCTATTTCGCCATTTTACTCATTTCATTTTTAGCTTTCAAACGGTACTATGGACAGGGATTCTTCAAGACGCTGATCAAGTTCTTCCTATACCTGATTGTATATTTCTTTGCATTTATCGTATTTATGGTTTTTATTTTTTTGATAAGCTTTTTAATATTTTAATTGGTAATATGAATAGCGATTGGGAAATAGTTATAGGCCTGGAAATCCACATTCAAATCAATAGTAAAAGCAAGGCATTTTGTGCGGATAGAAATCAATTTTCCGGAATACCCAATTCATTTGTAAGTCCTGTCACACTTGCACTTCCCGGCACACTACCCAGAGTGAATTCCTACCATATCGAATCAGCGATTAAAATCGGATTGGCTTTGGGTTCCGATATACAGAAGATAAATTACTTCGACAGAAAAAACTACTTTTACCCAGATCTTCCTAAAGGATATCAACTGACACAAGATGAGAAACCCATTTGCTTGGGAGGAAAATTTACTTTTCCGATGCCTGATGGAACTTCAAAAACAATCCGGATTCATCACTTGCACATGGAAGAAGATGCCGGCAAATCTATTCATGATCAACATCCAACTAAAACGTATCTTGATTTTAACAGAGCTGGAGTACCCTTACTTGAAGTAGTAACAGAGCCAGACTTCCGATCAGCAGATGAAGTTTTTCATTTTATTAATCATATGCAGATGTTGGTGAGGTATCTCGATATATCTGATGGAAATATGGAGGAAGGTTCCTTTAGATGTGACTGCAATGTTTCCGTAAGAGAAAAAGGGACAACCACTTATGGTACCCGATGTGAAATTAAAAATGTAAACTCTAAGAAATTTGCCAAAAATGCCATAGAATTTGAAGCCGAAAGACAAATAAAACTACTTACACAGGGAAAAAGTATTAAAAGATCCACCCTGCTTTATGATCCTCAAACCGGCAAAACTATGCCCATGAGGGATAAAGAAGAAGTCAACGATTACAGGTATTTCAACGACCCGGATCTACCGCCTGTGTACATTTCTGAAGAGTTATTAAAGAGAATCAGTGATGAAATGCCGGCCACTCCGTATCAGGAATACAAAAAACTTACTCAGCAATACGGGCTTTCCCATAAGGAAGCTGAAGTGCTTTTAGAAAATCCTGCCAGCATAATTTTATTGGAAAAACTCATTTCTAAAAATGCGCATGCGAGAGAAGCCGCCCTATTAATTATCAATAAGGTTTTACCTTCTGGTATAGAAAATGTAGATTTATTTTTAAGATTGGATTCCACAGCTGACAGGTTATTAGAATTCCTCAAAGTCCTGGAACAAGAGGACATTAGTAAATCAGCAGCCTATCAAATACTATATGAGAAAATATGGGGTGAAAATGAGGAAACCTCAATCCTTGACCTTGCCGGTCAATTGAATTTGATACAAACCACTGATGTGAACGAAATGGAATTATGGATAAAAAATGTCTTACAAAAGCATCCCGAAAAAATACTGGAATATAATCAAGGTAAAAAAAATCTGTTAGGCTTTTTTATGGGTCAGGTCATGCGATTGTCAGGAGGTAAGGCCAATCCGGAAACAGTAAGATCGATGCTGGAAAATTATCTGGATAATAAGTAGGTTATTGAACATTAGCTCGGAGCTCGTAGTCGTAATTCGCAGTTTCTTAATGCCTAAATAATGTTAACCGTATAGGTGAGCGGTGAGCAGTGAGCAGTGAGCGGTGAGCAGTGAGCAGTGAGCAGTGAGCGGTGAGCAGTGAGCAGTGAGCAGTGAGCAGTGAGCGGTGAGCAGTGAGCGGTGAGCGGTGAGCGGTGAGCAGTGAGCGGTGAGCAGTGAGCGGTGAGCAGTGAGCGGTGAGCAGTGAGCGGTGAGCGGTGAGCGGTGAGCAGTGAGCGGTGAGCGGTGAGCAGTGAGCGGTGAGCAGTGAGCGGTGAGCAGTGAGCAGTGAGCGGTGAGCAGTGAGCGGTTTATTTCGCACCGTTGGTGCTTATAAAGATTTTACTTTCGCCTTGGGCTTCACCCAAGGCTAATGATTTCGCACCGTTGGTGCTTTTTGATAATATCTTTTAAAGTTCCTTCTGCACCAAAAACTTTCAATGTAGCCTGGAAAAGCACCAAAGGTGCGATGAGCATTAGCACCCAATGCTTTGGGTGAAATAATGCGATTATTATTTCCCAAGCACCAACGGTGCGCAATTAATCACCCAAATCTATTGATTACACACCGTTTGTGCTGGTTTTTTCTCGTCCTTTGATAATTAGTCGACCATGGAAGCAGAGGGCAGTGGGCAGTGGGCAGTAGGCAATTGGCAATAGGCATATGACTTTCAGACCTTCGACATTCAGACTTTCCGACTTTCGACTTTCAACTGCCGAAGGCTCTCAACCTGCCGAAGGCGATAAACCTCAACCTTAACCTTATCCTCAACCTTAACCTCAGCCTTAGCCTTAACCTCAACCTTAACCTGCCGCAGGCGAAAACCTCAACCTCAACGAAAGTATATCAAATAAATTTTACTCAGCCATGGGTGATTGTTCAAAGAAAATAGTATCTTGCTTCACTAAACTTTACCTGATCAACCCGTGAAAACAGAACTTACAAAGCTATATTATTCTATCGGTGAAGTAGCTGAGATGTTTGATGTGTCACCTTCGCTGATAAGATACTGGGAATCAGAATTTACATTTTTAAGACCTAAAAAAAACCGGAAAGGAGATCGACAGTTTACAAAGAAGGATATTGAATACCTGAAAAGATTATATTCCCTGGTTAAAGAAAAGGGTTTTACGCTTGACGGAGCCAAAAGAGAACTAAAAAATCCTACCATGACCTCGACTAAAGAGGATTTAAAAATGAAACTACTGGACTTAAAAAGAAAAATGACAGAACTGCTGGAAGAACTATAGCAGGGTTATATCCAGAATTTTGTGTGTAACTTCAAAGTCTTTTCTATCATTGGATGCGATAATTATGGTTCTTCCTTTGGATTTTTCCCTTAGATTTTTGTAAAACCAATCTCTGGCTACATCATCCAGGTAGGCCGTTGGTTCGTCCAATAAAAGTAAAGGATTGTCTGACCATAATGCAAGAGCCAATTGTAAACGTTGATTCATGCCACTGGAATAACTGTCAATTATTTTATCGGATTCTACTTTTAAATTAAGAAACTCCACAAAATCGTTATACCCCCGTGAGATCAATTGATTCTTAAAGGTAAAATGAAAGTCAAATTGTTCTTTCAACGAAAATTCTTTGATCAGTTCAGTATAGGGAGCTACAAACGACACAGTCTTATAGACCTCTGAAGAAATTATAGCTTGTTCATTTACAAAATATGAAGCCCTACCGGAAGTGGGGCTCAAAAAGCCTGATATTATTTTCAATAAAGTAGACTTACCACTCCCGTTTGGTCCTTGCAAGCCGGTAATGGTGTTGGGTTCAAACGTTATATTTGCATTGCGTATGACCCATTGGTATCGGTATCGCTTTGATACATTTTCAAGTATTATTCTCACAAATGATATACAATTTATCCAGCTTCATATGTAGGCAATATTTTACAATTATACTATATTGTTCATTGCTCATTTCTTCTTGCGGGTCCACGAATGATGCCGCGTTTTGACTTTTCAATACAATCCAGAATGTAGTTTTTGTGTTCAGAATCTTTAATTTCTTTTTGAATTATTTGAATCGCTTTGTTCACTCCGTACCCTTTCACAAACAATATCCTATACATATCCTGAATATGATGAATGGTGTCCTGATCGTAACCACCTCTTTTTAAGCCTATGCTGTTTACACCAGCATACGATATGGGTTCCCGGGCTGCTTTGACAAAAGGCGGTACATCTTTTCTCACCAAAGTTCCCCCTCCTATCATACTGTATTTGCCTATAAATGTAAATTGATGTACCGCTACCAATCCGCCTAGAATAGCATAATCTCCTATAATTACATGTCCGGCTAAATTCACATTATTGGCTAAAACAACATGATTACCAATTTGACAGTCATGGGCAACATGAACATAAGCCATTAACAGGCTGGCGTTGCCAATAAGGGTTCGACCTGTTGCTTCTGTTCCAATATTTAGTGTGCAATATTCTCTGACGACCACGTGATCACCAATAATGAGCAATGCCTGTTCTCCACTGTATTTTTTATCCTGAGGAACAGTTCCCAATACAGCTCCTGTAAATATCTGACATTGTTTACCAATTCTTACACCATCCAATATGACAACATGCGAGTCTATCCGGGTTCCTTCTCCAATTTCCACATCGGCTGAAATCACCGTAAAAGGGCCGATTTCAACTGTGGGATGGATCTTGGCTTCAGGACTGACATATTGGGTCATTTATCTGTTCTTTATAATTTGTGCTACCAATTCTCCTTCTGAAACTATTTTATTACCCACATAAGCTGTGCCCTGCATATGAACAATGCCCCTTCGTATAGGTGACAATAATTCCATTTTTAATAAAAGCGTATCGCCGGGGACAACCTTATTTTTAAATTTTACATTATCCATTTTCAAAAAATAAGTATCCCAATCACCCGGATCATCGACAATAGTCAGTGCCAAAATTCCTCCGGTTTGAGCCAAAGCTTCCATTTGTAAAACCCCTGGGAAAATAGGATTGTCAGGAAAATGACCTTGAAAAAAAGCTTCGTTATAGGTCACGTTTTTTACACCAACCACCATTGTATCCGTAAGTTCAATGATTTTATCCACCAGAAGAAATGGATAACGATGAGGAAGATAACTTTTTACTTTTTGAAGATCAAACACGGGAGGAGTATCGGGATTGTAGATCGGTTTGCCACGTAATTTCCTGTCTTCCAATGCTGCTTTTTTCAATACTTTGGCAAATTCAATATTGCTTTTGTGCCCGGGTTTTCTGGCTATGATCTTTGCGTGTATGGGTAATCCAATCAATGCCAAATCTCCAATGATATCGAGAATCTTATGTCTGGCAGGTTCATTACTGTATCTCAAAATAGACGGATCATGCTTTTCGCTAATCGTAAAGGAATCCTTTCCAATGGTCTTTGCAATTCTATCTACGTCGACCTGTTTGTAATTTTTATCATTGATTACAATAGCGCTCTCTATATTGCCGCCTTTTATCATATTCTTGTTCCAAAGATCTTCAATTTCACTCAAGAGCACAAAAGTTCTGCTTCCAGATACTTCGGATTTAAAATCTGTAAGAGTTCTCAACTCAGCATATTGTGAAGAGAGCGGAGTATTGGGAAAATCGATCATGCACATTATTTCAAGAAACTCCGACGGAAAAGCATAATATTCAGAACCGGTTTCTTCATCCAGGTAATGTATCATTTTGTTTAACGAAAAGACTTCTAAGTTCTTTTCTGATTCTTTTATTCCGGCTATCTCAATGATATCGACAAAATCCCTTGCACTTCCATCCATTATAGGTACTTCTTCATCGGTAATCCCAATGATAATATCATCTATTTCGCAACCACTTACTGCGGCTAAAATATGCTCTATGGTGTGGATAAATGCTTTATCTTTCCTTAAAGTTGTTCCTCTCGTAGTGGAAATTACATTGGCCAGGTCAGCGAGAATATCTTCAGCTCCATCCATATCCAGACGCCTGAATTTAATGCCTTCGCCGGGAGATGCAGGAAATAAAATCATCGTAGATTCTTTACCACTGTGTAAACCGGTTCCTTGTACGCTTACTTCTTTGGTTATTGTTTTTCTCTTCATATCAGGTTAGTTAAAGTCTTTTGCATCCTGTAATCAGCAGCTATCCGTTTTCTTATGGTTAAATATTACTCGCTCAAATTATATAAAAAAACCATACACTATTTTTTAATCAGTTAATATACACACCTCCGCTCTTGTTTTTAATGTCTAAAATCAGAATCAATGATGATCTTTTTCACTATAACGTTGATCCACAATGTGCTCAATTTCCCTTATTCTACTCACAATATCGGGAAGCTTTTTAAAATATATGTACGATTTCAAATAATTCTGATATTCTATGGCGGGATAGCCGTACAATTTTGTCCCTGGCTCAGATACGGTTGCTGAAACCCCACTCTTAGCCTGCACAATGGTATGATCTGCAACTTGTATATGACCGACAAATCCAGATTGGCCTCCTACCATGCAATGGTCTCCAATGGTTGTACTGCCACTCACACCCGATTGGGCTGCCATGGCATTGTTTTTTCCAATGGTAACATTATGGGCAATTTGTATAAGATTGTCCAGTTTTGTACCTTGCATAATGCGGGTTTCATCCATAGTTGCCCGATCTACTACGGTGCAAGCTCCAATTTCTACATCATCCTCAATGACTACCCGCCCAATATGAGGAATTTTCAGATATCCCCCACCCTCTTCTCTGGCATATCCAAACCCATCACTCCCAATAACCGCGTTACTATGAATGATACACCGGTCTCCAATCTCAGTGTCATTATAAATTTTAACTCCTGGATAAATTTTGCAATGACTTCCTATTTTTACCCTGTTGCCAATATAGACCTGATCACTTATAAAAGTGTGTTGACCTACGAGGCTATCCTTGCCTACCGATGTAAACTGACCCAAAGTGCTTCCTTCTCCTATTAAAGCCGTTTCATGAATATACGTGATGCTTCCTCTCGAAAAACAATCCTCATTGCGGTTAAATAAGTTCAAAATCGTAGCCATGGCCTTATATACATCCTGTACAACTATTACTGTTGTCATGACTTCCTGTACTAATTGAATACTGTCAGGGATAACTACAATCGATGCCTTAGTAGAATAAATAAGAGGTTCGTACTTTGACAATGCCATAAAGGTGATCATGCCTTCACCAGCTTTTTCTATGCTACTTGCCTTCATTACAACTATAGAAATGTTTCCAATGACCTCACCATTGACCTGTTCAGCTATATATCCGGCAGTTAAAGACATGTAGTAAAGGTAATGATTTTCTCCTTATCTGAATATAAATCGATGTATACCAGGAAAAAATCGATGGGTTCAGTGTAAACCTTTATGAAATTAAATTGTACGAAATATTGCATTATTTAGGACGAACCATATTTAATTTCTAAGTATCTGTATACACTTTTGATTCAAATATCATTTAAAAAAACAAATCAAGATGCATGTTTAATGAATCTCCCTTAAAAGTGTAAATAATCTCCTCATTCAAAGTATGTGAATTGAGATAGTTTAAAGTCATACAGCTATCTTTGCACCCTATGAAAGAAATTATAATCGGAACAAGAGGCTCAGATCTCGCCCTATGGCAAGCCAGATTTCTACAAGAGCAGCTGAATCAAATTAAAATAAAGAGTAGTCTTAAAATAATCCAAACGAAGGGAGATATCATTCAGCATCTTTCATTTGACAAAATAGAAGGGAAAGGGTTCTTCACCAAAGAGCTAGAAAATGCACTTATTGCAGAGGAAATAGACCTGGCGGTTCATTCCATGAAAGATTTACCCACATCACATCCTGAAGGACTGGTCATCGCAGGTGTTTCTGAAAGAGCTAACCCCGTCGATGTGCTGTTGATCAGAAAAAATGCTGTCGACAACTCAAAACCATTAAAACTTTCTGACCAGGCAATTGTAGGGACATCTTCTGCCAGGAGAAAAGTACAAATGAAGGACTTGAGAAGCGATGTAGTCATTAAAGACATAAGAGGTAATGTTCCCACCAGAATTAATAAACTCCGTTCAGGTGATTTCGATGCCATTTTGCTGGCTGCTGCCGGACTGGAAAGGCTGCAAATAGAAATAAGTGATCTGGAAATCATATATTTTCATCCAAGGGAATTTGTCCCTGCACCGGCTCAGGGAGTTCTCGCATATCAATGCCACAAAGAAAATATTGACGTTCGAAGGGTTTTGAAAAAGATCCACCAATCAGAAGTAGCCGTTTGCTCTAATGTCGAAAGGAAAGTACTTAAAATGGCTGACGGTGGCTGTCACCTACCTATTGGTGTATATTGTGAAAAGGACACTATGGGTCATTATCACTGCTCAGCAGCCTATGCCTCACATGTCAGTAGTCCTCTCATCCGTGTGTTTTTGTCGCAAAGTACTACACATGGCCTGGCTGAGAAAATATTTCAAAAGATAATGAATTCAATACATGAAAACTAATATGCTGAGACATATAAAAAGAAAATAGAATGGAAACCAAATATTTAGTATTTGATGCTACACCTATACATAAACCAAGAAACCCGAAGGCCGATTTTTCAGATACGTTTTCCTGGCCACGCCTCTTTCATTTATCCTGGATCATTCTGAATGAAGAATACAAACCAGTGGAGGATTTCGATTGTATAGTGAAGGCGGAAGGTTGGATCGCCGACGAAAAAGTTCTGACATTTGCACATGTAGAACAGGAAGAGGTAAACAGAAAAGCAGAAAATATAGACGATGTACTTCATCATTTTGCCAAAAGCCTTGGCAAAGTAAATTTTATAATCGCCCATAATATGGATGTGCAGGAAAAAATAGTAGCTGCTGAGTTTCTAAGACGCAGTATCCAGCATAGTTTATTCAAAAACGATAGGATATGCCTTATGCAGGAAAGCACATACTTTTGTAAACTTCCCTCCAGATCCGGAGGATATAAATGGCCATCCCTGAGAGAGTTGCACACTGTTCTTTTCAATCAGGCCTACAGTCCTTCCGGTAATGCAAGAGCTGATGTTATTGCTGCCAGCAGATGTTTTATTAAACTCATGAAAATGGGAGAATTAGAAGATCTCTTTGAATGAAAAATGCAAGACCCTTACGGACCTTTATTACCAGGGAGCTAGAAGAAAACTCTCCCTTTAATACGTTAGATCCATCTATTTATCGGGTTACAGGAAAATCATTAATACAATTTTCAGGTTTGAACTTCACTGTAATTCCAGAATGTTCATGGCTTTTTTTCTACAGTAAAAACGGAGTTAGGTTCTTTTTTGAAAATGTAGAAAAAAATAAAATCATACTATCCCCATATATCAAAATGGCATGTATTGGCCCCGGATCTGCCACAATTCTGACCGAAATTACGAACATGCTGCCTCATTTTGTAGGAAATGGTAAAGCTGAAGAAACGGCAGAACAATTTCTGAGTTTGCTGGATAAACAAGACAAGGTATGTTTTATTTCCGCTGTGCATACCAATCGCTCTATTGAAAAAAAACTTCCATACTGGGTCGATACAATGAATATTCCTGTGTATGAAAACAGCCCCATTGAGCACACTGAAATTCCAGAAGCAGATATTTACGTATTTACCAGTACTTTAAATGTAAAAAGCTTTTACACCATGGGATATATGTCTGGTACGCAAAAGTACCTGGCTATAGGTATTCCAACAGCAAGTCAATTACATGCTTATGGAGCAGATCATGTCGTTTTGGCTATACATCCTTCAGAAAACCACATTATACAAGCCATCCAAATTATGAATGTGGATCAGGCTTTGAATCGGTAGTTTTTTAATATTTCCTGAGAAATGAATTGGATTTTTAACCTGCTTTAACATACCTTTACTTTCGAAGCTCAGTTTTAGAAAATGGGAAGAAAGAAACATAAAAAAATACGTCAGGATACCTTTAATGCCAAGCCAAAGAAAACCTTCTCAACTCCTTTTTTAACCAGAACCAACATTAAGGATATTCTTATCATATTGATCATATCTTTTGTCGTATGGTACCCTTCCCTGCATATTGGATTTGTTTACTGGGACGATGATAAAAACATACTCGAAAATCCATTTGTCAACCAATTTACCTTTAATACATTTTGGGAAAATACAATTCAGATTTTTTCATCCACGGTTATAGGAAACTACAATCCATTGACTATTTGGACTTTTGGGTTAGAAAATGCCATTTTTGGGATAGATAATCCAATGTATTGGCATCTCAACAATCTCCTTTTACATTTCATTGCCATTTTTTTAGTTTTCAGAATAGGTATTATGTTAGGCCTCTCACGGTTTGGGGTTATCATTTTAACCTTGCTCTTTGCCATTCACCCAATGAGAGTAGAATCCGTGGCCTGGATTACAGAAAGAAAAGATGTATTATACGGTGTATTTTTTTTAGGGGCTATATATCAATACATTCGGTATAGAGACACCTCTGAAAAATGGAGGATGGTTATAGTTGTGGTATTTTTTGTATTGTCATTACTTTCAAAAATACAAGCAGTTACCCTACCTGTCGTTATGATTTTAATAGACTATTTGAAGGGAGACAATATTCGTTTCCGGAGCATAATCAATAAGTGGCCATTTTTCCTGCTTTCTTTGACAACCGGACTCCTTGGGTTATACATGCTTAAGCAGGAAGGCTCACTGGCTTCTAGTGAGACATTCCCATTGTGGCAAAGAGTATTTATAGGTAGTTACAGTTTTGTAATATATCTCGTCAAAGCAGTAGTCCCATTTCGGCTTTCTCCCTTATATCCATACCCTCCCTCCATACCCTGGTTTTTTTATGTTTCCGGTGTAATAGCTCCGGTTTACCTGTATACCATGTATAAGAGTTGGAAAATAGAAAACAGACAAGTATTTTTTGGATTGGCTTTTTTTCTGGTCAATATCGTTTTTCTGTTGCAGATTCTGGGAGCGGGCCAGGGTTTTATGGCAGACCGGTTTACGTATATCGCGTACTTCGGGCTATTTTATTTAATGGCTTATTACATAGGGCAATGGGAAACAATCTTCCCTAAAAGTTTGAAATATGCACAAGCATCGATGGTGGCACTTTGCATCGTTTTTGCATGGATGACCTGGCAACAAACCAAAATCTGGATGGACTCAGAAACTCTATGGTCGCATGTGTTAAAATATTATGATAGGACAACTTTACCTTACCATAACCGCGGAAACTTTTACAGGGATAGGGGGAAAGCACAACTCGCTCTCGAAGATTATTCGTCAGCCATCGCATTGGATGCAAAACAAGCTACCACATTTAATAGCAGGGCGAAACTGTATTTTACCTTGGGCAAAACGACCGATACCCTTATGCTTGCATTGAATGATTACAATAAAGCTGTAGAATTAAACCCTGGTAATGGTGAATATCTCATCAACAGAGGTGCAACCTATGCCCGCCTGGGAAACAGATCAAAAGCTTTGGAAGATATAAACCAGGGACTTATTCTGAAACCCGACCAGCAATCAGGATATCTAAACAGGTTTGTACTACATTATCAAATGCAACAATTTTCACTAGCCCTAGAAGATATTGAAAGATTCTTACAACTGAATCCCAATCATGCTGACATGTGGTATGAAAAGGGCAACATTAATATGATTTTAGGCCGGATCAATAATGATGTAATTTCCTCACTGGATAGAGCTATATATATAAATCCGAACAAGGCTGCATATCACTATAAAAGATCCGAAGCTCTGGCAGCCATGAATAGAATGGAAGAAGCCCGTATTTCTTTAGAGAATGCCAGGCGACTAGGTCATCAGAATATTTCTCCTGAACTGATGAAAAGACTTGGTTATTGAAAATAAGGAAATAGTGTTTTGTTATTGAAGAACCAGGCAAAAAGGTCAAATCATGAACCGGCTAAAGGAGGTTTAAATATAACACTTACCCTATTGCAATGGAGATAAAAAAACCTCCTCCTATAGAAAATCATGAAAATTCATCACATTTGTGCCGCTAATAACGGAAGATATAAATTCAAACCACAAATCAAGTTGTACTCATGCCAAAAGTTTCCAAAAGAGGAGAGTCCATTATAGAATCACCTATACGAAGTCTTATCCCCAGTGCAAGAGAAGCCAAAAGAAATGGGAAAAAAATATACCATCTCAATATAGGGCAACCGGACATTCCGACTCCACAGGAAGCATTGGATGCCATAAGAAATCATCAAAATACCATTATTAAGTACGGGCCTTCAGAGGGATTTCTCTCTTTGAGAAAAACCGTGGCCAGGTATTACGATAAATTTGATGGTGAAGTAAACTACCAGAATATCTATATAACTACCGGAGCTTCAGAGGCTATCCTATTTACGCTTATGGCCTGTTGTGATCTTCACGGAGAGATCATTATTCCAGAACCCTTTTATGCTAATTACTTTGGATTTGCCAGTATGGCACACCTTCAAATTAAGCCGGTAACCACGGAGTTAAAAAATGGTTTTGCCCTGCCTGGAGTCGGTGATTTTGAACGGTTAATCACCGATAAAACCAATGCCATATTGCTGTGTAACCCGGGAAATCCTACCGGGCAACTCTATTCTGCAAGTGAGTTGGAATTATTGGTAGATTTAGCAGTTGAAAGAGATATATTCCTTATTGTAGATGAGGTCTACCGGGAATTTTGTTACGACAAAGCTTTTACTTCTGTCCTTTCATTTGCAAAAGGGAAAGAACATGTGGTTGTCATTGATTCGATCAGCAAGATTTTTAGCGCTTGTGGTGCGAGAGTAGGAAGTATTGCAACAAAAAATTCAAGGATACTGGATGTGCTGAACAAATACGCTCAACTCAGACTATGCCCTCCACACTACGGTCAAATATTGGCAGAGGTGTGTTATCAGTATATGGAGCTTTACATTTCTGAAGTCAAAGTGGAATACAAAAAACGCCGGGAGATTTTGTACCAGGAATTATCATCCATTGCCGGTACAACACATTACAAACCGGATGCTGCTTTTTACAATATGGTTGAGCTTCCAGTAAACGATGCCCAGGATTTTTGTAAGTGGTTGCTGACCGAATTTTCCTGGGAAGGGAGCAGTGTAATGCTAGCACCAGCATCGGGTTTCTATTACCACAGTGCACACGGAAAACGACAGGTTCGGATAGCCTATATTTTAAATGAAACCGATTTGAAAAAAGCCGTTGCATGCATTAAGCATGGACTGGAGGCATACTCAGAGACTGTGGAGAAATCACGAATCATGCAATAATATGGCGTTAAAGATGCATTCACCTAATGACCATTCTATCTTAGAGTTCATTTGCGTGAAAACATCCTTGCGAGAGTCGTACCCTTTCTTTGTTTGAAACCATCATATCTTTGCGGCCTCTGCGGAATTTCTTTGCGGCCTCCTTTGCGTGAAACCAGCACAGAAGAATGTCGGATTAATATTCGTTTTTATTATCTCGGCAAGCCCACAGAAAAAGTCAATAATTCACTCCAATGTTGCGTTCTTTGAGTGAAACCATCACAAATCAACCTAAAATTCCTCTTCAAATTCATCCCGTTTTCTTTTGGGTTTTTCATCGCCGAGGGATTGTACTAATTCATCGTATTTACTACAATCGACTTCAATCAGGTCACCTTCGGGAATGGGGAACCTGTCAGAAACATTCCATCCGATCGATTTATCATTTTCTATACTTTGAAGGAATTTATCAAAAAAGGGTCTCGCCATGACTGAACCCTGTCCATCAGTAATGCTGAGAAATCGTATCCACCTTTCTGATCCCCCTACCCAGGTAGCTGATACCAAATTGGGGGTGAAACCTACAAACCAACCATCGACATGGTCATTGGTCGTTCCCGTTTTACCGGCAACCTCACTTTTAAAAAGATGAGCTCTGTTACTCATAGTATATTTAAGCATATCTACCATGGCATGATTGTAAACCGGATTTAGTGCTTGTTTTTGCTCGGGTACATAATTATAAATTATTCTTCCATTTTTATCCTCGATCCTTTTTACAAAAATAGGTTTGCTATATACACCATTGTTGGCGTAAGTGGTATATGCTCCTGCCATATCGATCACTGAAAGCTCAGGAGTACCCAATGCGATACTCGGATATGAAGGTATTTTTTTTATATCAATTCCTAAATTCGCAACAAAGTCACGAACCACTTCTACATTGCCCAGTTGCTTCATCAGATATACTGAAATGGAGTTTTTGGATAGTCTAAGTCCCTCTTTCAAAGTCATCCATTCGTCTGTGAACTCTGAAGAATTGGATGGCCTCCAGGTTTGATTTAGTTTAAAATCGGGATCGCCGGCGGGTATCTCATATTGCGTGTCCTGTACCTTTTGACATGGCGACATCCCAAATTTTTGAATGACCGTTGTATATAGAAATGGTTTAAATGTAGAACCTATTTGCCTGTTGGATTGCTGAATGTGATCATACTTAAAATAATCATAGTTAATTCCTCCCACCCACGTCTTAACAAAACCCGTCTTAGGGTCAATCGATACCGATCCAAACTGCATATGCTGAGCATGGTACTTTATAGAATCTAAAGGTGTCATAACTACAGATTTTTGACCCTGATCGTAATCAAATACTGTCATGGATACTTTTGTACTAAATGCCTTTTTAGCATCTTCTTCTAATTTATTCCAGGCATCTCTAAGCTCAGGCCAATTTTCACTATTTAAAATCTTTTTGTATTGACTTGCCTGCTCTTTGGTCGCCCATTTCTTTTTTACCGTTTCTGCAATATATCCGGGTTCTACTTCTTCTCTGGCCATTCTTCGCAAGTCGAGGTTTGTTAACCTTGCCTCAGGAAGCTCTTCATTGATTTTTGCAATACCTGAAGAGAGTATTCTTGAACGCATATTCTGATATCGTTCAGAATTTTCAACACGGCGATTTAGGTTTTCCTTTCTGATATTCTTTTCAGTTTCATCCGCTCCATACGTCCAGGGGTCTGCATTTCTCCAGACCCGGAAATAATTGTTCTGAACTATTTTCATGTGTTCCTTCATAGCCTCTTCAGCAAGTATCTGCATCCGCAAGTCAACAGTAGTGTATATCTTCAACCCATCGGTATAAATATTGTATTTTGTACCATCGGGTTTCCTGTATTTTTCATTTTCCAAAAGATTAACCAGCCATTTGGTAAGTTCAGCTCTAAAGTATGGAGCCGGTCCATCATAATTGGTGACACGCTGGAATCGACTGTTATCAATGGGAATATCTCTGTACTCTTCATACTCTTCCTGGGTCAGAAAGTCATTGCGAAGCATTTGACGTAAAACTACAGCCTTCCTTTTAAAAGCACTTTCCACACTTCGCTGCGGACTATATAAAGAAGGGTTTTTTAACATCCCTACCAATATAGCAGCTTCGTCCAAAGTCAGATCTTTTTGATCTTTTCCGAAATAGGATTTAGCCGCTGCACTTATTCCATTGGCATTGTGAAGAAAATCGTATTTATTCAAATACATAGCTATGATCTCTTCTTTGGTGTAGCGTTTTTCAAATTCAATAGCTATGATCCATTCTTTCATCTTTTGCCACACTCTCTTCACAATACTTCTTGAAGTTTTGGTGAAAAACTGTTTGGCCAACTGTTGTGTGATGGTACTTGCTCCGCCCCTTTTACCCATAAAAACCATTGCTCTGACCGTACCTTTAAAATCTATCCCGGAATGCTTGAAAAATCGCTCATCTTCAGTGGCTATCAAAGCCTGGACCAAATAAGGATTTAATTCTTCAAAAGTCAACCAATCCCTGTTGCGTGTAAAATATCTGCCGATCTCTTCTGCTTTACCATCCGCTTCATCATCAAATATTTGGGATGACACCTCAAATCTCGGATTTTCCAGTTGCTCTGTATCGGGTATCATAGTTAGGGAGATAAGAACATAAATTCCGACCATTCCAATAAATCCGGATAACAAAACCAACCATACCCATTTAAATACAGGATGCTTCCAAATGTTGTCTTTATATGCTTTAACCATTTTCACAGGTTTATCTATTCGATTTATAAATTTTAAAAAATGTCATTAAGCAAAATGATGATCACATTACATTAATTAATAATACAAATATAATGATCTTGCTTGCAATAAAGTGTACAAATTGGTATGTGTAGCATTATGATTACAATCCGCCATGTTTCTCTGAGTATACGATAAGAGGGCAAGTTCATCACATTTCCAGCATTCAATAAAGGTTTGTTTACAGAATATGATATTTGAACATCAGGTTTCCTATCGCGATTACTCATTACCAATACAAGTTTTACCCGGAATATACTTTAATCATTAGATAATCTTAAGCGTAATCCTAGTTTTGAATTGAACTAGAAAGCATGTGTTCATATTGCCAAAAAAACATAATGTCTGTGTCATCCAGATGTATGAAACGTTTGATAAAGCTGCCAGGATATGTTAAAATGGAAAAAATCGAAACATATTTAAAAATTTGTAATGGAGAAACTAAAGCACATTGACAACCTCAATCTTATTTGATCTATAAAATTCTCAGATGTGATCTAATGCATTTTATTATAAAATTGTAGTGCTTCTGACACGATATCTCTTTCGACTTCCATATTATAAATAGCTTCTCCCGGAGATTTTAATAAAGTATACAAAATATTGCCCTTTTGATTCTTTTTATCTAAAGACAAACTTCTATGCAATTCCCAATAATCAGGTACTTTTCCAGGGTGATGCCCAAAAATATTCACAATGCGCTGAAATATCATCTGATTTTCATTTTTTGACAAGAAGCCCAATAATTCGCTGATTTTACTTTCGATAATCATACCTATTGCAATGGCCTCACCATGTAATAATGGTTCTTCACTCATGAGATGAAAACTCTCAATGGCATGACCTATTGTATGGCCAAAATTTAAAATTTTCCTTAGCCCTTTTTCAAGTGGATCTTTTTCTACTACCTCTTTTTTTATTACAATGGATCGAATGATGTTTGGTTCATAAAGTGCGGCTTCTTCCCATCTCTTATCATGCAATGCTTCAAAATGTGCATAATCTCTAATCAGGCCATGCTTTATCATCTCGGCAAAGCCACTCCTCAATTGTCTGTTTTCCAGAGTTGAAAGAAACCCGGTAAAAACATATACCCCTGCGGGGTCTTTGATCAATCCTATCAAATTCTTATATTGATGAAAATCAATGCCAAGTTTACCCCCAACACTTGAATCTACCATGGATAGAAGAGTTGTCGGTATTTGAATAAAGTCTATACCACGCATGTAAGTTGAAGCTGCCCATCCTCCCATATCACCTATAACACCTCCTCCCAGATTGATCAATAAACTATGCCTGTCCATACCTAACGAAATCATCTTTTCCCAGATGTAGCCCGTACTGGACAAATTCTTATAGGTTTCCCCTGAAGGAATAATGATGACAGGAAAGTCCCTTTGTAACTTTTGCCTAAGTGTCGGTAAACAGTACTTTTCTGTATTTTCATCAGCTAAAACTGCTGCCGTTGAAAAATCAGTGTCCAGCAAATTCCGCAATGCATTCCAGTCGTTTATATAAACCGTGTAATTCTTTAGTGGAATCATTTCTTTAATTACCTATATTGATTGATAAAACAAGTTTAATTACATAGGTTTGAATACCACACTGAGCTGACTCCAAACATACATTAAGAGCAAATATTGGAAAAACACTGTGTACTTACTACCCTATTCTCCATTTTTCCAAAAACTCTCTTACATTACCAAAAGACACCACTTTATCACTAAAATACACGATGGCTTCTTTCATTTCCTGTTCTGTCGCCTGGAGGTGATTAAGTACATTCAATAAATGCATACGCATATGCCCTTTCTGAATACCCGTTGTGACTAAAGACCTGAGAGCTGCAAAATTTTGTCCCAGTCCAACTGCTGCAATGATCCTCATGAGTTCTTCAGCTCCCGGATTTCCCAACAACTCAAGAGATCTGCGCGCCATTGGATGCAGGGATGTGAGGCCGCCAATTGTACCCACGGCAAGTGGAATATCCATCCAGAATCTAAAGGTTCCATTTTCAATCGTACAGTTACTTAAACTCTTGTACTGACCATCTCGGGCAGCAAAGGCATGTCCACAGGCTTCTATAGCCCTGAAATCATTAGCTGTAGCCATCACTACTGAATCAATACCATTAAAAATTCCCTTATTGTGGGTTGTAGCTCTATAAGGATCCAGATGGGCAATCCGGACAGCTAGTCTGAATTTTTCTGCAAATGTCCACGCATCCATACCTCCTGGAAACTGGCCCAAAGATTCAACCGGACAATTTACTTCTGCACGTACAAGGCATTCGGGAGTATAATTGGAAAGTATGGACATGATGATCTGCACATCTTTTTCCTCATCGATAAGACTGTCATCGCTTAGGAAGTATTGCTCCAGGCTGGATGCAAACTGCTCCAATAATGAATTGATAAAATTGGCACCCATACTATCACACGTTTCCACTTTAACCCTGATTTGATACAGATTTTGCTCCTTATCAGTAAAATCCAATAACTCGATGTCTGTAATCCC
Organism: Saprospiraceae bacterium; assembly: GCA_041749255.1. GTDB lineage: Bacteria > Bacteroidota > Bacteroidia > Chitinophagales > Saprospiraceae > JABDLO01. The sequence goes on from JBGTBR010000023.1 coordinate 40,651, forward strand.
TCCACCTCTTTTGACCATATTAATGGTTAATGTTTTTGAGTCCGCCATCAACTTCGCTTTGATCTGGGGAAAAAGATAGTACAGTTTAGCTGTGGTTCCGCTCCACTTAAAATGAACCTGTCCCACTTTGGTCGTCCCGAGAATAGTTGTTTTAAAGCCCCCTCTCGTCATCCAGAATTTGGCAGCGGCAGAGGCGGCCGCTACTACTGAACTCTCTTCGATCACCATTGGGACACAATAGGTTTCTCCGTCAATGACAAAATTAGGAGCCACACCAAATGGCATAGGATAATTGCTTATGGTATTCTCAGAAAAACCATCCAATATGCGTTGTTGATCCTCATCGTGGTGCCAATACGATATAAGATCTTTCATTACATGCTCAGGATCCCTGAAAAAATTTTCTACTATCCATTTGATCTTTCCTCTCTTCGACAACCGGCTAAATCCACTGATGGTTTTCCTGTTTACCATGCGAGTTATTTTTCCTTAATGTTTATATTACGTACAATGGGTGTTCTAATAGTGAGAAACGATTGAGCCAATAAAAAACCGTTTAATTGTCCTTTTATATATTGATCCAATATTTCGAAACTCTCTCTGGCATGCTTAAGAAAACCTGATGCCTGCCCATAAATTGACACGGGCTTCAAAAGAGAAGTAAGATAGTAACCATCCAGATAATTTTTTACTCCTCCAGAAATTATAAATTCACGACATTGAATATCGGAATTGTTCTTTTCCCATAACTCATTGGTCATCTCAACCATATCTTCTGCTGTATGACCCAGTCTTACAATCGGAAGCAAGGATTCTGTATCGGAACCATCCCGCCTTAGTATCTCCAACATACTGAAGTTGGTGCCACCATGAGCAGCAAAATCTATAGCCTGAATAGGTAGTGACATCAATGCTTTAAGCGAATGTATACCCATACCCTGACCCACTTCTTTGACAATGATCTTGAAATCAACTTTATCAATGAATTTCTTTATGGTCTCAATAGGATTACCAAAATACCGGTCTCCCTCTGGTTGCAACCATTCCTGAAGTGGATTGATATGAATGATCAGACCATTAGCGGAAAGCCTTTTTACAAGCTCAGCGACTTTCCAGGTCTGTCCGCTTTCTACCAATTCTTCTAACTGTGCAATTCCCAGGTTTGCAAATAAAGGTCTGTCTCCTATATATTTGCGCACATCGAAATCCTCAAGATTGTTGTTATTGTACAATAATTGACGACAAGAACCTAAACCCATACCCAGATTGTATTTATTACAAGCTAAGGCAAGATTTTTGTTTATAGTTCCCGCCAGTTCCGTACCCCCGGTCATACTGCTAACCCAAACAGGAAAATCAAATTCGAATCCCAGAAAAGAAGTTCTGGCATTGGATGAAGGCAATGGGTGACCGGAAAGCAAAGGCTCATAATAGAACCTTTGGTCTACATCCTTGTGAAGTACCTGAGATTGAAAAGCCAGATCGATGTGGTCTTTTTTTCTCTCATATGCCGTAGGGTCCGAGTTTTCCAAATTGACGGATTTATAATAAATTTTAAAATTACAAAGGTAAAAACATACTACACTTAATATTGAATCAAAATAGTTAAATCATTTTTAATGAAACAGGGATACTGAAAATATGTTGATTTCGTTTGGTATTAACAGAGTTGAATTCCTTTTTAACATTTTTGAAAACGAGTATTGGATTAAATTTTACCTTACTGTATAGTATTTCCCAAAAACATATGCTTTCTTGCCATGCAGTAAGTTATTATGAATTCATTCACTTTTAAAAATCACCGTTCAAAAATGAAAATCTTCCAAATTAGTCTTTTAATACCTTTCATTTTTCCTTTCTTACTGCAAGCTCAATCTCCTTCTGCAGAAGCGGCAAGACAATATAACCAAGGTGTAGAACTTGCAAAAAAAAAGGATTATAATTCAGCCATTGCTTCATTTTCACGTGCAATCGAACTCAATCCCAATTATACTAAAGCCTTTTTTAACAGGGCTAATATGAAAATCAATACAAAGGATTTGAAAGGAGCACTATCAGATCTTGATAGGGTCATAGAGCAAGAACCGAATCACGTAAAAGCCTTTCTTTATCAAGGGTACATTCACAATGTACTCAAAGATCATAAATCAGCTATACGAGCTTACTCCCTGGCGGCGAAAGCTGACCCCCAATCTCCAGATGCTTATTTACAAAGAGGAACCATAAACATGGGTCTCGAAAACTATGTAAAAGCCATTTCAGATTTTGACATGGTTCTGGAGTTGGATCACAATTCTACCACTGCTTTTTATAACAGAGCAGTATGCTATTATCAGTTGAATAAGTATTACGATGCAGTAAATGATTTTTCGAGTGCTCTTGATTTACATCCGGATCCGGCCAAAATATATCTACCTCGGGCCAAATCATTTATACAGTTGGAAAAGTACAGGGAAGCCACCCATGACCTTACCAAACTTTTTGAGCTAACAACACCTACCGCAGAATTATACTACTTGCGAGGATTTTCTCATTTGACTCTGGGTGATACCATTAGTGCTTTTGAAGATTTTAGCAAAGCTCTTTCCCTCGACCCCAAATATGAAAATGCATTGATAAAGAGATCCATGCTCAGTATTGAAACCGGGAAATACGCTGAAGCCATTCAAGACTACTCACTCCTGATTCAAAAATCTCCTCGCACCAATGGATATCATATCAACAGGGGCATAGCTCATCTTAATTTGAGCCAGTATCAGGATGCATTACATGATTTTAATCAGGCAATCACTTACAATAAAGAAGATTATCACGCCTATTTTAACAGGGCTAATGTGCATTTAAAAATGGAAAATTACGACCAGGCTTGTATAGACCTTCGTGAAGCGGCCAAGTTGGGATACGACCCCGCATTCAAGCATATCAGAGATGTGTGCAGGTAATAAATTGTTTCTAATGATGTTTAATTAATTTTGGAATCGAGCTATAACCTGGCAGTTTTTTGCATGCTGTACGCCAAAGATATGTAGAAATCATTATGTGTCCCGTCAGGACAAATCATTGGTAAAAAGATAGAAACCATGACGCATTTGTGCTTTTTAGTACAAAATATGAAAATATCAAATAACCAAAGAGATCTTTGTTTCAGGACTTGTCACTAATATAGTGTACGCCATTGGCTTTCTCCTGACCCACAAAGTACATCTTCACTTCACCAACATTTTTAGCATAGATCTTGCCCCTGTGCTCGCACTCAAACCGGTCTTTGACCAATTCATACACGGCTTCCGATACATTTACCTTGCGTGCTTCACCATTAGATTCCATACGACTGGCGATATTAACGGTATTGCCCCAGATATCATAAGCATATTTTCTCTTTCCAACCACACCAGCCACAATGGGACCTACATGGATGCCGATCCTGAGATGCCAGGGATCCAAACCATTATTCTCTCGTTGTGCGTTATAATGGTGTATCCATTCGTGCATTTCTTGTGCTGATTTTATCAATCTGTACAAATGGTCTTCAGATTCAGCAGGTATGCCACCAGCGCACATATAGGCATCCCCGATGGTTTTTATTTTTTCCAGTTTGTACTTTCCCATGATTTCGTCGAAGGCACCGATACACAGATTCAAATGTTCTACAAGTTCCTGTGCCGTCATTTTTTCAGCATGACTCGTGAAGCCAACAAAATCACTGAATAAAACAGAAACGTGGTCATAATGTCTTGGTTCGGCTTTACCAGTTGTCTGCAACTCTTTGGCTATTTCGGCAGGAAGGGTGTTGAGGAGCAAACTTTCAATTTCATCTTTTTGTTTATCGAGCAATTTATTTGTTTTTACTTTTCGCCTGTAGTTGCGGTAAAGGATGAAGGTGATGAATAATATAAGTATCGTCACTACCAGAAAAGCATTTTTAGCCAGTCTCTGTCGATTGAGCGCCGCCTCCTGCAATTCTTGATCTTTTGTCAATAGGTTTATTTCTCCCTGTTTTTTCTGAATTTCAAAATCAAACTGCAGGCTTCCCAGTTTTTTGTCTGTTTCTATATTATATAGTGTGTCTTTGATGTTTGCATATCTGGACTGATACACAAAAGCATTTTTGAAGTCCTGTATTCTGCTGTAGGAAGTTGAAAGATCTTTAAAAATATCTTTCAGTTCTTTGATAAAACTAAATTCTCTCGCAATTTTTTCAGCGCGCTTCAGATGGGCCAATCCCTGGTTAATATTCCCAAACAACAGATTAGTAGATCCTAAACCCATCAATGACTGCACAATATCGAGATTGCCGTTGAGTTTTTCTGCAATAGCCAATGCCATTTTATGATATGATATCGCAGTATCGTATTTGCCCTGTCGACTATATACCTTACCTATGGCATTATACACATAAGGACTATTTTCTGAATTGTTGAAAGCTTTTTCTGATATATTGTAATAGTGCAAGGCGGTGGAGTCATTTCCCATTTCATAATAAATCTCTCCGAGATTGACAGCAGTAGTCCCTATTGCTTCTTTATCATCCAGTTCTTCGCTTAAAGGCAGAGCTTTCAAAAAGTAAAACAAGGCCTTATCGTGCGTAGCGGGTTTATTAAAATACACACCGCCAATATTGTTCATAGCTGTGAGTATGCGCAACTTATCTCCTGTCTTCTCTGCCAGAGAAAGAGATTGCAGGTAATGTTCAAGTGCGTTGGCATCATCCCCCTGGTTAAAATATATAGCTCCTATATTATTCAGAATATTGGCTTCTCCTATTTCATCATTTATGGATTTGTAGATTTCGAAAGATTGCTTCCAGTAATCCAGTGCTTCAACATTTTTGCCCTGATAGTAATAGCCGATGCCGATATTTTTCAGGGCAACAGCCAATCCGTCGGCATATCCAACTGAATCCGCTTTATGTCTGGCTTTGTCTGCAAGTGCTATGGCTTCTTCAGGAGCCTCGCTGAAGTTGGTCCTGCTTAATTGCAGCAGGCGATTGATTTCAATGGAATCCGATGCAGAATATTTTATGCCTGACTTTTGCGCAAATACATAAAATGGTAGCAGCGCAAACAAAATATTTATGATAATTTTGATTTGCATAGGTTAAATATATGCCAATTAATGGAAAAAAGAGGCCTCAACCTCTTTTTTCCAATATAGCTTAAAACGAAAAATTTCAACATTCAATAGTCTTATCTGACTTGTTGCCATATCACCAGCATTATCTGCTGATGACCAACTTCTCATATCTGCGATCACCGGCTTTGTCCACCACAATGATATACACTCCATTATGGTATTCGTTTCCGGAAATATCGAGCACCAGCTTTTCATCACCTGCATCGACTTTAATGTCATACAATTTTCTTCCCTGAACATTAAAAATACTTAATTGTCCATCCTGATCCATACCTTTCAATATGATGGTCACATCATTTTGTGCCGGGTTTGGATAAAGATTGAGTGATAACTCACTTGTCGTAGTCTTTGACACGATTGATCGAAATTCTACTGGCAGAGGATCATTTTGAAATCCATTACCACAAGTAATAATAATCTCTACAGGATAATCTACCCAAACACCGGATGCGTCCTGGACAGACAAAGTATTTGAGCTGGTACCTGCGTCATTACATGTATATTTTATATTATTCAAATCCGCAGCCTCAATACCGCAAGACTCATAAACATTCAAATATGAAGGCGTAATGATATCAGACAATCTGGAATGTTTAAAACGCACTACAGAAGAGTAACAAACATTGTGTGCCACTTCCATGCCTACAATGACATGTCCTGGAGGTGCCATACTTTGTGAACTTGCCTGGGCACTGAGCCAACCATTTATATTATTATCATCATTCCTGAAAATTGGTGTTAATCCGACAGTAGATCCAACCTCATTTAATAATATATCAGAAGCACTTTTCTGATAACCGGCAATACCATTGATCGTTCTGTCACCTCCATTTGGCGCATCGCACCAATAGAAATTAACATCATCAATATTAAATCCTACCATATAAGACCCAGGACTCACATTAACGGTTTCCAATGGGAAGTTATTAGTACTAACATTACTGCCACAAGTGATGAAGATTTCAGGACCGAAAGATCCATCCGCATTGACTTTACTGCATATCAGATCGAAATAATCCAGTATTGAACCTCCACCGCCTCTGTAACCAGTTACAGCATAACCCGGAGGGCAATCGCAAGAAGTTGTCGTTGCTATATTTGTATTGCCTTGTGATGCCAATATACCTTTCTTATCAAGTCTAACCATATCATCTTCTACACTTACGGATAACTCCAGGTCAGAGCTATACTCGTCCTGAATATTTACCGTTATTTGATTATTATAATCACCCGGTTCAGGCATAACCGTCACATTGAAACTGCACGTAGTTATATTACCCGAAGCATCTTCAATTGTGAATGTATTGACAGTCGTTCCTACAGGGAATACCGAGCCACTGGGCAGTCCTGCTGTTTGGATTGCTGTAATATTACCAGAACAATTATCCATTCCTGATGGTGTATCGTATGTAAATACTGCTCCACATAAACCTGGTTGTGCACTAAGGTTCACATCAAAAGGACAAGTTGATCCGGAGAATGTAAACCTTTGTTTACCATCTGATGCGTTAAAATTCCAGAAATAATTATTAAATGTAGTGTTGGGAGAGTCCATTTCAAAATAATAAGTCCCGGGACTCAGAAAATAGTTGGCCTCTGAAAAATCAATATCCCCACCATTATAGGATGGAATTGTAACTTCTGCCAATGTGCTATATGGCCAAACTGACTGTCGAATTCTTGCCGTCATTGCAGTACCAACATATGCAGGAAACCTCGTCATATCTACGAAAATATTCTCAATATAAAATCCTTCCACCACAGTAAAGTTTTCGCCACCTTCACTTTGAAGATTTCCTCCAGCAGGTCCATCAATCGTACTTAAAGAAGCGCCAGTGCTTGGAGATATCGTATCCATCACTACTACTTCTATTGATCCGGAAGTGGCATTTCCAGCTTCATCAGTTACAACTAAAGTTCGATAGGATGTTCCTAAATCAGAGCAGTCAAAATCGAGTGCAGGTGGATCATAGCTCGTAACACCACAGTTATCAGTAATATCCAAATTCTGCGGATTTAAAGTTGCCGTTCCATCTATATCTAAATAAACAATGATATTGGGGTTCTGTCCAAAAACTGGTGATTCGTTATCGAACACTGTCACTGTCTGCTGACAAGTCGAGCTATTTCCTGCAGCATCCGAAGCTGTCCAGGCAACTGTAGTGACACCTACTGGATAGTTGCCGCTGGCATCCGCTGTACCTGTATAATCATTTACTATGGTGAGTGCACCATTCCGGCCATCTGTCCAGTTGGATGCAGACCCTCCAGATAAATCAAAATTCTTTAGTGTTCCGTTATTGCCATTTATTGAACCGTCAACCAAGGTGGTTAAACCTGTATTATTTTCATTAACCGTACCCTGATCAAAAGTGTAATAGGCTACTAATCCGGTTTCATTACCGTTTAACTTTCCGTTCATGTCATTTACAATATCCGTAGAAGTTCTTGCGATATTCCACAATCTGATATCATCAATTTGTCCGTCCCAAACGTTACATGGATCGAAAGCACATCCTATACCTTGTTCACCGATAGCCATTATTCCCGGGCTATTCAAACTTGAGATAGTCCCACCAAAATAGGGTGATACCCCATCTAATACACCATTTAAGTAAAATCTCACACTATCAGACACAGACACTGCTACATGTACCCATTCATCAGATGGAATCGATGAGTTAGACATAGGAATTGCATCACCATCCGCACGATCCCAAAACTTCAATCTATTATCTAAGGCTCCTCTGCTATCAATGGCCAATCCATACCCGTAACTTCCTTTTACAAGAATATTAAAAAACTCAGCATTGTTATTTCCTCTGCTGGGATTATTAACAGACCTGTCATATACCCAAGCCTCAATCGTTATTCCATCAACCATGATTAATGAAGGGTGATCAGGTACTTCGATATAATCATCAAATCCATCAAAATTTAATGAATTGCCATTCACGTTGTCCACAATAAATGGTGACGGTATTTCTATGAGAGCTTCACATAATCCGGGATCAGAGTCCGCAATCATTGCATCAGCACATTCAATTTGCGGTGGTTCATTATCGATCACTGTTACATTAAATGTACAAGTAGCTGAACCAATATTATTAGTTGCAGTGGCTGTAACTATGGTCGTTCCTACGGGGAAGAAGCTGCCGGAGTCATGGCTGTAGGTGATGACAGGTTCAGGATCACCGGTTGTTGTTGGCATATTGGTAAATATTACGTTGGCACCACTTTGATTAGGTGTATTATCTACTGAAACATTGCCCGGACAATTGATTGTCGGTGCGCTCCCTGTAACCGTCAATGTACCGTTCTGGTAAACCACCGTGTAATTTGAAAGACCTACGATAGTGAAGGCTGGATCAGGGTTGAAGCCCATATTAAGAGGTGGTTCGTGAAACTCAATTCCCGAAGGTATGATGGTATTGCTACCTGTTGGTGGATCGGAAGTCACATCGTTTCCAAACATATCCTGAACTGTAAAAACAGGATCTGTCTTTATTATATCTGACGTTATTTCATCATACTTCAAACCCGAAACTGTGTAACTGAATTCAGGATTCACAGCTCCACTGACTTTGGTTGTGTCAGTTGCTGTAATGGTCAGTGTGGCCGGATTGACAGTCAAAGTACCTGCTCCGTAGGTAATTAAATAATTTTCAGCAAAAAGTGCCCCGGGGATGATCAGGTGATCTCCCACTTCAATGCCGGTGATCATATTGATAGATTTGAGCGAGTCCACATTGATATCTGTTTCTCCTCCATCCGGTGTATTTTCGACATCTGACTCATCGATAATGACACCTATATTATTATTACTGGGATCAGTATCATCACCGAGACTGGAATTGACAAGAGCCCCTGTAGTGTTGACCAGAGCACGACTGTTGGTGATGGTAGTTTCGTTAACCAATGCTCGACTATTAACCAGGGCACGGCTGTTTACAAGTGCACGGCTATTGACGAGGGCACGACTGTTGACAAGTGCTCGACTATTGGTAAGGAAAGATGCACTTGGCTCCAATCCAGCATTCAGGAAATCACCATACTCCAGAAAATTAGTCACTGGCAGATCAAATACATTGGTAGAGTCCATGATTTCTCCAGTGGGAAGTCCATTGACGAGGGCGCGACTATTAACCAAGGCACGGCTATTGACCAAGGCACGGCTATTGATTAGCATACTCATGTTGACCAATGCACTACTATCGACAGTGACATCTATCCAAACCCCGTTGACCAGGGCTCGACTATTGACGAGGGCACGGCTGTTAACGAGTGCACGACTATTGACCAGAGCTCTGGAATCCACCAGGGCTATAACATTGTTTACTAATTTTGACTCATGGGTCAGCTGAAGGTCACTCAGAATACCAGAAGCATCAACCAGATTGGCATCGGGATCAATCTCGTAGTCAAATTGAATATTATCAATTTTATCTCCATAGACCACTGTTTTATTTTGTGGAGTTATTTTTAGAGGAAGTCTCTGTATAGTCAGCAACCCGTTGACAAACTGATAATCGTACAGTTCCAACAAGCCAATGTCGGTAGGCAGGATTGGATTGACCGGAGTAATAGCATAATTTCCTGTATTGGTCAAAGCATCTGCTGTGGTGGTCAATGACAGATTATCTAATTTCAAATCCGCCAATGTCAGACCGGAACTGTTTATATCTTGTCCATCGACCAGAACTGTATATGTGAAATCGGGATTGGGTTCACCATATTTTCTGGTTTTGCTATCAGCAGTGACTAAGATGGTCTTTTTCTCAATATCAAAAAATCCGAGTGTCTCAGATGTGCCACCATCCAGCTCGCTCGTTGATTTTGGATCTGTATACAAGTGAATTGTTGGGTTACCTTCCGTATATGGAGGAATGATGGCTGTGGCACTTGTATCTCCAGAGACAGTGGTAGGTATTTCTGCCCCTCTGAAAAATATTTTAGTTTCTGGTGTAAGGTTTTTCCCTCTGACTCTCAGTGTAGATCCCGGTGTAAAATTGGCATTACCTACTGATTCCAGTGATGTTAGTTCAGGCATAGGATTGGCAAATGTTTTGATCATGGCATCCGCCTGAATATATCCGGCTCCGGCTACTCTTGATCCGTCAGGCATCGGTAGAGCCGTACTCTGCATGATCGTTTTGATATCAGCAGGTGTCACAGTGGTATTAGAAAACTTTTGTTTTGCCTCTATGAATAAGGCAGCAGCAGCAGCCACATGCGGAGCAGCAGCAGAAGTACCAAAGAAATTGGGAAATGCATCGCCGTCAATATTGACACCTTTGAGATTTACAGTGGTATTCACACCATTGGGTGCTGAGATATCAGGTTTATTTCGATTTATAGATTTTACTTCTACACCTCCCCTTGAAGAAAATGAAGCAGCAGATGGTGTACCCCCAAACTCAGGAGTGTTGGTGTACAACACAGCACCGACCGCAATCGCACCTTCTGCGTTGGCCTGGCCTACTATGGTTCCGGAATTTAATGGATCGTTGTATCTATCCCCTTCCCCCCTAAATATGATATATTTAAATCGGACATTATTGCCTGCGGTTTTGATCACCAGAATATTGGTGACGGTGGCCTCATTGACGGTAAAAGGCAATACCTCTATGGGGTCTCCCTCTAAATTATTCCTGTTGAAACCAAATAATCGCGAGCCATCCGAATTGGACAAATAGATATCCAGATCCGTCTGAACACCTCCATTACCGCCCAAAGAATATACATCTTCATCCCATTGGAGAACTATGGTGTAGGTGCCTGGCACCAATTGTAACTTCTGGTAGATCGAGCTTCCGAAATTATGGGCCATACCAACAACTCCAGCTGGAGCCGGTTCTGGATTGAACGCAGTGGCTTCATAAGATTTAGATCCGAAATTACCCGCAGCAGATATATAGGTAATTCCTGAACTATAGACCTGATCCACCGCTTGTGCAACTACACCGTCTCTAAAGAAAGGTTCGGTAATATAGGACACATCATCCACTATAATATCGCAGCCGGCAGAAGCCAGCTCGCGGATACCCTCTGCAAAATCACCGGGACTGACAAAACCTGTTCTGAATGCCAACTCTGATTGTGGTGCTACATCGTGAACTATTTGCAACATGGCTCTTCCTTCATCGGTTCTCCGACCATAGGGAAATTCCAATAATACATCCACAGGAGTTAGATTACCCAAAGTATTGGTCGGACCGGGCAGATCTCCATTGGTGACATCAGCCAGGGCCGGATCATTGGGTATGGTGTTGTAACTATCGGATATGACTCCTATTTTTACCCCAGCTCCCTGCACATCAAATCCTAATCTGGTCAGATCTGAACGCATGGCTTTATCTCCTTGACTGGTGGTGAGACCCACTTTGGTCAGTGGCTCATACAATGGTCTGGAGTATCTTAAAAGTGAAACCTGTTGATTCAGATCATTTAAATTGGCAATGGGAAATTTGCCTGTTATGACCAATGAACCTGGTCCATTATTAATGATATCGATCATTCCATTTGCTACTAAATACGCCTGCAAATTGATTTGCTGACCATCAATAGCTATTGCTTCAATCGTGACATAGAGTATATTATTAATCGTATCGATTCTGAATATATTATTATCAGGAATACTGGTGATTGAACCTGTATTTATGGCGAGTTGTGTAAGTTCAGATCCTATGAGATCAAAATTTTTGCCGTCCTCAGGAGCCGGATAATAGGGAGAAATATTATTAGGATCAAAAATGAGGGGAGCGTATATGAACTCCGTATTTCTTCCAATATCCATTTTGTTACCACACCAGATAGCTCCTTCTATGATGGTGGCCGGTGCATTACCGACAGACTTGATCTTTACTTTTCCAAAAGGAACCCATACTGTACCTAACCAGTTGCTACTATTTTTACCGGAACCATTGGAGAGGAAAAATGCATTATTCTTATCATCATTATCATTATCTGTAGTGAGTGATGAATGAATTTCTGTAAAAATCCTGTTGGCACTTCCGCCATTGATGGTAGTCACTGATACATTTTTTAGTTCTACCTTGTCCGTCACAAATAGCCTGAAGTGCCCGGTGGGTTCATTATTAAAATCAAAGACAATATTGACTTTACCATTACCTCCATTGACTATAGAATTAAAAACGTAAGTTCCGGTACCAATGAGTGTCAATGTGTTACCGCCATTCAGGGTTACATCTTTATATTCACCCGGGATTATGGTCTGTGTGCCGGTTTTATTGACCGTACCCGCAGTATAGTCATTTACGACCGGAAAGGCAGGAAAAATGGGCAAGGTGAGTTCTCCGGTTGTCCTGCCTCCCGCCGGCGTCGGACCGGAATAGGAGGATCCTGTAGATTGTTTGACACTTCCAGTAATTACACTGCCTTTTCCGGTGAGTTTGATATCGCCATTGACCACAATATTGCCGTTGATTGTGATATCTTTATCACCCTTGAGGATGTCTTTTTTAACATTTTCATAATTATTGGCATAAATATTTCCCGTTACGGATAACTCCTTGTCCAAATCTATTGTACCACGACTGTGTATATTGGCGTCAATCATCGACGCCTTTTTGAAAGATAAGTTTTCTTTACTGCCAATGTTGCCTCTGACGAGATTAGGGCCATATGTGACTTTTATCTGATCTGAAAGTTTCAGATCCTTAACACTGTACAATACAAAATCAGAAGTTGAAAGCTGCTGTTGGTTTTGGGCGTTAGCAGAAAAGGTAAAAAATAATAGGAAAAGTGCATTCAAGCTCAGCGCAAAAATTTTCATTAGATAGGCTTTTTTTGTAGTGGGGTACAAATTATCTCAAAATAGAATTGGCACAAAGTAATCAATTTTTCTGATTAAATAATAGTTTGATATGAGTTGGAAAAAAAATTGTTAGGTTAATGATAATTATTGAGGAAAACACCCATAGACACCCCATAGTGCGGATGTTTGTATGGTAGAATTTATCTTCAGTGCATGAGTTAGTTAAACAAAACCTTAAGGCTCATAAAAATTCTATAGAAATGTTTTCACCATCAAAAACAGCGTAGGAGTAGTGGTGTAGCCAATCACCCAGATTTATATATCGCGACTTTTGGTTTGACAATAGGTGATCAATGGGTAAATGCCTGTGCCCGAAAATAAAATAGTCAAAAGACTCATCTTGTAATTTCTTTTCACAAAAGTTAACCAATCGCTCCCTGGAAACTTCAAATGTAGCCTGATCGTTGGTTGAATGCCTGCTCATTTTACTAAAATATTGCATGATGGGTATTCCTATATCCGGATGTAACCATCTGAATATCCACTGACAAATGGAGTTAGAAAAAATGCTCTTAATGATTTTATAACCGGTATCACCAGATCCTAACCCATCTCCATGCCCTATAAAGAAAGATTTTCCGGAAATGCAATGAACTACAGGGGCTTTCAGTACCGGTATTCCCATTTCTTCAGTAAACCAGGAAAACATCCACATATCGTGGTTACCGGTAAAGAGGTAAACCTGTATTCCCTGATCCCTTATCGCGGACAATGCAGCTAGAAACCGAATAAATCTATTTGGGATGACATGCTTGTATTCAAACCAAAAATCAAAAATATCTCCGACAAGATAAAGTGTATGACAATCCTTACTTATTTCCTGTAACCATTTTACAAGCATTGATTCCCTTTCATAGGTAGTATGTCTGGCATCTAATCCCAGGTGGACATCTGACAGAAAATATACCTTCTTACCTTTCATGCAGCAAATAAAAGAAAGTATAATGACAGATTCGGATATAAAGTGGTAAAATTGAAGTCAACCAACCTTTTTACTCAAGTATCTATTTCAATAGATAAATTATAATCATGTGGTAGTGACCGTGATTTTTATTGATGGTCTATACCATTTTGTTCGAACAAACTTAGCTTCATAAAGTGCAAGATAATCCGTCTAGATATGGATTCACAACTTTAAGTCTTAAGGTTTTACTGCAAAAAAATAATTTTATGGGTTATATTTAAGTTAAAATAAGGGTTTTACTCTACTGTTTTCGCATTTTAATTGTATTATAGTATGTATTTATCTATAATCTTATTCAACATACAAATGAAAAGTTCATTTTTACGTTTAAGGTAAATGTAACTAATCAGCATGGGTAGCATTTAAGATTAGAAAAGAAGACCATTAATGCTGAAATTCTTTGGGTTTCGAAAAATGTAATCTTTTTTATTCAAAAATTGATTTATGCTTAATAGTCACTGGTAAACAAATACTCTTTTCATGTCAACTAAAATTAAAAGAATGATCTTCAGAAGTTCCATCGTGGTTGTCTTACTTAGCATGCTATTCATCACCGGAATATTTCAAAATGATCCGGATACCAGAGATAAAGAAAAAGTGATTCTGGAAGGGGTCATGAAATTTCTTGACATTGTCCATTTTTCTCCAAAAGAAATAGATGATGAATTCTCTTTACATGTATATAATAAGTATCTCGACAATCTCGATCCGGGTAAACGCTTTTTCATTCTGGAAGATCTCATCGTTTTGGAACCGTTTAAGTTGTCGATTGATGATGAAGTCTTAAATAAAGAACTCGCGTTTTTCGATGCTTCCGTTGAGGTGATTGAAAATGCCGTTAAACGGGCCAATGATATTTACGATGAAATATCTAAACTGGAGTTTGATTTTACAAAAGATGAATACATCGATGCCAATTCTGATGATAAACCTTTTGCAAAAGATATAGAAGAATTAAAAGACCAATGGAGACTTTCCATAAAATACGATATTCTTACCCGATATTACAGAGAACTGGAAGAGCAAGAGTTTTTGGCAGATGAAAGCAAGAAGCTGTCAGAAAAAGAAATAATGGAAAAAGTAGTGGATAGATCCAGAAAGACTTTCAATGATTGGTTTAAGCGACTGGAAAAAGAAAGGCGATCAGATAGGTTTGGAGTTTATCTCAATGCCATAGCCAATTACTTTGATCCACATACAGACTATTTCAGCCCAAAGGAAAAGCAGGATTTTGATATCAATATGGGTGGTAAACTTATCGGTATTGGCGCCAGACTTACTTTCCAGGATGATTATACAAAGGTAGCCAGTATCGTACCCGGCGGACCTGCATGGAAAGTTAAAAATCTGGAAGTGGATGATCTCATTTTGAAAGTTCGCCAGGAAGGAGAGGAAGAAGCTCTTGATGTCAAAGGCATGAGACTGGACGATGTAGTTCTAAAAATAAGAGGTAAAAAAGGAAGTACCGTTTATTTAACGGTTCAGAAAAAAGATGGTACTGTAAAAAACATATCCATTGTAAGAGATGAAGTGGTCATCGATGAATCATTTGCCAGATCTCTGATACTGGAGGTTCCGGGAGTCATCGAAAATATTGGCTATATAAAACTTCCTAAATTCTATTCCAGCTTCGAAAAAGAAGATGGCAATTCTTGTGCTCAGGATGTAGCACGGGAACTAGAAAAATTGAAATCTGAAAATGTAAATGGAGTTATTCTCGATTTAAGAAATAATACGGGAGGTTCTCTTCAGGATGTGATCACCATGTCAGGACTCTTTATTGAAGATGGTCCTATAGTGCAGGTAAAACCCCGCGGAAGGTCAGCTTATGTGCACAAAGACAATGACAAATCAGTTCAATATGCCGGACCGCTTATCATCCTTGTCAATGACTTCAGTGCCTCTGCATCTGAAATTTTAGCTGCAGCACTTCAGGACTATGGTAGAGCAGTCATAGTAGGTAGCAAGTCAACGTATGGAAAAGGTACGGTTCAACGATTTTACGATCTCGACAGAGCTTTTTCAGGAAATATCTATAAACCTTTGGGCGAATTAAAAGTAACGGTTCAAAAATTTTATCGTATCAATGGTGGTTCTACCCAGCTAAAAGGCGTTGAATCCGATATCGTTCTTCCAGACAATTATTACTTTTTGGAAACAGGAGAAAAAGATTATACAAACGCCATGGAATGGTCTGAAATCGACAAAGTTGACTACGGGCAAAATGTAGTAGAACTTAAAAATATCCATAAGTTAAAGGAGAAAAGTGCGGAAAGAGTTAGTCAGGATGAGAACTTCTCACTTATGATAGATAATGCGATGAGATTGAAAGAAAATAGAGCTTTTTCAAAGTTTCCCCTCCATCAGGACACCTATTTCGATTTAATGAAAAACAGGAAAGAAGAATCTAAAAAATTTGATATTCTTTTTGAAAACGATCTGGAAAACTGGAATGTAAAAAATCTGACAGCTGATGAAGGCTACCTGCTTTCAGATGAAAGCAGAACTTCAAGGAATACAGAATGGCTTAAAGATGTTCAAAAGGATTTCTATCTCTTTGAAACCATGCAAATCATGCGAGACATGATCGAACTGGAGCCTTCCTTTGCCAATATCGAAATGGTCAATAAAAAGAGTACTCCGTAATTAAGAATTAAAATTAATGATTTAATGTAAAGCCATGCAGATATGCAGGGCTTTATTTTTGTTAAACAACCTGGCGAGACACTAGTGTCGTGTCACACATATTCTTGACAGTCCAAGTCTTGCTCTTTTCCAGCCTGTTTTCGGAAAAAAATCCTTACGTCCGCCAGAGGCGGATGCGCGGATTTTTATTCTCAACAGCCAGAAAAATAGCTGCGACTTAACCGTCAGGATACATGTGACACGACACTAGCGGTTCCTTTCTAACTCAAAAAGTTAATACAAGAATGTAAATTTAACTGTCTTTCTCCTATATCCGTAAAGGCAAAGGTCAGTTTATCGGGATAAATAACCTCCGTCGATTGGAAGATAGGCACCCGTCACAAAAGAACTTTTGTCGGAACTCAACCATATGACCATTTCTGCCACTTCTTCCGATTCGCCCAATCTTCCAATAGGGTGCAAAGTGACCAGAGTGTCTAACATATCTTTGGGTAAATCCTTTAATAAAGGCGTATTTATAAAGGCCGGGCCGATGGCATTTATCCTTATTCCGGCTGCACCGTATTCCTGAGCCGCCGTTTTAGTAAGACCGTTCACTCCATGTTTGGCAGCAACATAGGCAGGAGAATTAGCAAATCCGACACTTCCAAGTATAGAAGAAATATTCACAATTGACCCACCGCCAGACTTCAACATTTGGGGAATTTGATATTTCATACAATAAAACACCCCGGATAAATTGATGCCAATCACAAAAGACCAGGACTCCAGGGAATAATCAGCGGTAGGATTTTGTTCGCCCCCAATTCCCGCATTGTTACAGGCATAATCAAGGCGTCCAAAAACAGCAACAGCCTCGGCGGCAAGATGTTGGCATTGCTCAGGTTTGGATATGTCACACAATATAAATTTTGCTTTCCCGCCCTGACTTATAATTTGATTGGCTACATCCTTTCCCTCCTTCTCCTGAATATCCGAAACTATTACCTTAGCGCCTTCACGGGCATATGCAAGGGCACAGGCTTTACCTATACCCGAAGCTGCACCCGTCACAATAGCAACTTTATCTTTCATAACTTAAATTATATTTTTAATGGCTTACTGAGCCTTTGAAGTGCAAAATACTAAAAACCCGACATATAACAATCCAGATTATACTTTTTCTCAGGCTTGATATTTTCCAGATTGAAAATATATTCTAACTTTCTTACATGGTTTATCAGTTTAAAGTTCAGGAGTAATGGTTTTGAATTATCGGGTTGAAACACGGCTTCCTCTGACAGAAAAACTTCATGGTACACAAAACGGCTTAAAGATTTTCAAAAGAATGCAATTTTCATAAACACTGAATATCACTTTGCAGTTGTACTCTTCAAATATGGAAAAACTACAATGTATTATAAACTTGACCCTACTTTATAAATAGTATTGGAAATGAAAAAAAGAAGCATAGAATTAGTACTACCTCCGAGAGAACCCCATTTTGTGGGAGATGGATTTAGAGTTCATAACTTTATTCCGGGTGGAAATCAGATCAGCATGTTCAGAATGGATCCTTTTATCATGTTGGATTACAATTCAAAATATTACTTCCCTCCATCAGAAAAGGCGAGAGGTGTAAGCGTGCACCCGCATCGGGGATTCGAGACCGTGACCATCGCTTATAAAGGAAAAATTGCCCACCATGACAGCAGTGGTGGTGGTGGAGTCATTTGTGAAGGCGATGTCCAATGGATGACGGCGGCCTCTGGAATTCTTCATAAAGAGTACCATGAAGAGAATTTTAGTCGTGAGGGCGGTGAATTTCAGATGGTTCAACTCTGGGTCAATCTACCGGCTAAATATAAAATGACTAAGCCCAAATATCAGGCTATTTCTCACAAGGACATCGCCACGTATACTTTACCCGGAGAAGCAGGAAGAGTAGAGATCATAGCTGGCGAGTTTATGGGTGTAGAAGGTACGGCTTCTACATTTACTCCTGTGCATTTATATAATGTCTTCTTACAAAAAGGAGGCAAAACAGAATTCAGTTTGCCCTCTCATTACAATACAGGTTTATTGGTGGTTGAAGGAAGTATTCAAATTAATAGCGATGTTGTAGTCAACTCAGACCACTTTGCTTTATTGAAGAATGACGGAGAGTCCTTTTTAATTGAAGCTGAGAAAAATGCCATTGTTTTGATAATCAGTGGTGAACCCATAAAGGAACCCATAGTAGCACATGGCCCGTTTGTCATGAATACAAGACAAGAAATATCCGAAGCAATCCAGGATTACAACATGGGTAAATTTGGTTATCTGGAGGATCATTAAGCCATTTCCAAAACAATACATTGCAATTGTAAATTCGATGCTTTTTTCGCCCAATTTTAATCCTTTTTGCCTACATCAGCTGTTGCGAAAAATGGATCATGTACAACTTCGGTAATGCGGGGGAAGCTTAAATTAAACAGCGCTCCTTTACCTGTTGCGGAATCCACGCGAATATTTCCTTGGTGAAGGTGCATGATTTGCTGAGATAAGGATAGTCCTATTCCAGATCCACCTGCCTTCGTAGTGTAAAAAGGAACAAAAATTCTTTTTAAATCTTCATCATCTATTCCCTGACCATTATCGCGAATACTCAATTCTACCGTTTTAGGTTTTGCCATGATGGCAATAGTGATTTCTTTATCCTCTATACCTACTAAAGCTTCTTTGGCATTTTTCATCATATTCAGTAATACCTGATGGATCAGTTGCTTATCCACCTTGACAAACAGACTCGCAGGATTAGCCTGCCTGGTGATTTGGATGTCGGCGTTTTTCAAATCCTGTTTCCATAGTTCCATCATTTCATTGACCAATTCATTGATTTCCATGGATTCCATATTTAAATGTGGAATATTGGTATAGTTGCGATAGGCTTCAACAAATCTGATCAGGCCTTCGCTTCTTTTTTCAATCGTTTTCAAACCAAGAGTGAGGTCGTCAAAACTTTCTTCAGGAATACTATACACCTTTTCGTTTTTAAATGAGTCACTTTTCAATATGTCTTTCAACGTAGAAGTGAGCGTGGATATAGGAGTGATAGAATTCATAATTTCATGTCGTAAAACACGGGTGAGGTTTTGCCAGGCCTCCAGTTCATTTTGCTCCAATTCTGAATAAATATTCTGAAGGGCTACCACCTTCCATTCTTTGCCTTTCATTTTGATGGATGTCATTTTTAGCGATAACTGCACATTGGCATCCATTCTGACAAGTACATCAGAGCCATAATCCATCCTCAATAAATGCTTGTACAATTTGGGGTAGTCATATTTTATTTCGGAAATCTTTCTCATGTTTTCCTTTTGTAATAGCTCTTTTGCCATTCGGTTATAAACGCCGATGTTACCTTCATAATCAAATGAAATGATGCCTGTATGTATGTGCTCCAAAATCATTGAAGCAAAAAGCAGGTGTTCTTCTTTTTCCAATCTTGTTTTTCTAAAAACATTCATCACCTCATGGAGGGATCGGTTGAGCTCTCTGTAAGTAGCTCCTTTATCATTATCCGCAGTATATCCCGAAACAAAATCTGCATACTTTACCGAATCGAGGAATTTACTGACCTTCTTATTGGTGACATTGACATATCGAATGAGTTCGAAAAACAAGTAAACCAGTGCGGTCAACAATACAAAGATGCTCAGGGTGTTTTCGTTAATGTACCAAAACTTGATAAGTAGGAACATAACGATGCCCATCAATAAGAGTCTAATAAATATACCTACCGTAAAATGCTTTAAAATCAAATTTTATGCTTTGTATTGTACGATGAATTTCGCATTATATGCCATATTTTTCAAGCCTTCTGTAAAGGGACGAACGCGTTAGTCCCAATTCCTTTGCCGCCATAGTGATATTGCCGTTGTTCTTTTGGAGTGCTTTTCTTATGAGCATTCTTTCCAGATCCTGAATATTTAAATGATCGATATCGGGATTCTGTTTAGAACTGGTCTCCGGTTGTGCCATTTTGGGTGCAAAAAAGTCTTCTGGCTGCAGTACGGATTGATGACTCAGAATGACTGCTCTTTCAACACTGTGCTGCAATTCGCGAATATTCCCTGGCCAGGGATATTTTTGCAGCCTTTTAAGTGCCGCTTCACTGGCTTTATATATTTCCTTTTTGTATTTTCCAGCATACACTTTAATATAATGCTCAACTATAAGCGGTAAATCTTCCAGCCTCTCCCTTAATGGTGGAATGGAGATTTCAATGGTATTTATACGGTATAACAAGTCCTGTCGAAATTTAGATTCCTTAATCATTTCATGTAAAGAAACATTTGTCGCGCTGATTAAACGGATATCCGTTACATTTTCTTTATTACTACCAATCCGGTTAAACTTCCCTGTCTGCAATACACGTAATAGTTTGGTTTGCTGGTTCATGGAAATATTGGAAATCTCATCCAGAAATAAAGTGCCTTTGTGAGCCATTTCAATTCGTCCTGGTCTGTCTTCCTTGGCATCTGTAAACGCCCCTTTCATATGACCAAATAACTCACTTTCAAACAATGACTCGGGGATGGATCCTAAATCTACTGTTACAAAAGCTTCAGAATATCTCAATGACTGCCTGTGTATAGCTCTGGCTATGAGTTCTTTACCCGTTCCATTTTCACCATATATCAGAATTCCCGCTTCTGTTTTTGCTACTCTGTCAATGGTATTGAAAATTCTTTGCATCGATTCACTCTGACCAATGATATGGGAGAAGGATTTGTCCAGATCAGAATAAATTTTCCTTTTATGTTCTTTTAAGTCACTGACTTCCCTGTTGGCGTTTTTGAGGTTCATTGCAGCATTGATGGTAGCCAACAGCTTTTCATTTTCCCAGGGCTTCAGTACAAAATCTGTAGCACCCTCTTTAATGGCTTTAACCGCCATATGCACATCTCCATAG
This sequence comes from Saprospiraceae bacterium, assembly GCA_041749255.1. Classification (GTDB taxonomy): domain Bacteria; phylum Bacteroidota; class Bacteroidia; order Chitinophagales; family Saprospiraceae; genus JABDLO01. The sequence goes on from JBGTBR010000023.1 coordinate 62,167, forward strand.
GCTGTAATCATCACTACTACTGCCCCTGGATCTATTTTCAGAATTCTGTCAAGCCAGTAAAAACCCTCATGACCCCTACTCACATCCAGGTTATAATTCATGTCCAGCAAAATGACATCGTATTGATCGTTTTGGATGAGTGTTGGGATCATCACGGGATTGGTTTCAATGTCAATTCTCCTAAAATGCCGTTTTAAAAATATCCGTGCAGCATGCAAAATATCTTCATTATCATCCACGATCAAAATGGTTCCAAGCTTTCCATCCATCTTTTTACTGTTTCATATTCATTACAGTGAATTTTAAAATAAAATCATTTCATTATTATAATATACTACTCCTACTACTACAATTAAAGGCAAAACCAAAGATATGAACAATATTACTTATTCCTTTAACCCGGTTTATACAATAGAAAATCCCCGTCTTCGATAGTTGTTCGGCTTTGCTACTTTTCCTCATTGTTAAGCCATTGTGAAATAAGGGTTAAAGGTTTCAAAAATAGTTACTTCTAAAAAAACGCTATTACTTCCAGAAAGGTATTATCTAAGATGGTACAGTCAAAGACCTCAGCTTATAAAATGAAATTTAAGACAATATTTTATCCATTAAACCGCTTTTGTAATAGTAAACTGATGTTTAGTTAAAGGGACAACAAAATTGATGGAAAAAATGGGCTGTTAACATCCAATCCATACCTGGGTGAGTATTTAGAATTGAAATAATGAAGTCATTTAAAAAAATAATTGCGGTATACCTAATACTTATATATTAAATATTTTTATATTTGTTTGTCTTGTACCATTTGATCTCAAACAAAGGTAATTGCATTGGTAAATTCAGATCAAATGGTTTGCGTTTAAAGAAAATTGAAACAAGTACTCCTCATTTATTTTATAAAGCTATTTGTGAAAATAAAATAAAAGCCGGGTCGCAATGTCACTTATATGGAAAACAAAGAAATAGTCAATACTCAGAAATCAGATGCAGTGATAAGCCATTGCAATACTATACATCACGTATTACCACTCTCAAAGGAACAGGATCATGCACTGAAAACCATCGCGGAAAACAAGATATCTGTGATACAGTATCTCGACAAGCTCAATCTAGCTGAAACCATCGCCTTTTCTATAATTGAACATCTCAGCAGAGGCAAAAGAACCCTTTTGGTCATAGAGTCTGAAGAAATAGGCGATCTTGTGGTTCAGAATTTGATTGATTTCCATCTCTTGCCCTATATATTGAGACTTCAAAATGATGACTTTCTCCATGAGTCTCAAGTAGCTACCGCAAGAACCCATTATAAAAATCTCACTCAATCGGTAAAATCATTCACGAATCTTAGTTCTGTTATGGAAGCCGATGATCAAAAAATCAAATCGGCTTATCAATCTCTGACAAAGAAAATTTTTGGTGAAAGAAAATGGATGGATCTGGCTATGATTCGGGATAGAACAGATAAAATTTTCCATACCGGTCTGGAAGGCATTGAATTACAGCTTACCCAAAAAGAATTTTGGCACATCAGGGGAAGGATCGAAGAAGCAAAATCACTATACAGTCATAAGACGTATATCAATGAAAACATTCTTTCAAAATTCAACATATCCATAGAGAACGAGAAAAAGATCAATTTGCTTAAAGAGAGCCTGATCCGCTTCAAGATCAAACTGGAACAAATCATCCACGATTTGGAGTCGGAATTTGAAAGGTATAGGAACAAAATCATAAACCAGATTCAGTGGGAATTTTTAGATGCGTGTACATTTATTGATGAAGTACATTTATTACTCAATCAGGCCAGGGTTCATAGCCAAACACTATCAAAAAATGGGATATTTTCATTGGGGTCAAATAAGGATGTGACGTTAGGAAAACAATACACTTCCTTAAGGAAAAAAATAGAAAAAAATATACTTTTTGAATTAGACAATAAGCATTCATTAGAATGGAATGGGGAAATGATCCTGGCTGAGCTCTTACATATCCAATCACAACTCGACGACTGGAGGAACAAATCGGAACTCATCACCGTGCGTATGGTTAAAAGCCTGAACAAAAACAACAGCGATAGTGATCAATTAAAAAATATAGACCAGTACATCAATATCTTGTTTTCTGAGATCCACGAAAGTGGAATTTTCAAAGAAGTGTTTGAAAATACTGGAATGAGTACGTATAATCAGTACAATCAACTGCAAAATATTTTAAAAAATATAAAGGTACTATTAAGTTACATCAGAGAAAGCACCGAAATGGTTCTATGGGAATCGTTTTATAATCAACAACCCCTGGCATTTCGGCAAATCATAGATATTCTGAAAAGACATGAAGTCAAGGATTGGATACCTCTTTTCGAAAAATGGTATTTAGAGAAACTACTGATGAAATACGATCATCCTTACACCATCATATTAGAAGATTTACTGATTAAACAAAAGCTTCAAGTAGATTCGATTAAAACAGAGTTTCCTCTGAAGGTAGAGGAGATGTTTGCTGAAAAGAGGCAACAATGCACAGAACTATGTAAAACCAGAAATAAGAATGCATATCAAAATCTCTTTAAAAAGAAAAATCCAGATCATATCAGAGCTTTTGACATGATTTGGTCAGAAAAAGAAATGTTGACTGCTTATTTTCCGGTCATAATTCTTTCTTCAAAACTTCTCAAGTCCAACCGCCTGCTAAAAGATGGTAATTGGGATCAAGTGTATGTGGAAGGTACCGAAATTTTTAATTTTGTTGAAAAATATACCATTCTCGAAAGGAAATCTTCATTTTTTACTCCTTTATCCGAAAGCTTCAAAGTGTGTAATGATACGGGCATTAAGTTAGATGACAAAAACAAGGCTGCCAAATTGCTTATTCATCAATACAATTATGACAAATCCATCATCGAACTGCCTGTTTCTGAGAGATTAAAGGCAGCTAAAAAATTGGCTAAAATCCTTTTATCCATACATCCAAATATTCGTATTTTCAATGTGAATCATCATAATATCATCAGTTTGCTCAATCCCGTGTTGTCGGATGAATTATGGTCTATTTTTGATGGCAATGGCATAAAAGAGGTAAATCTAACTGATCAGATCTATGAATCCATTACCGAATCCATTTTAGACATAGACAGTAAAAAGATATTACTCTACCAAGATCATATTTTACAACCCGAAATGTATTCTTATTACTTATGGCAATTAAATGCTATTGATGCCTTTACTACAGCTGGATATGAGATGGTACAAATCCAAACCAAGATCATCAGGAAAGATTTTAATTTCTTTGCATCCCAACTAAAGGAACGCATTAAAGTAGACGACGTAAAGAATAATGAAATATCGAAGGAGGCGTGATCATAGATCTTGAACTTCATAGGTATAGGGACCAACTTATTATAAAAAGAGAAGGTCTTCAAACATTTATCAAAGACAAATTGAGAAAAAAATTTATCGTTCTCAAACCTGAAGAATTTGTTCGTCAACTCTTACTCGAATACTTTTCTGACCGAAAGGACTACCCGTTTAATCTCTTACAGATTGAAAAGATGATCGATGTGAACGGTGTTAAAAAAAGATTTGATATGATCGTATATGACAGAAATATTCAACCTTTTCTACTCATTGAATGCAAATCACACAAGCACCCTATAAACCAACGAGTCATGGATCAAATCTCTATCTATAATTTTGCATTAAAAGCCCCTTACTTGCTGGTGACCAATGGTATCGATAGCTGTTGTGTAAAAATCGACGCCATCAACAGCACTTATGCCTACATGGAAAAGCTCCCCGACTTTCCTCAAAATTGAAGCCTTCTTTACCATATCCCTGATATAAAGCTATATCTTTATGTTTTCATTGGAAGACCCTGATGTAGTATAGAGTAAAGGAATCATTCAAATCTTTTATCCAACTTTAATGTACAGAAACCTTATTAAGAATGATGAGTAAAGAAAAAATACTGATAACCGGAGCTAATGGTCAGATAGGCAAAGTATTAACGGCAGCTCTTAGAGAAGTATACGGTAATGAAAACGTGATTGCTTCTGATATTGTAAAATCTTCAGAAGATAATGACCCATATGTCTTCCTGGATATATTAAATGAAACAAGGCTATTCGAGATTGTAGAAGACTACCACATTACTCAGGTATATCATCTTGCCGCTATACTTTCAGCCAGTGGTGAGTGGAATCCTATGAAAACCTGGAACATAAATCTCAATGGGCTACTCACCATTCTTAAATTGGCAAAAGAGAAAAAGTTAAACAAAGTGTTTTTCCCAAGTACCATTGCGGTATTTGGCCACACTACACCCCGGAGTCATACGGCCCAGGATGTTCCCATGACTCCTGAAACAGTGTACGGTATGAGCAAGGTCGCAGGTGAACTTTGGTGTAATTACTTTCACATGAAATTTGGAGTGGATGTACGTTCCATTCGCTACCCTGGAATTATTGGATATCAATCCATACCACATGGAGGTACTACTGATTACGCCGTGGAGATTTTTCACGACGTATTAAAAGGGAACACATATACTTGTTTTCTGGGTGAAAATACCAGGCTTCCCATGATGTATATTCCCGATTCTATAAGAGCTACTATTGAACTTATGGAAACACCAGCGAATCGCATTTCAGTGCGAACCAGTTATAACCTTGCTGCCATGAGCTTTACTCCTGGAGAATTATATGCCCAAATATTGAAACATGTACCAGATGCTAAAATAGATTACAAACCGGATTTCAGGCAAAAAATAGCAGAAGCCTGGTCAGAAAGTATCGATGACAGCATGGCAAGAAATGATTGGAATTGGAATCATGAATACGATTTGTCAAAAATGACAGAAGACATGATTTTTCAAATCAAAAGGTTGTATTTTTAGTAAAAATGCCTTTAGGTTTCAAGAATATGGATAAGGTTTTGCCAAGATATAATTGTATAAAAGCGGTGAGATGTCACTAAAAAGTACAGACAATACTCACCTATACTTTCTATCTTTGCATATTTTGGAACATCTACTTTAATAAAAGTAAAATCTAATAGATAAAAATGAAAGAAAATTTTTATAAAGATCTGGAGAAAGAATTAACCGATTTGAAAGAACAGGGTTTATTCAAAAAAGAAAGGATAATAACCACTCCTCAATCTGCCAGTATCACGACAACGGAACAAAGTGATGTATTGAATTTTTGTGCCAATAATTACCTGGGTCTGTCGTCGCATGCAGATGTGATAGACGCTGCCAAAAAAGCTATAGACAGCCATGGATATGGCATGTCGTCAGTGAGGTTTATATGCGGTACCCAGGATATTCATAAAGAACTTGAAAAGAAAATAGCGGCATTCGTCGGTACGGAAGATGCCATCCTTTACGCCGCCGCATTTGATGCGAACGGAGGTTTATTCGAACCTTTACTCGGTCCTGAAGACGCAATTATTTCCGACCAGCTTAATCATGCTTCTATCATCGATGGTATCCGCTTATGCAAAGCCCAGAGATACAGGTATGTCAATAATGACATGAATGATCTTGAAGAAAAACTAAAAGAAGCAAAAAAAGCAGGTGCCCGCAGAATTATGATCGCAACGGATGGTGTCTTTTCAATGGATGGAATCATTGCTCAAATTGATGAAATTGTAGCGTTAGCCAATAAATATGGAGCATTGGTTATGGTTGATGATTGTCATGCTACGGGCTTTATTGGTAAAAAAGGTAGAGGAAGTGCTGAACATTGCGGGGTGTTCGGCAAATTAGACATCATCACAGGCACTTTCGGCAAGGCACTGGGTGGCGCTTCCGGAGGATTTACCGCAGCAAAAAAGGAAGTGGTTGAAATTCTCAGGCAAAAATCCAGACCTTATTTGTTTTCCAACACGCTTGCGCCATCCATCGTAGGTGCTTCTTTAAGTGTATTGGATATACTGTCTGGCAGTACAGCATTGCGCGACAGACTGGAATCAAATACTTCGAGGTTTAGAAAAGGAATGAAAGATGCCGGTTTTGATATTATACCCGGAGACCATCCCATTGTGCCGGTTATGTTGTACGACGCCTCATTGTCCCAAAAATTTGCTGATGAGCTTTTAAAAGAAGGAATATATGTTATTGGCTTTTTCTTTCCTGTGGTGCCAAAAAATAAAGCCAGGATCAGGGTGCAAATCTCTGCCGGACACAATCATTCGCAAATTGATAAGGCCATCGAATCATTTACAATTGTAGGTAAAAAGTTAGGTGTTATATAACAATAATTCATTGCAGTAATAATAAATCGAATAATTTCCATGAACGATACAATGCCAAACTGGAATTACGATGAATTCTTGTGTTTTTTACTTCTTCATGCTTCATATGTTGATATGGAGTTTTCAGAGGAGGAGAGACATAAACTCAATGAAAAATTTGGAGCGGAACTCGTAGTAAAAATGCATACAGAATTGGATAAACTTAGCGACTATGAGACTCTGGAGACCATACTTTCTTTTAAAGGAGTTTATTTTCCTACTGTGGAGCAAAAAAAAGAAGTTATGAATCAGGTAAAACGCCTATTTTTTGTCGATGGAGATTATTCAATTATGGAAAGAGAATTTTATAGATTTCTCGATAAACTTATGTAAAATATGGATCTGGAATTAAAAAATAAACTATTCATTGTGACCGGTGCCACCAGTGGGCTCGGAGGGCAGGTTGCTCAGATGTTAATAGACGAAGGAGCCATTGTTATTGCGAATGCAAGGGGAAAAGATCGCCTTACACAATTAAAAGAAAAATATCCCGACCAGATAGAAATGCTTCCGGGAGATATCACTACCGATGCAGTATTATCGCAGGTTAAAAGATTGGTGGGAGATAGATATTTAAGTGGGATGCTCGTCAATTCCGGTGGACCGCCTGCTATGTCATTTGTCACCACAGAAATAAGTCATTGGGACACCGCTTATGAAAGCATTTTACGATGGAAGGTGAAAATCACTAAAGAGTTATTACCCTTATTCCTCCAACAGCATTACGGAAGGATTGTCTATATAGAAAGCGCCTCTGTGAAACAACCTATTGAAAACCTGGTATTGAGTAATTCACTTCGTTTGGCTGTAGTCGGATTTGTAAAAACGCTGTCTCAGGAAATTGCCCGAAGCGGGGTAACGCTTAATATTCTGGCTCCTGGCTACCACGCCACTCCTGCAATGGAGAGATTGTTTACTCATAAATCCATGCTTTTGGGTATCACTCCCCACGAGGCCAAATCAGAATTTGAGGAGGAAACCAGAGTGGGTTATCTTGGAAGACCTAAAGATTTCGCTTCATTGGCTTTATGGTTACTTAGTCCACTCTCTGGATATGTAACCGGGCAAACCATCAGCGTTGACGGAGGCCTTATAAAGGGTACAATGGGATGATGGGTAACACCTTTCCAATTGTTTAATTTTCAGATAAAGACTCTATTTTCTTTAAAACCTCATCTGCTTCCACCCTTCTGGCATCACTTGCTCTCCTATCGGTATGGGAGAGTCTGTATGAAGCTTCCATGAGTTTCCTGTATTCCGCTTCAAGATTTTCCTTTTCACTTTTTTTCTTTAGCCAACCAAACATACTCATATCAAATAAATTATACTTTTCTATTAATTCAGAAATAAAATGGTATTCTGCTTATAAGTATTTAAACTGTGAAACCTTAGAAAAGTTGACGAATGACATAATCATCAAGCCCAGGCAAGTTGATGGGATAGGAAGCAAGACTTCTGTTCAGGCTTTAACTTACAATAACCAATTCGCGATATTAAGTACCCCGATTCGATATTATAAGCTTTTACATTATGTTTTATTCTATATCATATAAAATTAAATATATAAACTATAGCTTTATTTCAAGCTGTGCAAATATTTTATACTTAAATAGTTATGAATCATATTGATTTACAGCTATTATATTATTAATAAAATTTTTATATATTATTTCTTATAATGTTTGGTAATTCAATAAATATATATAAATTTGTATCATATATACTATTTATTAGTATTCTCAGTTTTCGTCTAATTCATTAAGGTTATGATTGGCAACTCTTCTCATGGGTTGCCATTCTTTTTTTATGCATTCAGAAGTTTTATACATTTTTTCTTGAAGTGTTAACTTAACACTGTATTATTTTTTAAAGAGGAATTATTATTTTACATGATTATTATTATTTTCATGGAAATTTTAATTATTCAATCATTACACTTAATTAATATCTCTAAGCTATGGAAGATCAATATCGGGATTATGACGAATACGCTGGATTTTGGTTGCGTTTTGTCGCTTATTTGATAGATGGAATTATTCTGAATGTAGTCTTTTACTTTTTCATTTTTATTATGGGAATCTTTACTGTGGGACCCGTCCTTATTATGGCAGATGATGCAGACAGTATTTCTCCTTTTGCACTTGGAGGTAGTTTTATGTTGATTTTATTTGTAGCTGTTATTGGGTCATGGCTATATTATGCACTTCAAGAGTCTTCAATACACCAGGCTACATTAGGTAAAAGAGCCATGCGCTTATACGTGACTATGGAAAATGGCGAAAGAATTAACTTTACCCAGGCTTCTGTTCGCTTCTTTTCAAAAATTATATCAGGCCTGATATTTATGGTAGGCTATATAATGGCTGCATTTACGGACAGGAAGCAGGCATTACATGACATTATAGCCAAAACTCTGGTATACAAATCCAACTAGTGATATTAAGATCATTGTATACAAAACCAAGCATCAATTTATTGATTATCAATGATCTCACTTCTACATAGTTTAGATCGGTAAATCAAATAGAGATAACTTTTTTGGATTAAGAGACACTTTTGTGTATTTACATATACTTTATATTAAGATTGAATCTTAATTGATACCAGACAAATAATCAAGCCTTTGGTTTCAAAACAAACTATATGTGCCTGATGTTACAACCCAAGTAAATCAAAAAATAATATCATGACACTCAATCCAACCGTACTCGAAGTATTAAATAAACAAATCGAATACGAATCATACGCTTCTTCCTATTACCTGGCTTTGGCTTATTGGTGTGACAGTCAGGCTCTAGTGGGATGCAAAAACTTTTTTCTGCGCCAATCAGAAGAAGAAAGAATGCATATGCTCAAAATTTACGAATACATTGCTGAATGCAATTCTATGCCCATCACTCCTGAAATTTCCAGACCGCCAACAGACCACAGGAATATAAGAGAAGTCTTTGACAATGTCCTTAAACAAGAAAAAAGCGTCACAGATGCCATATATAAGATTGTGGATGAGTGCTATAGAGTTTCGGATTATTCCACTTTGAAATTTATGGAGTGGTATGTAGAAGAGCAACGCGAAGAAGAAACCACTATAATATCTATTATTGACAGAATCAAGTTAATTGGTGAAGGAGGACAAAGTTTGTATTATATAGACAGAGAGGTTGACAATTTTAATCAACAAGCTATGGTAGCAGAAAGTACTCCTGAATAAACACTTGTTATAAAGATTTATGCAGCCTTTTGCTTTAATTCTTCAGACTTATACCATCTGTGTATAAGCAGGCCTGTTATTATAGACAAGATACAATACGTAGTGAAAAATAAAGCTCCCGGTGATAACTTACTGTAATTGAGGGTCTCAACTGCATAGCCGGTTTGATTTGCTGTAATCTCATTTAATTGGGAAGTGATTACACCGTGAAAACCTATGTAGGACATAAACATGGCTACCACAAATACATCGGCCATACTCCATTTACCGAGATAAAAAATGATCCATTGAACTACTAAACTATGCTGTATCCTTTGGGTATACATGAATAAACTCGATAATACCAACTTAATGAGCGGTATCACAATACTGAACAACAAGACTAAAAGTCCAACAATTTTTAAATCTATGCCCCTGCCTTCCAACAAAGTCCAGGTGACGTCCATAATCGATTTACTCTGGTAGTATAAAAATTGCTCTTCAAATTCAATGTTACTATCCAGGATATTCATCCGAAATCCATTTAGACGAGCATCAATATCAATCATAGGTAAAGAAACCCCTAAGGCTAAAAACAGAATAGATATAACAGTAATCATAGAAATGGCTGCCTTTTGTCCAATCCATTTTTGTGAAAACAACAAAACAATGACACTGCCCAGCAATAGAAAATATATTAGCTTTAAATACGAATTTAATTCTTTGTCTAATTCTTGTATTCTAGCCTGAGTGCCCACATTGTAGTCATCGATGCTCTGATAGCCCATCCTGTAAAAAAAACCTGCACGGGGATCTATATAACCGGCACCTTCTCCCTCAAATAACATGGACTCCAAGCCTTGGGCTATGTACAATTTGAGCCTTGGTTCATTGCTTTTTAATTCCAGGGCAAGTGATTTGGCAATATCGGGAAGTCTTGCCCTGATATTGAGATTTTTTATCTGCTCATCGATATTCTCCTTGATAATGTTTGATAAAAATGGATTGATTTTACCAGAGCTCTCCGCATCCTTCAACATTTGATTGAAAAGCAGACCCGATTCAATGTATTCCCTGTATATACCATCGAGATAAACCACCAATTGCTCCTCTACATCTTGATATACCTGCGGTGAAATAGTAAAACTAGAAGCACGCATCCTAAAAATATCAAATGCCTTTTGCTTCCATAGCTGAATATTAAATAGTCCATAATTAATCCTGTTGACCTGAGCGTATTGTTCTTTTAACTCAGTCTGCTCTTCTGATAACTTGACAATATTCAATGCATAACGGGATGCAAAGACCATAATAATTAGAAAAATGGCCGGGAAAAAGTAATTCTTAAGTTCCATACCGGGTATTACGTAAAATGAATTGCTTTTGTATCTTATTTAGTTATATAAAAAGAGAAAAAAATTTAACTTTGAAATGATCATAAGAATAATAAGAATAAAGTTAGTCAACGTTTTATTGATATTGAATCTTATGAATCACAAAAGAATATTAAAACATATCCATTTTTCAGGGTATTTACTGATATTTTGATATGATTTTAGTTATATTTTTACGCTGAACATTATCCGGATGTAGGAGGAAGTTATTCTACTGAACATCAAAATTCCATAGTCATATGCGTTTATTTATACAACTACTTATCACCTCACTTTTTTTTAACCCATTAATTTCGCAACATTCGGACTATATAGGTGCGGGTCAAAGCAACGGGATATCCGTAACATCGAGCAGTCAGTTTTACAACACCCAAGCCATATCCACCATCAATGGTCAGGGAATGGATGTGCCTTATTTTGAGGCATCACGGTTTTTATCCCAGGCTTCCATAGGATTTGAAAAAGAACACATTCAACAAGTTCTTGAATTGGGTTATGAGGGTTGGATAGATCAGCAGTTTCAAATTCCTGCATCGTATCTCACTCCTGCCATGCAAAGCATTTGGCAAGAAAGACGGCAAGCCAGAATAGATATTGGGCAAGATCCAAACGAAATCTTTGGTCCCTATGCTTTGGATTTCAATTATTCCTGGTGGCAGACCAATATGACCAATAATGATCTTTTAAGACATAAAATTGCTCTCGCATTAAGTGAAATCCTGGTCATTTCTATGAATTCAGATTTGAGTGGTTACGCCTATTTTCTCACTGATTATTACGACTTGTTGCTGGAACATTCTTTTGGAAATTACAGAGATTTACTTTATGATGTGACATTGCATCCATCAATGGCCTATTATTTGAGCCACCTGAATAACCCAAAATCCAATCCTGCTTTAAACCAAAGACCCGATGAAAATTATGCAAGAGAGATTATGCAACTTTTTACTATTGGACTTTTTGAGTTAAATGAAGATGGCAGCCGTCAAATGCAGGATGGTCAACCCATTCCCACGTATAACAATGATGTTGTGAGTAGTTTTGCCAAGGTATTCACGGGATTGGGAGCGGGTGCCATTAACTCTAATGTTACCTGGACCAATGAACCCTATTTTGGACTTAGCATTTGGGGAATAGACCCTACTGTTCCCTTGCAAATGTATGAGAACCATCATGAACCTGGTCCCAAGCAACTTCTAAATGGGTTTACTGTACCTGGTGGTCAAACCGGATTACAAGACATCAACAATGGCATTGATAATTTATTTCAACACCCCAATGTCGGACCTTTTCTGGCCTACCGCCTGATACAACGTCTGGTCAAATCAAATCCTTCTCCTGCTTATATTCAACGAGTAAGCAATGCATTCAATGGACTGACAGGCGGTCAAAGAGGAGATATGAAATTTGTCATAAAAGCCATTTTATTGGATGAAGAAGCCAGGAGTGGAAACTATGCACTGGATGAAGCATCCAGCAGGTTAAGAGAACCTATAATTAGATACACACAAGTGGCCAGAATGATACCTAAAGACTCACCTTATGGTAGATTTTGGAACAATGGATATGATAGTGCAAATGAGTTGAAACAACATCCACTGGCTTCGCCATCCGTATTTAATTTTTTTCTACCCGATCATCAACCTACAGGACCCATAGCCAATGAAGGGAAAGTGGCTCCGGAATTTAAAATACACAATACCACTACTTCCATCAATTACATCAACAAAGTCAACCAATGGCTAATGTGGTGGGTTCTGATGTACAGTTGGGAAGGAGACCAGATAGATACACCTATTTATGTCGATTTTTCTCCTTTTGAAGTTCTGGCAGAGCATCCGGATGACCTGATTAATGAATACGATCGATTATTTACCCATGGCCAGCTTTCTGATACAACCCGTTCTATTATCAGAGAAGCATTAATGGGACTTACCTGGGGTAATTACCAAAGGGATCGGGCACAACTTGGCCTCTATCTGCTTTTAATTAGTCCAGACTACAACGTAATGAAATAATAAAAAAGACAGGTTGCTCTCCTTTAATTCAACAACAATAATCGATAAAAATGAAAAATAATGTTTCCAGAAGAAAATTCATATACCAGGCGGCATGTGCCGGTGTAGGATATTCAACCTTACAATCTACACTACTCAATCTGAAATTGATCAATGCCGCTTCCATTCTCAATCTGGGTCCAAAACCCCCTGACGACTATAAAGCATTGGTGTGCGTATTTTTAACCGGCGGTGCTGATTCGTTTAATTTGCTCATTCCGCGTGGGGCAGCAGAATGGGGAGAATATCAAACCACCCGATCTAATCTGGCCATCCCAAATGAAAGTATTCTCCCCATTACCCCAACCAATTATACAGAAAAAAGCCTCGGAGTCCACCCCGTTATGCCCAACGTTCAATCACTTTTTCAATCTGGTGAATTGGCATTTATTTGCAATGTGGGATCCATGATCAACGGAGTGGACAAATCGTCCATTTATAATGGTACGGCCCAACTCCCTTTGGGGTTATTTTCCCATGCTGATCAAATCATGCATTGGCAAACATGCGTCCCACATGACAGGGTAGCTCAGGGTTGGGGTGGAAGGTTAGCTGATATGTTCACTGCTGCTAATGTTAATCAGGGGGATGCAATTTCTATGAATATATCTCTGGCAGGTACCAATGTATTCCAAACCGGTAACAACACCATTGAATACACAGTGGATCCCATTCATGGATCTCCCACGATAAATGGATATAACCAGGGCGATTGGCAAATGTCAAATATGAGAAGTCAGGCAATTGATAATATGATCGATCAATACTATGCCGATGCTTTTAAAAAGACTTACATCGATATCATAAAAAAAGCAAAAGATGGTGGAGAGGCTTTTAATCAAGCCATCGCCAATGTCCAATTGAATACTTATTTTGGCGATAATCGCCTTTCTCAAAGCTTTCAAATGGTAGCTAAAACCATTGCTGCCAGGCAGGCATTGGGTATGAACAGGCAAATATTTTTTGTAGAATTTGGAGGATGGGATCACCATGACGAATTACTCCTTAATCAGGAATACATGTTATCTGTAGTCGATGATGCCTGCGGTGAGTTTATGGCTTCGATGAATGATATGAACATATCAGACAATGTCACCACATTCTTTATATCAGAGTTTGGACGGACACTTACTTCTAATGGGAATGGAACGGATCACGCCTGGGGCGGTAATGTATTTACCATGGGTGGTTCCGTTAAAGGAGGAAGAATATATGGGAAATATCCATCTTTGGAGCTCAGTAACCCTATTGAAATAGGAAGCGGCATTCTTATTCCAAGTATATCTGTAGACGAGTATTATGCTGAATTGGCTCTGTGGTTTGGGGTTGCACCATCTGAACTGGTTGAATTATTTCCTAATATTGGTAATTTTTACAACACAGCGGGAGGGACACCTCCATTGGGATTTCTATTGTAATATTAAATAGATTCACTCTTTGTTTATGATGAACTTTTCTAACGACTTTCTTTTTGTTTCGGCTCTATGCTTACTTTTATGCTTATTTTTACTTCCTCACGATGGAAAAGGGCAAATATACCATCCTGACCGGCACAATACCAGTGTAGAAAGCACCTGGATTTCTTGTCATCCCAGGCAAAACCCCAATGTTTTAAGAGGAGTTTCCCATTGGATTATGTATGATCTCGGCGATACATATCCACTTGAAAATACCCACTTATGGAATCTCAATAGCCCTGAATTTCTTGCCAATGGTATGAAAGAATTGGCCATCGACCTATCTCATGATGGGAAGGATTGGATGGAAGCATCTGTATTTCTGGCGTCTCAGGCGAACGGATCCGGATTTTATACCGGGGAGCCAGGCCCTGATTTGACAGGTCATGAAGCACGCTTTGTATTATTAACCATTTTGGAAAATTATGGTGGGCCGTGCAGCGGTTTCGGCGAGTTGAAAATTGAAATTAGTGAAAAGGTTGTACCGGCAGAACTTGTTGACCAGTCCATAACATGCAGCGAAGAAACAGGCATTGCCATCCAATGGACAGTAAAATCAGGAAATTCTACTGAAGGATACTCCATCTTACAAAGTGCAGATGGTTTGATTTGGGAAGAAGTGGAATTTATTTATTCTTCCGGTAATAATATTGAAGCAACATACTTATACACAGAAGCGGCTGTAATTAATGGCATCCACTTTTATAAAGTCATCCAAAAAGGCCTGGATGGAAGCACTACTTCTTTTCCAACTTTGCAGGTAAATTGCAATTTATCTTCTTCATATATTTCCATTATTCCGAATCCTTCAGTGTCAAATTCTATTATACAATACCTCGCCGAAGGCACTGAAAACATAGAAATTCTCATTCATTCCATTACTGGGAAATTAGTGTATAATCAAGCCCAAAACCCTGCAATGGATATGATTACCGTAGAGCTGGACATATCAGGCTGGACACCGGGAATGTATATTGTCACCATAAAAGAAGGGAATAAGCTAAGCAGAGCTAAGCTCATTAAACTATAGAATTATACTTTTTGATTCTGAAATGACCGGAGATTATTAAATTTGGTCTTGAAAGTCTTTCAGTAAATCAGAGTTATTACCAGATTATGCAAGTATTTAAAATATTCATTCCCATATTCTTATTTTGGATTTTCGTACCTTCGTATACCCTATTTTGTCAATCTCCCATTCCCCTACCCCTTGAAATGATTGAAAAACATGGGTCTTTTGTGTTGAATTCCAACACCGTCATTGAAACATCCACATTTAATGATGCTGCATTTATAGATTATGCCATCGATATCATTAAATCAAAAACTGGCCATACACTCCAAAAAACGAATAAATCTCAGGTCGAGAACCATATACAGTTGATTTTTGACGAAAGTCTGGCAGAAGAGGAATACAAAGTCGACATCATGCCTTTAAAGATCACTATTAAAGGGCAGAAAGCTGGCCTCTTTTACGGGTTATTGACAGTGTCCCAGATTATCAGTTCGGAAGATGGAAAATATCAAATCCCATGTGCCATAATACACGATGAACCGGCATTTGGATACAGAGGGATAATGTTGGATGCCAGTCGTCACTTTATTCCTGTAGGGCAAATTAAAAAGATCATTGACAAAATGGCTTATTACAAGCTTAACAAACTTCATTGGCATTTGACCGACGATCAGGGCTGGCGACTTCAAATACTTCAATACCCAAAATTGACAGAAATAGCCGCATGGAGAGACTCCACCATTATAGGTCGATACGGTGATTTTAATCCGTTTGTTTACGATGGCATGAAACATGGAGGCTTTTACACTCAGGTGGAAGCAAGAGAAATAGTGGAATACGCCGGGGATAGAATGATCACCATAATTCCGGAAATTGAAATGCCTGGTCACGCGACTGCTGCATTGGTGGCCTATCCTGAATTGGGTAGTTTTAATAAGGAAAGCAATGGTTATTTTAAAGGCGATATCACTGCTATGGATAAAAATGGTAAACCCCTGAATGATACACTGGCCAGGGCAGTACCCGGATTTTGGGGTGTACACCACAGCATATATGGTGTGAAAGAAAATACATTCGAGTTTCTGGAAAATGTTTTAACAGAAGTGATGGATATTTTTCCCGGTATGTACATTCATATCGGAGGTGACGAAGTTCCAAAAGACCACTGGAAATCCTCTTCCTCAGCTCAATATGTGATAGAAAGAGAAAAGTTGGCAAATGAGCATGAATTACAAAGTTTCTTTATTAAAAAAATAGAAGCCTTTTTGCATAGCAATGGAAGAAAATTAATTGGATGGGATGAGATCCTTGAGGGAGGTCTGGCGCCGAGAGCCACGGTGATGAGCTGGAGAGGAGAAATTGGTGGTATAGAAGCTGCCAAATTGGAGCATGATGTGATTATGACACCCAACAGCCATTTATATTTTGACTATTACCAGTCTGCGGATATTCAAAATGAGCCTTTTGCCATCGGCGGTCTCCTACCCCTTGAAAAAGTCTACGACTACCATCCCTTACCTGAAGAACTTGACGAAAATGAAAAAAAATATATTATCGGTGTACAAGCCAATCTCTGGACAGAATACATTTCTAATTCCAATAAGATGGAATTCCACCTTTTCCCAAGATTAATGGCTCTGGCGGAACTCGCCTGGACTCCAAAATCTAAAAAAAATTATAAGGAATTTGCTTATGATAGATTACCAAACCACCTTGAAGAATTGGACCGTCTGGGAATTCATTTCAGAATACCTGAGGCTCTTATAGAAAGAGAATATCAAACTTCTGATTCTAAATCGAAGATAAAAATGATTTCTTCTGTGGGCAACGGCACCATTTATTATACTTTACACGGTCATATTCCGGATCAGACCGCAACTAAATACACCGGCTCTATAGAATTGCCACATTTGAGTAAGCTGAATAAATCACTGGATATGAAGTACATTATTGTCACACCTGCAGGAAGGTCCAGCCGTATTTTTTCTTATCCTTTGAATGAGTGATCATGAAATCGATAAGACTACAATGTGTATGTATAGTGATACTCTCACTATTTTGTTGTTATTCCTGTAAAAAACCTCCGGTCAAATTGAGGCTGATCAGTTATAATATATATCATGGAGAAAATCCTTATCAAAAAGGTAGCAAAAACCTGGATTCTGTGGGTTTGCTTATCAAAAACACATCACCACACTTTATAGCAGTACAGGAAGTCGACAGCATGACCCTGAGAACCGCAGAATTTAACCAAAATAATAGGCTCAATCTCATGGAAGAACTGGCACTGCTTACAGGCATGAAAGGTTATTTTTGTAAAGCCATAGATTACAGTGATGGAGGCTACGGTGAAGGTATACTCACTTCTGAACCAGCTTTTTTTGATTGTATTACATTGCCTGTTCCCGAAGGAGGTGAGATCCGGTCAATGGCCATAGCTACCGTTATACTGGAAAATGGTAGAACATTTAGCTTTGCAGGTACTCATCTTTGCCATGAACAAATGGACAATCGCACTGCTCAGGCCCGGGCCATTGTTGATCACTTTGCATTATCATCACACCGAGTGGTCATCGCTGGAGATTTTAATTTTACAACTGAGGAGCCGGCATACGACATTATGAATGAGTACTTTATAGATGCTGCGGTTGAGTTTCGTGCTGCTCAAAATACCTATCCTTCTCATGATCCTACTGTAAGGATCGATTATTTCTGGCTATCGCGCCAGCATAAATGGACTCTGGATACGATCTATGCTATGGATAATCAATATTCTGATCACCTTCCATTGATGATCGAGATATTTATAGATTAATCATAATAAAAATATCTGAATTATGACAAGTATGTGTCCTCTATAAATTATTTGAAAATTTTTATTATTTTTATTTAGATTTAATACAAATAAGTATATTTTTGCCACAATCAAAATGCTTTTATTTGTATGAAATTTTCAATCCAACTCTCTTCATCTTTACTACTTAGTTTACTTATTAGTATATCGTTCTTCTATTCATCTTGTAAATCCTCCACGGAGGAAGTGAACATATATACCCACAGGCATTATGAAGCAGACCAGCAGATATACGATCGATTTACAGAAGAAACCGGTATTAAAGTAAATGTGGTGAGCGCAAGTGCGGATGAGCTCATTCAAAAACTGGAACTGGAAGGGAGCTCTTCACCAGCTGATATTCTAATTACTGTAGATGCCGGCAGACTGGAGAGAGCTAAGAATAAAGGATTGTTGCAATCCGTAACTTCTTCTATTCTTGAAAATAATGTACCTGACGCATTACGGGATAAAGACAAAATGTGGTTTGGACTTACGAAAAGAGCCAGGGTTTTTGCCTACAGTCTGGATCGGGTTGATCCGGATCAACTTTCAAGCTATGAAGACCTGGCTAATGAAAAATGGCGTGGAAAATTGCTCACCAGATCTTCTGAAAATATTTACAATCAATCCTTACTAGCTTCTCTCATTCATCATCTGGGAGAGGAGGAGGCAAAAATATGGGCAGAAAATACTCTCGCAAATATGGCTCGACCCCCAAAAGGAAATGACCGGGATCAGGTTATAGCAGTAGCTGCCGGGGAGGGTGATATAGCTATAGTTAATACTTATTATATAGGCTTAATGACCCGGGATCAGAATGAAGAAATGAGAAAAGCTGTGGATAAAATTGGCCTGTTTTTTCCCAACCAATCAGACCGCGGAACGCATGTCAATATATCCGGAGGTGGCGTTACCCGGTATGCACCTAATAAAGCCAATGCCATTACACTTTTGGAATTTTTAACTAAGCCCTATGCACAATCACATCTAGCAAACATAAACTTTGAATATCCCGTAAATAAGGAAGTAGAGTCTTCTCCCCTTCTCAAACGTTGGGGACCTTTTAAAGAAGATACCCTTCACTTATCAGTTCTTGGCGAAAACAATCAGAAAGCCGTTATGATATTTGACCAGGTTAAATGGAAATAACCGTATTCTGTTGAAAGTACTAATATATTGAAAAACAAGGAATTGCGATTATATTGGCGAAACGGGTGGACCCTGATTGCTTTTTTGATGTTTGCCGCATTTTCCATTCCCTTATTCACCATTATTGGAAAATTATTTTCTCCTCCCGGTGACAGCTGGCTCCATTTAAAAAATCACCTTATCTGGATTTACTTCAAAGAAACAGGTATATTGCTATTTGGGGTAATCATTATGATTGGCATTATAGGGGTCAGTTGTGCCTGGTTGGTATCCCGGTATGAGTTTACAGGAAGAAAATACTTTGAATGGATGCTGATATTACCTTTGAGTTTTCCCGGATATATTATGGCATATGCTTATACCGGCATATTTGAATATACCGGGCCCTTATACAGTTTTATAAGAAATTCCACCGGATATGAATCAGGCAGCTATCTTATTGATCTTATGAATATGCAAGGCGCTGTATTTATATTTAGCATTTCACTTTATCCCTATGTGTATTTGATGGCCAGAACTTCCTTCTTAAAACAATCGATGGTATTTCAGGAAGCATCCTTTTTGCTGGGTAAAAGTCAGTGGCAAACATTCAAAAAGATTGCTCTCCCATTGAGTCGTCCTGCGATTGTCGGTGGATTAGCTCTTGCATGTATGGAGGTATTAAATGACTATGGAACTGTGAAGTATCTGGGAATTCAAACCTTTACTGCGGGTATTTTCAGAGCCTGGTTTTCTATGGGAGATTCCACTTCAGCTATTTATTTATCTGCCATATTAGTATTGATAGTATTCCTTATTCTCTTCCTGGAGAACAGTCAAAGAGGACATCAGAAATTTTCTTCCGTTATAACTTCTTCCAACAACCTGATGATGCGTAAAATAACAGGTTGGAAAAAAGCAGTAACCTTTGCTTTTTTATTTTTTGTTGTGCTTATTGCTTTTGTTTTGCCCTTTCTTCAACTCTGTTATTGGAGTTGGCAAAACCTTAATAAGGTGATGGACATGTCTTTTATACACCTGTTGTTTAGGAGTTTTCTACTTGCTTCTGTGAGTTCAATACTCATCATCGCAGTAGCTCTTACGTTTCTGTACACGCTCAGAATAACACCCATACGTTGGATAAAAATTTTGTGTAAATGGTCCACTTTGGGTTACGCCATTCCCGGAGCGGTCATAGCTATTGGGGTAATGATACCCTTAATCAGATTAGACAAATGGCTTGTTCAGCTCATGGATATGCATGGTACTTTATTAATTACGGGTACTATAGCAGGATTGATTTTCGCATATATCGTTAGATTTTTAGCGGTAGGATACCACCCTTTGGAAAGTGGTTTTGAAAAAGTAGGTATTCAAATCAATGAGGCTAGTAGAATGGCGGGTGCTAATTCCTGGAAAACTCTTATCAAGATCGATTTGCCTTTGATCAAAACAAGTCTTTTGGCTGGTTTCATTTTGGTTTTTGTCGATTTATTAAAAGAGCTTCCACTCACATTAATTCTCAGACCATTTAATTTTCATACTTTGGCTACTAAGGCATTTGATTTAGCTACGAATGAAATGATTGCAGAAGCTGCATTGCCTTCCTTAGTCATTATAATAGTGGGAGTTATTCCTATCATTTTATTGAATAAATTAATCAGAACCATTCAGGTATAAATATATGGAAATGCTCCATTTACAAGGAATATCAAAA
The DNA here is from genome assembly GCA_041749255.1 of Saprospiraceae bacterium. Taxonomy (GTDB): domain Bacteria; phylum Bacteroidota; class Bacteroidia; order Chitinophagales; family Saprospiraceae; genus JABDLO01. The sequence continues at coordinate 83,251 of JBGTBR010000023.1, forward strand.
AAATATACGGGTGGAAAAATACCGGCTGTGTACGATATCACTTTTTCTGTTGAAGAGGGTGAGATTTTGGCATTGGTAGGTGAAAGTGGATCCGGTAAAACCACTCTACTTCGATTGATTTCAGGACTTGAACATCCCGACGAAGGAATCATTATTCTCAATGGGAATATAATCGCTAAAGGTAGTCATTCACTTCCGGCATATCATCGGGAAATAGGTATGGTGTTTCAGGAATATGCTTTATTTCCACATTTTACTATTCTACAGAACGTGATGTATGGTATGAAATACCCAAAAAACGATCATCGCAAAAAAGCCGAAGAAATACTAAATCAGGTCAACCTCATTGAAGACCCAGGAAAATACCCTCATCAGTTATCAGGTGGCCAACAACAAAGGGTGGCATTGGCCCGAGCATTGGCTACTGACCCCAAAGTACTCTTACTCGACGAGCCGTTTAGCAACCTGGATCCATCTTTAAAACAAAGAATCAGAGATGAAATGTACCAGATCATAAAGAGAGCTGGTATTACTGCTGTTTTTGTAACGCATGATACCGGCGATGCACTCACCATGTCCGATAGAATTGCTGTTCTTCACAATGGTATATTACAACAAATTGACCTTCCCCACAGGGTTTACAATACGCCCCAAAATGAATTCGTCGCTGAAATGTTTGGCATATATAATAAAATACAGGTACAAATGACAGAAGCGGGAATGACATCGCCATTTGGTCTGATTCCATATCAACAGACTCCCAAAACATATCATTCACATGCCGTTATTGAATTCAGACCTGAACATGTACGCTTAGAAAACAGTCAAAAATCGCTTAGTGGAATGGTTGTGCATGTCGGATACTTTGGTGACCACTGTACAGTAAAAATAAAAGGAGATCAACAACAAACCATCGTCATAAATTGCGAACCTCTGATTTCCATTCAACCTGGAAAACCTATATACTTTAGCTTAAACACATTCCAAATCAAACCCATCCAAAAAGTATGAAAAAGTAAGCCTCAGGTCGGTAAGTGCTGATGGCGATTCATAGTTCCTCTATTCTGTTGGTAAATAAAGTTTCATTGACCCTTTTTTAAACAATACTTCATCCAAATGACCCATCTTTTGTCTGTCTGCGGTGATTAAGTGCATATGGAGATATGTATCATGATGCGTAAATATAGCTTTATGCCTGGTCGAGAAAAAACCTATAATCTCGGATTGTTCGTCTATCAATTCATAGTTTTTCTGACCTTTATGTGCTTCATCAGGCGAACTTACAATTGAACCTTTTGGTAAATTCACAATGTGAATTATTGCTTTTTCAACCTTACCTTCAAGTTTGAATATAAATGGTCTTGGTGAAGATGTAGTCAATTTGTCCAGATACTGTTCCAATTGTTGCATTGTCTGAATGTTTTCGGGTAAAGTTAGCTCTGTCCAATTTGAGATGTTGGCATATCCAAAAAACGGGGCTTTTATATTGTACGTTTCTTCAACTTGCATTGTAGTATCAGTCAATACATAGGATTTATATGACTTACCGTTAATGATTAAAATTTCTCCTGCTAAATATTCTACCGGACCGAGTCCATATAAATTTGTCTTATTTGAAATGGTATCAAGGCTTATATTGCCATAAAGTTGTCCTTTCCACATTACATCTTTCATTTGTCCGATTATTTTCACTTCAGTTTTTGTCTGTTGTGCAGTGGTAGTGCAACTTGTCCATGTGAAAATTGAAAGTACGAGTAGAGAAGTCTTAATTTTTTTTATTAACATATCTTTTTCTTTATTGTCTTATATATTTAAAAATTATTGGTTGGCTTTTATACCATTCCTTCATATTTGTGCACTTTTGTAGTTAATTATATTATTCTGTGCATTTCTCATAAAACACATGAATACCAAAGATAGATCATCGGTTGATAATAATACTGGGGACTTGTTATTAAAGTATCGCCAAACACATGATCAGCGTTACCTCAACGGCTTATTCTATCCAAATATGGAATTGATTTACGGCTTGTGTCTAAAATATTTCAAGAATACTGCCGATGCAGAAGATGCAGTCATGGATATATATTTGACCATTTCCCACAAATTAAAAGAGCATGAAGTCTCTCATTTTAAATCATGGCTATATGTGGTATCGAAAAACCACTGTTTAGATGTATTGAGGTCAAGAGGAGCAAAACTTTTGAAAGAAAATGAAGTAATGCTTATGTATTCTGAAGAAGTTTTTCATCTCAATGAAGAAAATTACAATGAAGAACAGCTCAAAGCACTCGAACAATGTTTAGAACAAATACCCGCTGATCAAAAGGATGTATTGAAATGGTTTTACTTTGATAAAATGTCCTACCATGAAATAGTACAAAAGAGCGGAAAAAATTGGAATAAAGTTAGATCGGAAATTCAAAATGGACGTAGAAATTTAAAAAATTGCATGGAAGAGAAATGAGAAATGAGCCTACATACAGGGAACAATTATACAGGCTTGCATTGGGTAGGATCTCAAAGAAAGATAGACATGAATTGGATCTGGAAGCCTTGCGTGACCCTTTCTTGTTTGAAGCAATAGAGGGATATTCAGGTGGCCATTCAACCAAAAATATAGAACAATCAATTAAGTCACTCAAAAAATCGATGCTGGTTCAAAAAAAGAAGGAAAAGATACCCTTCTCATATCGTAAAACATTAGCTATAGCTGCTTCGGTGTTTGGGTTGATTATGTTGTCGTATATTTTGATTCCACAAATGGGTAAAGATAACCGTGATCTACCTACTTCTCTGTCCGAAAACCAAAAAACAAAATCGGTAAAAAGTCCGGTTAAATCCAATAATTCAACACAGAAAAATGCCATCGGCTCACCGGAATCCGACTCCAGTATGGCGAGCATGACCACGGATGGTCACGTCGATAGCACCGGACTGGATAGTTTAGACATGCTAGCTGTAAATGAGACTGCGACAAATGAGATCCGGGAGGAAGGAGATAGTCAGAATATTGCCTTAATTCCGGGAATTCCCATTGAGGTTGAACAACAAGATAAATCTATCATAGTCGTCCAAAACGATGCAGAATCAACGGCAGAAGAAGAAACAGATGAAATGTTTACAGTTTCAAAAAGGATGATGTCAAGTCTTGATATGGCAGCTGAAGAATTGAAGGCAGAAAATGATTTGGCGATCATCTCAAGTGCACCAAACTATCAGGAGGTGCCTATATCGGGACAAGAGGCTGCCAAACTATCCCGGTATATTAAAATTGCAATGGAAAAAGAAAAAGATGTTTTTCAAAATTTACCGGCTACCATGTCATTTATTCTTTCCTTTAACAAGGATGGCGATTTGGTCTGGGTTGAAGGAAAAAGTGCATGCCCTACCTGCAATGATGCTTTAGCAGTCCTAATTCAAGAATATGCCCATCTTAATAAGAATACTGTGTACAGGGAAAGGAACGTGATATACACATTCAATTCTAAATAATACGTTAATCTTCGTACTTCTTATAACAATTTAGAGATCCTTCAAGTTATATTCCATATTGTGAATCTGAAAAAAATACAAAATATGCGAGTAATATATCTGGTTTCTTTACTGGCACTATTAGGAGGTGCTTATTACCTGGGTACTAATCATTATCCGAAGCCAAATACGGAATCGCTCACCGATAGTCTGACCCTTGTATCCAATAATTCTTCTGCAGATTATAATCCTTTTATGACTACTAACAAAAGAAGTATAGATCCAACGACCCGTATTACTTCTCAGGAAGAAGCTACTATTCAAATATTTGAAGAATCTGCGCCTTCCGTTGTATTTATTACTACTTCATCGTTAAGACAAGATTACTGGACGCGTAATATTACAGAAATACCGACCGGCTCGGGATCGGGATTTATTTGGGACAAGGATGGCCATATTGTCACCAATTACCACGTTATCCGAAATGCCAGTAAGGCTATTGTCACCTTGTCTGATCAGTCCTCCTATGAAGCAGATGTCATTGGAAGCGAGGATCGAAAAGATATAGCCGTACTCAAGATCAAAGCTCCAGCTGAGAAATTGAAGCCTATAAAAGTGGGTACTTCTGCCAATCTGAAAGTGGGTCAATCTGCTTATGCAATTGGCAACCCCTTTGGACTGGATCAAACTCTTACGACAGGGGTAGTAAGTGCTCTAGGAAGGGAAATCAAATCATTGACAGGACTGCCAATTCGCGATGTTATCCAAACCGATGCTGCTATTAACCCGGGGAACTCCGGTGGCCCGCTTCTTGATTCCTCCGGCAGGCTTATAGGCGTAAACACCGCCATTTACAGTCCATCTGGTGCTTATGCAGGTATAGGCTTTTCCGTGCCAGTAGATGTAGTAAACTGGGTCGTTCCCGATATTATATCATATGGCGAAGTCCGTCGTCCTGTGATCGGAGTTGAATTGACAAGTGATCAAAACCGGGAAAGAACCGGACAAAAAGGTGCTATGATTATGAATGTAACACCTAACGCTGCCGCTCATGATGCCGGTCTGAAAGGGGTGACCAGAGACGCTTATGGGCGAATTGAAAATGGAGATATTATTACTGCGATTGATAAGGTAAAAATTGAAACCAACTTTGATCTAATCCTGGCATTAGAAAAATATCAGCCCGGGGATCAAATCGAAGTAACCTATTTGCGAAATGGTAAATCCAATAAAGCAAAAATTATTCTAGGATCCAGCAAAGATTTAGAATAAGTTAATACATCATTTTTGCTGACTTCATATGAAATAGGTATTTTGTCATAAATTTCATATCCTTATGAGGCAAAATACTATTACAGCCATCATTCTGCTTCTCTATTGCTCATGTGGAACAAAAATGCAGTCCTGGCCTGAATACAAATCACCTGTAGCTTCACAAACCAATCCGGATTTAAAACCATTTTATCAAGGTGTCGCCTCTGGTGATCCTTTAACTGACCGGGTCATTATTTGGACTCGTATTACTCCTGAGCAGGAACTTCCCTCAATAGAAGTAAAATGGGAAGTGGCTAAGGATTCTTTATTTTTGGATGTAGTTAAAACAGGCATTACTAACACTTCACCTGGACTCGACTACACGGTAAAGGCAGACGTTGCAGGACTTGAAGCAGGTCATACCTATTTTTATCGATTCCATGGGTTAGAAGGCACTTCTCTTACAGGTCGCACTAAAACCATCTCGCGGGAGACTGTAGATAGTCTCAAATTTGCAGTGATCAGTTGTTCAAATTTTCAATGGGGCTATTTCAATGCATATGGAAGGATTGCAGAAAAGAAAGACATCGACGCAGTGCTGCACCTGGGTGACTACATTTATGAGTATGGGATTGACGGTTATGGAGATACTACAATAGGCAGGTTGCATTTACCGGAGCACGAAATTATAACGCTTGAAGATTACCGGCTCCGATATGCTCAATACCGGTCCGACAAAGACTTGATTGCTGCACATCAAAACCATCCTTTCATTACGATATGGGATGATCACGAGGTAGCAAATGATAATTACACTGCCGGAGCTCAAAACCACCAACCCGATACAGAAGGAGCTTACGAAGACAGGATGGCAGCAGCTGTTCAGGCCTATTACGAATGGATGCCCATGCGCAAACCTGATAACAGGCTATTGTACAGAGCTTTCTCTTTTGGAGAAATGGCTGACTTGATCATGCTTGATGGAAGATTGGAAGGCAGAGATGTCCAAGTGGATAGTATGTCTGACCCGGCATATTTAAGTGAAGAAAGAAGTATGCTTGGCGTAGAACAGTTGAATTGGCTTTTCAGTCAACTGGAGAATTCTCCGGCTAAGTGGAAACTTATTGGGAACCAGGTCATTTTCTCAGATTTGGACATGAGTCCCGCTTTCCCACACAGACCCAGAAATCTTGACTCATGGGATGGGTATCCTGTAGAAAAAAATAAAATAGAGGACTTCATAAGTGATAATTCGATTCAAAATACTATCATACTGACCGGAGATACTCATACTTCCTGGGCTTTCGAAGTGGTGCCAGAAAGAAACAGGCAACAATATCTTGCAGACGGTAGCGGAGTCATTGCCCTAGAAATAGGTACGCCGAGTATCAATTCAGCCAATTATGATGAATATGTATCGATGGATACGGTACTCTTTGTGCAAATGGCTTATTCAGATAAGCGTCTGAATCCACATTTAAAATACACCAACCTGTCAGATCACGGCTATGTCATTCTCACTTTAACGAAAGACAAAGCACGGGCAGACTGGTACTATGTCAATACTGTGCGGGAACCTTCTACCCAGGAGAGAATAGCAAAATCATACACCATTCAAAGTGGCACTGCAAAATTTACAGGTGAATAAGACTCGATTAAACCCTCAGTTCTTTCTTGATATTATCACTCTCGGTTTTCCCTGCATATCATAAACGGTTTCAGTGAAGTACCCTTTAGACTCGAAAATGGTAATGACCGCTTTCTCTCGAAATTCATTGATTTCAGCGTAAATCCACCCTTCTTTCGCGAGATGAGTATGGCCGAATACAGCCATCTCCCTGTAAAATTCGAGTGCATCGTCTGTAGCAAATAAAGCGATATGGGGTTCAAAGTGTAAGACGCTTAGGTCCATTTGATCTGATTCGTCCTTACTTATATAGGGAGGGTTGGACACTATGATGTCAAATACAGGCAGGCTACTTTGTTCATCTGGGTTTAGAAAGTCCATGTTAATAAAGTGGATCTTACTTTTATACAACTCTGCATTTTTTTCTGCCACTCTTAATGCGGCTGCATCTACATCAACCGCAGTAATTTCAGCTTTTTGAAGATGATGAAAAAGGGAAATGGCTATGCAACCTGTGCCAGTGCCGATATCCAAAATCCTGAGCCGGGAATGGTGTTCGTGATCATTTATGATCTTGTCTACCAATTCTTCCGTTTCAGGTCTGGGTATAAGAGTATCTTCTGTAACCTTGTAAAACCGATCATAAAAATACACCTTTCCGGCTATATACTGAACGGGATAACCTGAGAGTAACCTTTCAATATGCAGTTCTAGTGTTCCAGGATCAATTTCACGGGCTTGATAGACATCCTCCATATAAATCTTTGCCATAGAGTTAGCCTCTCCTTCACCAAATTGATCAGAAAGTGCATGAATAATTCTGTTTCTTACCTCTTTACTTATCATACCATTTTAATGGATAATTGAAAACACCATATGGATAAAGTCTCATAGATCGTCGCCACTGATCAGATAAAATATACAGTTGTATATCTTTGTCCACATTTACATTTGTGAATTTGTCCGGAATTTCATAGCCAAATTGCCTGGACAAATCAGCCAGAGAAACATGGTCAAGATCAAACTTCACTTTCATGCTTCCAGAAGGAAATAAATGATGCATGCATGCTACAACCATAGCAGTCTCTTTTTGATCAATAGGCTGTTTTCTCTGATTGTCACTTTGGATGGTTTCCATTTCATCAAATCGCCAGGATGAAATTTTGGTTTCTGTAATCCCTAATGGATTGGACGGAATTAACATCGTGCTTTCATATTCAATACCTATAAAGTGGCAGAGTTCAGTTATTTTTTTTTCTGCATCCCCGATCAAATCTTCATACTTTATACAATGATACCTCTCATCATTTCTATACTTCCATGCAGTGATATTGTTTAACAGACAAATCCCCGTGGCGTAAACCGGATGAAATCCCCTGTTAACCAATGAAGTCATGGTGTCAAATGGGTTTCTTATCATATGAATTACTCCGGCATCCTCAAAGCTGTTGAGAAACCGGTTAAAGAAAAACGCATTACAGGGTGTTTTTTCAACCCAAATCTTTTTATGGTACATTTCCATCCCATAAGCGAAAAACTGATCGCAAAAAGAAGTAAACGACGTTTCTTTATCAATAAGTCTGCGTAACGACAATAGCGTAAATCCATATTCTTTATTCAAAAGCTCTGTACCATTGTACGAGTGATAACCTCCACTTTTCAAACCAAATGGAAACCTCCTGGTGATTCTCCATTTATTTTGTTTAAAATCATCATATAATTCTGACTTACAAAAAAGAGAAGTCTCACTACCACCAAAGATGAGAGAATGTCTGCTTAAAATGTTTTTAAGCAAAGAAGTACCTGAACTCCCTGAACCTCCTATTATCATTCTCTTCTTCAACTAGATCTGCTTTTCATCCATAAATAATGATGAAGGTAAAATATCTTTACAAATTTGAACTTGAGTTGTTGGATAAAAAAATCCGCCATCCTCCAGAGCTGGACGTAAGGATTTTTTTTCGAAGACAGGCTGGAAAAGATCAAGGCTTAGATCGGCAAGTATATGGTTGACACGCACCAGGTTGATTATTATTGGAATCATTTTTGTATTACACTATCTCCAATCTCATTTGAAATATGGAGAAAATAGAATTTAACGGCCATTTCAAGATGTATCGTGGATTGAATGAATTTTCAGATGACGACAAGGCACTTTTAATGGCTGCCAGTCAGGCTTTGGAATTATCGTATGCTCCGTACTCAAATTTCAATGTGGGAGCTGCATTGCTTTTAGACAACGGTTATATAATCCAGGGAGCCAATCAGGAGAATGCGAGTTACCCACTATGCATTTGTGCTGAACGGGTTGCCCTATACAATGCTTCAATCCAACACCCTTCAAAGATCGTAACAGATCTCGCTATCATAGCAAGAAATAATCATAAAGTCATCGAAAAACCCGTGCCGCCTTGCGGTGCATGCAGACAGGTTATCGCTGAATATGAACAGCGGCAACAAGCCCCCATCCGACTTCTTTTGATCAGTGAAAATCATATTATTCTAGAGTTCTCAGGTATTGAAAGTCTATTGCCTTTTTCCTTTGATGGTACATTTCTAAATGCATTTCTTTAATCTTTTCTAAGTAATCGTCTCATTCTATCCAAATCTTCAGGTGTATCAACGCCAAATGATTCACTGCTTTCCACCAGTCCCACCTGAATGGGATATCCACTTTCAATCCAACGCAATTGCTCGAGTTTTTCAGCCTTCTCAAGTTGCCCTTGTTTTAATTTGACGAGTTCCTGCAATACTTCTTTTCTGAATGCATACATTCCGATATGTAAGTAGTAATCAGCCTGTCCCAACCACTCCCGGTATGGAATGTCTCGATGTCCGGGAATGGCTTGTCTCGAAAAATATAAAGCTTTACCGGATTGGTCAAAAACCACTTTAACCTTATGGTAGTCAAATAATTCTTCTGGTTTTTCGATTTTGCGTGCCAGTGTAGCTATTTTTACTCCGGGATTCTCAAAACACTTAACCAATGATTTTAAGTGTATCTCTGAAGTTAACGGTTCATCTCCCTGGACATTTATAATTATATCTGCGTCAAGCTGCGTTAAAACCTCCCCGATCCGCGATGTACCATTTTCATGATGCGAACCGGTCATCAACACTTTTCCTCCAAAAAGAGCGCATGCCTCCACTACCCTGGTATCATCCGTAAGGACGATAACATCCTGGACGAAAGCACATTTTTTAACGTTATTATACACCCAATATATCATGGGTTTGCCGTTTATATCAACCAGAGGCTTCCCCGGTAAACGTAAAGAATGGTATCTCGCAGGAATACAAACAATTATTTTCATTAAATACAGATATTGTATATTTTATATATTGTGAAATTATTTAATATATTTGCCTGTTATAGTTTTTAAATCATTTTATTGTTTCAATTTAAAAAATGGTCGGGTATGGACGGTAAATGGATGACCATATTGGTTTTAATTTTTATGTCCTCTTTTCTCTTTGCTCAATATACGGCAATGTCAGGAGATGGTGTGGAAAACATTCAAGCTTTAATTGATGAGCATGATAAACCTTATTTTGGAATTATTATAGAAAAAGGAAACACATTGTATAGTATTTCAAGAAAGTACCATATCTCTATGGACGTGCTAAGGGAATACAACAATCTCCAGGAAACCACAAATATATCGATTGGTCAGGAGATAAGAATTCCGTTAGCTGAATTAATGACCTATGAAGATCCAGGGTCTCACGGCATATCTGCTTCCTCCACCTTTCCTGTATATTACACAGTATTGCCGGGAAACACTTTTTTCCGGATATCGAGGATTTTCTTCCCGCAATCTCAGGAAGTCATGATAGAACGAAATTCATTGACAAGCCATGACTTACAACCCGGGCAACAATTGCTTGTAGGATGGATCTTGACAGGAGAAAAAGCCATCGCCACTGTATTGGTAATGCATTCGGAAGATTCCCGAAGAGTCCAAAACCCGGAACCTATTCCCCAAATTGCAATAACTGAATCGTCGAAAGACACGATGAGTATTTATATAAGAAATGAAATTTACGTTCCTGTCGAAGAAAAGCCCGTTGAAAAATTAAAACTAACACAAAGAAGAGAAGTAGCCATATGGGATAAGCAGTCGGGAGATCAGCAAAACATGTTTGCTCTGCACAAGGAAGCTTCGCCTAATTCAGTTATTGAAATTTACAATCCACTCCTGAGACGTACAACTTATGCAACTGTAATTGGAAAAATTCCGGCCAATACCTATCCTGAAGATGTATCTCTCATCATATCACCCAAAGTAGCTAAATCACTGGGAGCGCTGGATTCCAGGTTCATGGTTGAAGTAAAATACTACGAAAAATATTAAAAATCCCTACCTTCGCCGCGAACCAGATCAACAGGTCTGTTGTAATGCTTTAGATGATATCGATTAAGATTGCATACGATATAATATATGTATCGTCACCTGAAATAAAGGCTTTTACCATTTTTGATAAAAAAGAAAAATAATGTATTATAATAATATACTGGAAACCATTGGAAATACTCCTATGGTGAAGCTCAATAAAGTAGTAGAGAATATTCCCGCATTGGTTTTAGGAAAAATCGAAACCTTTAATCCGGGACATTCCATTAAAGACAGAATGGCATTAAAAATGCTGGATGTGGCAGAGTCCAACGGACTTCTGAAACCCGGTGGTACCATCATTGAATGTACCTCTGGTAATACGGGCATGGGTCTGGCCATCGCCGCTGCCGTCAAAGGGTATAAGTGCATTTTCACTACAAGTGATAAACAGTCGAAAGAAAAACTCGACTTACTTAGAGCGCTGGGAAGTGAAGTTGTGGTATGTCCCACCAATGTAGAACCCGATGATCCCAAGTCCTATTATTCTGTAGCTGCCAGGTTGAGTAAAGAGATTCCCAATTCCTATTGGTTTAACCAGTATGATAATCTGGCCAATACTGAGGCCCATTACGAAAGCACGGGGCCTGAAATATGGAAGCAGACAGAAGGAAAAATTACTCATTTGGTAGTAGGTGTAGGTACAGGAGGAACGGTCTCGGGTACAGCCCGATTTTTGAAAGAGCAAAATGCCAATATCAAAATATGGGGTATAGATACATATGGATCCGTATTTAAAAAATACCATGAAACGGGAATTTTTGATGAAAAGGAAATTTATCCGTACATCACGGAAGGTATAGGTGAAGATATACTTCCAAAAAATGTGGATTTCAGCCTCATTGACCATTTTGAAAAAGTAAGCGATAAGGATGGGGCTTTAGCCGCTCGCCGTCTTGCCAGGGAGGAAGGCATACTTCTGGGGTACTCCGCAGGTTCGGCCTTAGCGGGATTATGGCAGTTAAAAGACCGGCTAACAGCTGATGATGTAGTGGTAATCATTTTTCATGATCATGGCAGCCGGTATGTGGGTAAAATATACAACGACGATTGGATGCGCGACAGGGGATTTTTGGATACAGAGGTGCGTGTAAAACATGTATTGGAAAAGAAGCCCGATCAGGATATCGTTTCCATAACCTCCGACGACAGTGTCAAATCTACCCTTAAAAAAATGAAAGAAGGGGACTACAGCCAACTTCCCGTGATGGTTAACGGAAAGATCACCGGGTCCGTGAGTCAAAATAAAGTCCTTGAATTTATTCTTGCCAATCCCCTGGATAATGCAGACAAGAGTATTGGAGAGATTATAGAGAAGCCCTTTCCTGAAGTTTCTTTAGAATTGCCTCTAAAAGAGATCTACCAATACATGGATAAACACACATCAGCGGTTATCGTCAACGACAATGTGGGCAGGACACATATCATTACCCAGTACGACATTCTTCAATACATTTAAATGGCATACCCATGAGGATTGTATTTATGGGTACTCCTGATTTTGCTGTACCATCTTTGGATATTTTGGTCAAGAATGGATATAATATAGTCGGTGTAGTTACAGCTACCGATAAGTGGGGAGGTAGAGGAGGTAAGACTTTAATTCAATCGCCCATTAAGAGGTACGCCTTAGCAAACAATCTTACGGTACTCCAACCCGCCAACTTAAAATCACCTGCATTTGTAGATTTGCTTAAAATGCTGAAGGCTGATTTACAGGTTGTTGTCGCATTTAGAATGCTTCCTGAAGTGGTGTGGAATATGCCACCTTTGGGCACCATTAATTTGCATGGTTCATTGCTGCCGAGGTACAGGGGAGCAGCTCCCATTCATTGGGCCGTTATAAATGGAGAAAAAGAAACAGGAGTGACCACCTTTAAACTCAAACACGACATAGATACCGGGAATATCTTGTTTCAGGAAAAAATTCCCATTTTGGATACGGATACTACTGGTGATGTGCATGACAGGATGATGGGTATTGGTGCGCAGCTTGTATTAAAAACGGTCAGAGCCATTGAAAGCAACGACTATGAATTGATTCCCCAGGATTCGGCAGAAGTGAGTAAGGCTCCAAAAATACACAAGGAAGATGCCGAAATCCAATTTGACATGCCTGTGAAAAAAGTATACGATTTCATCCGTGGTATGTCTCCCTTTCCCGGAGCATGGACTCTGTTTGAAGCCAAAATGTTCAAAATTTACTTTGCTCATTACGTTCAAAAAGACCATGATGAAACGCCGGGTACTTTTTCTTTTGAAGGTAAAAACCACATTCGTTTTTATTGCACAGACGGTTATATATTACCTATGGACGTACAGCTGGCAGGCAAAAAAAGGATGCCAGTCAAAGATTTTTTAAACGGTTATTTTGGAGGTTGAGTGTGAGTTGGGAAAATCCTAAGGCTAAATCGTGGTAGATTTTGCTATTTGATTCAATGAGGCAAACTATCTTGACCGAAGATGGCAGATGATGCTATCATCCGATACATAAAAATTAGGCACACCAGCTTTTTTTACTACAAAAACAATAACCTATCAATCAATTCCCCCTGCTGTTCGAAGTTTGCAACTTCGAACCCATATCATATTGTTCTCACATATTTTCATTAAAATCTCATTTCTCGAATACATATATATAAAATAGGTGTAATGAACCAGGTCGAGAACATGAGAATAAGTATAACAATCACAAACCAGTCATCCTTAGATAACCTTTTTGATAGCCTTTTATTAGAATGGATATAGTAACTCTTATTTCTGTGAAAATAATATATGACCAAACCAATTACAATGACAAGAATCAATCCTATAGGAACTAAATTAAATCTAAATATTGGATTGCCCGTACAATAGTATAGGATAGCTATAAGGCAATTAATTGAAGAGGCTAGCAATACTCCCAGAACAAATGCAGTCGTAAAATATGCATCAGGTTCCCCCCACTTGGCGTATAGATGGTAAACTCTTCCAAATGATAAATCAATATATTTTCTCAAAGCCTGTTTTTTTGGCTCCAGGTTTAAAAATAATTGATATCACGGTATTCTAATAATGTAACTGAAATTTGTGGATTCCGTACCATTGAATTTTTCACTTGATTATCAATCAGAGGCTTTATATTACATAACACTGCTGTTCGAAGTTTGCAACTTCGAATCCATATCATATTGTTCTTACATACCCAATATTATTGTCCAGTTCCATTAATTCTACCCGTAACATACAATCTTCCCGGTTCAAATAATTTCACACTGCTATTCGAAGTTTGCAACTTCGAACCCATATCATATTGTTCTAACATACCCAATATTATTGCCCAGTTCCATTAATTCTACCTGTAACAGACAATCTTCCCGGTTCAAATAATTTCTAGCGCTGCTATGTCTGTATTCTTCTGGATTATCTACAATTCCTGCCCTTACAGGATTATCATGGATATAATTTATTTTCTGCCAGGTAAATTGCGGTGTGACACATTCTTTTGGTCGGTTGTTTTGTTGCCATATTTGATAGTTGCTATTTCTGTTGTTAAACTTTGCATGATATTTCATCACAACTTGCATCCACTCTTTTCTGCTTTCCTTTCCAATATTAATTATCCAATTGATTAATTGTTTGGATGTAAATTTTTTAAAATCTCTTACTATGGCTGATAAACCTTGACTTGATTCACTCCCTCTTGCCACCAGATGTAAATGACTCTCCATTAATACAAAAGCATACACAACCAACCCCTTGTTTTCAATACAATATTGTAAGGATTCAATGATAATTTGTTTGCATTCTTTACGTGTAAAAAGATCTATCCATCCTACAGTTGTAAATGTCATAAAATACACAGAATATTGATCACGGATTTTATAGCCTCCTTCGCTCATGACCCTTTATAATGTTTAAAACCAACTCAAATATAATATAAAATGATTTTGTGGGGAAGGATGGTAGCTGAAATACTAATACTGGTTTGATGTTGCAAACATCAAACAGTTCTATTATTTATGTTTTATGAAGGAACTCTACGGGCACCTGGAAATAATCTTAATTGCCCTAATAGGTATGTAACGGTAAAATTCAAATTCCTGTATTTCTAATCTATAAAAATGACCAGGCAAAGTTGGTTAAGTCTGTACATCCTGCTTTTCTTGCCATATGACAAGTGTCCGTTTTTATAAAATTCCTATATTTGATACCATTGTTTAGTTCAGTCCATATATTAATTCATCAATAACCCTTATCATACCATGGCCAAAATCAATGTATACCTTACCTTCAATGGGGAATGTGCAGAAGTCTTTGAATTCTACAAATCCATCTTTGGTGGAGAATTTTCATACAAAGGAACATTTGGGGAAATGCCACCCAGCGACGAATTTGATCTGTCAGAACAAGACAAAAATCGTATCATGCACGTTTCTTTGCCCATCTCTAAAGAAACCATACTCATGGGCAGCGATACCACCTCTCAATTTGGCAACGTAAAGGTCGGTAATAATTTTTCTATTTCGCTAAACGTAGATTCCAGGGAAGAAGCGGACAAGTTTTTCACAGAGCTTTCTGAAGGCGGTAAAATCACCATGCCCATAGGGGATACTTTTTGGGGATCGTATTTCGGATCATTAGAGGATCAATTCGGCATCAACTGGATGGTAAGTTTTGACCACAATCAATCACAAGGTGCATAAAATATAAACCTATGGATAAAGCAGAACAAACCATGCTGGAAAACCTGGAGAAAAATACGGGAAAAAACCTTGAACAGTGGATCGTTTTAGTCAAAAAGCAACCTCTGGAAAAACATGGACAGATCGTCAAATACCTGAAAGATGAGCACGGATTCACGCATGGCTTTGCCAATCTGGTAGCTCTGAAAACACTGGCCAGTGATGCCGGTTCGGTCGAAAATAAAGACGAACTCATAGAAGATCAATACAAAGGGAAAGAGCATTTTAAGCCTGTATACGACTTCCTGATTCAGCAGGTAACTTCATTTGGCAATGATGTTGAAATAGCACCCAAAAAGGCCAATGTGAGTTTGCGGCGGAAAAAGCAATTTGCCCTGCTCTACCCCATTACCAAAACCCGGTTTGAGATCGGTATCAATTTAAAAGGTCAGGAACCAAGTGGGAAACTTGCAGCCAGTGGAAATGCCATGTGTACCCATAATATCAATGTGACCAGCATAGATGACGTGGATCAGGAAGTGCTGGACTGGATCAGAAAAGCATATGACAATGCTGGATAAACCTTTTTGATAATAAATACGAACCCTTATGAAATACACTATAGATATTGAGATCAATAAACCCATAGACAGGGTCATAGAACTATTTGACAATCCTGACAATTTGAGCAAATGGATGGAAGGCCTTAAAAGTTTTGAACACATCAGCGGCACACCTGGACATCCCGGAGCCAAATCCAAACTTGAATTTGAAATGGGAAAACGCAAGATCGATATGATAGAAACGGTTACGGTAAGAAATCTTCCCCATGAATTCACAGGAACATATGATGCTAAAGGGGTTTTCAATATAGTTAAAAACTCATTCGTCAAACTCGACGAAAACAAAACGAAATATATATCAGAGCAGGAAGTCCAGTTTAAAGGCATGATGAAGGTACTAGCCTTTCTTATGCCGGGAGCTTTCAAAAAACAATCGATGAAATACCTGGAAGATTTTAAAAGATTTGCAGAAAGTGAACCTGCCTCATCATGAGCTTATGACAACCTATTAAATTCATGGAAAATGAATGAAACAAACATAGACTGGACAAGCTTCGATAAGCGAATAGCAGTCAACAAACCCATGCAAGAGGTATACACAGCATGGGCTACACAATCTAAAATGGAAACCTGGTTTCTGGAAAAAGCCCAATATTATGATCATAATCACAATAAAAGAAAGGCCAATGAACCTACAGAAACCGGAGATTCATTTGTCTGGAAGTGGAATAATTGGGACTTTGAAGAAAAAGGTCAAATATTTAAAGCCAACGGCAAGGACTACATCTCCTTCAGTTTTGGCAGTGCCGGGTTAGTAGAAGTGAAGTTAAATGCTGTAGATGAAAATACGGAAGTATGGCTCACCCAAAAGAATATTCCCACAGACGAAAAAAGTAAAATGGAGTTGTATGTAGGCTGTTCTACCGGATGGACATTTTGGCTTGCCAATCTCAAAGCCTGGATGGAACACGGCATTGTACTCCACGCTAAAGGCCTTAAACAATCCGAAACCAAAGATCGCGTGAACAGTTGAAATCTGGATTTACCCCAAATATTAATCAAAAGAAATATAAAATAATTTTTATAATTACTCACGTATAACCCCCAAAGCTTTGGGGGTTAAATATGAATAGCGCCGGGTTTCAACTCGGTGTTAATTGATGAACTAGCAATTGTTTTGGCGGTATTTTTGCCCCACAAAACCTTGGGGAGCAAAAATGATGACAAAACAACTCATTTTTAACAAGTGCTTAATAGTTACGAATATTCAAACCCATGCTATCATCTAACGGCAACATCCAATATAAGGTTATCGAACCTTGAAATTTATAATCAACGGACTCAATATGTTTGATTATCACCTGGAATTTTAAAGGCTTGCTCAGGCTATAGAATTGGTAAAAAGAGCCAGAATCTTTTCAGCTAAAGCTTTTACAATTGCAATTTCAGGAAAAGAAATACTCTCTTCTACTGATGCTGCATTGTTGAATAATTCTGCATTGAAGAAACTAAAAATATGACCATCGTCACTCTGCATATTTAAATAAAAATAACAAAATGCACTGATAATCAATGAAGTAAATAGTAAGATTTTTCTTTTTTTAAATTTTTTCATAGCGTCTGTATAACTAACATAATGATAACGGTTATAGTTAAAAAATAGTTACAAAAATAAATAAGAAATTGTTAAATATTTTCCTATTTCCTTACCGTCACCCTAAAATAAACCAATTTTAAGCGTAAACCATTATTTAAATCATAAATTCCCACTTCCGGGAATTGATTCGACCAATAGACGGGAATAGGCATGTGAGGGTTGCATAAATAGCTTTTCAGAATCATTAAATTCTACAATTTTTCCATTTTTAATCACTGCTACATAATCACTCATAAATCGGATCACACTCAAATCATGGGAGATAAACAGCATCGACAAATTCATTTCATCACGGAGTTTTTTCAGCAAATTTAAAATTTGAGCCTGGGTAGTCACATCCAATGCCGATACGCATTCATCACAAATAAGAAAAACCGGGTCTGCGGCTAATGCACGGGCTATGCATATCCTTTGACGTTGACCACCTGAAAACTCGTGGGGGTACCTTTTTAATTGCGATGGATTTAATCCCACTTTCTCCATCAACAATGCTGCTTTTTGCCATCTTTCTGATTTCAATTCCAAATGCTCCATGGGTTCGGTTATTGCTTCGCCTACAGTCATCCGGGGGTTGAGCGAAGAATAAGGATCCTGAAAAATCATTTGGATTTCTTTCGTTTTAATATGGGTTGAATGATACAGGCTCTCTATCCTCTTTCCATTAAATAAGATCTCACCTTTATCCACTTGTTGCAATCCGGCAATGCATTGTGCCAGGGTAGTTTTACCACTCCCTGACTCTCCTACTAAACCCAAAATCTCGCCTTTCCGCACCTGCAGTGACACTCCATCCAACACAATAAAAGTCTCCTTTTTTTTAAGTCCAAAGCTATCCTTTTTAATGTAATGCCTCGAAACGTTTTTTATGTTAAGAATATCGGGTGATTGCTTTAAAAGCTGTAATCGCTTTTCATATGTTTCCGTACTCTCCACATAATCTTCCAGCTTTAAGCCTGTCTTATCTTCTGCAGAAGCTAAAAACCCGGCTAATTCCGGCAATCGCCTGCACCTCCTTTTCACCGGAGGACGACAATACAGAATTCCTTTCGTATAGGGATGAACAGGATGATTAAACACATCTTCCACCAATCCCGATTCAACTATTTCTCCATCTTTCATGACCAGTACTCTGTGGGCCACTTCTCTGATCACCCCCAAATCGTGAGAAATAAACAACGTAGACATGTTGTATTTCGATTGCAGGGATTTTATTAAGTTCAATATATTTTTTTGAATGGTCACATCCAATGCAGTGGTGGGCTCGTCGGCAATAAACACTGCAGGCCGGTTGGAAATGGCTATAGAAATCATGATCCTTTGAAGTTGACCACCAGATAGTTGATGGGGATATGATGTATATATTCTTTCCTGATCATCAAGGCCTGTTTCATTAAACAAATCCAACACTTTGGCTTTTATCTGATTTTTATCTCCACTTTGATGAATACGAATGGCTTCGGCCACCTGATCACCAACCTGCTTCGAAGGATTGAGGCTCATTGAAGGTTCCTGAAAAACCATGCCCAGCATTTTGCCTCTTATACCATCCCATTCTTTGTTTTTAAGAGTATACAGATTAATGTCATCATGCAGGTCAACCATGTGCAAACTACCCGACACATCGACTTTTTTGCCTGAAGGCATAATTAAATTCATAATAGACAAAGCTGTAACCGACTTACCCGATCCTGACTCCCCCACTATACCTAAAACTTCATTTCTTCCCAGGTCAAAAGAAACATTTTTGACCGCATTCACTGATTCTTTCTGTGTATGAAAAGTAACGTTGAGATCCCGTACTGATAATAGAGGGGAGTCATTCATTCCGTCATGTTTTATTCAGGAATGGTGATGTAATCTACTATTTCAAGTCCGTATCCCTCTATAGCGACTCTTTTGACTACTGAATTGGTGAGGAGATTTATCTTTGAAATTCCCAGATCTCTTAATATTTGAGCGCCGGTACCAAAATCTCTTTGCTCTTCTGAATGAAATTTTACCGAATCTCCCATGTTCCCAATTTCTTCTAGCTTATGCAGTATAGAATCAGCTTTTTCTCCATGACGCATATAAAGCAATACCCCACTTCCATTCTCTACAATTAATTCAAGGGATTTTTGGAGCTTGACACCGTAATTTTCAAATAAGATTCCAAGAATATCGCCAGTTTCGGTATTGGAGTGTACCCTTACCAGTACGGGGGTTTTTGTAGGAATATTTCCTTTGATTATAGCGAGGTGGATATCACCGGTAGTTATTTGTCTATAGGCAATAATTTTAAATTTACCCATTGGGGAATGTATTTCACT
This sequence comes from Saprospiraceae bacterium, assembly GCA_041749255.1. Taxonomy (GTDB): domain Bacteria; phylum Bacteroidota; class Bacteroidia; order Chitinophagales; family Saprospiraceae; genus JABDLO01. The sequence goes on from JBGTBR010000023.1 coordinate 103,193, forward strand.
CTCCATTTCTCTGCGAATGATACGTTCTGTTTTCATCCTGTGGGCAACCAAATCCTTTATAGAAATGATCTTCAGGTCATGCCTTTCAGCGATTTCTGCCAATTGCGGGAGTCTGGCCATACTACCGTCTTCGTTGAGTATTTCTACCAAGACACCGGCAGGATAAAAACCCGCCATTTTAGCCAGATCTACTGCTGCTTCGGTATGCCCGGTTCGGCGAAGAACTCCTCCCTTTTTGGAAACCAAAGGAAATATATGGCCTGGTCTTGCAAAATCATCCTTTTTGAATGCAGGATCTGTCATAGCTTTTATGCCGGCACTTCTGTCGTAAGCGGAAATTCCGGTAGTGCAGCCATGGCCGATCAAATCGATAGAGACCGTGAATGCTGTTTCATGCAATGCGGTGTTATCTTTCACCATCATTTCGAGGTTTAACTCTTTGGCCCTTTCTTCTTCTATTGGGGTACAGATAAGACCTCTCCCGTATTTGGCCATAAAATTTATGGTTTCCGGGGTGATCATTTCTGCAGCACATATAAAATCTCCCTCATTCTCGCGTTCTTCGTCATCCACAACAATGACTATCCTACCTGATTTAATATCCTCAATGGCCTCCGCAATGGTATTGAGTTGTATTTTTTGCTGATATAATTCCATGATGGTGTTACTGAGTTACACTTTTCAAAATTTCTTCTAAGCTATTAACATGGTTTTCCCATGTAAAGTTGGAAACCACAAAAGTACGAGCATTATTTTTAATATTTGAATACAAAGCCTCATCATTCAGTAATCTTTGAATCGCCACTACAAAATCATCAGGATGATCGGCAATGAGCAAATGCTCCTGATCTCTTGCCCCTATAGCTTTATTCACAGCCGATGTGGTAATACACGGTATTCCCAAAGCCATAGCCTCTAAAATTTTGTTTTGTTGACCGGTACCTTTAAAAATGGGTGCTACAAAGATTTTAATTTGAGAATACGCATGACGAATGTCTTCCATCCAACCTATTACATCTACCCTTTCCGAATGCAATTGTATTAAGCTCTTGTCGGGTCGGGCACCACAAATACTAATACGGATCCCCGGAATTCCAGGCAAAACCTCCTTAATTAAATAATGAGCTGCTTCTACATTGGGTAAATAACCTAAATTACCTACAAATCCTACCTCGTATTTTGGAAGTGTAGGGTTGTTTACAAAATACTCATTATCCACACCATTGGAAACTATAGAATATCCGGCATGGAGTGGTTTTCCAAGATGTTTTTCGTCTTCCCGGGAAATGAGAATGTGCTTTTTAAACCAATCATAAGATCGTCCTTCAAAATCTTTTATTCTATTTGCTTCCCATCTGTAAAGGAGGGAAACAGGAAATGGTGAAATATCACCTCTTCGTTGCATTCCCTCTCCAAACGCATCCATATAATCTATCACTGCGGGAACAGAAATGTCTTTACAGTAATAAGCCATACGAAAAAGCTGGCAATAAATAACCTGAGGATCGACAGTTTCAATAATTTCGGTTAGCTTCTTCTTATACCTCATGCTGGTGAACCATCCTATTTGGAATGGAAGTCCTTTAAGACCGTAATATAAAAGATACAATATCCGCTCCCACCTTTTCATTTTGACCACAGTACATGAAGCCACATAAGGCTGCAACTTCTCCAGTTCAATATGACTCACTCTTTTTTCAGTCAAGGTAACCAGATGAATTTCTGCTGTCCGGGACAACAACCTGATTTGATGAAATAATCTCAATTTATCACCTTTTTCCAAAGGATACGGGAATCTGGAGGACAGTATGACTATTTTCACCGGGTAAATATATGCAAAGTTTATGACCCGGATTATTTGGCCAGGAGACTGTATTCGCCTTTTACCATGTGATCATAGATTTGCTTTAATTCTAAGGCATTTTGAACAGCATCGTAATTTCTGTGCACAAATTTTCGTGCCTTCCTCCCTATCTTTTCTCTTAACTCTATGCTATTCTTTAATTTTTCAAGCTCCTGAATAAAGTCTAGTGGACTATCGGCCACAATGATTTCTTTGCCATCACGCGCTTCGATACCTTCTAATCCCAGACATGTACTTACTACGGGTTTCCCCAGAGCCATGCCTTCCAGTATCTTAACCCGTGTACCACTACCAGAGAATAAAGGTACAACCATCACATCACTTGAACTGATAAATTTTCTTGCATTTTCAACTTCACCATGAATGAGAATGGTCTCATCTCCATTTTCAATCGTATCTATTTCCATGTTTCTTCCAGCTATATGAAACCTGCTATCCGGATTTCTTTCATTGAAGAGAGGCCAAACTTTTTTCAAAAACCAATCAAGTCCTTCTTTATTAGGAAGCCAATCCATAGCACCGATGAAACATATGTGAAAAAGATCGTCCTTTTTTGAAATTGAACTGCTATATCGATCAAGTTTTAAACCAATGGGTGAATTTACCGCACCATTAAGATAACCCATGGTTTTAAATTTTTTCATATCTCGCTTACTAACACTAATAAGGAGATCGTAATCATTTAAATGATGAAGTTCGTAGTGTTTCAACTTTTTTGTAAGGTGTGTCAGGTACGCTCTTTTGATTGAAAATCCTTCATTGGCAATGTATCTCTCCCAAATTTCATATTCTATGTTATGCGCGCGCATACAAATCTTTGCATCTGTATACTTTCGTATGATGGGAATATAAGGTGTAAGGTAGAGTGTTTCCAATTGAATAATATCAAATTCACTTTCACTCAATACCCGTATTATGGCTGACTCAAATTCCTTGCTTATAAATCTCGTAACGTGGTAAGGATACTGGCTGAACAAATTGAGTAAGGCACTATGCCACTTTACTCTGTTGTCAATCTGAACACTATGAATTTCATTATAGTGGGATAAGTGTTTTAAAGCTATATTAGTATCCGTATAGTGTTTTGTGGTATTCATGGAAAGGAGTGTTACCTCGCATCCCAGTTCAACCATAGCTTTACTCAAGTTATGAATAGCAATAGACTCTCCATCTTTAAGAGGGTATGGAAATTTTTTAGTTAACTGAAGTATTCTTAATCCCAAAACTGTTTTTTAACAGATGTAATGAAAATGAAGATTGAACCGATGTAAACAAAGAAGTTTATAAAAAGATTTGGACAAATATACAGAAACATACCCATTCAAATACGGCTATTTGATTAAACTTTAAGAATATATATAATATTTTCTATACTTGTTCATGTTCTCTTCAAACATGGCTCTAATCTTTTTCCCAGGCAGTGACAAAGGAAATGACCGGTGTACATGAAAGGCAATTCATAATTTGTACTTTTGCTGTTTCTCTTTTATAGAATTCGCATGAGATCGGCATTTTTTCAAATGTAAATTGAATAAACCAGATGATTCTGAAAGCTAAAAATATAACGAAGAGCTATGGTTCACTACAAATACTTAAAGGCATAGACCTGGATATCATGAAAGGCGAGATATTGAGTATTACGGGAAAATCGGGCACGGGTAAGAGCACTTTATTGCATATACTGGGTACGTTGGATTCTCCGGATTCTGGCTCTGTGCTTATTGAAGACACAGATACTTCGCGACTATCAGGTAAAAAACTGGCTCAATTCAGAAATGAAAAAGTAGGCTTTGTATTTCAGTTTCACCATTTACTGGCAGAGTTTACTGCTCTTGAAAATGTTTGTATACCCGCCTTCATAAAAGGGGAAAGCAGATCTAAATCTTTTGCTCGCGGCCGGGAATTGTTGAGTTATCTTGGCTTAACAGATCGTCTGGATCATAAACCTTCACAAATGTCAGGAGGAGAACAACAAAGGGTAGCCATAGCCCGGGCTCTTGTCAATCAACCTTCCGTTATCTTTGCAGATGAACCCACAGGGAATTTAGATAATCAAACTTCAGAAGAATTGCACCAGCTCATTTTACAATTGCGAAAAGATTTTCAACAAACTTTCGTCATAGTAACCCATAATTTAGAGCTCGCTGATTTGAGCGATAGAATTCTCGAGATGTCAGAAGGAAAATTACATTCACAAAAGTAAATCGGTAGAAATTAAGTAACTACTCAGCTATAACTCCATAGCTTATGGAGGCAAAAATCATGACAAAAAAACTCATTCATACCGTCATCTTATAAATCCGTAAATACAATGTCGACAACCACTTTGACAGCAATAACCACGCTGGAAATGATATATTTCAGTAAATACCCACATACCCTCTTCTATATAATAATGTATTCCCTCGGTTAATTCTTCCACCATAGAGCAATGTTCTCTCGATAAACAATATTCAATTAATTTTTTTACATCAGAAATACATGCTATGCACACATGATGTAAGTCTGATTGTTTGAAAAAAACCATGAGTGGTGGGCTTATAAAACCCAATCTGACCCATTCATCCAGGCTTTTCCCGGTTTTCTTAAAACTACATGTATCACATTGCTCAACTGCCAATACATTCATTATATAGGTTAACAAATTGATTATTAACAAAACCCAATATAAATCATTTACCTGAGGTATACCGCCACAAACCTGGCAAGTGGTGTCATTTTGGCTTTTTGGAGTGATAAGGTATCCGATGTTACGGAATAATTATCCACTTTCTCCAAAAGTTGGAGTAAATCATCTTCTACAGACATATCCGGACAACCGATTTTCGTCCTGCCTATACTGGAAAAAGTAATCCGATTCCCCTCAGATACAATAAAACTACCATTCAAAGTATTACAACCACCATGACCGATTACTTTCCCATCTGTATCTTTTAAGATGATGTGTGGTTCCTGCCGGAAATCTTCCTTCCATACCAGCGGTTTACCATTCAGTTCAATCAATTTCCAATATTTTTCACTTATTTCTCGGTCTATTTTTTTAAGCTTGTATTGATCTTTTAACTCATCTTTTATCAAATTGCCTTCCATATCAACCTGTTGCAAATAATTCTCACCTACAAAATATTGTGATGGACTTTTATCAGCATCTACATGGAAAACCACAATGCTACCATCCTCATTCCATGAAAACTGTCCTTCTTTCCTAAAAGTCTCATCCGTTTTACCTAAATATTTGGTTTCAACGGTAAAAGTCTGATCTCTTCTCAAATAAATAACGGTAAATATGCCTTTACAATCAGTACAGGGTAGAACACCTCTGTATACACCTTCCCAATCCAATGAATTCATACTGGAATGGACATCCGTACTCATTTCCGGCTTAAAGCGCATAAGAGGTGCGTTTGTTGACTTACCCAATAACAATTCACCCTGGTAAATTCTCCACTCAACAGCGTCTTCAATCACTTCGAAAAACATGTTTTCCAAATCCATGTCTGAGCATGCCTTTAATGTAGATGCCATTTTAGAAAACTCAATGGCGTTTCCGGATTTCAATGTATACGACCCGGTAAATTGATTGCAACCGGCATAACCATTGACCTGATAAGATTCCCCAATAAATTGAATATATGGTTGTAAATTATTTTCTGCAATAGTCGAAATGGGCCTTCCATTCAATTCAATCAATAGCCATTTGTATTCAGATAGATTTTGAGAAATGGATATCTTCTCAGCCTCGGAAATAGAGTTTTTAGCTTTTTCACCTCCTGACCTACATGAGAATAAGTATAATATACCTAAGATCAATATGAGTTTGTTTGGTTTCATTTTATTTGCTTTTTACATTATATATATATTTTAGAAAATCGGAGTTTGCCAGGTTATACAGTGGGTAAATAATTCGACTATTAGCCCGGGTTATGAGCAATACCATCTATGCCCAATTACCTGAAACAATGGGAAAGGGATAGTCTTTCCCCAAAATACATCCATATTCAGATTGTTTTTCAATTGAAAGTTCAAAAGGTTCATGAATAAATTCTAATGGGATATTCCTGAGTACTGGAAGTGAAGACATAATAAATTTTCCATTGGGATCGTATTTTTTCCCTTGACCTACCACATTAAAATAACGAGTTTCTCTGGTGTCGCTTCCTACTCCGGCAATATAATTCCAATTACCGTAATTACTGCATGGGTCGTAATCGACCAATAGCGATTCGAAATACTCCGCTCCCATCAGCCAGTTGATTCCAAGATCATTAACGAGAAATGAAGCTACATTTTGTCGACCTCTGTTCGACATGTAACCTGTGCTATTCAATTGCCTCATATTGGCATCTATAAAAGGGAGGCCCGTCTGACCTTCTGACCACGAAGCAAACATATCGCGATTTACCTCCCATTTCCTGAAAATATTTTTTGTACCTTCGAGTTTGAAAATATTATTTCCATGTTTTTTACCCATTAACCTGAAAAAGTCTCTCCATAGCAATTCAAAAATCAACCAATAGGTAGATTCATTCTTAACTACCTGATTTTCAAATTTTATTACTTCCCAATAAATTATTTTAGGAGATAAACAACCTTGTGCCAGATAAGGACTGAATTTGGAACTATAATCTCTGCCAAATAACAAATTTCTGGACTCCTTATACACGGTTATGTTTTGAGATTGCCAAATATAATAATTGAGCTCTTTCAGTCCTTGTGTTTCTCCTCCTGAAAATAAAGCATGAGCTGATAATTCAACTTCATGTTTTGAATACCCAAGTTCCTGAAGGTCAGGTATATCCCCAGCATCTAACTCATCACCAATAAATGGTATTCTTGCCGGAGTCTCTAATGGTTCTCTTACCTGTACAAAATTTTCAACTTCCTTTCTGAATGTTGAAAATACATCAGGCGTATGCGTAACCGGAAAAGGAAGGTCGGCTGTATAATATAGCATTTTTCCCCTGCTAAACCTTAATTCTCTACCTATAGTCCATAGTTTCTTTTCCAATCTGTCCTGGACTTTAACTTCTTCGTCTGTTCTTTCACGATTACAAAATATCCAGCTGGATTTTGTTTGTTCTGCCAGTTCAAATAAGATATCTTCCGGTCTACCGATTCTTACTATTAAATCTGACCCCTTATCCCTCAAATTCTTTCTAAGGTCTTCAATAGATTCTATAATAAACCTGGCTCTGAATACGGCTGTCTTCCTGAACCCAAAACTTGTTTTCCCTTTAAACACCCTTTCATCAAAGATATAGACAGGTATTACCTGATCTGCCGCCAATATGGCATCTAATAATGCTTCATTATCATGCAATCTTAAATCATTCCTAAACCAAACTATAGCACTCTTTTTCACTTATAACGATTTATATGAAGTATTGAAATACAACAATATATGAATATAAGGGTTTAAAAAAAAGTCTCAATTCAAAATATAACTTACTTAACCTCTTATGAGTAAAATCGTGCAATTATTTTTTTCAATAATTAAAAAATCGCCGAAACATTAAAACCTCCAGGGTTAGATAGTTGTAATATAAATAGTTCAAAATAAAATAGCACTATAGCAATTAAAATGATTAATCCATTCAAAAAAATATGTATAATATGAAGACATTATTTTATTTATTGGTAATGGGCGTATTTTTCGCCGGATGTAAAACAGATACACCTGTTGAGCAAAGAGACGAGTATAAAGAGATCATGAAAGTACATGATGATGCCATGGAGAAAATTGGAGAAATCAATGATTTGACAAATAAGCTACAGCAGCAAACTGTCAATCAGGCAGATTCTCTGATGGCAGAAAAATCCAAATCCATTCAGGAAATGCTAGAAAAAGCGGATGACGGAATGATGAACTGGATGCAGGAATGGAAAGTACCGGAAGATATATCCAAAGAAGATTTAGACAACTTTTTCAGCGATCAAAAGCAAAAAGTCGATAAAGTAAGCAATGATATTGACAAGGCTATTGAAGAGGCAAAGAAGTTTTTGGAAGATAAAAATAACTAAAGAAAATGTTGACGATATCCGATCGCGCCCATATATTTTTTATGGGCACTTTTTTAATATTATTGGGATGCAATCCGTCATCAGATGTAGGCCCATTACCTTATTTAGGACAAAAGAAAATTGTAGATGGTCAGGAAACCCATCATAGCATCAGGCCTTTTAGCCTGATAAATCAGGACAGCATAACTGTAACCAATGAAACTCTCCGTCCCTTTATTTACATCGTAGATTATTTTTTCACTTCTTGTCCATCTATATGCCCTATCGTAAAAAGACAAATGTTAAGGATCTATGAAAGATATGAAAATGAAGATGGATTGAAATTGATTTCCATTTCCATGGATCCAAAACGCGATTCGGTAAAGGTGTTAAAAACATATGCTTCCAATTTAGGGGTAGACCATTCAAAATGGTGGTTTCTCACCGGAAACAAATCTGAGATTCTGGATCTTGCATCTGATTATTTTATTATTGCGTATGAAGATGAGTCTGCGCCGGGCGGATATGACCACAGCGGAAAAATCATTCTTGTCGACAAGGAAGGTCATGTACGCGGGTTTGCAGAAGGTACAGAACAAGAGTCTGTAACTACTTTTTTTAAAAACATTGACCGCCTGCTATTGGAATATAAAAACAAATGAGAATATCAATTCACAATAAGTATACTATTGACTCACCGAATCTTCATCTATGAATATTTCACCGACATTGACTTCACCCTCTATGTGATTTTGGGGAAGGGGTAGGTAGCATGTGGAGAATTTAGAAAATCCGCAAGGTGGCGTATATGCCTTATTGAAATCAATATATACATTGCCTTTATTGTCTTCTTTAGAAAAGTATACATATCTTCCACCACCGTAAGTGGTGTTGCCGTTTGTTTCGTCAGCAAACACCATGTAATACCTCGAATCGTCCTCAAAAACAAGAAAGTTATATTTGTTCTTACCTATTTTCGCTTCAACTGTAGCTGCGACACTTTGATCTATCTCCATGCCTAATATATTCTTTACCTTTATGGTCATATCCGATTGAGGAGTCACTTTTCCCTTAATCACCCATTTTTTGTCAATCGGATAATAGGGAAGTTCCTTATATTTGAAGCGGGCCGGAGACTTAGTATCCCAAATTCTCAAAGCAGCCTTTTCTCCTCTTTCAATCAATGCCAGCACATATTGACCAAATACATATTTCGTATTAAGAAAAAGGTTCTCACCATTATTTAAAACACGACCATCCTCTGTTTTAAGCATCTGATGATCTGTTTCAAAAACTTTAAATTCATTATTTCTCATACCCAGCATGAATGCATTTTCCGGTATATTTTCACCGGACAGAATAATATTGTTGGATGGCCCGCTTCCAATGGTGTACGCTCCATCTTCCAACCAGTGAAGACCTGATAGTGAAGTCCAACTTACGGGAGCAGTAAGTTTGTCCAGTCGATCTTTTTGCCACTTTAATATCTCTGAGTCATGGTCGCTTTGAGCCTGTAGCACAGGACTAAAACCAAAAGAAAAGATAAGAACAAAAGCAAATAAATACATGAAGTGGATTGACTTATCTGTGTCTGGATTGGAGGATTTGTACAACATCTTTTAACGTTAGATTTTTATAGTTTAATAATACGAGAAGGTGATATAGTAAGTCTGCTGATTCTTCCAGCAGCCGGTCATGGTTGTCCGCCATAGCCTCTATAATAACTTCCACTGCCTCTTCACCAACTTTTTGTGCTATCTTATTCACACCTGCTGTCATTAAAGAAGAAGTGTATGACTTCTCGTTTTTATTAACAGCTCTGTCGTTGATAATATTTTGTAATTGAGTCAAAAACTGCCATTCAGCAGCTTTATTCTCTTCATTCCAACATGAATCACTTCCTGTATGACACACAGATCCCTGTGGTTTAACATCTATGAGTAAAGTGTCATGATCACAATCGGATTTTATACCTTTCAGATGTAATACATTTCCGCTTTCTTCTCCTTTTTTCCAAAGCCTGTTTTTAGACCTGGAATAAAAAGTTACAAATCCTGTATTCAATGTGACCTCCAGAGACTCTTTATTCATATATCCCAGCATGAGTACAGCTTTCGTATCTGCGTCCCGGATAATAGCCGGAACCAAACCTCCAGATTTCTTAAAATCAATTGTATTTACATCCATCACAACTTATTTATTTACAATCTGATTGGAATATTATTTTGATTGAGAAATTCCTTTAATTCCTTTAGGCTTATTTCCCCAAAGTGAAAAATACTAGCCGCCAACGCTGCTTCCGACTTCCCGTTATTAAATACATCCAAAAAATGTTCCTTTTTTCCAGCTCCCCCTGAAGCAATCACGGGAATTGACAAAATTTGATTTAATTGAGCCAGTGCTTGAATAGCAAAACCGCTTTTTGTACCATCGTGATCCATCGAAGTAAACAGAATTTCTCCTGCACCTCTTTCCTGAACTTCCTTTGCCCAGGAGAATAACTCCTTATCTGTTTTTGTTTTGCCACCATGTGTATATACTACCCATTTACTATCAGCCAAAGATGCATCAATAGCCACAATACAACATTGTGTACCATATCTCAAAGCTATATCACTGATCAAATCCGGATTTTTTACGGCGGAAGAATTGACACTCACTTTATCAGCTCCATTTTGCAATATCCTGTAGACAGCATCTGCATGATTGATCCCCCCTCCTACTGCAAATGGTATATTGATATGTTCAGCTATTCTTTTTACAAGCTCAACAAGAGTGTCGCGATTTTCCTCAGTAGCAGCAATGTCCAAAAAAACCAATTCGTCTGCACCCTCTCTGCTGTAAACCGATGCTAGCTCGACAGGATCCCCTGCATCCCGTAAGTTTACAAAATGGGTTCCCTTGACCGTACGTCCATCTTTGATATCCAAACAAGGAATTATTCTTTTTTTCAACATATTTTTAGTTCTTAAAAAGGGTATCGATGTTCACTTTACCTTCATATATGGCTTTACCTACTACCGCCATTTTGATACCAATGGATTCGAGTTTTTTGATATCGTCATCAGAACTGACTCCACCGCTGGCAATCAACTGAATACCAGCAAATTGTTTTAATAGATTTTGATACAATCCCAGAGATGGCCCCTGGAGCATGCCATCCTGCATAATATCTGTACACAAAAAATACTGAGCTCCTTTATCTACATAAAACGTTATTAAGTTTTCGATACGATCCTCGCTGGTTTCTTCCCATCCATGCACAGCAATAAAACCATCTTTTACATCGGCTCCTATTATGATTTTATCCGACCCAAACTCCACAATCCATGAAGCAACTTCCGGTTTGTCCTTTTGAGCTGTACTACCTACGATGACCTTCTCAGCTCCTGCATTCAACCAAGTGATCACATCTATACGATTTCGTACACCCCCTCCAACCTGAACCTTCAGACCCGAATGATCAATTATTTTTTGAATGGCCAATACATTGCTTTGCTTCCCTGACCTTGCTGCATCGAGATCGACAATATGGATGCGTGTGGCTCCCTTTTCTTTAAATAATAATGCCATCTCCAGAGGATCATCACCATACACCTTCTCGGTATTGTAATCACCTTTTGAAAGCCTCACACATTTGCCATTGATAATGTCTATGGCGGGAATAACTATACTCATAACGCTAAAAAGTTTTGTATGATTTTTTCACCCACCAATCCACTTTTTTCCGGATGAAATTGCAACCCGTGAAAATTAATTTTTCTTACATAAGATGTAAAAGGGTAAAAATAGTCGCAAGTTGCAACAGTATCGTTACTGACCGGAGCGTAAAAACTATGAACAAAATACGTTTCCTCACCTTCCATTCCACTCAAGAGTCCACCGTCCAGACTGTATTTAAGCCAATTTTCATTCCATCCCATGTGTGGAATTTTCATCCCTTCCTGCTCCTGAAACCGCACAATAGAACCTTCCACTATTCCCAGGCATGGTGTATTGCCTTCTTCTGAATAATCGTACATAAGTTGCATACCTACACAAACTCCCAAAAAGGGTTGGGTAATTCTGTGAATTACATCTACCAGTTTTCTCTTAATTAATTGCTCCATAGCGGCGGCAGCATGACCTACACCTGGCAATATAACTTTGTCGGCTGCAACGATTTTTTGGGGATCAGCCGTAAGTAAGTAATCTGCATCGAGTCTTTTAAGTGCATTGATCACAGACATCGTATTTCCGGCATCATAATCTATAATCGCTATCATAGTATTCCTTTCGTACTGGGAATGGATAAATCATTACTACGTCTTTCCTTTGCCATTTTTATGGCTTTCGCAAATGCTTTAAAAACACCTTCGATGATATGGTGCTCATTGTCGCCATAAGCTGATACATGTAAATTGCATAAGGCGTGGTCAGTAAATGTTTTAAAAAAATGATGAAACATTTCTGAAGGCATCTCACCGATCTTTTCGCGTTTCAAACTCACATCCCATACCAACCAGGGTCTTCCTCCAAAATCTATAAGTACCTTAGCCCCTGCCTCATCCATAGGTAGTGAAAATCCATAACGTTCTATTCCTGCCTTTTTACCTAAGGCTTTATGCATCAATTGCCCCAAAACAATAGCGGTGTCTTCAATGGTGTGGTGCTCATCTATATGTAAATCACCTTTAGAAGTCAGTTTGAGATCTATGCCACCATGTCTGGCTATTTGCTCCAGCATATGGTCGAAAAATCCAATCCCGGTATGTATTTCGGTCTTTCCTGACCCGTCAATATTGATCTCTCCGGTTATTTGTGTTTCTGAAGTGATCCTTATAGATTTTGATTTACGGTCTAAAGTAAAAAGGAATTCTTCGATGGCTTTCCAACTTTTCGTTGTCAGATCAGGCACCAAACCGGAAGCATTTTCATCAATCGATTCACCTTGCCTGATTAATATAGACCCGGCACCCAGGTTTGATGCCAGTTGGATATCGGACCACCGATCTCCTATAACAAAAGAACCGGCCAAATCGTATCTGCCTTTCAAATACTTTCTTAGCATGGCTACCCCGGGTTTCCGATAAGGTGATTTTTCTTCCGGAAAGCTTCTGTCTATGTGAATATCTTCAAACCGGATACCCTCCCCCTCTAGTGTACGCAACATCAATTCCTGTAATGGCCAAAAATTCCTTTCAGGATAAGTATCGGAACCCAGACCATCCTGATTGGTAACCATCACCAACTTATAATCAAGGAAAGAAGCTATCCTGGCAAGACTGCTTATGACCCCTGGATAAAAGGTAAACTTCTCCAAAGCGTCAACCTGATAGTTTTCCGGCTCAAGTAATATGGTGCCATCTCTGTCGATAAATAATATTTTATCCATAAATTTGCAATTCTGAAGTGTAAGATTGTAATGCTTCCACGAGCAATTTGTTTTCCTCAGGAGTACCTATAGTAATTCTCAGACAATTTTCACATCCTTTAAGACTCGATCTGTTTCGTACAATGATCCCTTTTGACAATAAATACTGATAAAGTACATTGGCGTCTTCTACCTTGATGAGCAAAAAATTAGCATCGGACGGATAAATATGTCGGATAAAACCAAACTCTATCAGCTTGTCAGCCAATGTCTGTCTTTCTCTTTTGATTTCCTCTATATATCCGGTTTCACTTTTTATTATCCTCATTCTTTCTATAGCCTCCATTTGATTTGCTTTGCTGATATTGTAAGGCATTTTTACTTTATTGAGTAACTCAATCAGACCGGGGTGTGCTATAGCCATTCCAATTCTTAACCCTGCAGCACCAATGGCTTTTGAAAAGGTCTGCATTACCACCAGATGATCAAATTCGGACAGCAAAGAGGTAGCTGACGGAAAATCTGAAAAATCGATATACGCCTCGTCTATGACAATAATGCAATCACTGTGCTCACAAATGTATCTCACTTGATCCAAAGTTATACTGTTGCCAGTTGGGTTATTGGGAGAACATAGAAAGATAATCTTTCCATTTTCAGGTATACCTGCAATAAACTTTTCACCATCCAGATTAAAGTTTTCGTCCAACTGAAATTCGGTTACCCGGACATCGTTAATAGCAGCCGCCACTTTGTACATGCCAAATCCCGGAGTGGTGGTGTATATACTATCTTTACCAGGGATACAAAATACCCGTATCAACAGATCAATGATTTCATCGGAACCATTTCCCAGGAACAGGGAGCCGGGATCTACCTTTCTCCACTCACCGATAAGTTTTTTCAATTCCTTTTGTAACGGATCAGGGTACCGGGCGTACGCCAGTGGATAAGGATTTTCATTGGCATCTAAATACACTTCCGCACGTCCTGAAAATTCTGAACGGGCACTGGAATAGGGGGTTAATTTCCTGATATTGTCGCGTATGAGATGATTCCATTTCATAATCCTTTCTCGTTAGATGATGATAAACGAATTTCTACTGCCCGTGCATGTGCTTCAAGATTTTCAGCTCTCGCCATAGTGGTAATGGTTTTGGCTAGTTTTTGAAGTCCACTTTGAGAAATGTGCTGAAAAGTGATGGTTTTCATAAATGACTGAACATTGACACCGCTAAATGACCTGGCCGCGGAAGCTGTTGGCAGGGTATGATTCGTGCCGGATGCATAATCTCCTGCACTTTCCGGGGTATAGTTTCCTGAGAAAACGGAACCAGCATTTCGGATCGAAATAAGATAAGGCTCAGGGTATTCAGAGGCAATGATAAGATGCTCAGGTGCATAGTCATTGATAAACTCAAATGCTTCCTCCACACTGGGAATCACCATTCCAAAACTATTTTTTAAAGCGGCTTCTGCAATATTCTTTCTTGGCAGGCTCTTTAACTGGGTCATGACTTCTAGTTTGATTTGATTAGCCAATCCAACATCAGGTGTCACAAACACCACCTGACTATCTGCCCCATGTTCTGCCTGAGAAAGCAGGTCTGAGGCCACAAATGCAGGACGGCAAGTATGATCAGCATACACCAAAACTTCGGAAGGTCCTGCGGGCATATCAATGGCCATTCCCAATTGGAAAGACAATTGCTTTGCAGCCGTAACGTACTGATTACCCGGCCCAAAGATTTTATCCACTTTAGGAATGCTCTCAGTGCCAAAGGTCATGGCTGCAATAGCATGCGCTCCACCGACTTTATACATTTTCGTGATACCGCATAATTCGGCAGTATATAATATTCCGGGATGGATGCTCTGATATTCCTTTTGTGGAGGTGAACACAGGATGATTTCTTTGCATCCTGCTATCACAGCCGGTATAGCGAGCATGAGCACTGTCGAGAAAAGAGGTGCTGTACCTCCCGGAATATACAACCCAACCCTATCTATTGGTACGTCCTTTTGCCAGCATACCACTCCTGGCATGGTTTCTACTTGAGTCGTACCTTTTTTCTGTGCTCTGTGGAAAGTTTCAATATTTCCAGCTGCCAATTGTATTGAAGATTTTAAATCATTGGGGAGGAAAGAGGCGGCATCTTGTATTTCATTTTGTGAAACCTTTACATCATCTATAACAACACCGTCAAACTTTTGGGTAAAATCTTTCAATGCCTTGTCACCTTCCCGCTTTACTTCATCAAATATCTGCTTAATGAATGGAAATATCTCTTCATTGCTCATTTGAGGCCTTTGGACAAGTATTGATTTTTCTTCTCTCGAAAGTTTATTATATATTCTAATCATAGGTGTTATATAGGTTTACAATATGAATAAAATAACAAATCAGATAACCATTTTTTCAATCGGGATAACCAAAATTCCTTCAGCACCACATGCTTTCAGGCGATTGATAACATCCCAAAAATCATCTTCACTTATCACCGAATGAAGCGAACTCCACCCTTCTTCCAAAAGCGGAAGGACTGTGGGACTTTTTAAAACCGGTAGAATAGCGGATGCTTCAGCTACCCTTTCGTTTGGAATATTAAAAAGAATGTATTTATTCTTTCTGGCTTTAAGTACAGATTCTATTCTCGATTGCAACTCCATAATGGTAGAGCCTTTTTCTTTTAAAGCATTCTTATTCACGGCAAGGCATGCTTCTGATCTGAGGATTACTTCACATTCCTCAAGTCCGTTTTTAAACAAGGTGCTTCCGCTGCTTACAAGGTCACATATTCCATCTGCCAGACCGATATTGGGAGCGATTTCAACAGAACCAGATATAATATGAATATCTGCATCAATGCCTTCATTTTCTAAATACGATGCCAGTGTCTGAGGATAGGATGTGGCAATTTTTTTTCCTTCCAAAGATGATGATCCCACATAGTCAAACCCTCTTGGGAAAGCAATGGAAAGACGGCATCTGGAAAATCCCAGGTGAAGGAGCTGTAAAACGTCAGCCTGCTTTTCCACCAGAGTATTCTGCCCGATGATGGCCAAATCTGCTACCCCATCCTCCAGATATTTAGGTATATCAGAATTCCGCAGAAAGAGAATTTCTGCATCGAATCTCCTTACCCGTGCTTTGAGTTGATCTTTTACATTATCTACCTTAAGTCCACAATCGTTGAGGAGATCTATTGATTCTTCATACAATCTCCCCGATTTTTGAATAGCTATCTTTAATGGCATTTCTTACATTGTTTTTAAAATAAAAAATGCCCACCGGAATCATTCAGATGGACATAGTATAATATTATGATCATACCTTTTACATTCACCTGAAGAGTTGCCTCCTGTGATGATGATGTAGATGGATATGATTATTTATTTGCACTTCTTGAAAAGTAAATTTTAAATACGCCCCAATATTAAGTCATTATTGAAACATATGCAACCTTTAACCACCAAATAAAGAAAAAGTTTAGATAACCATCATTACATTCTCGAATGTAACTGTAGCTATTTGGTGAGTGAATATCTCAAAATTGCACATGAAAGTATTGATTATTTTTATGGTTTAGAAACCGCAAAAAGGTACGGAAGTCTAATTTTCAAACTGATTAGTCCTATAAATAATCTTAAATCTATTGAGTATTTATAATTTGTGCACTGAAAACAAGAAATTATGCCAGTACTTCAAACTTTTGACCTTACAAAGAAATACGGAAAGCTCACAGCACTTGATAATCTGTCCCTGACCATCGAATCCGGCCATATATATGGACTACTTGGTCCAAACGGAAGTGGTAAAACCACTACTCTGGGATTGATCCTGGGTATTCTCCATCAACAGTCAGGTACTTACGAATGGTTTAACGGACAATACGGTGATAAGGCGCGAATGAAAATAGGATCTATTTTGGAGACCCCTAATTTCTATCCTTATCTCAATGCCATGGAAAATTTAAAAATAACCAGTCTGATCAAAGAAGCAAAGGATGTTCCATATGATGATTTACTTGAACTCGTCGAACTTTCAGAACGCAGGTACAGCAAGTTCAGGACATATTCATTGGGTATGAAGCAAAGGCTGGCAATAGCTGCTACACTTATTGGAGATCCTGAAGTATTGATCTTTGACGAACCTACCAATGGTCTTGATCCTCAGGGAATCGCTGAAGTTAGAGATATTCTGAAAAAAATCGCTGATTCCGGTAAAACGGTTATCATGGCCAGTCATATTTTGGACGAGGTAGAAAAAATTTGTTCGCATGTAGCTATCATCAAAAAGGGAAAGTTACTGGCTACCGGGCCTGTGGGCTCCATCCTTACATCAGATCCAATTTGCGAAATAGCTGCTGAAGACATGGAAAAATTACACGTCTTTTTGCTCAATGCCCCATACGTGAAGAAGATTACACCTGTAAAACATTTTTATGAATGTACCATCGATGATTCTGTGAATGTAGCCTTTATTAACCGGGAAGCATTCCGACATGATGTTATGGTTACCCACCTGGTGGGCAGAAAAAGAAGGCTGGAGGAAGAATTCCTGGAAATCACCAAAAACAATTGATCGACATGCTTGAAATAAAAAGTTTATTGACAAAATCAAAGATTATACAACTGCTTACACTCGAATATTTAAAGTTTAAGTCGAATGCAGTGATAACAATGCTGATCATTCTGTTTGTAGCATTGTTTCCATTCATTATTCTGGCAGCAAAAGATATGTTTTCCAATGTTCCGCCGCCTCTCCCCAGCAGTGCTGTGTTTTTCGAATTTCCTACCGTATGGGACTATCAGGGCTATGTGGGTAACTGGATGTTATATCTTTTTGTGGGATTTATAGGAATATTTTTAGTCACCAATGAAGTTTCCTACAGAACCCTCCGCCAAAACATCATCACAGGACTTACCAGGACAGAATATTTTTTCGGAAAGTTGTTGACTATTATTGTTATTGCTTTAGGCGCTACATTGTTATATATGTTGTCAACTATCATCATAGGACTCCTTCACACCTCCGGCGTTGATTTTGAATTGATATTTGATAATAATTTCGCCTCTTCCCGCTTTTTTCTGATGAGTATGGGCTACTTAAGCTTTGGAATGATGTTGGGATTTGTGATCCGAAAAAGCGGACTGGCTACCTTTATCTATCTGGCCTATATTTTATTTATCGAAGCCATCATAAAATGGACTGCATTCAGCCTTCTTAATTCTGACACGATTAAATCGGCTATTAATTCAGACACAAAGCCTGAACAAATATCCTTTTCCAACATCATCAATTACCTGCCAATGAATGTCATTGAAGATCTCCATCCCAATCCATGGCTGAAGCTTCCTGACAATTTTATGAAAGTAAGCAAAGAAGTTGATTTTGATATATTGGTTCCCACCTCCATGGCTGTGATCATGTCTATCCTTTATATATTGTTGTTTATTTTTCTAGCTTACCGGAGTTTTATCAGGCGGGATATTTGATGGTTTTTTTGGTTGTAAGGTCGAGGTTAAGGATAAGGTTGAGAGTGTGAGTTAGTAAGTTGAAAGTCGAAAATTAACCAAAACCAAAACCAAAACTAAAACCATTTGATACCAGATAAGAACTACGAGCATAATAGGTCGAAAGTTAGTGGTCTCAAGGTCTGAAGTAGAAAGTTCAAAGACCACCGATTTAACAACTACCTGCTACGAGCTACGAGGTAATTCCTACCAACTAAGAGCTGCAAAAGTCTCAAGGTCGAAAGTCTAAAAGTCAAAGGTCAGTGCAGACATTGGCTACAAACTAAATGCTTAGGGTTTTAAAAAAACTGAACGAAAACTGAAAATTAATTCATAATTCGTATGTTTATGCCCTTTGAAAAAAGAAAGCCTTCATGGTACAAGAGCCGCAAAGAATTCCCTGGTACGAAAAGATACCTCATCCCGTTGTGATCTTATTTATAATTATCATTTTTGTAACCATTCTGACGTATATAATTCCTGCCGGTTCCTTTGAAAGGGAAATAGTTGATGGGCGTTCAAGGGTAGTGCCGGGAACTTATAAATCTTTACCTTCCAAACCTGTCCATCTTCTCAATATGTTCAAAGCATTGCCTCTGGGTTTTAAAACGGCAGCAGAGATCATATTTGCTGTTCTGGCAGGAGGCATCATGTTCGGGATACTCGAAAAAACAAGAATGATTGAAAACGTAATTGGTACTACCATCAGGAAACTCGGTCTGGAAAGAAGATTCCTGATCGTTGTTTTGGTCACCTATATTTATGGGATGTTGGGTGTAGCCGTTGGTTATGAAAACAACATTGCCATGGTACCAATAGCAGCCGTACTGAGTCTGGCATTGGGTGGTGACTTAATATTGGCAGCGGGAATGAGCGTAGGTGCAATAACAGTGGGTTTTGGTCTTTCGCCCATAAATCCTTATACGGTTGGCATTGGACACCAGATCGCCGAAATGCCTATCTTTTCCGGGGCTATGATCCGATCCATTCTCTGTTTTACAGGACTCACTTTATTGGCACTGTTTAATGTGAGGTATTTTAAAAAGATTATAAAAGATCCGTCCAAAAGCCTTGGGAAAGGTCTGGATGTGGAAGGGCTTTCGCTTTCCCAAAGCATAGATGATTATAGGATTTCAAGAAATAACTACCTGGTATTATTTATATTTCTTGGAGGATTGGCATTTATGTTATTTGGTATTTTTACTTATGAATGGTATATCAATGAGATCTCTGCCGTTTTCATTATGATTGCAGTGGCATCAGGTATTGTTGCCGGATTGAATGGTAATGAAATAAGCGAGACAGCATTTAAGTCCATTTCTTTGGCTGCACCCGGTGCTTTTATGGTAGGATATGCCACATCTATTAAAGTATTACTTGAAATGGGAGAAATAGCCGACACCATTTGTTACCGGTTAGCGGATTGGCTTACTTTTCTTCCTTCAGAACTCGCAGCGGTTTCAATGTCAGCAGCACAGTCCTTTATTAATCTTTTCATTCCTTCAGGAAGTGGACAGGCTCTGGCCACTCTGCCCATCATGATTCCAGTAGGCGATTTACTTGGGCTAACAAGACAAACAACCATTTTGGCTTTTCAGATAGGGGATGGCGTCACCAACCTATTTAATCCCACCCTCGGTGGTTTGATTGCCATGTTGGCCCTTTGCCGCGTACCCCTGGATCGATGGATCCGGTTTATTTTTCCGCTAGCACTTATGATCCTTGTAGTATCCTGGGTCGTTCTGAACATAACGGTATTTATCCATTGGGGACCTGTATAGATTATTCTTTATAAAATAATTTTATTTATGAATCAAGTTGAAAAAATTTTGGCCGATCTCGTTGCCTTTCCCGTATTTGGTGGACAATCCAACCTGGAAATAATAGACTATATTTCCGACATCCTTACCCGGGAAAGTGTTGATTTCACACTTGTTGAAAATAAAAAGGAGAAAAAAGCTTCTATTCATTGCAGGATTGGTCCATCAAAAGATGGTGGAGTCATTCTTTCAGGTCACACCGATGTAGTGCCTGTTGAAGGGCAATTATGGACAACCGATCCTTTTATACTTACGCCTAAAAGTGATGGTAAACTCTACGCTCGCGGTTCCTGCGATATGAAAGGATTTATAGCCACCTGTCTGGTCAATATTTCTTTTTTTAAGAATTTAAACTTAAAAAGGCCGGTATATTTTGCCTTTTCCTACGATGAAGAGGTGGGTTGCCTGGCTGCTCCTGCCCTGGCCAAAGACATAAAAAACACTTATTCAGAAAACCCGACCTATGCAGTCATAGGAGAACCCTCTCTCCTTCAACCCATAGTAGGACAAAAAGGTATTTGTGTCATTGAAACCATCGTAAATGGCTCTGCCGGTCATAGCAGCCGCATCAAACAGGAAGTCAGTGCCATCCATGTTGCAGCAGATCTCATCTCATGGATCGACTCAAAAATGAATGCATTGATACAGGCCGGTCATATCGATAAGCGATTTGAACCCCCTCATTCCTCTCTACATGTTGGGATGATACATGGTGGAATAGCACCCAATGTCATTGCGGATAAATGTCTTTTTAACTGGGACATCAGGGTTATTCCCAGGGATAGCATTCAACAGATATTGGCAGATTTCAATACATTTTGTAAGAAAAAGGAAGCAGAACTGAGAAAAATATTTCCTGAATTTGCCATAAAAAACAATTTACTCCATCCACCGGTACCGGCATTGGACACACCTGAATCACAATCGATTGTGCCCTGGATCAAAGAGATATCCGGTCAATCATTAACTGGGACTGTGGCTTATGCAGCTGAAGCAGGGCAATTTGCAGAAGCGGGTTTTGAAACGATTATATGCGGTCCGGGATCCATTGCTCAGGCACATAGAGCCGATGAGTTTATCAGCCAGGAACAATTGCAAAAGGGAGTAGAATTTGTACAGCGGATTGGAAAATCACTGGAACTGTAGATAATCACGGTTTATGCGAGTACCGGAATATCAGGGTGATATCAGATTTGACAAATACATATAGATAACTCCTGTTATAATGGCTATACCGAAACTCAACAGAGTCCCGATTAAAATATACTCCGTCAGCTTCCTGTCACGGGCTCTGGAAAGATCAACAAACCGAAATACAGACTTGGCTGCCAAAAGGAAACCAATTCCCTGCCAATGACCCAATATTATAAATCCAAATACAAATAACCGCTCAAGAATCCCAATATAAGTACCTGCTTTTTCCAGAGACTTTTCTACTTCCAGTTCATCCATTTTCCAGGGAGAAAGAAGCAAACGCATGGCGACAGAAGCCACTACCGTATTCAACAAAATAAACGTCAAAGTCAAAATGATCAGGCCGGAATGAATTGAAAAACTTTCCCATGAAAGTGGAAAGTATAGCGAGACCACTCCAATAATAACTCCTACGTGCATTAGCTGATCTGTAAAAAACAACGTTCTTTCATTAAACCGATTTCGAAGTTTAATTTTAATAAGATCTATGACAAAATGAGAAACTATGATTAAAACCATTCCGAGCCCGAATTTGAAATCAAACTGTAGTAGTATTAGCAGCAGGAGGGTATGCACTGCCATATGCCAGTATAAATAGGGAGATCTTATATGTTTTTCATTTTTAGACATAACCCACGAATAAGGCTGCAATAAAAAATCTCCAGCCAAATGGGCCAGTAAAAGTGTTAGAAAAAATACAATCATAATTGTAAAATAAGATTACTATAAAATTCATTTAGTCTGATCATTTCATCATACCCCGCTCTTTTAAGTCCCCTGCTAATATTACTCTGCGTAATATTCATGATATCAGACAGTTCTTGTTGGGTGAGTTCATCATATTCAATAGCCACTTTTACCATCTCAGCCACCCGGGCAGACCATGAATCAATGGTCAATGATGCCAGATCAAACATCAGATTTAGTGTATTATCAGCCATTTTATCTCCGGTAATAATACCCAGGTTTTTCTTGTTGAGTTGTTCAAAGCATTGTCCTGACCTCATAAATGCACTTCCGTTCGATTCGGTTATTTTATCAGCCCGGTGCGACATCTGACCCACTCCTATAGCCAGTCTTGCATTCAAAGGAGTCATTTGCATGATAGAAGCCTTGATGTGGAAGGCAGCCAGCAATGCCAATGTGGGTTTCACCTCCAGTTGAAAGCTATCCCCTCTGTATATATCCCAATTTCCCGGAGAATCTCCATATTTTTGAAGTACATTTTTAAGAACCCCCAACCATAGATCAGGGCTCTTTGTACTGGAATGGATAATGTCTCCTGTTACAACTGCAACCATTCTTTTTATTACAAAAATATGCTATTAAATTGACATAATCAATATTATATCACAATTAGAGCATTTTTTATAATATGCTATAGAGGTCACATAAATCTTTGATCTTTTCCAATATCAATCTGATACTTAAAAATGGAAAAGTGTCGAATAAAATCAATCAATTAATTCTCCAAAAATAAGGGGTAAAGAGTACAAGTATGGTAAATAATTCGAGCCTCCCTATAAGCATAAGAAAACTAAGCACCCATTTGGCTAGCTCTGGGATATGAAAGTAATTTTCCATTGGGCCTACCGAGCCAATGGCGGGCCCCACATTACCCAATGTCGAAGCAGACGCTCCAACGGCTGAAACAAAGTCCATACCCATAGTGGTCAATGCTATGCTTCCTGCAATAAAGAAGAATAGATAAACCAATAGAAATACAAGTATATGTGTCAGAATTCTCGGTGCAACGATCGATCCATTTAATTTAATTCGAATGACCGCTCTGGGGTGCAGTATTCTTTTAAATTCAAGCAATGTGTTTTTTAAAAAGATCAAATGCCTGATGAGTTTAATACCACCTGTTGTAGATCCAGCGCATCCACCTGTAAAGAAAAGAATAAAAAACAAAAAAGTAATCCCATTAGACCAGGCTGTATAATCAGCAGTTACAAAGCCACTCGTCGTCATTATGGAAACAATTTGAAAAAGTGCAAGTCTGAACGTATCACTCAAAGAATACTCGGCATGATAGAGCAACTGAACGGTTAAAATTATCGTTAAACCGACCACCAAAATGACATAGAAAATAAATTCCTGACTTTGAAATACCTTTTTCAATCTACCTTGCAGACCGAAATAGATTAAAGTGTAATTCATACCTGAAAGAAACATAAAAAACACCATTGTATATTGTACAGGATTGGCAAACGCAGCTATGCTTTCGTTCTTGGTAGAAAAACCCCCTGTAGCCATTACAGTAAATGCATGGTTGATGCTATCGAATAAAGAAAGTCCTTCCAACAACAAAAGAGTAAATAAAACAGCAGTTAACCCCACATATATCAGCCAGAGTCTTTTAGCCGTCTCTTTAATCCTGGGATGCAATTTATCAGATGTAGGCCCTGGAACCTCCGCAGCAAATAATTCAATCCCACCAATACCCAATAGAGGGAAAATGGCAACCGTTAAAACGATAATTCCCATTCCTCCAATCCACTGGCTTAAGCTTCTCCATAGCAATACTCCTTCGGGCAGCGATTCAATATCTACAAAAATGGTTGCTCCGGTTGTTGTGAGTCCAGATACAGACTCAAAAACAGAATCGGTAAATGAATAGGTGACACCCGAAAATTGGTAAGGTAATGCCCCAAAAATGATCATGGCCAACCACCCCAAAGCTACAATCAGATAACCTTCCCTTTTATTTACCTGAGCATTAGATTTAAATTTATACATCCAGCTTACAATGCCAAAAACCATAGTGGCACATCCTGAAGTAAACATGGCTCCTGCATCTCCGGAATTAAAATATAGTGAAAAAGGAATACATGAAAACATGAGCAGCCCAACCAGTATCATCAATACACCGATAACATTTGATATGGGTTGTAAATTAATGGTCATTGGATCTGAAATAATTTCTCGACGCTTCCTATGACCTCCAACATACAAAATACAATTACTTTATCCCCGGCTTTGAGTTGGAGATCTCCATACGGAATGATGGCTTCTTCATCTCTTACCACTCCCCCAATAAGGGCATTGTGTGGAAATTCTATATCTTTAATTGGTTTTTTTGTCAAAACACTCCCTTCAGAAATAGAATATTCTATGATCTCTGCATCCACTCCATGTATGCTGGTAATGGCTTCTACAGTTCCCTTACGTACCAACCTAAAAACATTGTTGGCAGCTATCAATTTTTTATTGATCAGGGTATCAACGCCTATGCTTTGCGAAATATGGGTGTACACAATGTTATCAACCATGGCAATGGTTTTAAAAACACCCGCCTGTTCAGCCAGTAAGCTCGTAATTATATTGGTTTCTGAGTTTCGCGTGAGAGCTATAAACGCATCCATTTCATCCAGACCTTCTTCCTTCAGTAAATCTACATTTGACGGATCACCCTTGATGATAAGAGAATGATCCAGAATTTCTGCCATTCGTTTACAGACATTTCGATCTGACTCGATAATCCGCACATTATATTGGTTTTCAAGCAATTTAGCGGTTTGTATGGCAATTTCCCCCCCACTTAAAATCATGATATTATTAACCCGGGTCAGTTTCTTCCCTAAATGATTGAGTACTTTCCTCAAGTCCTGCTTGGTGACAAAAACGTAGACATGATCATCTTCCAGAATCATAGTATTATCTCTGGGTAAGATGGTTTCATTATTCCTAAGAATGGCTATAGGCTTAAAATTAAGATGAGAATATGCCTTTAAGACCTGTTTTACCGTTTTGTTTTTTATAGGAGAATCATGTTCTACTGAAATTCCAAACAATGTGATCTTCCCCCCTTCAAACTCAAAAATATCGGTAACTTCACATAATTTGATAAGCCTCTCAATTTCCAAAACTGCCAGTTTTGAAGGTGAAAACACCCTGTCAACTCCAAGTTCTTCAAAGATCATCCGTTGCTTTTTATCGAGAAACTCGTGATTACTGACACGGGCTACAGTTTGATCAGCACCAAATTTTTTTGCAAGAATGGCTGAAACGATATTACTGGATTCAAATGTGGTGACCGATAAGAATAAATCCGCTTCGTCGACCTCAGCTACCTTTAATGTGTTAATCGAGGTGGCATCTCCTCTCAGTACTTGCACGTCCAGATGGTTCTGAGCATAGTCCAATACTTCCTGATTTGTATCAATCAAGACTATATCATGCTGTTCATTGGCCAATAATTTACTCAGATGAAATCCTATATCTCCAGCCCCAGCAATAATTATTTTCATTTGTTAATATTCTAAATAAAATTCAATATTAATTTCTACTCAAGAAATCCAAAGTCTTACATAAAAACAAACATATCAAACCATCAAATGTACATATTTAGCGTATGATCGATGTTAATTTTAATTCAAATTTGTACCATATAAGATGAACGGTTGAGGATAAGGCTAAAGTTGAGGTTGAGGTTGAGGTTGAGGTTAAGGTTAAGGTTTGCGCCTTCGGCAGGTTGAGCCTTCGGCAGGTTTAGAAGTTGAGGAGGTGAGACATCATTGGCTGCGCATCATTTGGGTACGCCGTCATTTATTGTCATTTGCGCTAAGCCCGTTATTTTGTTATGAGGGCTCAGTTGCCTATTGCCTATTGCCTACTGCCAACTACTTCCATGGGCGACTAATTATGAAAGGAGCAAAAAAACCAGCACCAACGGTGCAAAATCATTAGCCTTGGGCTTCACCCAAGGCGAAAGTAAAATCGTTTTGAAGCACCAACGGTGCGAAATAAACCGCTCACTGTCAACTACGAGCTACCAACTACGAGCTAAATAGGTCGGAAAGTCAGAAGTTAAGGTGCGGAGATGAGGAGGTGAGAGGTCATTTGGCTACGCCGTCATTTGACCTCGTTGTCATTTGCTTCGCGTCATTTACGTAGTGCCGCCATTGAAACGAGCTACGAGCTAAAATGGTCTGAAGGTCGAAGGTCGAAGGTCGGAAATTCGAAGGTCTGAAAATTGAAAATTGAAAATTAACAAAAACTAAAACCATTTGCAACCAGCTACGAGCTACGAGCTAAAATGGTCTGAAAGTCGAAAGCCGGAAAGGCGGAAACTTGTTGAAAGTTGAAAGTCATTGGGCTACGCCGTCATTTGCGCTACTAGAGTTATTTTGTTATGAAAGGAACCTATTGCCCACTGTATACTGCCTACTGCTAACTGCCCCCTACTACGAGCTACCAGCTACGAGCTACGAGCTTAATAGGTCGAAAAGTGACGGGTTAAGGTAAGTAAGTGAGGAAGTCTAGCTTCTCATTGATCACCTGTCAAGCCCTTTCGATTTTAACCATTTAAACGCTTAACGTTTTTTTTGCTTATCTATATTAACATTAGAAAAAATGCTAACGTTTAATAACTATAGAGTTGTTGTTTTAATCATCATGATATGAATGAAATAAATTATCTGATCATAACTCAATATATTTATATCAACATTTGAGTGATAAATTAGAAGTATCTTGGATTGCCATGAATAACTTCTCCGGGCATTTTAAAAATTATAAAATTTTGAGAACATGAAAATATTAATGGTTTGCCTGGGTAATATATGCAGATCACCTTTAGCTCAGGGCATCATGGAGAGTAAATTGCATAAATACGGGCTGGATTGGGAGGTGGACTCCTCAGGTACCAGTGCATGGCATATTGGCGAAAGACCAGATTCCAGATCTGTTGATATAGCCGAAAAAAACAATATCAGAATCAGTAATCAAAGAGCCAGGCAGTTTAAAAGTGAAGACCTGGATCGTTTTGATCTAATCCTGGCTATGGACACTGAAAATTACAATCAGATAAGAAAAGTGGCTGGACCGGAACATGCTCACAAGATCAAAATGATACTCCAGTATCTCTATCCCGGAGAAAACAGAATCGTTCCTGATCCTTATTATGATGGAGGATTTCAACATGTTTTTGATTTGCTTGATAACGCTTGCGAGGAAATTGTAAAACACCATTCAAAACAGACTGAGAATTGATGTAGCTCGTAGCTCACTAGCCGATAACGACTTCAAGCTCACTACCTCTCTTGTGCATCCTTGCCTCAACCTTAACACTTTGAACTTTCTACTTTGACCTTTGGACTTTCAGACTTTCAGACCTTCTGACCTTCTGACCTTCTGACTTTCAGACCTTCTGACTTTCAGACCTTCAGACCTTCAGACTTTTAGACTTTTAGACCTTCAGACTTTTAGACTTTTAGACTTTTAGACTTTTAGACCTCAACAATCACACTTTAGGGTGAAATACAGGCGCCTTAACGTCAGTATTTTAGTGCTTTGAAATCTCCAAATTATTTTTAAATTTCTAAAATACTCATCATCATGAAAAAAAATCTATGGCAAATATTATTATTTTTTATGCCTGTTATGATGACTTTGCACAGTGAAAATTCAACATTTGTATACTCCCACTCTGAATTTTCAGGCACACCCTTAAAAATCAAAAAATCGTTGTGGAAAAAAACAACCAAAGTCTTTTCCTATGAAGTGAACTACAAAAACAAAGAATATACAGTCAATTATCATTATGGAAAGGAACCCTATGCAGAAGTACTCGATGCCCGTAAAAAACCTGTAGCCAAGGTTTATCCGACCAAAACGGGAACCAGAATTTCCGCTTCAGGAACAACAAAGAATTTTGGTAAAAATGAAAATATCAATCCCGAACCTTTGTGGGATAAAAATGCACTCGAATTAATAGAACTTGATCTTATAAACCATTCAGGAGTTGGTTCTCAGGACTACATCGATTCTGAACAGGCTACTTATTTTTTAGTCCCGGCTTATGCTATAAAGAATCAAAGAAGTTGTGAAACCACAGCTACATGTTCTTGTGGGGGTTCAACCATTAGCCTGAGTTGTGAATGTGGAAAATCGGCACAATGTGTATCTTCAAAAGTTACGCGATGTGTAGAAACCGCAGGTGGCAGTCAAGAGTGCACAGAAACCACAACCTGCACTGCCAGTTGTTTGTAGTATCATGGAGCTGGATCGGGAATATGCTCCTGCACTTCATTGATTTGGCGAATGATGTCACGTGGGAGGGTTATTTCTGTACTTGCCATATTTAGCTGAAGTTGTGCCATGCTGGTGGCTCCAATAATGGTTGAAGTCACAAATGGTTGTTGATTGACAAAAGCGATAGCCAGTTGAGCCGGCTCCACCCCATGTTCTTTAGCGATTTGCATATACATAGATGTAGCTGTTTTACAATTTTCGCTATTATATCGGTCGTATTGTTTAAATCTGTTTAGGCGGTCACCTGGCGAATCAGTCCCCAATACATATTTCCCTGACAGCATACCCATAGCCAAAGGAGAATAAGCCAAAAGACTTACATTTTCTCTAATGGACATTTCAGCCAATCCCACTTCATAGAGTCTGTTCAGTAAACTGTATGGGTTTTGAACACTTGCTGGAGGCTTTAAACCATGAGTAGTAGCTAAAGTAAGTGTCCGATGAAGACCCCATGGTGTTTCATTAGACAATCCAAAAGCTCTGATTTTTCCTTCTTGTATCAAATCATTCATAGTCGAAACAGACTCTAAAAAACTATCTTCCCATTTTTCATCATGAACGGTATATCCTCTTCTTCCAAAAAAATTGGTCATTCTTTCAGGCCAATGCATTTGGTATAGATCTACATATGATGTTTGTAATCTCAGAAGGGATTGATCTAATGCTCTTCGAATCCGCTTAGAATTGTACCGCAGATCCGAATCGATATAAGACAACGACGAAGGGCCGGTAACTTTAGTAGCTAAGACTATTTTGTCCCTATTTTTATTTTTGAGCCAGGTCCCAACATATTGCTCTGTCAAACCCTGGGTCTCCTTCCTTGGAGCAATAGGATATAATTCAGCCACATCCATAAAATTGATCCCACAATCAAAGGCATAATCCATTTGCTGATGGGCTTCTTCCTCAGTATTTTGTTCTCCAAACGTCATGGTACCCAGACATATCGCACTCACTTTAATGTCTGTATTTCCTAATTCTCTGTATTTCAATGCAATGTCTTTTTAAGTTCTATCAATTGATTTGTTCCAGGTTAAAAATCCCGACCTATGAGCCCAAACAATCAAAAACTGTAAAAGGATCAAGCCCAAAGAAAAATAATATAGCGAATCGTTCATTTTATTGGCTAAAGCTATATGAAAAATGGCCCAAACATTGACCATACTGAAAAAGTACGAACCTTCTTTCATCAGGAAAAAAATGGAAAGTGCAGAAGCGACGATCAATATCACCTGGGTCCAAATTACAGGATTTCCCATATTTATATCAATACCAGATGAAACAAACAACACGGCAATATTGACTATGGTAGCGACACTGATCCAACCCAAATAAATCTCCCATGGAGCTTTCCAGACCTGACTACCTTTGATTTCTTTATATATAAATATCAGGGAAATGAGCAATATCAACATCAGTGCCAAGCTCAAATACAGCTTTTCGTGATGCCACAGAATCAACCAAAGCATATTTGCCAGACAATGGATAATAAAAAATGGAAGGATTCTTTTGTATACGAGTATATTCTCAAGATCATCTTTTATATAATCATACCATACCTTGCCAATAAAAGCAAGCAGAGAGATATAAATCAATGCCCAAATAGAAAAGGCTGTAGATGCCGGAGTGATCAAAGTAGAATATTTATCCGAAATTTCACCCGTAGTGACATTGTTAATCGGAAGTGCATTGGCCAGATAATTAGTATATAATACAAATAAAAGAGACATGGTGAATACTACAGGTAAAATGTACTTCATGAGATAGGGCTTGATTATGAAACTCAATATACATAATACCAACATGTGACATAGAGGAAAGTGAGATTTTTCATCAATATAAGTTTCTTTTTGCTATGTATCATTTACAAATTGATAAAATTCCCCTTCATACTTCCTATAATCACGACTTATTATTCCATAAATAAACTTGAAAATATTACAACCCATTCAGCAATGAATACATCCTGTTGAAGGCTGATTTATATATTGACAATGTAATATTAAGTGAGATTCTGATTAAAATGGTGTGTCACAGCCCGGGCCACTTTTTTGCCTGCAATCGCACTCAATTCTTCCTCAGACATCGCTTTAATACGGGCTAGGCTACCCACTTCTTTTAAAAGTTTTTCAGCAGTTTGCTTGCCTATGCCTTTAATTTCTGTTAGCACAGATCCCGTAAATTGTTGAGATCTCTTAGTCCTATGGAAAGAAATAGCAAAACGGTGTGCTTCGTTTCGAGCGTGTTGTATTAATTTCAATGTCTCTGATTTCTTATTGATATGTATCGGTATTGGATCACCGGGAAAGTAAATCTCTTCAAGTCGTTTAGCTATTCCAATAATTGTGGTTTTATGAAGAATATCCAGTTTTTCTAGACTATTAACCGCAGCATTTAATTGCCCCTTTCCCCCATCAATGATGATCAATTGAGGTAATGTCTTGCCTTCATCAATAAGTCGTTTATATCTTCTGTATACGACCTCTTCCATTGAGGCAAAATCATTTGGGCCTTCTACGGTTTTAATATTAAAATGACGGTATTCTTTTGCTATTGGCTTTCCGTTAATGAATACTACACAAGCGGCTACAGGATGTGTCCCCTGTATGTTTGAGTTATCAAAGCACTCAATGTGCAACGGAATTTCATCCATGCGAAGATCACGCTTCAAAGTAGTGAGCACCCTTTCTGCTGCAGACTGTTTTTTCTTTCGGTTAAGATCTAAAAGGTTTTTTTGATGAATATAATGTGTGACATTCTTTTCGCTTAAATCAAGTAACTTTCTCTTTTCTCCTCTTTGTGGTATAGTAATGGTGAGATCCTCCAGGGTATCCACTTTTAAAGGAACTACTATTTCGGGAGCAATACTGTTAAATCTCTCACGCAAATGAGGAATGGCCTTTTCCAGAATATATCTGTCATCCTCATCCATTTTCTTCTCTACTTCGAGGGTATCGGTATTAATTAATGAACCGTTTACCACTTTGAGGTAGTTTACATAAGACATCTTGATATCAGAACGAATACTAAAAACGTCTACATCTCTTATCGTGGGGCTCACCACAGTGGATTTAGACTGATAATCCTCAAAAACCTCCAATTTCTCTTTTAACTCCTGAGCCTGTTCGAATTGCATTTGGTCTGCGTGCCATTGCATGGTAGCATGGATATAATCTTTGACCTGCTTAAAGTTGCCTTTTAATATATTGCTAACCTGAACTATTTTATGGTGATATTCTTCAGCACTCTCAAATCCCTCACAAGGTCCTTTACAATTTTTGATATGATACTCCAGACAAACTTTAAACTTTCCACTTCTGATATTTTCTTCGGAAAGATGAAGTTTACAGGTGCGTAACTGAAATAATTTCTTAACCAAATCAAGTATGATCTTAGCCCTGAATTTTGAGGTGTAAGGTCCAAAATAAGTACTCCCATCTTTTATGACTTTCCTGGTAAAAAAAACCCTTGGGAATTTTTCATTTTTTATGCAGATATAGGTATAAGATTTCCCATCTTTCAACATCACATTATACCTCGGCTGAAATTTTTTGATCAGCGTATTTTCTAAAAGAAGTGCATCGTGCTCCGTCTCAACTATGGTGTAGTCAATACTTGTCGACCTTTTCACCAGAGTCTTGGCTTTGTAATGAACATATTTCTTTTCGCCAAAATAGGAACTTAGCCGCTTGCGAATATTTTTTGCTTTTCCAACATATAAAATATGGCCTTCTTCATCCAGAAACTTATATATACCCGGATCCTTTGGTATTGTATCCGCTATTCTCCTATAATCTTCTGTCTTCATCTGCTTTTTAAATCATATTCTATACCCTTTAAAATGTAATAGGCGGTCTTTGGGTTCGTAGCGAGGGGTATATTATGCACATCGCACAAACGCATAAGCATTTGGACATCCGGCTCGTGGGGATGTTTATCAAGGGGGTCCCGGAAAAATACCACCATATCCAGTTCACCAGTTGCCACTAGAGCAGCAATTTGTGCATCTCCTCCTCTTGGTCCGGAAAGTAATTTTTCAACCTTAATTCCCTCCTTTTCTATGTGTTTTCCTGTGGTTCCGGTAGCAAATATGAATGTCTTATCCAAAAAATCCCGGTTTCCCAATACAAATGACACCATTTCGGGTTTTTTACCATCATGAGCAATGAGTGCTATCCTGATCATATATTTAGATTTTGATGTATTGTTCATTTGTTATGGAGATTCAATCTGATTTTGCACAGTGTTTTAGGAAAATATGATTAATTATGCATTCATAATTTTTAAAACAAATATAGGATTGCAATGTATAAAAATATTATCATCCACGCTTGCTTGATATTATCTATTCAATATACAATTTTAGGGCAAAAGAAAACAATGACTCCCGATGTATATAATGAATGGAAACGAATTGAAAACACAACTATATCTCATACGGGAAAGTATATTTCTTATGAATTGAGTGTAGAAGCCGGAGATAAAGAATTATATCTGTATCGGGAGGATGACCGCCAAACCAAAAAGTTTGCAAGAGCCTCATCAGCATCTTTTGATGCAAAAAGTTCTTTATTGCTTTTTAAAATCCATCCGGCGTATGACAGTCTTCGTGTATTAAAGCTCAAAGGAACTAAAAGCGAAGATCTACCCTCAGATACTCTATGCGTATACGATCTGGCTAATGGTGAAATGAAAAAATTCCCTGATATTCAATCTTTCTATCAGCCTCAAGAATGGGCAGGTTTTACTGTCGCAAAAACAGTTCCATCAAAAGAAAAACTAACCAAAAAAGAAAGCAAAGATAATGGTTCTAAATTGCTGATTATAGATCACACAAGTGGGTCGGTTGATACCCTTCAATATGTGACGGATATATCTTTGGCTAAGGACAAACCGGGATTGATCTTTATAAGTACAGGAGATGATTCTTTATTTCTGCCAGGTGTTTATACTTATGATTTTGTAAACAAAGAACCGGTTTCTATTTATGCTCGAAAGGGTAAATATCCACAGTTAAACCTATCGAATGATGCTACACTTGGCGTGTTTATTGTGGATACAGATACAACTAAAAACCACAAAAGACCGTATTCAATTTTTCAATTCAACATGGGTCAACCTCCTGTGGAAGTAGCGGGATCCGATTCAGAATTCTTACCATCAAATCACCAGGTTTCTCCTCATAAAAATCCTTTTTTTTCTAAAGATGGAGCCATATTATACTTTGGAATTTCGCCTATTCCACTGGAACCAGATACTACATTAACCAAAGATGAAAAGGCCGTCGTAGAAGTTTGGAGCACCGATGATCACATGTTATACACACAACAGAAAGCGAGAAAATCAAGAGATGAAAAAAGATCCTTTACGTATATGTGGGATACAAATTCAAAGAAAATAACAATGTTAGAATCAGAGAACATTCCCAATGTCCATATTTCAGATAAAACTACCCCGGATGTCTATTTTGGGTATGATAATACTGCCTATCTCGCTTCTGTCATATGGGAAGGATCCACACCAAATGATATATTTATCATAGATCCAAATACCGGACATGCACAATTGATCATGGAAGGTATAGATGGCAATATAAATGTATCACCTTCCGGAAAGTTATCTTTTTGGTTTGACCGGGGAGAGCAAACTTATTATATATATGACAGGGATCTCAACTCTATAAGAAATCTTACTTATGAAATTCCTACATTGTTAGGAGAAGAAGACAATGACAGACCACAGGCATCTTATCCATATGGAATTGCCGGATTCACCCTGAACGAAGAATTTATTTTAATCAATGACCATTTTGACATTTGGAAGGTTGATATTTCAGGTAAGAATCCTGCCGAAAACTTGACAAAAGGCAGATCTGAAAAGTTGGTTTACCGCTACATAAAAACCGATCCTGAGGAGGACTATATTGATTTGTCTGCAAATGTTTTACTACATGTTTTTGACGAAAAAGATAAATCTTCCGGATACTCACTTTTGTCACCAGACAAATCCATCCGCTCGCTAATGAAAGGGCCATTTCGCTATTCTCAAAGAGTGTGGAAGGCGCGTGACAGTGAGGTCACTGTTTTTACCAAAGAGAGCTTCAGCGAATATCCCAATTTATACTTAAGTAAAGGGTTGATAGCTTCCGGTATGACCAGGATTAGTGATGCCAATCCCCAACAAAAGGATTATAGTTGGGGAAATGGAAAACTTTATCATTGGTCAGGATATGATGATGGCAAAATGACCGGTATGCTTTTCACTCCAGAAGATTTTGACCCGGCCAAATCCTACCCCTTAATCGTCAATTTTTATGAAAAAAGCAGCGACGGATTGCATAATCACAGAGCACCTTTTGCGGGTAGATCTACCATTAGTTATTCTTACTATCTCAATAAGGGTTATGTTATTTTTAATCCCGAT
The DNA here is from genome assembly GCA_041749255.1 of Saprospiraceae bacterium. Classification (GTDB taxonomy): domain Bacteria; phylum Bacteroidota; class Bacteroidia; order Chitinophagales; family Saprospiraceae; genus JABDLO01. Next base: position 138,402 of record JBGTBR010000023.1, read on the forward strand.
GTACCTTATGAAATCGGCTACCCTGGTAAAAGTGCTTACAATGCGGTAATGTCAGGGGTGGAAGCATTGCTGGAAGAGGGTTTCATTGACAAGAAAAGGATCGGCATTCACGGCCATTCATGGGGTGGTTACCAAATTGCAGACATTCTCACAAAAACTGACCTTTTTGCTTGTGCTGAATCCGGTGCACCTGTAGTCAATATGACCAGTGCTTATGGTGGAATTCGTTGGGGAACGGGGATGAGCAGAATGTTTCAATACGAAAAAGGCCAGAGCAGGTTAGGTGCTACCCTGTGGGAGAGACCAGATTTATACCTTGAAAATTCCCCGCTCTTCAATATGGATAAAGTCGCCACCCCGGTATTGATTCTCCATAATGATGAGGATTCGGCAGTACCCTGGTATCAGGGAATAGAGTATTTTGTAGCATTGCGAAGATTGGGGAAAAAAGCCTGGCTACTCAATTACAATGGAGAACCCCACTGGCCGGTAAAATGGCCAAACAGGTTGGATTTCCAAACCAGATTGGAACACTTTTTCGATTTTTACCTTATGGGAAGACCAATGGCACCATGGATGAAACAAGGTATTCCGGAAGTTAATAAAGGATTGGACAAAGGTTATTAAATTACATGCAAGAAAATACCTAATTCATACATTATTAAGCAAACCTGGAGAAGTAACGACTGTCAATCCAGGCTTCTTCTATTTTTACCAATTTGATTAATTTTCTGTAATCTGGAAAAGTAGGGTTGAGCAAATAGTTGTATTCTCCTGGAATGAGTACGCTGGGTACTTGCAATATGAGCTTCTTATTTTCAGTGAAAAAATGATCAGTGATATTCCATAAAGTCTCATTATTAATAGAAAGGTAATTCCCGGATAAAATATCAATTTCCGGAATGACGATTTCATTTTCCGGAATATCAATAACAGCAAAACTGTAATCTAACATCATCGCTTTGATAGACGAAAAATGCACAATCAGTTCGAGCATTGCCAGAGATTTGGCCTGACTTGTATATAGTACGGGCATTCCTACTCTATTCCATCGACCTCCGAAAATTTTAGCTCCGGTTCCATTGAGATCGCGGATAAATTCAGTGCGAGATATTCTATACACTTGCATCAGGCAAAAACCCCGTGTTCTATCCTACCCAATAACTGGTGCAGTAAATGGAAACCAAATGGAGTATCTAAAAAAGAAATAGGCTTATTACCATCAAGTACAGGAACCGGTGTACGAAGCCAATCGCTAAATGCCTCGTCACTCCCAAAAACCTGAACACCTTTTTTGTGTAGAGCAGCCAGTAAAATTGCTTTAGAAGAATGATCCGTATCCAGTACCTTCTCATCTGAATATCTTTGAACAGTGCGCAATGAAACATGAAGAATATCAGCTAATTCCTGCAAGCTTATGCCCATTTGCCTGGCTAATCGCAAAAGATAAGACATGGAAACTCCTTTTCTGGCATGTTGAATGGCATCTGGATTTGCCTGGCCACCTTCAGAAGAAGGCAGGTACTGAGCGAGAGAATCCTCCACTTTTGAGATGGCAGGAGCATTTTTACTCTTTTTAACCATAATATGTCATTTGTCACAAAAATAATGTCATTTTTTTGGTTTTGCAAGTTATTTACCTATTAAATTATCATAACAATTCAGTTAGACAACGAATTTTCAATTACCGTTTATTAAGAGTTGTATGATAATAAAATTATAATGGATCCCATTATTATAAAGAACATTCCGTTTTTGTGCTTTCTACCAGAATCAACTTAATTCGTCAGCAAGTCACACAAAGTGTTTATGATTTACTTCACTGGTCTAAGACATCGTCGGAAAAGGTCAAATGTGAACAAGAGAAAATACAACTTAGGACATTGATACGTTCAATCATCGATAATCCGGGAACTCGTGTAGATTTTTATAGTTTTACATAAGAATACAATAGTATCTTTAAAGTATCTAAAAAAGGTATCATAACAATGAGAAGAAAACATAAATTAACAGGATGTGCCAGGTTTATAATATTTCTATTGATTTTTGCACCCATTGCTTATCTCGTGGGTTCTTATATCAATGGAGAAGATGGAATTGAGAAGGCAAAAAACATTTTGGGTTTAGGTGAAGAGAAAACCAGACAAATTGAGCAAAAATCATCCAAAGAGAGTGATCTTAATGAAATCATTAAAATGAAAGATCAGGAAATTGAACTCTTGAAAAAAAAGATAGAAGAATTAGAAACACAAAATAGTCAATAATAAATTGAGACCGTTCTGTTTTACATCCATTATGGATCTTATGCTTTTTGCTCTAATTGACCCTTTTCAAACCCATTTCGGTCATGTGGTTTGAGTAGTTTATTATAATTTTATTTGGGAAAGCATTATTTGGTAATGGCTTTGTAAGCAACACTGACCCCAAACCACCTTCCGGGCATGGGCACCAGGTTGGTTTCTGTATAATTACTATTCGAAATATTATTAACAAAAACAGAAACTTGCCACAAACCTGCAGAATATTGAAGTCTGCTATCCCACAAAGAATAATTATCAAGATTTGTTCTGTCCAGATATCTGAAATAGACGGCGTGGTGCCATCTTTCACCAAGTGAATAACGTATTCCCAAATTAAGTTGATGGCTGAGCAAATCCAATGCATATCTGGACAAGGGTGCATCCACAATATTTTCACCTTCCAGATAACTGTAGCCCACCTGTAAGAATGCACCTTTGCTTGAAGAAAAAATACTTGATAGATCGAAGACAGTCGTTGTTTCCAACCCTCTGACCGTGATCTGACCAATATTAGAAGGAAACCACGGATCCGATGGCATGTCTTTACTCCAATCGATAAGATTGTTACTACTTCTGTTAAAAAGCGCAACCTGGGCATCGACTTTCTTGCTCGTATATTTCAATCCCAATTCTGAAGTAAGGGCTCTTTCAGGAAGTAGCTCAGGGTTACCGCGATTTGCGGGATCTTCGTAATACAGATCAGTAAATGTAGGTACTCTCCATGTACTACCAATATTGGCGAATGCCTTCATTTTTCCTGAGAAACTCCAACCCACATCGATACCGGGAAAGGCCTGAATACCAAAGTCACTGTAAGAATACAAGCCTGCTCCCGGAGTTATATCCAATTTTCCTCCCATAAGGATCATTCTGTATTCAGCATTGAATCCCAATGTTGTGCGAAACCGGTCACCCAAATTATTTGAACTTAGATCATCATGTCTGATTTCGACACCAAAACCAAGCGCTCCATTACTTTTTATCAACGAACCATTGAGCTCCAATCCAAATGTGTTGCCCACGTGAAGATTCCTATAAATAGATGGATTATTCCGCACAAAAATATATTCATCTTGATTTCTCCTCCAATACAATGTTGGATTCCATTGTAAATCTCCTTTTCTGGTTGCATAGGATACAGACATCAGGCTTGTCTGAATTTCTTCATATTGTTCTGTAAATTGCGGGCTGGCATAAAATCCATTTGCTCCAAAAGCCCTGTCAGAGTAACCCGCTTGTACAGAAATGACATCTTCTCCTGCTTCAATTTCAGATCTGTAATAAAACTGTTGCATATTATAATCAGTATTGTGGCGGTATCCTTCCGAAAAGGAATTTGAATACGATATATGGTGCTTAATTCCATCCATGGGTAAATGTGCGTTTACTCCTATTCTGCCTGAATTAAACGAGCTGTAATCACTAAACACACCAAAAGTCAGTTTATCATCAACACTTGTAACTATATTGATGGCTCCGGAGTAGGCATTTTGACCATATCTTCTTGCAGCTGGACCTTTAAGAATTTCAATCCTTTCAATACTTTCCAAGTCTACAGGAATGTTCATAAGATGGTGTCCGGTCTGGGGATCTGCCATACTTACTCCATTGATCAATAGTAAAGTCTGGTCAAAAGTACCTCCTCTAATACTTAGGTCAGCCTGAACACCGTGTATTCCCCGACGCCGTACATCTACTCCGGCGACATATTGCAATAATTCGGCTATAGATTGAACCGGAGCCATTTGTATATCCTCTTTACTGACTATTTGGATCGTCCTTGAGGCATTGGAATACCCTATCTCCAGCCTCTTTTCCTTTATAGTAATGGTTTCTATTTCTCTGATGAGTGAATCTGTTTGACCCATTACTCCGATATAAAACCACGCTAGAATGATTATAAGGCACAGTCTCATTGCAATCGATTTTTACCAGGAGTAAAACTATATTGATTTTTCAATATAACCGAATCAGATAAATCAATTTACAATACTTTTACATATTGAGGCCTCTTTATTTCAAAATAGTTGGAGTTGTGCTAAGTGTGCTGTATTATTTAAGTTTATGATATTTTACTGGATGCTGAAAAAAAAATCCTTACATCCGTCTCATGTGGATGTAAGGATTTTTTAAAGAAAAATATGGTTGGGTTAAGTTAGTGGAGTGTAAAAAACATTAGAATCCCACATCCTGATCCATTCCTCCGTTCTCGCCATCTTCTCTCCCTTCTCTTTCACCTCTTTTGTTTTGTACATTAATTCTGTAAGAGATTGTAGCAGAGATATCTCTTACTCTCCATTGAAAAAATCCATCAGTGTAAAAATTGTCACCAAACGTTTCTGCCTGACGTCTTCTGGTATTAAATACATCTCTTACATTAAATGTAAACGTGAGCTTATCCCTAAGTAAATCTTTGCTAAATGCAACATCAAATGATCCAATACCTCCTGCCCTTCCCTGGGTTGTAACTCTTCCGCCAAAGTAGTTATATCTCAACTGTAGATCTGTGCCTCTGTCAAATCTAAATCTTGATGTGGTTCTGGTAAACCATGCATACGTATCCGCATCGAATCGCTGACCTTCAAATTCTCCACTGGTAACTGACCTGAAAATATTGAGGTTACCGTCCAATCTCCACCATTTTACAGGGTTGATAGAGCCTACAAATTCAAATCCATAATCATTTCGGGTAGATAAGTTTTGTGGGGTAGTTATAAAAGTAATACCATCATCACTTAACAGTCTGAGTCTTTCAGTTACTCCGGTCACTCGTCTATAGTACACACTAGAAGTTAAGTTGGCTTTATCCCAATACTTAATGTAACCCAGTTCATAATTATCAGAAAACTCCGGATCTAAGTTCGGATTTCCGGCATAAAAATTTCTTGCGTCTGTAAAACTAAAGAAAGGATTTAACGATCGGTCTCTAGGTCTGCTAATTCTCCTGCTATAGGATAACTGAAGTCCATCTGCTTCATTTAAACTATAATTTAAATAAGCACTGGGAAATAAATTCGCATAATCTCTATCATTAATTTCGTTGGTTTGTAATAACTCAGTTGTAATAATGCTGTACTCAGCCCTCATTCCTAATTGATATGACCATTTTTCAAGCTTGTTACCATATATAAAATAGGCTGCATGTATATCTTCTTTAAAATTAAAATCATTGGTAAACATTAGCAGTGGATTCCAAACTTCACCATCTAATTCTTCTACTATATAGTCATTGCCTAATCTACGGAATGAATTGCGTAAACCCGCTTCAAATACTCCACTATTCCCAACAGGTTTCACATAATCAAGTGTAAATATCAGATTACCCTCTAATTCTTCATTTCCGGTTCTTTGATTTAAATAAGGGATGCCAATGGGGACTAAAGACGGATCCGTTTCCGCCTCAGAAAGAATACTGCTTTCCGCCTCATCCTGTCTTCTGAAAATCAATGAAGATTTCAATGTGTGACCTTCGCCTATATTCCTGTCAAAATTAAGATTAAATTCATAAGTTTTTCTATCCTCCAAACTTACGTCATTCCTTAATATAATATTATTTCCTGTCAGCTCATCTCGGATAATGGGTGTGCCTGGACTCAAAAAATAATCTTCATAGGTAACCGATCCAAAGTCTTCTCCATCATTAACTCTTATCAATCCTGAAAAAGTCAAAGTAGTTTTAGGATCTAAATTATATCCCATTCCAGCTCTGAAAGTATTCGAAAAGTTATTTCTTTCAAAATCCCTTCTTTCAAAACTGACGATATTTTCATCCTGCATATAAAGTTCTTTATATGTCTCACCAAAACCAAAACTCCTGTCATCGCGAATGGCGTAATTGGCAAATAGGTTAATTTTACCAACCCTATAATTCAAATTGGTAGAAAATCCTAATTTGTAGGGATCTCCAGATGTTATATCGACAGTACCATTGAAACCGGCTCTCCTTTCTTTTTTTAGCACTATATTTATTATTCCTGAAGAGCCTTCTGCTTCATATCGGGAACTGGGGTTTGTTATCACTTCTATTCTCTCTATCATTTCGGCTGGAATACTTCTCAGTCCGTCGGAATCTGATATTCCCACTAAACCTGAAGGATTTCCATCTATGAGTATCCTAACACCTCCGCTCCCTCTCAGGCTAACGTTGCCTTCTACGTCAACTGCAACGGAAGGTACATTATCTAAAATATCAACAGCCGTAGCTCCTCGGGTTGAGGCATCCTGACCTACATTGTATATTCTTTTGTCAAGTGAAAACTGAGTTTGTGACCGCTCTGCTGTCACCTCAACTTCAGCTAAGGCTACTCCATCTTCATATAACTCTATGATTCCCAAATCATATTCCCTTTTCCCTTCTTCCAGTATGATTGAAGAAAGGGTTTTTGTACTAAATGACAAATATTCCACTTTTATGAATAACTTGCCGGGAGTACTTTCCACACTAAATTTTCCATCGATATCCGTGATCCCGCCTCCGGTAAGTGAAGTGTCTTTTTCGTTGAATATGGATATGGTGGCATACTCCATAGGAAGTTTACTGGTACCTTCCAAAACCTGACCTGTAAAAGTAATCTTATAATCCTGTCCACCGAGATTTCTTTGGGCATCAAGTGAAATGACGTTTGTCAACAGAATAAATATTAAGGAAGTAAATGGAAAAGGGAAAAGAATTTTCATATAATTTTTGTTTCAACATGTAATAAGACGGTTGAAACCTCAATAAGTTTAAAAACCAAATAGAATTCTTTTGACCTACACTTCCTTACACTATCTTGTAAACCCTATAATGCTTCCAGGTTCAATAACGGCATTTTTGTTAACCACAATAATTCCATCCTTTATAGAATAATGGTCTGTTTCAATATCATCAAGAGAATGATCACCTATAATGACAGAACCATTTCCGATTCTGGCGTGCTTATCCACTATCGCATTTTCAATATGACAATTTTCACCTATACCAACACTAATCCTGCTTCCTTGTATTTCCTGAAGTGTTTCATAAGTATCATTTCCCATTATATAACAATTCTTTATTACAGTATTATTACCAATTCTCGCCCGAATGCCTATTACGGATTTATCGATAAGTCTTGCATGTGAAATGGCTCCTTCTGCAATGATACTTTCATTTATTGTCGTACCAAATACTTTAGTTGGAGGTAACAATCTGGGTCTGGTAAATATTTTCTTATCGTTATCAAAAAGGTTAAATGCCGGAACTCTATCCGTTAAGGCCAGATTGGCTTCAAAAAAAGATTTTATATCTCCTATATCAGTCCAATAACCATCGTACAAATAACTCGCTACTCTGAATTGGTTCTTCAAAGCATAGGGTATCAGTTCTTTTCCGAAATCGACAGCATTGGGATTTTCTTCCAATAACCTTCCCAAAGCCCTTCTCTTAAAAATGTAAATACCCATTGAAGCAAGATAACTTCTACCTTGTGCTCTTAATTCATCACTTACGGAAGACTGCCATTGAGGTAAAAGATCATAAGCGGGTTTTTCTATAAAACTGTCTATAAAACCGGTCTCATTTACTTTCATTATGCCAAAGGCTGTAGCCCTCTCTGCAAGCACCGGAATGGTAGCAATGGTAACATCTGCATTTTGATTTATATGGTACTCCGTCATCATATCCAGATCCATTTGATACAGTTGATCCCCGGAAAGTATCATGACATATTCGAATTCTTCGTGTACAATATTTCTTACTGATTGTCTCACAGCATCTGCGGTTCCCTGAAACCAATCCATACTGTGACGAGTCTGTTCAGCGGCCAATATATCGACAAATCCATTGCTAAAGGTATCAAAGTGATAGGTATTCTTAATGTGCCGGTTTAATGATGCTGAATTAAATTGAGTTAAAACAAAAATTCTTGTAAAGCCAACATGTAAACAATTAGAAATAGGAATGTCGATTAGCCTATACTTTCCCCCAATTGGAACTGCAGGTTTACTCCGGTCTTTTGTCAATGGGAACAATCTCGAACCTACTCCACCGCCTAAAATGAGGCTTATAACTTTGTTATTCAATTGGCTCATATAAAATGTAATTTTTACTTATTTAATTGTTGGTTAATGATTGGTATAAATTCATATATTCTTGCGCTGATTGATCCCAGCTAAAATCCAGACCCATGATAAATTTCTGAACCGACTGGAATCGCTTTTTATCATCATATAATTTGACCGCCCGATAAACAGACATGATCAGGTCATTCTGGTGCAGTGTGTGCATTTTAATCCCACTTCCGTTTTCTGAAGCTTCAATATCCACTACTGAATCCTTAAGGCCTCCAATGTTATGAACAATAGGGATGGTTCCGTATCGCATAGCATACATCTGATTGAGTCCGCACGGTTCTACCCTTGAAGGCATGATAAGAAAGTCAGATCCCGCATATACCTGATGGGCAAATTTTTCATTATATGCAATCCTGATAAAAGTCTGATATGGATATTTATTCTCCAAAATCCTCATATAGTGCTCTACTGATTTATCCCCTGTTCCTAAAACCAAAAATTGAACCTGCATTCCGGAAGAAAGACAACGGTCGATTACACCTGGCAGTAAATCAGCACCTTTTTCGCCAGCAAATCTCCCTATAAAACTAACCAAAGCAACATCATTCTTCAATACGCCACCAGATAGTAATTCATTTTTATTTTCCTCTTTAAATTTTGGAATGCTCCTCTTAAGATGATGTGAAATCAATGGATCAGTTTTTGGATCCCAACTTTCTGCATCAATTCCATTGAGGATACCACGGCACTTATGCGCCTCGCTGTGGAACAAACCTTCGAGACCAAAACTATTATGCTTTAACTCCTCCATATAAGAGGGTGAAACTGTGGTGACTTTCCAGGAACACTTGACACCGGCCGCCAGTGGATTAATGGCATTTCTCCAATCGATCATTCCTGACTTCCATGAATCAAAAGCCGGCAATAAATAATGAAGATCCCATCTGAAAACACCCTGATACCTTTCATTGTGAATGGTGAAAACAACAGGTATCCTCGATAGAGATTTATATTTGAAACAATGCTGCATCATAAATGGCACCAAACCGGTATGATGATCGTGGCAGTGGATCAGATCCGGCTTTTTTTCCCATGCGCTGACCCAGTCTAAAAAAGATCTGCTGAACGAAATATATCTTCCAACTTCATCCCAAAAATACTCTCCTTCTGCATTGGAATATACGCCGTTCCTATCAAATTTACCCGGAATATCTATGGTGTATAAATCAAAGCCCAAAGGGTTGCCTTTTACCTTTTCAACTGTAAACCAAACCTCTTCCGAGCCCAGATAGAAAGAGCCTGAGTGACGAAATTCATATTCCTGAGTCATGATCCACTCAAGACGATACTTGGGAATGGCAACTCCAACATTGGCATTCTTCCGATTCAGATATTTTGGTAAAGAACCCACAACATCTGCCAAACCACCAACCTTGGCAGCCGGATAGCATTCAGTAGAGATATACAGTATTTCCAATTTTCTTTGTTCCATATGATGTCCGGTAAAGTAAATATTTTATTTGTAAAAAAGAGCAGATATGAGTAGAATTTATTCTTAATTTTTCATGTACGCTGTAATTCCAGTTGCAATACTTTTAAAGAAAGCTTTCTAAATTTAGGTGTTAAAATCATTTCATTTTAAAATGGTATCCTATCATGAAACCCGGGAATAAATTTAAAAACTGTAAGCAAAGGTTAAAAGTCGTAATATCTTCAATACCATGACAGGTGAGAATTTCTAATACATTTTCCAGGTTAAACCTACTCTATGGGCAGGCCGTGAATTTTTAAAAAAGAAAGTTTATCCCAATATCCTCTTTGAAAAACGATCAAGCCTCCGGATATACGAAAAAAGCCACAACCCCTCAACCCTAACGGATCTTTCCATTCAAGGATAGCCCATTCTCCAGATTCAAGAATTTGTTCAACGACACAAACCATGTTAGCTCCCTGAAACTCTTTTTTGAACATCGATGTGATGGCATCCCTGCCTACGATAGGTTCCTGGACAACCTGATGATTGATGGCTTCAATCGCATACAGTGACCCCAAACCCTCGGCATCGGCATTATTAAAATATTCAACCCATTTATTTACGACATCGACTGGCTTCATATTTTGGTTCTTTTAATTAGCTTTAACTTACTTTCAAAAAACAAAACCAATTTAAATAACTTCTGTTATTATTCGATGTGTATTAATTAAAAAAATGTAGGAATGAGCTCCACACTTGATGAATCAGACTGTATAATTTCTAAATTACACCCTTCCTCAATACCTTATTATTCAGATAAAGATATCGCCTATCAAATTCAGGATGAGAGATACAAATCCTTTTATCTCTATCCCCCCGAGAAGGAATCTTTTTTAAAAGCCATACGGGATAGAGAAAAGTATCAAACCAACAGAACACTTGTAATAAAGGCATTTCAACATTCTTATGAATCCCTTGCAATGTCAGAAAGTCAAAAGAAAAACCTGAATGACCTGGCACTTTCTTCTACTTATACTGTAACTACAGCTCATCAACCGAGTCTTTTTACAGGACCCCTGTATTTTATTTATAAAATTTGTACGACCATAAAACTGGCTCGTAATCTGAATAATACTTATACTGATTTCCAATTTATACCCGTGTTTGTAAGTGGAGGAGAAGATCATGATTTTGACGAAATCAACCATTGTTATATACATAACAACAAAATTGTGTGGGATCAAAAAAAAGGAGGAGCAGTTGGGCGTTTACCTGTTGAAGATTTAAATGGAGCCATAGAAAGTCTGAAAAGTATATTGGGAAATGAACCAAATTCGACTGACTTAATAGAAATGATAACTGAGTCCTATGAAAATTCAACTCAGTATAAAACTTTTCAGTTTCAACTCATTAACAAGCTATTTGCTTCATATGGATTGTTGGTACTTGATATGGACCAAAAAATATTGAAACAGTCATTTATTCCTTCGATGGAAAAAGAGATTACCGGTATGGTAAGTAAGTCTGTTATCCTGGAAACTCAATCCAAATTGGAAGAAGTGGGATTTAAAAGCCAGGCTTTCCCAAGAGATATCAATTTATTCTATCTGCAGGATGGACGTCGCGATCGTATAGAGATAAAAAATGACAAATATATAGTGTTGGATACCGATATCTCTTTTACTCAAAAAGAGATCGTTGAAGAATTAAATAAAAATCCGGAAAAATTCAGCCCCAATGTTGTAATGCGACCAATGTATCAGGAAGCCATTTTGCCGAACCTCGCCTATATAGGAGGAGGAGGAGAAATAGCCTATTGGTTGGAAAGAAAAAAACAATTTGAGTTATTTGGAATTCCTTTTCCCATACTTATACGCAGAAATTCAGCAATGATAGTTACTCCCGCATCGAATAAAATGCTGGAAAAACTAAATCTGACTCCAGAAGACCTCTTTCAGGATGTGGATATTATTATCAATGATTTTTTGCAAAAAAATACAGAAGTCGATATTTATCTCGAATCAGAAAAAGGTGAGATCGATAAAATATTTGAAAAAATTTCAGTGAAAGCCGGAAAAGTTGACCCAACGCTAACAAAATGGATCCAGGCGGAGAAAATAAAACAAATTAAGTTGTTAGAACAGATTGAATCCAGGATTAAACGAACCGTGAAACATCAGGAGGAAATTAAAGTCAATCAGATCAGAAAAATAAAAGAGAAGCTCTTTCCTCAAAACGGTCTGCAGGAGAGATACGATAACTTCTTTCAGTATTATGCTACAGACGGACCTTCACTTCTGGACTTATTCATCCATACTTTCGATCCTTTTGATCAGCAATTTTATATTATTCAATTAGGGAAATAATTCAATCTTCATCTTCTGTTGTTGAGGATTGAAACAAAAATAGCAAATCATCAAGTCTTTGTTTCAGGTCTTTTCTATGTATGATAAAATCGAGAAATCCACGATCTAATAAGAACTCTGAAGTCTGAAATGCCTCTGGCAAATCCTGTTTGATGGTTTCTTTTATGACTCGGGGTCCTGCAAAACCAATAAGTGCTCCAGGTTCAGCAAAGTTTATGTCTCCCAGCATAGCAAAAGATGCCGTAACACCTCCCGTTGTCGGATCTGTCATAAGTGAAAAAAATGGAATTCCTTTTTTGGATAATACAGAAAGTTTGGCTGAAGTTTTGGCCATCTGCATGAGTGAAAATGCCGATTCCATCATACGTGCTCCTCCCGATTTCGATATAATGAGAAAAGGAGTTTTGGTTTCGATGCAAAAATCAACGGACTTACTGATCTTCTCACCAACTACTGATCCCATCGACCCTCCTATAAATGAAAAGTCCATAGCTGCAATGACAATACTCTTCCTGTTTATTTTACCTTCGGCAACCGACAAAGCATCGATAAGTCCCGTTTTTTTCCATGCATCTGTGAGTCTTTCTTCGTAAGTCTTGAGATCTTTGAAGGCCAGCATATCATTGGCTATGATATTATCAAATAACTCATTGTACTTACCGTCAAAAAGTATATCGAAATAATCATGGGAACCAATCCTGGTGTGATAATCGCATTTGGGACAAACAAACAAATTTTCTCTCAACTCCTTGTAAGTGGTCATTTCTCCACATTGCTGGCATTTTGTCCACAGACCATCGGGAGTTTCTTTCTTAAATTTGGTGGCTGTTTGTATGCCATCTTTGAGCCTTGTAAACCAACTCATATTATTCTTGTCTTTGATCAATAAAATATTTCTGACATAAATCAGAATATCAGACTTTAAAAAATTATAACATTATACCAATTAACCTGCCTGAGTTATTTGATTGATCATGGGATTATACGCTACAAAAGTAGCCATTATGGTACAAATTAACTAAAAGTTTTTGTAACTACTCCTGCATTGATATTTTTCAAGTACAAAAGTGGGTAAATTTTCCTGGGAAATTCATTTTTAATTAAATGTCAGGAATGACAAATAAAATAAATGAGATGTTTCAAAATAGATCAATACGGACAAGATTTGCTTACATTATGGGCATTTAATCATGATAACGATATTCTTTAACTGTGTTTACAAAACATCTGACCGCTTCCAGAGGTGTATCGGGATATACACCATGACCTAAATTGGCGATGTGATTTCTTCCAAATTCTATCATCATTTGGTCTGTTTTCGCTCTGATGCTTTCATAATTTCCATACAGTACACATGGATCCAGGTTGCCCTGTAAAACTTTTTCCGGCCCAACGACCTTTCGGGCATAATGGACAGGGGTATTCCAGTCTAAACCGATTGCTTTGGATCCGGTGTTGTGAATTTCTTGCAGTGAAAACCATGCACCCCTGGAAAAAATAATTACCGGAACCCTCTTTTCTATTTCAGTGCTTATTCTCTTTATGTATGGCATACAAAAAGAATTGTAAGTATCCCTGTCCAGTACTCCTGACCATGAATCAAACAATTGAATGATATCTACACCTGCATCCACTTTCTTATGGAGGTATGAAATGATGGTTTCCGTAAGCTTTTGCATTAAAGCATGGGCATCTTGTGGCTGGCTGTATAATAATTTCTTTGCTTTAAAAAAAGTCTTACTGCCTTGTCCCTCCACCATATAGGACAACAATGTAAACGGGGAGCCGGAAAACCCGATGAGAGGTAATCTGTCACCCAATAATATTTTTGTTCTTCTGATACCTTCATAGACGTATTCAAGATGTTCCGCAGCAAGATCTCCACTTCTTAGCTTTGCGATATCATGGGTACTTTGTATGGTTTTTGGGAAAAAGGGACCCTTACTTTCTACCATTTCATAATCGAGCCCCATAGCCTCAGGTATCACTAAAATATCAGAGAAAATAATGGCCGCATCGACTCCCAGTTCATCTACGGGTTGGACGGTAACTTCTGCTACCAGGTCGGGACTGCTCACCAGCTCTTTAAATCCAGTCAAACTATTTCTAATAGCTCTGTATTGGGGAAGTATCCTTCCCGCTTGTCTCATCAGCCATACCGGTGGTCTTTCTACATGTTCACCTCGCAATACACGAAGTATCAAATCGTTGTTATATTTATTCATCCTGTCAAATTCTAAGTGGGCAGCAAAGATATATTTTTATTATGCCCGATAACTCTATATTTGCGATTCCTAACCAATTATTACAAAAACATTACAAAATGGTTTAGTATGAAAGTAGCATTGATCGGATATGGTAAAATGGGAAAGGAAGTAGAAAACGTATGCAGGGAGCTCGGCCATGAAATAAAGCTCATTATTTCAAAAACAGGATCGTTTATTTCACTGGTGCATGATCTCAACTCTTGTGATGTAGCCATTGAGTTTACACAGCCTGAAAGTGCCTATGAAAACATTAAAATATGTATTGATCATGGACTTCCCGTGGTATCAGGCACAACAGGCTGGATGAATAAGAAAAAAGAGTTAGAAAAATACTGTTTGGAAAAAAAGGGTTCATTTTTATATGCCAGTAACTTTTCCGTAGGTGTTAATATGTTTTTCTATATCAATCAAAAATTAGCCGCACTTTGCTCCCAATTTCCGGAATACGAGGTTAAAATAAAAGAAATACACCACACTTCTAAAGTCGATGCACCCAGTGGTACTGCCATTTCACTCGCCGAAGACATCATTCAAGAACATGGCAGATATCAATCCTGGGTGACTGAAATGTCATCCCAAAGAAAAAATATCATCCCGGTTTATTCAGAGAGAATACAGGATGTACCGGGAACGCATGAGGTAGTGTACGAATCTGAAATTGACACCATTGAAATAAAACATGTCGCTAAATCGCGAAAAGGCTTTGCCTATGGCGCTGTAATGGCTGCTGAATGGTTACAAGACCGTAAAGGTGTATATTCTATGAAAGAAGTTTTGGGATTGCCTTGACTTTCCATATGATAATAAAAAATGGAGTGCCTTACATATTCAACGAACACACTTGAGTATTGTTAAAGAATTGAATGGGTGTTTTGATAAATGGCAGTGTAAGATTTAAACAGATAGGTATTCCAATTGAAAACAAAAGATTTATAAAAACACTGTCTAACATGGTATGTTTAAGAAAAATCATAATATCACTTGTCCCGCTTTTAAATTTGGTGTAATATTGAAGAGTATTAATAAAATTAAACGATGATTTCGCACAAAACCATTCAGGAAGTACAGGAAACCGTCAGGGTAGAGGAGGTCATCGAAGATTTTCTCAACCTTAAAAGAAGAGGTGTAAACCTGATTGGACTTTGCCCTTTTCACGATGAAAAAACGCCATCATTTGTTGTTTCGCCTGCAAAAAACATCTATAAATGTTTTGGATGTGGTAAGGCTGGAGATGCCATCACCTTCATTAAGGACTATGAGGGAATGAGCTATCTTGAAGCCATAAAATACCTGGCAAAAAAATATAATATAGAAATTGAAGAGAAGGAATATACAGAGGAAGAAAAATCCACCATAGAACTCAAGGACAGTTTATACATCATCAATGAATTTGCACAAAATTACTATGAAGAACAGTTGTTTATGACCGATAAAGGCAAATCCATCGGTCTAGGTTATTTTAAAAAAAGAGGATTTCGGGAGAATACCATTAAAAATTTTCAATTGGGTTATGCACCCCCGGCCTGGGATGATTTCACTCAAACAGCGGTAAAAAAACAATACAATATTGAGCTTCTGAGATCTATAGGGCTCACTTCCAAAAGCGATAAAGATTTTTTTCGTGACAGGGTCATGTTTGCTATTCATAATCTGAGTGGAAAGATAATTGCATTTGCCGGAAGGACACTTTCCACAGATAAGACTATACCTAAATACATCAATTCGCCTGAGTCAGATATCTATAATAAAAGGAAAATCCTATATGGATTATACTTTGCCAGGCAAGCCATCAGGAAAAATGATGAATGCATTCTGGTAGAAGGATACACTGATGTTATCAGTTTACATCAGGCGGGTGTAGAAAATGTAGTGGCTACTTCAGGCACCTCTTTGACGGTAGATCAGGTCAGACTTATCAAGAGGTACACTCCCAATATTAAGGTCATTTTTGATGGTGATCCGGCCGGAATAAAAGCGGCTCTCAGAGGTCTGGATATCATACTGGAGCAGGACATGAATGTGAAGTTGGTCTTATTACCTGAGGGTGAAGATCCAGACTCTTTTATGCAAAAATCAGGCGTTGAATCTTTTAATGACTACCTTGACAAGAAGGCTAAAGATTTTATACTTTTCAAACTAGACCTGCTTTTAAATGAGGCCGGCGATGATCCATTTCGCAAAACGGCTGTACTGAAAGATATTGTTTCCAGTCTTGCCATCATTCCAGATGCCATTCGACGCAATGTGTATACACAACACTGCAGTAGATTACTTTCTATGGATGAACATATCATCACCGCAGAAGTAAATAAAATCATACGCACCCAACTCAAAAAACAGAAATTGGGTATGCTGCCCTATGACAATATACCGGATGAATACCCTGTTCCTCATGAAAAGGATAAAGCTCAACAGACCAGTCCCACTGAAAATTTTCAACAGTATCAGGAGAGAGATATCATACGCATCCTCTTAACACTGGGTGAGAAAATGTACGATGAACAAAAACAGATCAGCGTAGCCCAGTATTTGTTGCTTAATCTCGATTCGGTAGTGGACACTTTTGAACATCCCGTTTATCTTAAGATCATCAGAGAAATAAGAGAGATGAACGAAAACGGGCAGCATTTCACTATAAAGCATTTTCTTCATCACGAAGATGAAGAGGTGAAAAAACTCGCTATCGATATTACGACACTACCCTATCAATATGCAAAATGGGAAGAAAGAGGAATTATACTACAAACCCAAAAACAGCCCGATAAGAATTTTGTCAAAGACAGCTACCAGGCCATCTTGCGTTTCAAACTCCAAAAAACAAAAAAAATGCTGAATGAAGTCAAATTAAAATTAGTGGAGATGACGGCAGAAAAAGATAGTGGCGAGAACTATCAACTGGCCATAAAAGCAATGCAACAACTTTTACAGGAGAGAAATCAGATTGCAAAAGAACTCAATACTGTCATCATGATATAAATGAAGATGTAAAAAGTAAATCTCCAATCATTGCATTCGTTTCTATATCCCTTACAGCAAAGCTAGATTATGCATTTCTGTTGAGGCAGTTCAAATCCTCAAAAGCGATTTTAAGCCTGTCGACAAATGTCTTTTCAGCTTCCCTGAGCCATTGTCTCGGATCGTAATACTTTTTATTGGGAGCATCTGGATCGCCCGGTCTTCCGATCTGAGATTGCATGGAGTCGCGATTCTTTTCGTAATACTCTTTAATGCCCAACCAAAAAGCCCATTGAGTATCGGTATCGATATTCATTTTGATGGCACCATATTCTATAGCTTCCCTGATTTCTTGTCTGGAAGATCCTGATCCGCCGTGAAAAACAAAATGGACGGGATTGTACCCTGTATTAAATTTCTTCTGGATGTAATCCTGACTATTTTTTAATATAATGGGTTTAAGTTCAACATTCCCGGGCTTGTACACGCCATGCACGTTTCCAAAAGCCGCTGCCACGGTAAATCTGGAGCTAATGGCCATAAGTTTTTCGTATGCATATGCCACTTCTCCAGGTTGAGTATAAAGCTTTGAGTTATCGATATCTGTATTGTCTACCCCATCTTCTTCTCCACCGGTTATTCCCAATTCAATTTCTAATGTAATGCCGATCTTATCCATCCTTTCCAGGTATCTGCAACAAATTTCAATATTTTCTTCGATGGGTTCTTCCGATAAATCGAGCATATGACTGCTGTATAGTGGGTTTCCGTGACGTTTGTAATGTTCTTCGTTGGCATCCATCAAGCCATCGATCCAAGGTAGTAGTTTTTTGGCGCAATGGTCAGTATGCAATACTACTGAAACACCGTAGTGTTCAGCTAAATTGTGAATAAGGTGAGCCCCTGCTATTCCGCCAATAACATCTGGACGCCCTGAAGATTGCATACCTTTCCCAGCCATGAATTGACTACCACCATTAGAAAACTGAATGATAAGAGGTGAATTGACCGCTTTAGCGGCCTCCAAAGCTCCTGTGATGGTATTGGAACCCACAACATTAACAGCAGGCATGGCAAAGTCATTTTCATTGGCATACTGAAGTAAATCGCTTACTTCTTTGCCAAACAATACTCCTGGTCTGAATTTAGTCATATTATATTTATATTAAGTTGGTAAAGCATTGCAAAAATACTACTACTATTCTGTTTTACATAATTATACAAACCTTTTGATCCTGGATTAAAGCATGTAATTATACTTTGAAATGTTATAAATTCCAACAGGTTTTTAAATACTTACTCTTTATACTATGCCTTCTGCAGCCAGGTATCTTTCTGCATCGAGTGCAGCCATGCAACCTGTGCCAGCAGCTGTAACGGCCTGCCTGTACACCTTATCCTGAGCGTCACCGCTTACAAAAACACCCGGAATAGAGGTTCTTGCCGTTCCAGGAATAGCTTTCAAATAGCCACTTTCATCCATTTCCAACCAACCTTTAAATATAGCTGTATTGGGCTCATGTCCGATGGCAACAAAAAAGCCATTTATGGGAATCTCTTTCTCCTGTAGATTTTTTACATTCTTAATCCTTACTCCCGTTACTTCTTTTTCTCCAACAATTTCCAGCACCACGGTATCCCAATGCACCTCAATATTCCTTGAATTCATCACTCTGTCCTGCATAATCTTTGAGGCTCTCATCTCATCCCTGCGAACAAATAGATGCACCTTCGGACATAGTTTTGAAAGATATGTTGCTTCCTCAGCAGCCGTATCGCCTCCACCTACGACGGCAACATCCTGGCCTCTAAAAAAGAATCCATCGCAGACCGCACAGGCCGATACCCCGTTATTTTGAAACTTTTTCTCTGAATCCAAACCCAGCCATTTAGCACTGGCGCCGGTAGAAATGATCACTGTATGCGAGTGTATTTCCTCACCGGTTTCTGACCAAATCACATGTATCGGCCCTGTCAGATCTACCTTAACAATTTTTTCATATATCACCCGTGTACCAAATCGCTCCGCCTGCTTTCTAAAATCATCCATCATTTGAGGACCAACCACTCCATCCGGATACCCGGGATAATTTTCAACATCGTTGGTGATCATAAGCTGACCGCCAGGCTCCTGTCCTGTATAAAGCACAGGTTCCAATCCAGCTCTGGCAGCATAAATGGCTGCTGTATATCCCGCAGGACCTGACCCGATAATCACAGTTTTCAAAATCTTATTAACCATATCTGTTTAACTATTTTATTGCTTTAATATAATAAATTGTCTTCAACTATCTACAAACACCATTTATTTCAAATGGATTTGCTCATGGAATGAATCCTCCTCTTACATAAGAGGTAAAAATGTATAAATAGTCATTTTGTGACTCTTGAGACCGCAAAAATAAAATTTCAACAATTCAAAATGGCAAATAAGAAATAAATGACAAAAATTTATTGAAACTGAAGCGGAGAGACATAAATCAAATCTGTATCTCACTTTGTGTTTAATAATAAGTATAGTCTTTACTGAAATCAAGAATTAAGGAAATTGTAAATACTTGATTTGCAGGTATTGCGGATCAGAATGGATTTTCTTGTCACTTTTTTAAAAGTAAAACACCTATAATTTGAATTATTCACCATTCCACTCCGTTCTTTATTTGAAGAAAAGCTCATTTATTATGCTTAACATCCCTATTACTTTGATTGCCCTTTTAGCGGTTCTGGGGCTTTGGGTCATACGCTACAAGTCCGGATATTTACTGATCCTGGTTGTATTGACCGGACTTATACATGGTTTGAGCCGATACTACAATTCTCTGGCTCCACCTGTAGCTTTTCTTTCTCTTGCAGTAGATATGATTGTACTGGCTGTCTTTAGTATAACACTAATTATTACGCGTAAAAATCCATTTGTTCAATGGGGCGTATTTTTCCTTACAGTAGGCGGATTGATTTCACTTGAAGTAAAAGACAAAGAAAATGTGTATGAAAAATATGACATAGACTCACAATGGGAAATTATAATTAAAACTGAACCTGAAAATAAAACAAAAGGGCTTGATGCACTGATAAAACAGTATGAATTAACTACATACATTCCTTTTCAGCCACTTTCACCAGAAGTGACCGACCTGGATGATTACCTTGCGATAGGAATACCAGACAAGCATGAAAGATCAATTGTCAAAATTTCTGATGAGTTGAAAAAACTTCCTGAAGTCCTGTGGGTAGAGTTTAATGAAAGGCTATACCATAGCACGCCTGAACCGGCAAAATCAAAAAGTACCAACCAAAAATTAAAATGGGCCAATGACCCCCTTACCGATCAGCAATGGGCTATGTCTGCTTTAGGTGTAGATGAATATCTTAACACTTTTATTAATGAAGAATTAAAACCAACCAGGAAAGCGAGAATTTTTATTCTAGACTCAGGAATAGATGCAGGACATGAAGATCTTTCAGTGGCAACAAATGGTGTCAAAAAAGAGTATCTTAAGGACGTGCGTGGTCATGGCACCCATTGTGCGGGTATAGCTGGAGCGATTACCAACAATGGAAAGGGAATTGCATCTCTTAGTCCCGGAACTGAATGGGTAGACCTGTACAGCATTAAAGTAATTAATGACATGGGTTTTGGCACTCAAAAGCAGATCATAGCCGGAATCATTGAAGCAGTAGATATGGGCGCCGATGTGATCAATTTGTCATTGGGCGCACGTGCCTACCAGTCCAGTGAAAGGGCATATCAGGAAGCGATTGAATACGCTCTGCTTAAAAAAGTAGTGGTAGTAGCAGCAGCTGGCAACAGCAGTGGAAATGCCAGGGATTTTGTTCCAGCAAAGCTTGAAGATGTCATTACCGTGGCTGCTTTGGATCCACAACTCAATCTGGCCACATTTTCCAATCATGTGAAAGACGTAAGTTATGGGCTGTCAGCTCCGGGAGTGGATATATTATCTACTTTTCCCGGTGGAGAATATAAAACCATGAGTGGCACCTCTATGGCTGCTCCCTTTGTAACTGGATTAGCGGGAGTTTTGAAGGCGTATGATCCGGATCTTGATCATAAAGATATTCACCGAATCCTTTCTTTGTCCGGACTCCAACAAAATACTTCGAAAGAAAAAGGAGCGATCATTAATCCTTCCGGAGCTATAAAAAATATATTGGAGAAGAAAACGGTGCAATAACAATGCATTTAGCTCTAAAACTTTTCACTGACTATCGAAAAAATTATATTTTACCTTTCATTTTTTAAGAACATTTCTTAGAAAACGGGAATGAGAAACCTTAACTACCCTGATGGCGATGGATTTGGCACTCCCATTGGCACGCACAGCATAATGGGCTTTTCTGTAAAATGGTCTTCTGTATTTTAATTGCTCATGCATGAATTTTCTGATATCTGAAGAAGACTTACCTGTCAACAAAGGACGTGTCGCGGTACTTTTAATTCGGTCGAGAATGGTTTTGACAGATGCCATGAGCCATATCACTTTTCCACTTTCCAGCATCCATTCCATATTTTGGTGATAGCAAGGAGTGCCTCCGCCTGTAGCCATAATAAATGAGTTGTGGTTCTTTGTTATAGCCCTCAGTGTTTTTGCCTCCACTTCTCTAAAATATTCTTCCCCATTTTCATCAAAAATATCTTTTACACTTTTTCCTTCCAAATTTTCGATTTCATGATCCAAATCGATAAAGGGTTGCTTAAGGAGTTCTGATATTTCCTTTCCAACAGAGGTCTTACCCACGCCCATGTAACCAATAAGAAATAGTTTCATGACACTTTAAAAAATTGATATTGAATAATAACTCCGGTATCCATTTTATACTTCATAGCAAATGTTTAAAAAAAATTCCAAATAACCTATACACAAGTTCTCATTATCCAGTTGTTTAACGTATTCCCAAATAGATGTTTTGGTATGAGGATTTATCAACTCCCTATTTTCAACGGGTCATTCTCCATTTGAGAAACCAACAATCGTATTTCGCCCAATGAGTTACAATTCGCCACTCTAAGCAATATCTGTGAATTACAGGGTCAATGAATGCCAATCGATCTCTGAAAAGGCCTGAAGGGCCGTCCTAACTAGAGATGGATGAAATCCATCGTTTTATAATGTCCACATTGATTTAGGCCCTGTAGGGCCGTTTTCCAATTTGAAAACCTATGGATCCTAAATTACCCATAAATACAAATGGTCATCCTAAACAAAACCATTCGCAAACATATTGGGATGATTTAAACAAGATTCGGTAGGGTTTGGAACACTTCCCTACAGGACTCACCCGAAAATACCCATTTTGGGAATGGGATGAATAACAAGGACAATGAATGGCAATCGATCATTGAAAAGGCCTGAAGGGCCGTCTTACTTAGAGATGGATGAAATCCATCGTTTTATAATGTCCACATTGATTTAGGCCTGTAGGGCCGTTTACCATTTGAAACACCAACGATTATAGATCAATCATTAATACAAATCGCCATTCTAAACAAAACCAATGGCAAACATTTGGGATCATATAAACGAGTTTCGTCCAGGTGGGGAACACGTCCCTACAGGAAGCACTTGAAAATCCCTTTAGGAATCGATAATGTATCGAGTCATTAAAATGCCTGAAGAGCGGCCACAAATAAAATTATATGAATGAGAATGAAATGAATGATTTTCAAAATATTATCTTTGCCAAAATTAAAAAACGATTAAAATGATTCAATTATTTATACTCCAGGGAGGAGCCCCTTCCATGTTCAGTAATTTTCTTCCATTGATACTTGTTATTGTCATCATATATTTCTTTTTTATAAGGCCACAGGCTAAAAAACAAAAAGAGCAAAACCAGTTTCTGAAAGCTTTGAAAAAAGGTGACGAAGTCGTAACCGCAAGTGGTATGGTGGGAAGAGTTAATAAAATAGAGGGCAATATGGTTACTTTACAAGTGGATCAAAAAACGTTTGTAAAAGTCCTTCACCATGCCATCAGTAAAGAAATGACAGATCAATTGGTACATGTAGAAAAAGAAGCAGAAAGCAAATAGGGGTTTACTCTCCTTTTAGCCCTTTTCTGTACACTTCCAGGCATCTTTCCCGGGCGGCTTTATGATCTACCATGGGTTTAGGGTACTCTGTAGTGCCCCATTCTTTCACCCATTTTTTCACATACATGGCCTTAGGGTCAAATTTTGCCATTTGCGTTTCAGGGTTAAAAATGCGAAAATAAGGCGCTGCATCAGTTCCTGTTCCTGCCGCCCATTGCCACCCTCCATTATTACTGGCCAGATCATAATCCAATAATTTTTCTGCAAAATAAGCCTCTCCCCACCTCCAGTCTATTAACAAATGTTTGGTAAGAAAGCCCGCGGTTACCATTCGCACCCTGTTGTGCATAAAACCAGATGCATTCAACTCTCTCATTCCGGCATCTACCAATGGATAGCCGGTTTTTCCCTGGCACCATAACTCAAACTCATCTACATTATTTCTCCATTCAATTCTATCGTATTCCGGTCTGAATGCTTTGGTTTCTATATGTGGAAAAGCCTGCAATATCATGCTGTAAAAATCTCTCCATATGAGTTCGCTCAAAAAAGTTTCATTTAAGCGGTATGCCCGGGCCGCTTTTTGCCTTATACTTATCGTCCCGAATCTGAAATGAACCCCAAGCCTGCTTGTACCTGCAATGGCTGGAAAATTACGGGTCTTATCGTATAGCATGATTATATTTCTGGAGATCTCAGATGAAGGAAAAATAATTTCACATTGTTTAAAACCCATTTCTTCAAGAGAAATAAGTGGTCTGGATGTAAGGGATTGAAAACCATTTACATACTTTCTAACAGGATAAGGCTGAAGGTAAAAAGACATATCCCCATTTTCCATTCGCGAGTGCAAAACCTCCAGCCACCTCCTCTTATAAGGTGTAAATACCGTATAGGGGTTTCCGTCTTTTTTTAACACTTCATCTTTTTCAAAAATGATGTGGTCTTTAAACTGATGGAATGCAATTTCCTTCCGATTCAGAATACCTTTCACCTGCCTGTCTCTTTCCAATGCATAGTTTTCATAATCCCTGTTGGCAAATACGGCTTGAGGTTTGAACTCGGAGGTAATACCCTTCCACACCTCTACCGGATTGCCAAAGTAAACTCTAAGGTCAGATCCCAATTCATTCAAACTGGTCTTTAAATTTTCTAAGGTGTGATGTATAAAATGCACCCTGGCATCCTTTTCGTTCGACAGTCCTTTCAAAATGCAGGAATCAAATATGAAAACGGGTATGACTTTCAAGCCACTTTTCAATGCGTGATACAAACCCGCATTGTCGTCCAATCTCAAATCCCTTCTAAACCAAAAAATGGCATTACCCTCATTATTATTTGTCATGTCTCAAAAATTGGGTTTCATGAGTTATATTAAATCAATAAAGTAATAATAGATGAGAATAGAAAATGTTGAATAAAATGAAGTAGTATAATTATTGTCGATTATATCTTTTTGTGCAGAGCATGCGTTATTTTTGCAGCGAAATCAAAAACTTTTAAAAGTGGTTGTAATCACTTTTCATAACGAAATAACTTTTTTACATGGATTCTAGAATTTGTCTTTCAGGATTAGTCGCGTTGGGTATTATATTACTTGTAGGATGCAAAAATGATGACTTCACCTTTTCAACTGACAATGAAGCACTGCAAAACAGCTATAATGAATATAACAATAATAAGAGTCTGGATGCTGCAGCAGGCTTTGCCACATTGTCAATGCAGTACATCATCAATCAACCTGAAGCAAAAGATAGGAAAATGGTACTGGAAGCTGCCTTAATGGCTTCAAAAGAACAACAACTTCAATCCGCTGCCATTAATTTTCTAACGATACTTATTAAGGATTATCCCCGCGACAAAAATACACCGGATCGAATTTTTGAATTGGCAACTCTTTTGAAAGAGCTCAATAAAGAAGCCGCAGGCAATACTTTACTACTGTCCTACATCAACCAAAATAAAAACAGTAAGAATAAAAAAGAAGTAGATACATTACTGGGAGACCACGCTGGTAAAACAGTGTCAGATTATCTTTTAGAGACAGGAGAAAGAATATTTATAAACCCGGATCCCATTGGTATAAACAGAGCTGCTGCACAATCCTATGTAGATGCCTGTGAAGCGTTTGCCATTGCCAATCCTGATAATGTTTCTGCTCCAGACTATCTGTATAGGGCTGCGGATGTATCGAAGACATTAAAGACCCATTCGAAAACACTTACCCTTTATGACTGGATTATACAGCGATATCCCGAATATGAAAAGGCACCGGAAGTCCTGTTTTTGAAGGGATTCATCCTGCAAAATGACCTGATCAACAATGAAGCTGCCAGAAAAGCCTATGGAGACTTTCTCAATAAATATCCCAACCATCCTATGGCAGAAAGTGCAAGCTTCCTCCTTGAGAATATTGATAAAACCGATGATGAAATATTAAAAATGCTGGAGGAGAAAAGTAAGAAAGAGGTACAGTAAAGAAAACAAAAAGAATCGTGAGAGATTCTGCTTCTAGAATTTTTTTTTGAAAGGTAGGATTTCGGCCAAAAATACTTTCAAATAAATGGGATTATAACTACTTAGCTTGATTTCGATTTATCAACCAGGATTTATCAATTACGAATTACGAATTACGAGACTTTAGGTCATCATTTCAATTCAATTCGTAATTCGTAATTTCTTCTCTATTATCCAAAGAATAAAACTTAACTCCTTCTTTGAATCTGTTAAGGTCTTTACTGTTTAAATTACGATAATTTCTATATTGAAAGGATGGGACAACATCAGCATTAACTCTGTAAGAGTTAGATTTTTCTTCAATACAATTGTTTTTAGAATTAATGTTTTCTTGCCCAAATTTACTAATAAGTGCATTATGAATGTCTTGTCGAAAAGTGTCAAGACTGTTTGTCCCTTCTACAAATCCATAATCCTCTTTTGTTACATTATCTGAATATTCAGCGTAGAATGTATCCTTTAATACTGTCCATATATCAATATCACTTTCTGCTCTTACATTGGTATTATTGGCGTATGAACCTTGTACAAAAACCTCAATATTTTTATTCTTTAAATGCTCAGAAGCAGAAATAGCATCTTTTATCATTGATATGGCGTTTGAAATTCTTTGTTCTTCGCTTTCGCTTGCAGGTCTTTGCCAATGAACAAATGTTTCTTCTGAGAATTTACTCATGTATTTTTACTGTTTATTTAATTGCCGAGAATGGTCCATGATAAGTCGTTGTCTCTGATGTAGGAATATGCGATCTTATCGATTGTTAGACTCAGTTATTTTTTGATCTAATATAAGTGTACAGGTTTTCTGTAATTCTTTTTGCATGTTCATTTACTTGTACATCGTCCCAAGTTATTGTGCCATTTTCACTGGCCTTTAAAATAAATTCAGAGATTTTGTTTTTATAATATGTAGTTAGCGTTCCGCTATCTCCTTTAAAATTCCTGACTTTTTTAAGCTTAGGATTAAGTCTTTTGTTAAAAAATTCCCCCAATCGAACAGATTCATAATCCTTATCAGCAATTCTAAATCTCGATGAATCAATTTCCCATATACTCTTAAACAGTAAGAGTAATATTTTTGATGAGATGATATTCTCAATTTCAATTGCACCTGTTTGGTTATATATAAAGTCATCTCTTGTGAGACTCTCCAGTTCTTTATGCTTTTTTTCTTTTTCTGTGTCAGTATCTGCCAGAAGAAATATTTTGTTTGTGATTAAATGTGCCTTAATCTTTTCAATTTCAGAGGCAGAAACATCTTCACTAAATAAATAGTGGACTAGATTTGAACCTGCATATTCAAAGAATGTATAATGATAACCTTCTATAAATTCAGCGATGCCTTGACTCTTACAGTACACGTTTAAGAATGCTTTAATTATATATCTATCTGAAATACCTTCAACCCAGATAGAACAATTAGACATAAAGGTTGATGAATTCTTTACTCCTATTAACTCAAGTGTTTTAGTTTTTGAATTTGTTACATTTCTTATTAATGAGTAGTTTTCATCTTTCGTAATTATTTGTTCAAAGGAAAGTATGTTCACTAATTTTTCTTGATCTATCACGCAATTCAGTAAATGATTAGAATGTGAGGATATGAAAATATTAAGGTTTTTTTCTACAATCTCAGGACTTTTTGTAATTGTATTTAGGAATAATGACTGAAGGCCAGGATGCAAATTAATTTCAGGTTCTTCGATAAATATCCAATCTCCGCTGTCTGCATTAAAAATTGGGAATAGTAAAATTAATAGTGATTGGATTCCATCTCCAAGTTGATGAATTTTTCTATCTGAGTCATTTTCTATATATATTTGAATTTGCCCCGGTTCATCTTCAAGAGGAATGATATCTATTGTTTTATTTTCAAAAAAGTAAAAGGATATAAAATTCTCAAATTCATCAAATCTTTCTCTGATAGTTCTAATACTATTTCTTATGGATTTAATCTCCTTGTATAGATTCTGCCCTGTGAAAATTTTTACATTACTTTTAAAATTATAGTATTTAGCTATTGTATCAGCAAATATATTTGTGTTTAATAAGCTTTCTTTTATTCCTCCGTCTGAATCAATATTTTCAATTAATTGAACTGTCCCTCTAAGTGTTGGTATATAAGTTTTATTTGGTGATTCAATTAGATATTCTAAGGAGACTAGTTCTTCCACAAAAGATGCTAATTCAATTACATAATCTTCAATATATGAAGGTCTTGAAATCTTTTTTTCCTTGATATGTATAGTCATGAACTGTGTAATTGGAATTCTACTTTCTGTTAATTCTGGAACTTTAAGCACTACTTTAAAAGCAGCGTTTAAGAGTTCAACTTCAGATTTAATTTCTTCAATTAAACTTACATCTGGATTTGAAAATAATTTATTTATTTTATCCATTATGGATTTAAAGCTCGATCTCTTAATATTGAATTCAGCGCCTTCAAACCTGCTTATGAATTCTATAACCTCTTTGAATGTATCTGGATTTTCCTTGAATGGCTTAGTTTTTAAATTCGCTTTTAGATTTTTTATACGAATAAAAACCTCACCTGCATAGTTTGGGACCTTATCCATAATTTCTTCAAACCTTCCATAAATTGAATAATGGTTTTTAGAGCAAAATAAATAACTATCAGTAGTCAAAATATGTCTTAAAAATCTACTCTTTCTGGAATTGTTTGCTCCAACTATTATTGTAACTCTTCTGTTTAATTGTATTCTTTTTAAGGGTACTTCTTTCCCATCCTCAAAGATTTTAAACTCCTTTGATAATTCTTCATTTGTGCCTAAATCTAATGATATCATTTACTTATTTCTTGATTAAGTCTAACAATTATATACCCGCAACTCCAACCCTCCTATTGCATATTTATATAGTACTGACGTTCTAGTGTCATGTCAATTAAATAATGTCTGTTATTTATTTGTATATTTGTTATAAAAAAAGATGGCACACATTTACAAAGTAACATTGACGAGATCCGAGCGTGAGCAATTAAAGGCTATTGTCAGTAAAGGCAAGCATAGT
>JBGTBR010000024.1:0-38215 GCA_041749255.1 Saprospiraceae bacterium
AAAATATCCGACATCTTATGTAGACATCGACCTTGTACCCTCGGATCAGGAACAAAGTCGAATATGTCTGTAATGTAGTTTTCCATCCATCAAAAATAACACATTACATTTAAGTGTCATATTTTGGTGCGGTTGCCCTAAAGAGTCATTGAAAAATGATAAAGTTTGTTAAACTTTACTAAACAAAGGTAAATTGTGAATCATGAAGGTATCACGCTACGTTTTTATTTAAAAATCTAACAGCGACAATAAATTGATAAACATGGCACAATTCATTGAAATTACTCCACTACCAAATGAAAAATCAAACTCGATGAAAAAAATATTATACCTTCTATTAATCTTTAGCTTTGCTTCGTGTGGCAAAAAACTAACTCCTTTTAGCCAATATTTATACGATGATTTTAATTGGTCGGAGAGAGACTTACAAAGAATTCAATTCTATCTATCAAGTGATCTCGTTCTTTGGAGAGATATTAGTCAAGACAGAAGTAGAATAGAAGAAGGCAGGATAAAAGTGAAGAGTGGTCGTCAGATTGAAGAAGTATTAATAAAAAGAGGAACACCAGGTACTTATATATTTTCACCCAAAGAAAATCGATTCGCCATAAGTTTTGATCCGTTTAACGATAACAAATATTTGATGTTTGGGCCCAATAAAAATTTCAATCATCAATATGTATTGCTAGGAAGGGACTGGGGAGACCGAAGTGGTTACGTCACTTATGGGGGCAAAGTCTATCAAACTGACACCAGGAGCTCATTTACCACTTTGATGGTAGATCTTGAAGGTTCTCAATCGATAAGAACAAGATCTCAGGTCGAAAAAGGACGTGTGGTAAGGCGGCGTTAATCCAGTGAAACTTTGGAAGAATTGTCTGATTCATGACCTTTTTCTTTACCCGGGAGAAAAGGTACAAATCTGCACAATCCGTGTTTCTCTTCTATCATTTTCCCATCTTTAGTCTTGATGATAAGCATCATGGTTTTCACATCATCTTTACCGACGGGTATGACCATTCTTCCTCCAGGTGCCAACTGTTCAAGTAAAGTTTCCGGTACGCTTTGCGCTCCCGCTGTAACGATGATTTTTTGAAATGGAGCAAATCTTGGTGCGCCTTTATATCCATCTCCATATAATGTACGTATATGCGCATAACCCATTTCCACTAATTTCTTATTGGTCTTTTCAAACAAAAACTTTTGTCTTTCAATGGTATACACCTTAGCTCCCAAATGGGCAAGAATACAAGCCTGAAATCCCGATCCGGTTCCAATTTCCAGAACCTTATCGCCTTTTTCAACTTGTAACAGCTCCGTTTGGAGAGCAACAGTATAGGGTTGTGAAATGGTTTGTCCTGCCTCAATAGGAAATGCCACATCTTTATACGCCCAATCCGCAAAGGCTTCATCCAGAAATAAATGACGTTTCACTTCCATAAAAGACGAAAGAATTCTCTCGTCTTTTATACCTTTATTTTTCAACCCTTTTACAAGTTGCATTCTCAACCCACGATGTCTGTAATTATCTTTCAAATCTCTTGTATTTGGACGCAATATATTAAAATATATTTTAATATGAAATAATGAATTGTATTATTAAAAAGAAATGAATAACATTGATTTTCATTTATCCAAATTTCTTTTTTCTATAAGATGATAAAAGTCCTATAATAATCATTCACCTAAGAGTATTAAAATCAACAACTCCCAAGGTCGCAATGGTTCAGACATTTATAATAATTCTTTTAACTTGTCAATTCAGATTTCCATTAATTATTTTATTTTTATCACCTTTACAAATAAATAAATGAAGAAAAGATATGACAGATATTAGGTTTGGAACTGATGGATGGAGAGCCATCATCGCGTTGGATTATACAGTCGACAATGTCAAACGAATAGCAGATGCCACAGCACAATGGATGCTGAGTAAAAATATGACAAAAGTCGTAATAGGTCATGATACACGATTTGGAGGGAGCATGTTTGCCGAAACTACGGCCATGGTCATGGCGCACCATGGTATCCATGTCTGGCTTGGAAAGTCTTTTGTATCCACACCCATGATATCTCTTGGCATTGTCCTGCTGAAGACCGACATGGGAATTGTGATTACTGCCAGTCATAACCCTCCTTCCTATAATGGTTTCAAATTAAAATCATCTTATGGAGGCCCAACCATCCCATCTGATATTGCAGGAGTGGAAGAAAAGATCCAATCAGTAATACCCACCATTTCTAAATCCTTTAATGAATATGTTGAAGATGGTACTATTAAAAGAGTAGATCTTGAAGACATGTATCTCAAGCATATAGAAGCGCACTTCGATCTGGAAGCTATCAGGAATTCTAACATTCAGCTCGCTTATGACGCTATGTATGGTGCTGGTCAGAATATAATGAAGATTTTATTCCCTGATGCTTTATTAATGCATTGTGATGAAAACCCTTCATTCAAAGGTCAGGCACCTGAACCCATTGACAAGAATCTACATATGTTATCGCGGACAATTAAATCTTCCCCCCACCTCAATCTAGGTCTGGCACACGATGGTGATGGAGATAGGATAGGGATGTACGATGAGGATGGTAATTTTGTAGATTCACATCATATTCTACTATTACTGCTTTTATATTTGGCTGAATACAAGAAAATGACAGGTAAGGTGGTGATTACTTTTTCTGTTACAGAAAAAATGAAAAAAATGGCTGATCATTTTGGATTTGAGACTGAAATTACTAAAATCGGATTTAAATACATCGCCGAAATAATGATCAATGAAGATGTGCTTGTAGGGGGTGAAGAATCTGGTGGTTTGGCTGTTAAGGGCTATATTCCGGAGAGAGACGGGGTTTGGATTGGATTGATGGTTATGGAATTTATGGCTAAAACCGGAAAATCGGTTAAGGAATTAATACAGGAAGTCTACTCTATTGTCGGGCCATTTTCTTCTGACAGAGATGATCTCCATATTGATAATGAAACCAAATGGGCCATCATCAAAAAATGTGAAGATGGTGAAATTACGCACATAGGGTCACGGCCTGTTGTCAAAACGGAAACCATCGATGGATTTAAATTTTATGTCGCGGATGATGAGTGGATCATGGTTAGACCATCAGGAACTGAACCAGTGCTTAGGGTATATGCTCAGGCTAAAAATGCGGAAGCCACCAGGAAATTACTCAATGAAGCTCATGCCAGTTTAAATGGATAAGTATATTGACTGTAATGATTTAGATTAATGGAATATATTGTTTTATGAATTAAAGCATGACCATTTTTCTATTTATCATTTGCTTGTCATAAAAATTTCATTCTAAGAGTGTAGCGGTAAAGTTGCTATGGTCAGAGACTTTCTATTGAGTCACCAACTTGAAAGTCCTGTGCGTCCGATTTTTTACCCAATTTGAATACGATTAAAATTAAAACAGACATACCTGCCAATAAAATAAGCAAATTTATCATCCAGGATCCACCTAAAACTGTTGCAAGGACTACACAGCTCAAACTGATTCCCCCTACTGTGAGCGCATAAGGAAGTTGTGTTTTGACATGGTCAATGTGGTTGCATTCAGAAGCGAGTGAACTTAGTATAGTTGTATCGGATATGGGAGAGCAATGATCACCCAATACAGAAGCAGCCAATACGGTAGCGATAACATTCAGGATTACATCCATCGTGGCGTCATCAGTCATTCCAGCAGCCTGGCAAACTGCATAGGTTGTAGGAATGGCAATTGGGTATAAAATGGCCATAGTACTCCAACTCGAACCGGTAGAGAATGCTATGGTTGCCGCCAATATAAATATCAGAGCCGGTATGACATAAGGATGCAAATTGCCTGATAATATATTACTGAGGTATTCAGCAGTATGAAGCTCCTTGGTGGTAATGGCCAGAGCCCATGCCAGGGTAAGAATGAGTAAGGCTGGTACCATCGTTTTAAAACCGGTTATCAGCCAATGCATGGTATCAAAAAGATTCATGATCCGGTTTTTCAATGTAAGTATTATGGCAACCAAAACCCCGGACAACGAAGCCCACAATAATGCAACAAAAGAATTAGAAGCGCCTATTACCAAGCCCATTTTATTGAAAAAACCTGGATTTTCGGCAAGTGATATGAGATAAAGATGTTGCCAGATATCTGGCCAGGATGAAGAAATCTCTGTGCCACTACTCACTATATTATAGTAGGATGCTTCAAGACCCGTACTTATTAAACCGATAATAGTAATAATAATAACAGTCAACACGGGAAAAACTGCATGCTGCCATTTCAAAGGAGCATTTTTCACAGGGTTTAGATCTTCAAGAGAACTACCTTTTTCTAGATCAGCCACAACCGCTGACACCCTTCCGGTAGTAAATGCCCTTTTTTCAGCGCTAAACATAGGTCCATAATCCCGCTTGCTATATATGATCAAAGCTACAAAAAACAAGGTCAGGACTGGGTAGTAAGAGTATTTTAACGATTCTAAAAATAATGCGTATGGGGTAGCAGATAGTCCCAGGGTGGATATACCATCTGCGATATAACCCAATTCTGCCCCTATCCAGGTTGTAATAAATGCCACCGCTGCTACAGGTGCAGCCGTACTGTCAACAATATAGGCCAACTTTTCTCTCGAAGTTTTAAATTGGTCGGTTACAGGTCTCATCGTGTTGCCTACAATAAGTGTATTGGCATAATCATCAAAAAAGATAGCTATTCCCAGCAACCAGGTAATAAACGAACTTGATCTTTGTGACCGGGCGTATTTTGATAATGATTTTACTACGCCGGCCATCCCACCATTTTTAGATATAATGGCCACCATACCACCTATTAATATGGTAAACACGATAATTGATATGTGATCACTGTTAGTAAGAGCTTCAATCACATATCGGGTTAGTACATTAAAAAAAGATTCAAAATAATAAATAAAACTTTCAAACCGCAATCCACCTGCTATGAATGCCCCAGCCCATATACCTGCAAAAAGAGAAACCAATACCTCCTTGAATATTAGTGCAAAAATGATAGCCATAAAGGGAGGTATAAGAGAAAGCCATAAAGGTATATTCTTAATCCTCGCAGGTACACCTTGTTTTTGAGAGATATGGAAAAGGGAAAGATCTTCTGATGTAGAAAGTAGTATTAATTCTCCTTTACGACCAGGATTAAAATCGAGATGAATACGGTGATTTTGGGACAAGATAGAAGTATCCTTGCCATTCAGCGAAAATGAATATAGTTGTGAATCCCCTTCTACGGGTATAAAATACTTTGATCCGTCAGAACTCAGGCTAAGTTTTTCTATCTCCAGGAGTGACGCAGGCTCTTCAATTTGCGAATAAGCCGGAACAAGAAAAATTAAATTAAGCAGGAAAATCAGGTGCTTTCTAACGAGATTTAACATGTTATAGGGGGTTTTTCACTACAATTTACTTTAAATCACCAGTTTATCTTTTTCTACAATGTCCAATTGGTTTAGGAAATGTATATCTGAACCAGGTTTTCTAATAATTCAGGATCGAAAATAGTAAATATATGGAATAATCATTGTCTGTATTATTATGTTATAATAGTAAAGCAACAAATATGGTAATGGCATGCAGGCTATGGGTGAGTATGATGGTTTTTGCATTTTGGATCTTTTTAACAGACTCAAATGTGTTTGCACAAACACTTTACCCGATGGATGTCACTATAGAAGTCGGTAATAAAATACTCGCTTATCCCCAGGCAGGTAATCTCATAGCGCCACAATTTTCAGAAATTGATTTGGATGGTGATGGTAAAAATGATCTATTTGTCTTTGACAGAAACGGAAATACCATTCTGACTTACCTAAATAAAAGTACTCCCGGGCAGATTCGTTTTGAGTTTGCTCCTCAATACATTGAATTATTTCCCACTTCGCTGCATACCTGGGTATTATTGAGGGATTATAACGGAGATGGTATCCCCGATATATTCACTGCCCCTACCGTTCCAGGAATTCCTGGAATTGAAGTGTATAAAGGTAAGATGGAAGGAGGTTTGCTGACATACGAATTGGTGAGGTTTCCAGGAAGAGACTTTGATATTTTGACCTTTCCCATCAGCAATATTTACACCAATATCTATGTTGCCTTTACAGATATTCCCGCTATTGAAGACGTGGATGGTGACGGCGATCTTGACATCATCACTTTTGATCCGGGAGGCAGCTATGCCAGTTTTTACAAAAATTACAGTGTAGAAGAAGGTTATGGTAGGGATACCTTCATTTTTGAATTAGTGGATCGATGTTGGGGAAAATTCTTTGAAGATGAGTTTTCTTCGAGTATTTCCCTTAGCAATAACCCTGGTGCTTGTGCTACAGGTTTCCGCGAACAGGGAACCAAACGGCATGCAGGAACGACTATTACTTTGATTGATAAAAACAGAGATGGTACTCTAGATGCTCTTTTGGGTGACATTGATTCTAAGAAATTAACTTTTCTGGAAAATGCTGGAGATCCCGATAATGCATGGATGATACGTGTTGATGAGCAGTTCCCCTCTTACGACACTACTATTGATATCGAGGTATTCAATAGTGCATTTCATATAGATGTAGACCACGATGGTAAAAAAGACCTTATAGTAGCCCCTAATAACCGAACCACTTCACAGAACACAAATCATGTTTGGTTGTATCTTGATGAAGGAACAGATACAATATCCTTTAACCTGGAACAAAAAAACTTTATCATCGATGAAACCCTCGTTTTAGGTAATTTTTCACATCCGGCATTTCTCGATGTCGACAACGATGGGGATCTCGATTTAATCGTTGGTGTCAATGGAATACTCGAAGAGGGTTTATTCAAGGGCACCTTATATCTATTCGAAAACATTTCGGACCCAACAGGCCTGAAATTTAAACTAATCGATAAAGATTATCTGAACATGAAGCAGCATACACAACAGTATGGAAGGTATGCTCCTGCCACAGGTGACCTTGATGGGGATGGAGATATAGATCTGATCTTGGGAGAAAGAGGAGGCAGATTAATATATTTTGAGAACATCGCCGGTGCGGGTCAGATCCCCGCATTTGCAGATTTTGTCCCCAATTACATGAATATTTCAATTGGACAACATTCTAAGCCTGCAATGGCAGACCTTAATGGTGATGGTCTGATGGATCTGATAGTTGGAGAAAGGAATGATAATCGTGATGGAGATATTTTTGGAGGGTTAAATTACTTTGAGAATATAGGCGAAATAGGAAATCCAAATTTCGATCCCAATACCAATGCAATGCAAAACACATCTGTGCTCGGTGAGGTATTTACCAGAGATCCGGGATTTACGGTGGGTTCTACTTCTCCCGCATTTTTTGATACAGATGATGACTTTTTGCTTTTTATTGGAAGCGAAAGTGGTCGCATCAGGTTATATAGCCAAATTAAAGGAAATCTGGATGGTAAGTTTGATCTGAAAGTTGAAAATTTGTTACCCTATAAAACGGGAAGCAATACTATGGTAACTGCTTTGGATTTAACTAATGATGGATTTATAGATTTAGTTGTGGGTAATAGCCGCGGAAGTATCATGTTTTTCAGAACCGATATCAGAAATGATGGAGTAGTTACTCATGTTAAACCTGTCAAAACAGATATAACAGATGTGAGAGTATATCCTAACCCTACAACCGGGTCAGTAAACATAGATTCTCCTTATACAGTTAAGCGAATCGATGTATTTAATTTATCCGGACAAAAAATATTAACTGCTTTTGACGAAAGTGTTGATCTCCCTCAAAACGGAACCTATATATTACGCATAATAACAGATAAGGGAGTTGCTCACAGAAAAATAATCAAAATCTAGTGCTGTGTCAAGCGTTTGTTTTCTTTAAGATACAGAATTTTTTCTGAATAACCTTACCCTCAACTTACTTTCAATAGAAAGCAAAGTCTTCCTATAAAGGGATATACAACAAAAAAAGCATTAAAGCGTTAAAGAATTTGAAGAAAAGATCGGTTATGAGGCTTAAATGATGTTAACTTCTCAGTTTTAATTTATTTTTGCTAAAAAAGATCAAGTTTTCAAGTTGTTTCGGCGAATTTTAGTTTTAAAAAAATCTTTCAATCAAAAATAAGCCCTATACTGAAAGAAATTTGTACTCTTTTTTACTAGAAAATTTTCCAGCTTGAGTTGTTAGAAATGCTGTTTTTAATTCAACATTGTAAACCAATAGTTTAATCTCCAATATTTTCTTTACTTTCGTTTAATGTAAAAGCTATTGGAATGTACTCTAAACCAACTAACGGTGTCTCATTATTAAAGCAAGACACATTATATCACATGCAACCCTTTGCAGAATTTATAGAAAATTTTAGGTCTAACCTTCACAGCGTGTTCTACGAGCGTGCCAACATTAATGAGTTGGCGTTAACCCGTAAAATGCCACCTTTTGTAATGCGTGAAATCATGGGAAGCCAACCTCTTACTATAGCTATACCTAAAAAATACGGAGGAAGAGGTATCAACGTGGAAGAAATTCTCACACTATTATCTGTAGCATCATATGAATCTTTGGCTCTATCACTTACATTTGGAATCAATATCGCATTATTTCTTACCCCGGTTGCAAAATACGGTCAGGAAAATGTAAAATCCCGTGTTTTTGAAAAATTTGTCCATCATCAGAACATGGGAGGTTTGATGATAACGGAGCCGGATTATGGAAGTGATGCTCTGAATATGAAAACTTCATACAAAGATCATGGAGACCATTATCATATAAGTGGCACAAAACATTGGGCCGGGCTCACTGGATGGGCAGACTATTGGTTGGTCACAGCCAGAGAACAAGCAAGAGACGGTAATCTGCAAAGAGATATTGATTTCTTTATTGTAGATCAAAATATTCCGGGACAACAGATCGAAGTAGAAGAAGTCTATTCCAATATAGGATTATACCATATCCCCTACGGAAAGAATAAAATTAATCTCAATGTTCCAAAAGATCAAAGGCTAATACCTGAATCGACCGGACTTAAAATGATGCTGGATATTCTGCACAGGAGCAGAATTCAATTCCCCGGTATGGCATTGGGGTTCATTCAGAGAATGCTTGATGATTCTATTGAACATTCCCATCAGAGAATGATCGGCAGACAAACCCTCTTTGAATACGACCAGGTACAACATAGAATCTCTAAACTCCAATCCTATTTTACCGTATGCTCAGCTTTGTGCCTTTACAGTACTCGCAATTCATCTATTGACATGGATATGTCAGTCTGCGCACTGGAAGCCAATTCAGTGAAGACAGTGATGACAGATATGATGCAGGAGGCTGCACAATCCGCTACTCAGTTGGTGGGAGCCCAGGCTTACAAACACGATTCTATGGTAGGTAGAGGTATAATGGATAGTCGTCCTTTTCAAATCTTTGAAGGTTCTAATGATATTTTGTATGCACAAATAGCTGAAAACGTGGTCAAAATGATGAAAAAGGTTAAACAAAATAACCTATATATATTTCTCAGTGACCTGGATCTTACTGCCAAAGCCGCCCCAAACCTTAAATCTATGATCAATTTTGATTTTGATCTGAATATGGCACAAAGAAAATTAGTTCAATTGGGACAGGTTGTAAGCAGGATCGTAGCATACAGATTTGTAATCGATCTGGAAGAAACTCCATTTAGAAAAGATTTAATTTATAATGGATTGAACATATTGAAACAGGAAATTTCTGCATTAATGTCCGTTTACCAGTCAGTAGATGAAATCAATGTGGTAGATGATTATCGCGATAATAGTTCATGGCTGGAATGTTTGACTGCTTAACTGGAGTAAAGCTAGCAACCCAAAACTTATTGGTAATGTCCTATAATGACCCGGTTGGACGTATATCAGACCCCATCGAATTTTGCAGAATATACTTTCTGAAATACAATCTATTTTTCAGAAATAATTTTCAAGTTACATTTGTGTACTTAATCCGGATTTATGTTCTGTTACCAAAAATAAGACTTCCGATTCGTACCATATTGCTACCTTCTTCGATAGCAATGGTATAATCGCCAGACATACCCATGGATAAAATGCGAAAAAATATTTTGTCTTTAAAATTCATCTCTTTTATTCTTTCAAATACTTCTTTCATAAAACGGAATTCATTTCGAACCCATTCCTGGTCATCTGTAAATGTAGCCATGCCCATGAGACCGCAAATCCGGATATTTTCCATTTCAGAGTAGGCAGTGGAATTAACTATCTGTTTAATTTCAGATTCACTCATTCCGCTTTTTGTATCTTCGCGGGCTATCTTTAGTTGAAGCAAAATATCTACGACTCTATTATTTTTTGATGCTTCTTTATTGACTTCCTTTAACAGTTTCAATGAGTCTATGGAATGAATCAGACTCACAAAAGGAGTGATATATTTTACTTTGTTGCGTTGAAGGTTTCCAATCAGATGCCAGCGGATATCCTTTGGAAGTTCTTCATATTTTTCTACCAATTCCTGCACACGGTTTTCTCCAAAATTCCTGTATCCGGCATCATACGCTTCTAATATGGTAGAGATGGGATGAGTTTTGGTAACAGCTACCAGCGTGACGCCCATTTCTTCAAATTTCTTTTTTATAGCTTCATACATGTTAGCTGTTTATCAGATTTTAAAAAATGAATAGAATAGCCAGGGTTTAAATCCTTAAAATCAAAAAGATCATACATTATTTTTTTTACCAGAATCTTTTGTATTCTCACTCCATTTGCGAATGGCATGATACACTATATTTACCTGAATGTGTAAGGAGGATGCACCATCATTATTGATTAAATAATCTGCCCGCTTGTCCTTTTCTTCCTGAGGCAATTGGTTATTAATCCTTTCCAAAACCTTATCGCGTGTCAATCCATCTCTTTGCATAACTCTTTGAATCCTAAGTTCTTCCGGTGCCGTCACCACTATGACCTTGTCAAAACGGTTTTGGTTATTGCTTTCATATATGAGTGCAGCTTCATATATGGAGAAAGGCGCTTCAGTATAGGATGAATACCAATCTTCAGAATCCCTGTGTACGACGGGATGGACTAAAGCATTGACCTTTTGGAGTAATCCGGAGTCGTTAAAAATTTTATAAGCTACGTAAGCTCTGTTGAGTCTGCCATTTCTATAATAAGACTCATGCCCCAACAACACCTTAATTTGAGTCTTCAACTCAGGATCATAATTCATTAGATATCTCGCCCTTTCGTCAGCGTAATACACAGGAATTCCCAACTTTTCAAATAAGTTGCATACCGTAGTTTTACCACTTCCTATTCCTCCGGTAAGTCCAATTTTTAGCATGATCACAGACGTTTACTCCTTACAATGTTACGAAAAAAGTTGAAGCCTCTTACATTATAATGGTTTAATCCTGCAATAATCCACTTTCGTCTCATCATCGATATCTGCAGGTACCCTGCCCAGTAAGATGGCTTTGAGTTGTTTATCAAAATCAACAGCCTCCGAAAGTCTAACCTTTACTAATACAAAGGGAATAGGATTCCAATTCATTTCATCAATCTCCACATCCATTTTTTTTATGGCATCCATCACCACTCCCATGTGACTATAATCAAATTCTACTTTCATATTACTGTAAAGCGTTTTCTCCATAACAACAGCGCATTTTAAGCCTTCATGTGCAGCAAGACGATACGCATTGACCAAACCAGAAGCCCCTAATTTCGTGCCTCCAAAATATCTGACCACCGCTACCAATACATCACTTACTCCAGCACTATCAATAGCAGCAAGTATAGGCTTTCCTGCTGTTCCTGAAGGCTCACCGTCGTCATTTGTCCGAAAAATAAGTTTTTTAGTTCCTATTCTGTATGCGTAACAAATGTGTCGTGCCTTAGGGTGAT
Source organism: Saprospiraceae bacterium (assembly GCA_041749255.1). Classification (GTDB taxonomy): domain Bacteria; phylum Bacteroidota; class Bacteroidia; order Chitinophagales; family Saprospiraceae; genus JABDLO01. Next base: position 11,902 of record JBGTBR010000024.1, read on the forward strand.
CCTTTTTGATGGTTTCCAGTTTAGATTGAAGATCTTCTTCTAAATTCAACGGCATGACACGTGATATGAACTTACTGCCTTTCTCTTTATACTCTCCCTCACTAATACCTTCAACAGTCAGATATCGATCTATCATATTGAACTGGTATTTTGTAGATACTTAGACATGAATAGGGTCATAAAATTTCGTCCGTTAAATTTCACAGTTAAACCACCCCAGGAAAGCTTTACTCAGATTGGCTACCAGTAATACTATCATGGTAAGCCAAAAGTGTACTCGATGACCTTACATAGGCAAGAGCTGATAAAATAAAAGGATTGTTCTCATTTAATACCTGATCTCTACGTGTTTCACCTGAAGTCTGATAAGCATATTCAGCTCTTATTCTCAACATTAAATCAGATTTGCTGACTTTCTCAAATTTTTTATCAATATTAAATCCCCTACCTTCTGCAAAACTCCAAAAATCCTTTAGGTCTACAGTGTAATCCTGGAAATACGAATCCTCTCCGGACTCCCTTTTCTTATATACAAATTCAGGGATAAAACTGCTGAGTGCTGACAGTTCATAATAGGAAAAGGTGCTATCAAGAGGTATATAAACATCGGGAAATATTCCTCCTCCGCCATATACTTTGCGGTTGTGAAGTTGTGTGTAAAAAATAGTTGTATCTCTGTTTGAATATCGGGATGGATTGAAAAGTTCTCCATTGTGATACCTCTCATACAGCTCGCCGTTATAATCCTCTCCATTTTCGTATGGCCGTTGGATAGATCTTCCGGAAGCGGTATAATAGCGTGAAATGGTGAGTCGAATAGCTCCACCATTTCTAAGGGGATACTGCTCCTGAACCAGGCCTTTACAATATGATCGTCTACCAATAATCAATCCTCTGTCCCAATTCTGGATAGCTCCGGCAATGATCTCTGAACCTGATGCACTACTTTCATCTATGAGTACTGCTATTTTATGAATTCGAAAAAAATTCTTACCTGTGGATTTATATTCCGTTTTTTTATTATTTTTTCCTTGGGTATAAACCAAAATCCTACCTTTTTCATCAAATAACTGGCTTAATATATTCACAGCTTCTGGAAGATAACCTCCTGGATTTCCCCTTAAATCAATTACCAGATTCTGTACTTTTTCCTTTTCTACGAGTCTTTCGAGCGATTCCATAAATTCTTTATATGTATTGGAACTGAATCGGTCAATTTTTATATAGCCTATTCCTTCTTCCAGTACATATGCCACAGAAGAGGTTTGAAGGTTGACCTTCTCAATAGGAACTTCCAATTCGATTTCATTATCTCCCCTTCTCACTTTCAGCAGCAATAATGTCTGGTTTGGTGGTTTAAGCATTTGTCTTATTTCGGTATACGCCATTCCTTTACCAGCTACTATAGTATCATTTATAGCAAGCAATTTGTCGAATGGTAAAATTCCGGATCGCAAAGCAGGTGTGCCTTCCAAAACCCTAGATATCCGCACCGTGTCATCAAGAAAAAATGATTCAACGCCAATACCCCTATAATTTCCTTCCATTTGCTCATGTATATTCATCAATTGCTCCGGTGAAATATACACTGAGTGAGGATCGAGATAATTCATGATTTCAGAAATAACACTATCGTAGAGGTCTTCACTGTTGAGCGTGTCCACATATTTAGATTCAATAAACCGAATAACCTCTTCCACTCTGCCAATAGGACCAGCGACTCCCTGAAGATCAACCTGTTTGATGAGAGAATAATCGCGATCCACCAACTTTACGCCAATGATCATACCCAATACTACCATTGCTGATAACAGAAATGGTTGTAAAATTTCATATTTTCCCGGAGGTTGTGGTATCATCATAAGTCAAAGATAAGATTACACAATTCTTGCCAAAAAATTCAATGGATCTATATTTCCCCAATAATGAAATTCCACTTTAACTCAACTTTAATATTCAATATGTCTTTGCGTTGAATGTTCCTGGAATTTTCAGACATTTAGGATTCATTTTAGAGAAAATAGCTACACTTCACTATTCTTTAAAATTGATTTAAAATATTAAAAAAAATGTCCTTTTAGATCCAAATTTAATTATTGAATGAGTAAAGGCAATTCCACAATGACTCAATCATACTTAAGGGTAAATGGTTTCAGGTTTTATTATAAATCTACGAATAGAATAAACGATTAAGAGATAAATGATCCTTATTTGCTCCCGTATGTGATTTATTATCTTTTAGATCTGTAAATCGTCAGTAAAAAACACGGTCAGCCTAAGTTAATTTTTACACTTGTCTGCACAATCACTATTTCATCTTTGCCTTTTATCCTCAAATAACCATAAATTATTTTAATTCATTACTTCTAAATGGAAGTGGTCATTTGCCTTCATAACCCAAAAAAAGTGAAGAAAAAGGAAAGCCAAAAAATCATGCTTTCATATACATAACTTCCTTTACAGCTTTGATCACTTTAGCAGGATTGGGCAACCACTCTTCTATATAGGGAAGAGAATAAGGCAAAGATGTATCTGCAGAATTCACCCTGGTCACCGGTGCATCCAAATAATCAAATGCATATTTCTGAATGGCATAACCTATCTCAGCACTTATTCCAGCCAACGGCCAGGATTCATCGACGACCACCAATCGATTTGTTTTCTTTACTGAGTCAACGATGGTTTTATAATCCAATGGTCGTATGGTTCTCAAGTCGATGACTTCAGCACTGATCCCTTCTTTTTCTAGTTCAATAGCTGCTTCCTTTACCACTTCCATCATTTTATTAAATGACACTAGCGTGACATCTTTTCCCTCCTTTCTGATTACAGCTTTGCCAATAGGTACCAGGTATTCCTCTTCTGGCACATCACCCTTTAAACCATATAAAAGTTCAGATTCCATGAAGCACACCGGATCGTCATCTCTGATGGCACTTTTTAACAGTCCTTTCGAATCTTTAGGATCTACGCATGAAACCACCTTTAAACCCGGACAATTAGCCAGCCAGCTTTCAAAAGATTGAGAATGTTGTTGTGCTAATTGGCCTGCGGAACCAGAAGGACCTCTGAAAACAATGGGGCATCTGAATTCCCCGGCAGACTGATTGAGTGTTTTTGCTGCATTATTTACGATCTGATCAAATGCGAGAACAGCAAAATTCCATGTCATAAATTCCACAATCGGTCTGAGACCATTCATGGCAGCACCCACACCAATTCCTGCAAAACCCAATTCTGCTATGGGAGTATCAATGACTCGTTTTGCTCCAAATTCGTCTAACATCCCCCTACTTACCTTGTAGGCACCATTGTATTCGGCCACCTCTTCACCGATAAGGAAAACTGTATCATCACGTCTCATCTCCTCGATCATCGCCTCTCTTAGGGCATCTCTTAAAGTGATTTCTCTTGCCATTGATTTAATTTTAAATTTTAAAAGTATGCAAAATTACATGTTAAATAGATGAGAAAGAAATTTTGTTGTACAATTGACAGGTATTTCAGTCCCGATCAGATGATGATAATAACTCTTTGACTTGTAATCCTTCAAAATTGCCCGACGTCATCAGAAGTAAAATGGTATCACTTTTATTTAATTGCAATAAATAATTTTCCAGTTCGTCTCTCTTGGTAATGACTTTGATATTACCCTCACCAAAAGCGTCCTTTACCTTATCCGGATCTAATGGTAACAGTTTCTTCATGGCAATGGTATGATCGTTATAAAAGACGATCCCTTCTTCTATCCCGGTAAAACTATTGCGATAATGGGGTATAAAATCAATGTTCAGACTGGAGTACGTATGTAATTCCAGAATAGCCACCACTTTTTTACTCGAATACCAATCTCTCACTGCTCCTACCGTTGTCATAACCTTTGAAGGAGCATGGGCGTAATCGAGAAAAGCAATAAATTGACCTTTGCGATATATCTCCTGCAATCGTTTTGCCGCACCTTTGAAAAATGACATGCCATGAAGAAAGTCATTGGCAGTTACCCCCAGTTCAATACAACTTTTCATAGCTGCACTCATATTCAGGAAATTGTGCCTTCCTACCAATGAAGTATTGTATTCCTTTCCTTCAAACACAATTTGGTTGTTGGCATTCATAACCATTCCTGTATAAGGAATGAGTCGTAGATCATTCCTTTCCAAATCTTGAATGATCTTAGAAATTTCTTCGTCATCATCATTGTAGATTAATATCCCACCAGGTTCGATTTGTAAAATAAAAATTTTAAACTGATCCACATACATGTCAAAATCGGGAAAGACATTGATATGATCCCATGCAATACCAGTGATTATAGCCAAATGGGGGCGGTAATGATGAATTTTAGGCCTTCTGTCTATAGGTGAACTCAAATATTCGTCTCCTTCTAAAACTATAAGAGGCGCGTTTGTAAGTTTTACCATTTTATCAAATCCTTCCAGGGGTGCCCCTACCATATAGTCAAATTGAAGACCACCAGCCTGTAATCCGGTCATGATCATAGCTGTAGTGGTTGTTTTGCCGTGACTTCCGGCTACGACTACTCTCATTTTATCTATGCTTTCACGATATAGCCAGGAAGGATACGAGTAAATTGGAATCTCCATTTGAAGGGCTTTCAATAATTCCGGATTATCTTTTCTGGCATGCATTCCCAAAATAATGGCATCGATTCCGGGAATGATCTTTTCCGGATACCATCCCATTTTCTCCGGTAAAATACCAGCTTTTTCCAATCGGGAATGGGAAGGATCATATATTTCATCGTCTGAGCCGGTGATATAATACCCCTTTGCCTGCAATTCAAGTGCAAGACTATGCATGGTATTGCCTCCTATAGATATAAAATGTATATGCATTGTAACTTATGTATTTAATAGTACACCCAAAATTAAACAGGCTAACTTCTTACTTTTTTAACTACTTTTGAGCGATTCATAGTGAGTAAAAGTAAAAGTAAACGAAAAATCCATTTTATCCGCAATAGGCTAATATACTTCCTCTTGAATAATATCATTCAGTACCAGAATCAGAGATCAAATAAAGGTGTATAATTTGAATTGCTATTTGTACCCGAACCCGTTATTTTTAAATTTGGTTTCGATTTGGTAATGGCTTCATCTCTTTATCCTCATCTGGATATTAATGAAACAAATTGTACCTTTGACTCGTTTAAAACTCTTGTTTTTAATATAATAAGAATGAATATTCTACGTTACAATTCAAGTAAAATGAACCCATGAGAAGTAAAAATCTTTCCTTCAGAAATATCGCCTTTTTCCTAATGGCTTGTTTTGTACTGGCTTCCTGCAATCGAGGAGGTACAGGATGTCCTTTTGAACTGGATTCCGGCCTATCATTTCTACAGCTTTTTCTGAATTAGTCTAATGAACTTATTTTTTCCATTTCTGTTCCAATGATGCATTAAACTGGAACTAATATTGTATATGTTATGCATTGGAAAGACTTGATCCATATCGGACAAATAGAAGAAATAATGAAAGATAGTTATTCATATCCTGTAGCTATTTACAAACACAGTACGTATTGTTCTATTAGCAGTGTGGCAAAGAGAAGACTTGAATCTCAATTTGCTCCCCTACAAATTCAAATGGATTTCTATTTCCTGGATCTGATCAGGTATCGCAGTTTGTCTGATGAAATCTCAATAGAATTTTCCGTACCTCACGAGTCACCCCAATTACTTGTAATTTATGAAGGAAAATCCATTTACAATGGATCTCATTTTAATATAGACCTGACTCAAGCTATTCATTCTTTATCAACTGGCAGTGGAGGAATATGAAATCATCTTATCTGGAGATGGGTCACATACCATTGTAAGCCAACAGTTTGGGGTAACGTATCACAGTATATTTGGAGCAATTGAAGAAGGGTTAACCGTGTTTATTTCTGCTGGTTTTCAATATATAGTACAAAAATTTCAACCACCTATACGCATTCTCGAGATGGGTTTCGGCACCGGGTTAAATGCTTTGCTTACTTTGATAGAGTCTCAAAATTATGGGATCCAGACACAGTATACAGGAATAGAAAAATACCCGATTTCTTTGCTATTAGCCGGCCGACTCAATTATGCAAATGTCCTTAAAAGGAGTGATCTTCAAAATACCTTTATGGATATGCATCATTTACAGGAATATAACAATCATAAAATGAGCGAGTATTTTACATTCCAAAAGATTTATGATGACTTATTGAATTGGAGTCCACTAGAAACTTACAATGTAATATATTTTGATGCATTTGCACCAGGTGCTCAGGAGGAGCTATGGTCCGAAGAAGTGATGAAGAAAATGTATTCCTGCCTTACCAAAGATGGAGTTTTGGTTACTTATTGTGCAAAGGGAAATTTTAAAAGAGCTCTGCGATCTGCCGGATTTGAAGTAGAGGCTTTACCTGGCCCAGGTAGAAAAAGAGAAATGACGAGAGCGCATAAATTAGATTAAAATATCTAAGTGGGTATAGATAACAATTGATTTGAGTAAATATTATTGTAAAAATATTTTAAAATGAGTAGTAAAAACAAAATATGCAAGGTCCTTTCTTTTTTTGTAATTGGAATATTGATGATCACCTTTTTGCATTCATGCGATAAAAAGGAGGACTTAGCCGGTAAAATTATAGAGGAAGCCATCACAAAGCATGGGGGGAAGCATTATCTGGAGAAAACGGTCGAACTCACGTTCAGAAAATTTCAGTTAAAGATTGAGCACAGAAAAGATACTTTTCGCTATGAAAGGAATTATCCCGATAGTACAGGGTGGGTTCAAGAGGTATTTTCTAATGAGAAAACCTTCCGCAATATCAATGGGGAACTGCAGGTTTTGGATAAAAAAACAATTGATAAGTTCCAAAATGGGATCAATGCTATGGTATATTTTATCATGTTGCCATACCGGTTACAAGATGAAGCCGTAGTGCCGGAATACCTGGGTAAAGAATTGATCAAAGATGTGGAATACCATAAGATCAGGGTTATATTTAAAAGGGAAGGCGGAGGTCAGGATCATGAAGACGTATATCTGTATTGGTTCACCGAGGATTATTCGCTGGATTATCTCGCCTATGAATACTACTCAGATGAAACCGGCAGGAGATTTAGAGAAGCTTTTAACAGAAGGGATGTGAATGGAATTGTATTTCAGGATTACAATAATTACGCTGAGGAAATAGAAGGTGATTTCGATACAATCGCTAAGCGCTTTGAAAAGGGAGAGTTGAAAAAATTATCTGTGGTATCGCTTGATCAAATCAAGGTGTATTGATACATGGTTGGATTGACCGATGGGTCATTAATATCTAATAAAAAATTAAGGATTACCTTTTTTGTGATCGGAAAGAAATTTTTCCAGTCCAATATCTGTCAATGGGTGGTATAAGAGCCCCAGGATCGCATTTAACGGACAAGTAACCACATCCGCTCCTGCTTTTGCAGCTTCAACGATATGTATTGATGAACGTATAGATGCCGCCAGTATTTCTGTCGTATACCCTTGTATAGCATAAATTTCAGCAATCTCGGATATGAGATCCATGCCTCTCCAGTTCATATCATCGATGCGACCAATAAAAGGGGATAAATAAGTTGCTCCCGCTTTAGCTGCAAGTATGGCCTGACCAGAAGAAAATATAAGTGTACAATTGGTAGCAATACCCTTATCTGAAAAATAAGCAAGTGCTTTTACTCCATCTTTGATCATCGGCACTTTAACGACTATATTTTCAGCTAAAGATGCCAACATCTCTCCTTCCTCTATAATGCCTTTAAAATCAGTTGATATGACTTCTGCACTCACATCACCTTCTACCAGGTTGCATATTTTTTTATAATGTTTAAGAATATTATCTCTTCCGGTTATACCTTCTTTAGCCATGAGTGACGGATTGGTGGTAACTCCGTCCAAGATCCCCAGTTCCCTGGCTTCTTTGATTTGGTCAAGGTTTGCAGTGTCAATAAAAAACTTCATGGTAAAGGTGTGTATTTGTAGATATAAAAAAAGTGAGAACACGAACCTAACCGCTCAACCTCCTACCCTTGCTGCATTTCTGCCCTGGGGGAGTTCAGAGGGAGCTGGCCGTCCGGCTCTCACAGTGTGCAAAGGTAAGTGTATTTTTTTAGTAGTCAAAAGAAATTGATGCCTGTATTTAAAATGTAGGATAGAGTTGGGGTTGAGGGTGAGGTTGAGGATGAGGGTGAGGGTGAAGTTTTTGCCTTTGGCAGGTCGAGATTAAGATAAGTAACTGTGCAAACTGCGAAACTGCCGACTGCCTACTGCCTACTGCCTACTGCCTACTGCTTACTGCTTAATCCCATAAAATTGCGTCTCACACAAGTTGAGGTAATTTGCTTTTGGGTCAAACCCTGAATAAATTCCAATATTCATTAACAGGCATAGGGGCCTTGATGGTTACTTCCTCCTTTTTTACAGGATGAATAAATGCGATTTTCTCGCAAAACAAACAAATCGAACGGTCCTTCATCGGTTTGGCAGAACCGTATTTTTTATCACCTAAAATGGGACACCCAAGAGCTTTTAATTGAGCCCTGATCTGGTGAGGCCTCCCTGTGACAGGCTTCAAAACAAGAAGTATGTAATGAGAAATTTCTGATTCAAATTTATAGTATAACTCTGCTTCTTTGCTTCCCCTTTTTTCCTTACTATGGGCTTTGGCCACATTCTTTTCTGAATCCTTGATGATGTGATGAGTAAGTGTGCCTTCCATATCAGGAGGTCTTGCGGTGACTATGGCTTTATACGATTTATTTACGGTCCTCAGTCTGAACATTTCATTGAGTCTGGTCAGAGCCTTGCTGGTCCTGGCAAATACCACAACACCACTGACAGGCCTGTCTAATCGGTGTACAACTCCCAAAAATACATCGCCCGGTTTTTCGTATTTTACCTTAATGTATCTTTTCACCATATCCTGCAAAGTGGTATCACCGGTTTCATCTCCATGTACCAGTATTCCGGCCGGTTTATTTACAGCTATAATATGATTGTCTTCATATAAAACCAATAGAGAGTCTTTCGATTGTGCCATGCTTTATCATTTTATCCCTTAACGAAATCCGGTTTACTTTATTAAACTTCCGTTTCACGGCAAATATGCGTCAATATCCACAATTGAACAAAGAAGTGTAAAATTTGTATGATTTTTATACTTTACACAGTAAAATGTATGATTAATTTCTTCGTATTTCTATAAGGAGGTATTATTGATTTCATCATAAATGAAAAAAAGTATGAATTTAAGCGTTGGCATTTCGCCTTGCCCCAACGATACCTTCATGTTTGAAGCCATAATACATCAAAGACTACAAAACATTCCATTTGAGTTTGATTTTGTATTTGAAGATGTTGAACAATTGAATAGAATGGCTATGGAGGCCCAATTAGACGTGACCAAACTCAGTTATCATGCATTTGCCAAAGTATCAGATAAGTACCAAATACTGGATAGTGGGAGTGCTTTGGGAAAAAATTGTGGACCCCTTATTATTTCAAATAAAACAATACATAAAACCAACCTTAGCCAGTACAGTATCGCTATTCCTGGTGAGAATACCACAGCGCATTTATTGCTCAAAATTAGCCACCCTGAAATCGCTGAAAAAAAATTCATGCATTTTTCAAAAATAGAAGAATCTGTTTTAAGTGGAGAAACAGATTTAGGGCTTATCATTCATGAAAACAGATTTACTTATCAGGATAAAGGTCTGATAAAAGTGCAGGATCTGGGAGAATTCTGGGAAGAGTCTACAGGGTATCTGATTCCATTAGGTTGTATAGCTATCCGGCGAAACCTGCCTGCCTGGGTGAAAGCTAAAGTCAATGCCAGCATAAGAAAAAGTATTCAGTACGCCTTCGATCATCCATATGTATCTATGCCTTTTATACAATCTTATGCGCAGGAATTGGATGAAGATGTAATCCGGGAACACATCAATTTATATGTAAATAAATACTCTGTTTCTCTTAAAAATAAAGGAAAACAAGCCGTATTACACTTATTGGATAAGATTGAAGTCCTTTCAGATGAAAAAAATATCACACATCCCGTTTTTGCATAAAATTATATAACATTAATTATCAACGGTTTAAATATTTACATAAATAAATATTTATAAAACACTAAAAAAAATCATATAACACATTAAATAATTAGATAATATGTCTTATCTTCGTATTGTGTAAGTTTTGGTTATTAAATTGTAAAATTCGTAAATGCCCGTATAACGTTACGGGCATTTTACTTTTTACCCTGTTTATATTTTTCGAAGGTGATACGCCTTAGGTTGTACAAATGCCCTGATACCCATATAGGAAAGTGTAGATCCTCTTCCCGAGTTCTTTCGACCGGTCCACGGAACATCAGCACTCACCCGATCGCAGCAATTCCAATATACTGTACCTGTATCCATTTCTTCAAGAATTTTTATAGCTCTCTTCTCATCAGCTGTATATACACCAGCAGTTAACCCATATTCAGTATCTTGCATCAGAAGGATGGCTTCCCTATCATTTTTCACTTTTTGAATGCCAATGACCGGGCCAAATGTTTCTTCCCTCATCACAGACATACGGTGGCTTACATCTGTAATAACTGTAGGTTGAAAATAATAACCCTTACCCGAAACCGGTTTTCCTCCGGTCAACACTCTACCCCCTTTATCTAGTGCATTTTCCACTTGTTGACTTAACCATTGAATTTGCTCTTTACGGGCCAATGGTCCAATAAAAGTATCTTTCTCCAATGGATCCCCTGTTTTATAGTTGTGCACTTCTTGTACAAATGCCTGTATAAATTGATCGTATATATTTTCGTGAACATAAATCCTCTCTACAGCACAACAACTCTGCCCTGTGTTGTAAAAAGCCCCTTCTGCAGCGCTTTTGGCTGCCCATTCTACATCACTTATATCATCAACTATGTACAGAGGATCCTTACCTCCCAACTCAAGTTGTACTGGCACCAATGTATGGGCAATTCTTGAGGCAATGTGTTTTCCGGTGTTGTAGCTACCCGTAAAAAAGTATCCATCCAATTCAGAATCAAGAAGCCATTCACCTACTCTTCCATCTCCAATAAAGCAATCAAAAACATCATTGGGCACTCCCGCCTCATATAGCAATTTCTTCATTTGTATGCCAGTAATGGTAGCGTATTCGGATGGCTTATAGCATACCGCATTACCAGCAACCAATGCGTATAAAAACACATTGTAGCCGACATTATAAGGGTAATTCCAGGCTGATATGTTGGCTATCACACCCAGGGGTTCAAAGGTAATTTTTTCTAAAGTAGAACCTTGTGAATTTATTACTTCCTGAGACAACCATTTCACTGCGTTTTGCTCAAGGTGAGAGATCCTATTGTGGGATCCTTTGATTTCATTCACAGCCTGTGTAATAGGCTTGCCCATTTCACTGGTCAATATAAATGCCAATTCATCAATCTGCGCATGTACCAATTCTCCAAAAAGGGAAATAATAGCCAGTCTTTCCTCAATGGGTACCTTTTTCCATTTTCTTTGCCCTTCTCTCAGTTTGGCTACTTTATGCTTTACGCTTTCCGGAGTGTCAGTCAAAACGGAAGCATAGACTTCTTCTGTGGCTGGATTGATTATATTTAAATTCATGAAGATTGCACGTGTTTTAAAAAATTCTCGATAATAATTTCCGGATCTAATTCCCCGTCTTTTTTTTCTTTTGAAAACTCGGGATGCCATTGAACTGCCATTACCTTCCCGGGTGCTGACCCGGTATATCCAATGGCTTCGATCATTTGATCAGATTTGCTGATGGCAAGTACCTCCAGATTTTTTCCCAGTGTCTTTATGGCTTGATGATGAACAGAGTTGACCCATCCTGTACTGATTTTATATAAATCTCTGAGTATTCTATTATCCACAAGTTCAACCTCATGACCCAATCCATCATACTTCTCAGCATCCCTGTGTATTATCGCTTCCGGCAACAGTGTAGAAATATCCTGGTACAATGTTCCGCCTAAATAAACATTCATAAGTTGTAGTCCTCTGCAAATAGCCAATATAGGTTTTTGGTTTTTGAAGGCAAAGTCCATGACTTTTAATTCGTATGTATCGCGATACGGATCTCCGTTCCATCTGCCGTCCAAAATTGGCTTTTCTCCATAGGTGCCAGGATGAACATCAGAACCACCCTGAAAAATAAATCCATCCATTTCTTCCAGTATTCCATTCATTAAATCCTCTTTTAGATTTGGGATAAGTACTGGCAATACCCCTTTCCTGGAGATATATGTAAACATGTCGGATTCTATATAGGACAGGGTTTTAGGACCAAAAACGGTTCTGGTTAAATCCGGATATAAAAAACAGGCACTGATACCGATCTTGAGCATATCACAAGGCTTTGAGATAAATGGAGGCAAAATTTTCCCTGGTTACAGGTTTTGGGTTATTGGGATGGCAAAAATCCTCCAGCGCCAACTGAGAGAGGGTTTCGATGTGATCCGCTCTCACTCCTATTTCTGAAAGATTACCCGGCAGACCCAATTCGCGACCAAGTTGGTGAAGGAAAGGTACCATTTCATGCCCCTTGTTTTTACCCAAGCCCGCTGAATAGGCCATATTGTCAAATAATGTTTCAAATCCGGTGTAATTAAATTCCATTCCAAATGGCAGGTTGATCGCATTGGCCAACCCATGGTGTGTGTCCAGAAGAGATGATAAAGGATGAGCCAGACTATGAACGATTCCCAATCCCTTTTGAAAAGCAACAGCTCCCATTAAGGAACCCATCATCATGTCACTCCTGGCTTCAATATCCGGTTTATGGGTAGCATTTACAATGGAGCCAAAAATCAGTTTCATACCTTCCAGGGCAATGCCTGAGCACATAGGATTATAATTTTTTGCTAAATAGGCTTCCATATTATGGGTAAGTGCATCCATTCCGGTTGCTGCCGTTATAAAAGGTGGCAAATCCATTGTTAACTCAGGGTCAGCAAATACTTTTTTCGCCATCAATCTCGGTGAAAAAAGAATACGCTTCTTTTTTGTATCATCTTCAGATATGATTGCACTTCTGCCCACTTCGCTACCCGTACCTGAAGTAGTAGGCAGGGTAATGAGATGTGGTATTTTACCTGTGACATATTGATCACCACCGATCAAATCATCATAGTAAAACAAATCTTCGTTGTGATATACTCTGAGAGCTATGGCTCTGGCTACATCCATGGCGACCCCACCACCAATGCCTATGATGCAATCTCTATTATACTCGTGGTATACGTTACCTCCATTATCGACATCAGATTTCACCGGGTTTTTATGCATCTCATTATAGACCACTACTGACAATCCCTTTTTCTCAAGTTGCTTAACAATGGATGTAAAGAATGACAGTTCTGATACGATCTTATCGGTAACAACCAGAGGATTCATCAGTTTCTGGCTGAGAACGTAATCCGCCAATTCATCAGAAACACCTGACCCAAACCGAATGTCTGTGGGAAAGCTAAAAGAAGATCTCAATTGTTTCATTTTTTGAATGGTGAGATTTGTATTAGATAATTTCAAAATACCTCTTTCTCTCCCAATCTGTCACTTTGGTAGCAAACTCCCGGCATTCCCATTCCCTGGTTTTACAGAAATGTTCTACAAACTCTTGTCCAAAGAGTTCAAATGCCAGTTCAGAACTTCTCATTTGAACGGTAGCATCTTGTAGTGATGAAGGTATGATTCCATATTTAAATTCTCTGTATCCATTGCCTATTGTAGGAGCCGTATTTAGCGGTAATTTCTTTTCAATCCCATACAATCCCGATGCCAAACAGGCGGACATTGCCAAATAAGGATTAACATCAGAGCCTGGAACCCTGGTTTCCAATCTTGTCGATGAGGCCGCTCCCTTTATGACTCTGAAAGCTGTAGTCCGGTTGTCAACTCCCCAGGTAAGTGTGGTAGGAGCCCACGCCCCTTCAACCAACCGCTTATAACTATTGATATTTGGAGCATACATCGGGAGTATATGGGGAAGGCAATAAAGTTGTCCCGCCAAATAGGATTTCATGGTTTCACTCATATTAAGAAGGTCATCTTCCTCATAAAATAAATTGACGGTTTCATTTTCATCCCATAAACTCTGATGGATATGCCCTCCGCACCCCGGCAACGTTTCAGTCCATTTGGCCATAAATGTTGCCATTATACCATGCTGGTATGCAATTTCCTTCACACTGTTTTTGAAAAGAACAGCTCTGTCAGCTGCAGTAAGTATATCGCTGTACTTTATTGCTGCCTCATAAACACCGGGGCCTGTCTCTGTATGAAGTCCCTCCAGAGGTATGTTAAATTGTAGACAATAATCAAATAAATCATTAAAGTACTCCTTCTTTAAAGAAGATCTTAATATCGAATATCCAAACATACCGGGAGTTAATGGTTTTACCTGCTGAAAACCATTTTTGGATAATTCGTCTGGCTTCACTTCAAAATTAAACCATTCAAATTCCTGTGAGAATAGAGGCTTATAACCTAAATTATGGGATTTATTTATTATGCCTTTTAAAAGAGATCTGGGGCAGACAGGTAAAGCTTTATTTTCATCGGGAGCACTAAAATCTGCCAGGAAAAATGGCAAATCATTATCCCAGGGAATACGTCTGTACGTAGTTAAGTCAACGCATGCATCCATATCAGGATATCCGGTATGCCATCCGGTAATACTTACATTATCGTAGGCTTTATCTTCGATATCCCAACCAAATACTACAGAACAAAATCCAAATCCCTTTTCTGCAATGGATAAAAATTTGTCTATAGACATTACCTTTCCTCTTAACACACCTTCCAGATCTACTACAGCCAGTTTAACTTTAGTGCACCCATCTTTTTTTAGCTGAGCACTAATTTCCTTCCATTTTTCCATATTTGATTTTAATTGTATTCTTTATACTTATTGTACAAAAATATCCTGAAAAAGATCCATGCTCCTGCGATCATTCCAAAAAAAATAATTGCCAACACCAGGTTATAAAGTATTAAAGATAACATACATATGATGGCTATCAATAACGCTATTATAGGAAAGAGTGGATATAGCGGAACTTTAAATGGTCTTTCCATATCTGGTTCTTTTTTTCTCAACGATAGAATAGAGCACATCGAAAGGATGTATAGGCCTAAAGCTCCAAACACTGCTATGGTTATGAGTTCGCCTGTTTTTCCGGTGAGCAATGCCAATATGCCTATACCCATATTAAACAAGAGGGCATAAGTTGGGGTCTTAAACTTTTTATGAACTCTACCAAAAATTCCCGGGGCATAGCCTACCCTGCCAAACTCAAAAGTTGACCTGCCTGCTGCCAATATGATGCCATTAAAAGAAGCAACCAGGCCAAACAATCCTATGATGGTAAGAGCTTTGTAATACACATGACCCACTCCTACCAAACCCTCCATAGCCAGAGGTAAAGGTGAGTCTGAAGCTTCACTACTTCCAGCTGGAAACACAATGTTTTCCCATCCTCCGATTCCGATTGCTGACACAAAGGTCAATACACATAATATAACCAGTGTAATCAAAGCTGAACCAAAACCAATCAATACATTTCGTTGAGGCCGAATCGTTTCTTCTGCTACATTGGCTACTCCTTCAATGGCCAAAAAAAACCAAATGGCAAATGGAATGGCTGCAAAAGCCCCTATATATCCATTAGGAAGTGCATTGCTTTGCAAGTTTTCAAATGAAACCTTTGGTAAACAAACCGCTGCAAAAAGCAATAATCCGGATACGGCAACCAAAGTAATAAATAACTCAAAAGTGGCTGCCAGTTGAAGTCCGGCAATATTAAGGCCTGTGAATATAACGTAAGCCAAAATGGCTATCATGATCAGGTTAGAGCCAGGTAGAAAAATAGTAAGGTAGGCTCCAATGGCAGAAGCAATAGCAGGAGGTGCAAATATAAACTCAATATTCTGACTCATTCCGGCAAGAAAGCCCAGGTCTTTTCCCAGACCCCGCTCTGCATATACAAAAGCCCCTCCAGCTCTCGGCATTGAACATGCGAGTTCTGTATAGCTAAATGTAAATGTCACATACATGATGATCACAAAAAAGATGGCTATCGCCAGTCCAAGAGTACCACCTTCAGCCAGTCCGAGATTCCACCCAAAATAATTACCTGAAATGACATACCCTACACCCAAACCCCATAGCATAAATGGCCCAAGAGTTCTTTTCAGTCCATTTTCTTTACCGTTCATATTCAATGCTGTTCAGAAGTTGATAATCCAAATTAATTCAAATATAACAACATAAACAGATGCCCGTCATCGATTAGAAAATAATTTTATACCCATCATATACATTTTGTCATGCTTAAATCATAAGGAATTCAGCCTGTTAGCTTACATGTTCAACTATGACGTCCACAAACTCCAAACGGGTAAAAACAAGAAGTGGGTAATATCAGAAACTCACAAATAAAACCATGCAGTACCTTTGCACAACCCGGATTAGAAAATGTTCCTGTAAGGAATGAGAGGATATGCAGTATCTTTTTGGTATAGATCCTGTCCTTTAGGTAGTTCAATAAAAGCATCTGCATCAGCAAGGTTGGCAAGATCACCGGAACCACTACCTTTGACTGGCTTGGCCAGCATTTCGCCCGTCGACGTACATTCGAGTTTCACCTCGAGAAAATAGGTTAGATTGCGGGTAAATTTTACATTTTCGGTTAACCGGGCATAAGGTTGAAATGTGCGCTTTTTTTTAAGGCAGTTTTCCAACCAGGGAATAAAGTATTTTTGCATACAAAGGAAAGACGAAACCGGGTTGCCCGGGAAAGCAAAAACAAGTGCCCCTAATGGATGTTTCCCAAACCAAAAAGGCTTGCCAGGTCGCTGAGAAATGGAGTGGAACAACTTCTCAACCCCATTTGATTCTAGCGCTTGAGGAATAAAGTCAAATTTACCTTTCGAAACTCCACCACTTATGATCAATATTTCGAAATTCTTAACCAATTCATCCATCTTAATAATGCATTCTTGCAAATTATCCTGAAGATGCTCTGTGCCTACTTCAGCTTTAAAGTGGTTTAAAGCTGTCTTTATTTGGTACACATTACTTTTTCTGATCTGATGCGCCAATGGAGTTTGGTCAATGTCTACCAGTTCGTCACCACTGGAAATGACGACTATTTTGGGTAAGCGGCTGACAGATAGTATATTCTTACCTACTGTTGCACACACTCCAACATCAACGGGAGAAACCGTAATTCCGGAATGCAGAATCAAATCCCCTTTACTGCGATCTGTACCCTTAAAGTGTATATTTTGCAAAAATCCAACCTCCTCTTTTTGGATGATAGCCTGATTTTCTATGATTTGAATCCACTCATATGGCACCACTGTATCAAGACCCAAGGGCATGGTTGATCCCGTCATTACTTCCAGACATTGGCCAGTCGTATTATTCTGTTTTTGCGGTTCACCTGCAGCAGCCATTCCAGCTATGGTGAATTTTCTGATCCCACTGGTGTAATCTTTGTAACGGATCGCAATTCCATCCATCGCAACCCGGTCATATGGAGGAAAATCCCTGTCAGCATACACAGGTTCTCTCAATATTCTGCCTATACTTTGATCCAGGGGCACAGAAACCGTCCCGAAGTCTCTGGACTCGGAGTCAATCAGTTTGATGGCTTCCTCAACTGTTATCACAGCGATATGTAATTACAAAACTCAAATAATTGATCCTGCATCATGCTTTCTATAGTAGATAAGTACGTTGTAAAGTTAACAAGAAACAATCAATCTTTTTTCTTAGTTTTAATCATTATGAAGAGAACTGATGTGCATTGGGATGTTGATGCGGTTAGAAAAAAATTTCCCCTTTATAAGGAACATCCCATGTTGGCCTATTTGGATAATGCCGCTACGACCCAAAAGCCGGAAGTCGTCATCAAACGTTTAATACGTTTTTATTCAACAGAAAATGCAAATATTCATCGTGGAATATACGACCTTTCCAATGCAGCTACCCATGAATTTGAGGAGGTAAGAAAAAAAGCTGCATTATTTTTAGGGTCAGACAATCCACTCCAAATCGCCTTTACGGCAGGCACTACTGATTCCATCAATACCGTTGCCCAATCCTTTTTAAAAAACAGGCTTGAGGAGAGAGACAATATCATTGTTTCTATAATGGAACATCACGCCAATTTCATACCCTGGCAGCAACTCTGTAAAGAAAGTAAAGCGTCGCTCAGAGTCATACCTATTGATAAACATGGGGGTCTGGATCTTGCTCAATTTAAACAAATGTTGGATTCCAAAACACGCCTGGTTTCTGTAACTCATATTTCTAATACTTTAGGCACGACAAATGAAATTGAGGAAATAACAGACATGGCACATTCCATGAACATTCCCGTTATGATTGATGCCGCCCAAAGTGCTGCATTATACGATTTGAATTGTCGTACTCTTTCGTATGATTTCCTTGCTTTTTCCGGCCATAAATTATTTGGTCCTTTTGGAACTGGAGTTTTATACGTCTCCGAAAACTATATGGCTGAAATGAAACCATATCGATTCGGCGGAGGCATCATAAAAGAAGCATCCCTTATCGACACCCGGTTTTCAGCTTTTCCATATAACCAAAATCCAGGAACCCCCGATGTAGCAGGCATTATAAGTATGGGAACCGCTTTAAAATTTATCAATACGTTGGATAAAACCAAAGCAAGAGCACATATCTCCATACTCACCCAGCATGCCATCGAATCTTTGAAGTCCATTAATGGAGTCAAGGTTTATGGAGGTGGGAAAAAGCAAGTAGGCATTATTTCATTTAATGTAAAAGATATACATCCTCATGACGTGGCGTCCTTTCTCAATAAAGACAATATTTCAGTAAGAGCGGGAATGCATTGTACACAACCTTTATTAAAACATCTAAATTTAAACGGCACTGTGAGAATTTCTTTTAGCATTTACAATTCCCTGGAAGAAGTGGACAGATTAAAGAACTCTTTGCAAGAGCTTATAAAATTTTGGAAATGACAAAAGAAGAATTACAGTTATTGTATAAAGAAAAGATACTACCCGAAATAAAGTCTCCGTACCATTTCGGCATAATTGATAATCCCACTCATACCATTTACGCCTATAATCCAATATGTGGAGACCATTTCCAACTTTTCCTGAATGGTAAAGGCAAACGGTGTAGTGGAGTTCATTTTCATGGATTTGGATGTGCTGTATCGAAATCTTCGACATCTTTTCTATTGCGACATATTGAAGGAAAAGAATGGGCCGAAATAAAAAAGGTCTGTGACTCTTTCCTAAATAGTCTACAGGGCACAACGCCGGATAAAAACTATACAAATGAAGACGAGGTGTTACAAATACTGATATCAATGAAGAACTTTGATGGAAGACAGGATTGTATTTCCTTAAGCTGGAAAGCGATGTACGACTTTTTAGAGGAAGGTTGAGGTTGAGGGTGAGGTTGAGGTTAAGGTTAAGGTTAAGGCCGAGGAGGTAAGACGTCATTGACTTCGCGTCATTTGGCTACGCCGTCATTTGCTTCACTGTCATTTGCGCTACGCGCGTAATTATTTTTATGAGGTATATTTTGCCTACTGCTTACTGAAAACTGAAAACTGCTTAACACTTAACGTTTAACGATTAACTTTCCTTAATTCCTCAATCCCTTATTCCCAAATTTCATGCTACAAGCTACGAGCTACGAGCTATTCTTGGTCTGAAAGTCTGAAGGTCTGAAAGTCAGAAGGTCTGAAAGTCTGAAAGTCAAGAGTTTAAAGTGAAAAGTAGAATGTGGAGAGCACCGTCATTGATCACCTGGGGATTATCTCAAAGTTCCTTCATATGAGCCAACTGCTAAAAGCCAAATGCTAAAAGCTTTTTAGCTACGCTCAACGAACTAACTAACTGCTTACTGCTCACTTTTATCATTAGTCTCCATAAAATAATCACTCATAAAGATTAATTTGTGCATTCATCAACATCATTGACATAATGCATAAGAATGAAGAACTCATACACAGATTTTACAAAGCATTCCAGGTTAAGGACTATAAAACCATGCAACAATGTTATAGTGATCAATCTCTATTTAATGATGAAGTCTTTGCCGATCTCGATGCGCGGAAAGTCCGTAAAATGTGGGAGATGCTGATAAAAAGAAGCACAGATTTAAAAATAGAGTATGGAAATGTTCAGTCAGAGGATAATCATGGCAGCGCTGAATGGACTGCCTATTATACATTCTCCCAAACTGGAAAAAAAGTGACAAATAAAATCAAGTCTTCTTTTGAATTTGAAAATGGAAAGATCGTTAAACATACAGATCGCTTTCCTTTCTATAGCTGGTCATCACAAGCATTTGGTATCACAGGCAGGCTTTTGGGTTGGACTTCTTTTCTAAAAAATAAAGTCCGGAAAAATGCCTTGCATTCACTGAATAGATATATTTCAAAAAACCCGGATCTTGAATAATTATATTTCACCTTTCAAAGAAAAACTTTAAGAAGTATCTAATCTGTTTTTAGAACCAAAGGAAGAATGATTCTCGATGGATATTGCGGAGAGTGATGAACAGCATTGTTAGCAATTACTCCGATCGATTCATCGTAGTTATTTCCTCCGGTATTGAGGTTGCGTTCAAATCTCGGAAAATTGCTGCTGGATATTTCGATTCTGATCTTGTGTCCTGGTGCAAAGAAATTACTCGTACTCAGAGGAGTAAACCTGATTTCATAGACATTTTCCTTTTCCATAAACACCTCATTTTCATAACCTTCTCTGTATCTGGCTCTTTGAATGGTTTCATCCAGGTTGTATGCGGTTCCATCGGGGTATACATCTATCAACTTTAAAGTGAAATCGGTATCTTTAGCATCAGATGAAACGTAAATAACCGCTTCTATGAAACCAGACACCTCAACTCCGTTTTCAAAAACTTCAGTGGTATACACAAGAATATCGTCGCGGTTTTCCATTTCTCTTTGATCAAATGCTCCACCTTTAATAGCGTTGCCTGTGCAACACACATTTCCGCCATACGATGGGACCGGATTATTGGGGTCGTAAGTGAATTGATCTTTAAAGGATGCTCCAGGCTGAGAAGTATTTAAGATACCGTCACCATGCCGGGAATTGGCCTTGCCTTTACTGTCCAAATAAAAAGGAGTCATGACCGTATGTACAGGAGGCCATGTTTCAGATGTTTGCCATCGATTGCTACCCATTGTATAATACCTGACACGAGGCAAAGTATCGAGAATTCCGTTATTTTCACCTTTAAGCCATAGGTCAAACCATCCATTAATCATAGCATCATAGTCCAGCCTGGCATCTCCTACACTGCGTTCCCCTACAATCGTATTCTCTGTCGCCCTTTTAAAAGAACAATGAAGTACAGGAGCAATGACGAGATATTGTTTATCGGTAACTTCGGGATCTGCAGTTTCTCTTATGTGGTTAAATAATGCCAAATTTGGAGTGGTAGCCACATCGTACCAGGAGACAAACCAAAATCCCGGCGTATAAAAAGGCATATCATCGTGAAATAGTCCTCCTTCATACCAGGCAGGATCATTGGGTTTTCGAATGATCATTTTGTCGTAAACCCCTTTTGGTCCCTGTACATTTTTAATGATATCCATCACCGGTAAATGTTTGAATGCCTCTGACCATTCAACCGGGGGCATTCGTGGCGCCATATCGTAAAAACGCTGGATTCTTAACAAGTCCTCAGTTTGTATACCTGGAGGTAAGATGGGTTTATATTCATCGTTTTGAGTGCCGTAAAGCCATGAAGTGAAAAGCATCTGTTGAGCACCCCCCCGATACCAGTTTCCCTGTTCATAGAAGTCTCCTATTCTGCCAACACCAGCACCATATCCCTGAGGAACAACAGCAGCCAGCGCCGGGTGATTGAGAGAAGCGGCTGCCATTTGCCATTCAGCAGTTGATGAACAACCCAACAATCCGATCTTCCCATTACTCCATGACTGATCTGCCAACCATGTAAATGCATCTTCAGCATCCGTCAAAGGCAATCCCAGTATATCCCATTCTCCTTCTGAAAAAAACCTGCCCCTTTCATTCTGGACCACATAGGCGTATCCACGACTAACCGCATCATAAGCTGCATTTAAGGATCGGGTATTGAGTTTACCATCCCGATACGCATTGAATTGGTATGGCGTACGCGAGAGAATGACAGGAACTTTCCCCTCACCTTTCGGTCGGTATATATCAGTGGACAACCGTATCCCATCTCTCATCGGGATCATGGTTTTTTGTTCAATAATGGCTATCTCTTCCAGCTTTTGTAAAATATCATCCTGAGAGTGAGTTACTTCCGAAGAGAATACTAAAAGAAAGATGGATAATAAGAATGGGCATAAAATACGGGAATTGGATATCATCATAGAAACCTGAATTAAAGTGTATTAATTGATTGAGTTTTAAAAATTTTCTATTATAGATTTCAAAGCTAAGGTAAAAATTTATAACAAACACAATTCAAAGGGAAATTCAGAGAAAGGCTGTAAAACAAAATAATAGTTGATTTCAATTTTACATGAGAGTGATGTTAAAATACTTTGCAATAAATAGAGTACATCATGCTACTTGAAATGAAATACTTCACTTGGCAAAAACAGGCAAAATGATCTAACCCAAATTAGGATAAACTTATAAGCAAAATATTTACTGCATCAATTCATTGTATTTCAATAAGAAAAACTCAATGGCTTCATTGTATGCTTCAGGCTCCTCTATACTGGCGGAGTGGCCAGCACCGGGGATAATGATGAGTTTGGATTGCGGTATATTTTCATGGATAAACCGGGCTTTTTCTACAACAGTAGCCTTATCCTGATCTCCTACTAAAACGAGAACCGGACATGTTAATGCATTCAATTCATCTGCTACACTCTTTCGTTTGATAACTCCATCTACAGCCTTTGTAATAGATTTTTTATTGCTTTGCAGTTTTTTAATCCAATATTCTCTTTCTTCTTTTCGATCCGGGTCTTTGAGAAACTTATCTCCAAACATGATTTTCATAACTGGGCCGGTAACGGTTTTTACACCAAAAAGTTTGACGATCATGTTGAGGATTGTATACTTAACAGTAAATGGTTCGGGCAAAGCAGAAGTCTCCATCAAAATCAGGGAGTTTATAAGGTCAGGTCTTCTCGCTGCCAATCTCATCCCTACAAATCCACCCATTGAGAGACCTGCAAAATGAACTCTGCCCAACTTCAGTTTATCTATCAGTTCTACAGCATCGAGATATATTTGATCCATATCATAACCCGAATCTGTAACTTCAGACCTCCCTTGTCCGCGATGATCGTAGGTAATAATTCTGTATTTATCTTTAAAAAAATCAACCTGTTTATGAAACATTTCACCACTCCAAAGCAAGCCGTGAGAAAACACAATGACATCATCGCCTTTCCCGGTATCTTCAAAATACATGTTGCAACCATTGATTTTGATATATGCCATACTATTTGTTTTGTTTAAAATTACTGTAATCCATGAAGGTAAATATTTTTATACAGTATACCCTATTGAAATTGCACCATTTTCCCATTTGTCAATGTAAGAGATTAAATTTAAGTTTACAGCAATTAAAATGAATGGCATATGGGCACTTTTATTCGATTTTTACCTGGAATACTATTATTACTTGCAGTAGCAGGAATTAATTTATGCGAAGCAAAAAATGAAAATAAAAAAATAAAAGCAATGATTATAGATGGTCAAAGCAGTCATGGACTTTGGCCTAAATCGACCCTAATGTTGAAGGATTATCTTGAAGAAACAGGTCTGTTCCAGGTAGATATAGCCCGTACTTATTACACCTGGCAGGGGCCCCATCACAATGCTATCGAAAACATAAATGACATTACTGAGTTGTTGGACATGTACCATATAGAGGGAATGGTTACCGAAAAAGTAGATGAACCAAAACCCGATCCAGACTACAAACCTGAATTTGATCAATATGATGTGATCGTATCCAATTTTGGATGGATGGCCTCCGATTGGCCTGAAAACACAAAAACTGCTTTTAAAAAGTACATGAAAAATGGAGGAGGATTGGTCATAGTGCACGCTGCCAATAATTCTTTTGGAGAATGGGAAGAATTTAATGAAATGATCGGACTGGGTGGATGGGGAGGTAGGACATCAGAGAGTGGCACATATATTTATTATAATGATCAGGACGAACTTATTCGAGATGATGCGGATGGGGAAAGTGGTGCACATGGAGCTCAGCATGAATATATAGTGATGACAAGGGAGAATGACCATCCGGTTATGAAGGGGTTGCCGGATAAATGGTTGCACGCCAAAGACGAACTGTACGAACGTTTGAGGGGTCCGGCTAATAATCTCACGATTTTAGCTACAGCTTTTTCTGATGAAGAAATAAATGGAACAAGAAATAATAAAGGCTCCGGAAGGCATGAACCTATTTTATTTACTGTACAATACGGACAAGGCCGGGTATTTCATACTACAATGGGTCATATGGACTATTCACTGGAATGCGTGGGGTTTATCACTACTTTTCAGAGAGGTGCTGAGTGGGTCGCTACCGGTAAAGTAACACAAAAAATTCCAGTTGATTTCCCAGGAATCGATGCATCAAGTAGTCGCAATTGGAGAAAATAATATGTGTATATTTAAATTAACCGTACATTGAGATATAAATAAATTTATGCGTCTTTTCCCTTCGTACAAACAGGAGAAACCGGATCGACTTTACGATGTGATCGTGATCGGTTCGGGGCTTGGCGGCATGACAACGGCTGCTCTTCTATCCAAAGAGGGGAAAAGAGTTCTGGTACTTGAAAAGCACTATACCATTGGAGGATTTACCCATGTTTTCAAAAGAAATGATTATGAATGGGATGTGGGTATCCACTACGTTGGAGATATGCACAGCAGCCATAAATTGATGCCTGTACTATTCAATCATATCACCGATGGACAATTACAATGGGCAGATATGGGTGAGATTTATGACAAAATTGTAATAGAGGACAATACATATCAATTTATTAAAGGACGGAAAAACTTTGTGGCTCAATTAAAAAAATATTTTCCTTCCGATGAAGACCATAGCTCTATTGATAAATATATGTCAGGTGTTCATGAGGTTGTTAAAAGCAGTAAAATGTTTTTTGCTATGAAAGCCATACCTGAGTTTCCCGGCAAATGGATTAGAAAGTGGTTTGGAAGGAAGTTTTTTCAATATTCGGATATGACCACATTGGCATACCTGCAAAAAACAACCAAAAACAAAAAACTTATTGGGGTACTTTCTGGGCAATTTGGTGATTACGGTCTGCCACCTTCTCAAAGTAGTTTTGCCATGCATGCTATAGTCAGCAATCACTATTTCAATGGTGGTTATTTTCCCATCGGCGGTTCTTCTAAAATTGCTGAATTCATCTATCCTTCTATTAAAGCAGTAGGTGGGGATATATATTCCAATGCAGAAGTCAAGGAAATCATTATTGAAAAAGGAAAGGCCTGCGGAGTTATTATGAAAGATGATTTTGAAATAAGAGCAGAAAAAATTGTCAGTAATTGTGGCATTATTAACACTTTCACCAGACTTACCAATACAAAACATCCTTCTATAAATAAAATGCTTAAAAGAGTTGAAGGGCTTAAACCCTCCGTCGGACATTTTTGCCTATATATAGGAATAAAAGAAAAAGGAGAAATTCTGGGACTGCCAAAATCTAATTTTTGGATTTACCCCGGATTTGACCATGATGCTAATATTGCTCGCTTTCTGGAAAATCCAGATGCTCCTATTCCGGTAACCTATATATCATTCCCTTCTGCCAAAGATCCAGGTTGGAATGAAAGATACCCAAATCGATCCACAATAGAAGTCATTACGCTGGCTCCCTTTAAGTGGTTTGAACAATGGGATGGTACCCGATGGGGGAAAAGAGGCAAAGAATATGAATCAGAAAAAGAAAGGTGGTCTCTGCGACTTTTGGAAGAATTGTATAAACAATTACCACAATTGAGAGGTAGGATCGATCATTATGAATTATCCACTCCCCTTTCGACTAAAAACTTTACTAGTGTTATAACAAATTAATTTAGCAACATATTATATTTTTATATATCTTGTGGAAATAAAAATATACTGTGATGAAACGACAAACAGTTAAGTTGAAATCGGAGGAACTAGATTATTTGCGTTCTTTTAAAAAGTCT
>JBGTBR010000025.1:0-138677 GCA_041749255.1 Saprospiraceae bacterium
ATGTGAACTAATCGTTAAAATCCCTTAAACCGACTTATCATCACTTAGTGGTGATGGTAATATCATGCCTATAACTAAACAATAGTATTTAATTGTTATAATTATTCATTTATTATCGTTCTCACTCTGAATTGCTGATAATCTTAAAAGTGTATCCAATGGCTACAATAAAACCAATTGGAATTAGAATTAACACAAGATACAAACGCGTTTTATCAGGGCCTGCAAGCATATAAAATAATAAGTTATTGCCCAGTTCTTCCCCTTTTTCTGAATTTGTAAATAAAACATATCCCCATTTTTTACTTTTATCCAATACAAACCACGATGTGAATCCTTGATTGTTTCCTCCATGAAAATATATGTCAGTAAATGGGATATCGAGGTGAAAGAAGCCCAAAGTATAGCCAACATGATAAAATCTTGATTTTTCAACTGTGGAATGTGGTTTTAAGAGCTCATCATAAACATCTTCCGTAAGTATTTTATCGTTCATTAAACCGATCATCCATTTCGAGAAATCCTTTGCTTCGGAATGAATACTCGCAGCGGCAACGAAAACGCTGTCATTTTTAAGAAACCAATAATCCTTCGTCCAATCTATCCAATTGCCATTTTCATCATAGGGTTCCGCCTTGTTTCGCCGGGTATATTCATTTTGGATAAAAACAGTATGCTCTAAACCAAGTGGAATTGCCACTTTTTCCTGAAAGCTTTTTTCTAATCCTACCCAATCGGTATTGGCAATATTTCTTAAAACCAGAGCAAGGTATTGATATCCCTCTCCTGAATATAAATAATCTGTGCCAGGTTCAAACTTGATTTTAAGTTCTTTATCTTGTTCGTCTTCACGCCAATTTCGGAAACCAGACCTATGGCTCAACACCATCCTGGCTGTTATTTTTTTATACCTATCGTCTTTTTCTATGTCTGCATAGGGAAGGTATTCGAAAAGTGGTCTATCTAAATCCAATTTGCCTTCGTCGACATAGGTCATTACAAAAAAAGAAAAAACAGATTTAGATAAAGAAGCTCCTTCAAAAATGGTATGGGTATTTACTTCAATTCCCTTTTCTACGTCAGCAAAACCGTAGGTTTTATGATAAGCAATATTTCCGTCATTGATAAATGCAATAGATATACCAGGTATGGTCAAATCCTGCATTTGCTGAAGTATATACTCATCAACTTCCTCATGTGAAATATCAAAACCCAAATAACTATCGATTTTACTATTGCTATTAGAGCAACTCGAGAATAATAGAAAAAGTAGGTATAAGCTTGTTTTTCTTTTCATAAATGAAGAAGAATGGTTTGGCAGTTCGCAGTTGGCAGTTATGAAAGTCAATTACAAATTACGAATAAATAAAAATTGAAAGAGTTTGACAGGTAACCAATGACGGCGTAGCCAAATGACGCGAGACCATTGAGTCATTAGCTGGTAGTTCGTAGCTCGTAGTAATTAGCCATCACTGTTCGCTATTCACAATTCAATTTAAAACTTTAAACTGTTCACCGTTCAAACTTCAGACTTTCGACTTTCCGACTTTCGACTTTTCGACATTGCGACCTTCAGACCGTTTACAGTTCACTGCTCACCATTCACCGTTTTTTCAACCTGCCGAAGGCGAAAACCTTAACCTCAACCTTAACACCTGAGGCTCTACCAACGGTAAAAAGGATGAAAGACCAAGACTTGAACTTGCTAAAGTACTCAACTTAACACAAATTGTGACCGCGGGAGGATTCGAACCCCCAACCCTCAGAGCCGAAATCTGATATTCTATCCAGTTGAACTACGCGGCCTTTTACTTCACAAATGTATGCTTTTTTCCCTAATTACCTTCTATCATCATCGCAATCCAAATTTTATACTTCCTATTGACAGAGACGAAACCCACTTAAAAGCATCGGCTACCAGGTCTGAATATCGATACAGTTATAATTGTAATTTTAAACGATGCAAAAATAAACATTCCTTCGTATTTTTGCGGTTATTTTGCGTTTACTATGAACATAATACATGCGAAAATGTAGTGTATATTATTGCGTTTATGCATGAGCAGAATTTATTTAAAACTCCTTGCACCCAGTTCATAACCCATACTATACATCATGGAAAGTTATTTTTACAGTTTTCTTCAATCCTACCAGATTATTTTTGTAAGGTACATGTTCACCGCTTTATTATTTTTTACAATCCTATATTTTTTATTGAGGAAACATTGGTCGTTTAAGAAAATTCAACGACGGTTTCCAGCGAATAAAGATTATGCCAGAGAGATTCTGTATTCAGTTTTATCCATCGTCCAGTTTGCTATCATGGGGGTTATTATTTTTCAATCCCCATTTACTGTTTACAGTAAAATCTATTACGAATTTTCTGCCTTTCCATTTTGGTATTATATTTTAAGTTTTCCTATCATGCTATTTATCCATGATACTTATTTTTATTGGATGCACAGAACACTGCACCATCCTAAAATCTTCAAAACAGCTCATTTGGTTCACCACAAATCAACCAACCCGTCACCATGGGCAGCATATAGTTTTCATCCAATTGAAGCTTTTTTTGAAGCGGCTATTTTACCTATACTGGCTTTTACTCTTCCCCTGCACATATCGACATTTGGTTTCTTTTTCCTATTTCAGATTATCTATAACGTATACGGGCATTCCGGTTTTGAATTGTATCCCAAAGGATTTCACAAACATTGGCTGGGTCGATGGATCAACACCTCTGTTCACCACAATCTCCATCATAAATATTTTGAAGACTCCTATGGCTTGTATTTTACGTTTTGGGACAGAATCATGGGGACCATGCATCCAAAATATGAAACTGCTTTCGATGAGGTTTTGGACAGAAAGCCCGGGAATACTGATAAACCTGAAAATGAGATGACACCCGAAAGCCAGTACAAAAAAGAAGAAATGTTTTAACTAATATTCCAATTTCAAGGATCGAAAAAATAAAAAAAAGCACTTCTTTTTGGTATGGAGTGCTTCTTTTTATTTGAGGTCGCGGACGGATTCGAACCGCCGTACAAGCTTTTGCAGAGCTGTGCCTAACCACTCGGCCACGCGACCTTTTATACGGGGTGCAAATATACATTTATTTTAATTACTTTGGCATCTCACCAAAAAGTTATTGAGATATTCCGGGATAAATTTCTGCAGTAAATCCCGGTATTGGTTTTAATGCTACTCTACTTGAGAGTACTCCCTTTTTTATATTCCGTACCTAAATAAACGAAGATTTTAACTTGTTTTTAAAGGGCTGGGGCTAGGGGGGCAATCAGTATGAAGCGCTGGCTCCCGCCTCTGGCGGGCTGGGGGCAAGAGAGGGTTGACAATAAAACTCACTTTATTTTTTTGTGAAGGTAATGCAAGCCATAAATACCCATACCCAGACCAACCCACAAGAAAGTATCTTTTATTTCTTCATAATGGGTTCCGGAAAGTAACCACAAAGTGGCTATTATACCTATTATGGCGAGAATGTTTCCAAATGGCAGTTTGAAAGGAGCTGGTTCTGTATGGGTTCTTCTCAACTGAATCAGAGAAGCGCATACCAGGCCATACATAATAAGTCGGGCGATGACGGATACCGCCAACGAACTCATAAAAGTCCAAATCATGGCAACGGTAGCCACGAGAAAAGAGAAAAACAAGATGGAAAACCACGGAGTGGCAAATTTGGGATGCACTTTGGAAAAAACTGCCGGTAACTGATCTTCAAGACTCAGGGCAAAAGGAAGTCTTGAGCCACTGAGTATCTGGACATTCAAAGTACCTAAAATGGAAATGACTGCTCCAATAGTGATAAAAACACCACCCCAATACCCTGAAAATCCAGCTGCAGCATCGGCAAGAGGCTTGTCCGATTCTGCTAATTCCGGAAGTGTACCAATGCATACAAGTTGTATGAATAAATAAAATATAGTAATAACAGCGGCAGCT
Organism: Saprospiraceae bacterium; assembly: GCA_041749255.1. GTDB lineage: Bacteria > Bacteroidota > Bacteroidia > Chitinophagales > Saprospiraceae > JABDLO01. The sequence continues at coordinate 3,964 of JBGTBR010000025.1, forward strand.
GTAATCAAGGCGAATGGAAGATTTTTTTTTGGATTGTCTATTTCACCACTATTGACCAATCCGGCCTCAAAACCACCAAATGCGAAAATAAGCAAAAGTGCCGAGCTAGAAAACTCTGAAAGCAGGGGAGGGGATCCCCATTGAAATAAATCCGGATTGATGAAAAATAAACCCACTACGATAAAAATGGCTAAAGGGATCAATTTGCCAACGGTAAGTATATTGCTGACCCTGGCTGTATTTTTGACACCGATCCAATTAAAATATGTAATGATCAGAGTTATGACAATGATCATGGCTATCCGGACGATGGCATCCGTGAAAAAATCGGAAAAATAGGACAGGTAGATAATAAGAAGGTTGATCAAAGTGGCATAACTAAACAGGCGGGTTAACATCAATAACCAGCCAATGACAAATGCAGGTACCGATCCAAATGCGGAAAATACATATACGTAGGGGCCTCCCGTCTGATCAAACCTCGAACTGACTTCTGAAAAAACCATTATGAACACAATCATGACCAGTGCACACACGACAAATGCCAGAAGGGAATATACACCTGACAAAGCAAAGACTTTGGCAGGGAGTGCAAAAATACCAGCTCCGATCACACTATTGATGATTAGAAAAACCAGATCCCAACGTTTTATCCCTCTTTTTAACAATTTCTATTCAATATATTTCTATCCATGCTGCAGCAAGCTATTTCTAAACTTGTAAAAAATGACCAAGTTAACCTAAATCTTCGGTTTTGAAAGTTGTAAACCTATAAAAAACCTGACCCGATTCTATCACCTTCTCATTTTTGAAATAATAAAAAATAAGGACTATTCGGGTCAGAATCTTTTCAAAAGCAATGAAAGTGAAATTTGAATAACCCGGTTTTAGTAAAACAATAAAACATGGCAATTTACTCTTTTTACAATATCATATTGCAGCAAGTAAATCTGTAATTTTTCATACTTTTTGATTTATATTATTATATTTGATTTTAATTAGGTCTCTAATACAGTGGTTATTAAGTTTATATGAGTAGTATTTTTAAATAAAAGAATTATGTATAAGTTAATTTTTTGTGCGTTCTTTTTTTTATTAATAACAGGCTGTGCCAATAACCAGGATCAGGTTAAAGTAGAGGAGGAAAAGAGTATAAACGACAAGGATCTTAAAGATACCAAACCCTACATTGTCATTTTTAAATCAACCATTTTCGCCCCGGTTTTTTCAGAGGAGAATGGATTTATGCCTGAGAATCCTGAGCGGACAAAAAGTAACCTCATAAACCAGATAATGAGCTATACTGATTCAATTCCAAACCTACAAGTGAGACATATTTATACTTCTTTTTTTGCTGGTTTTTCAGCAGACTTAACGGGAGATCAGGTTTTAGCATTGCAAAATGACACAGAAGAGATAGAGAGTGTATACGATGACATTGAAGTTCAGGGAAAACCCATCCATCAGGGAAAACCCATCCACCAGGGCAGCACACAATCGGCTAATTGGTATTATGATACAACAAAAATGACAAGTTGCGGGATAACAAGAATTGGCGGACCAGGACTATCGTCTGCTAACCAAGCGAGGATATGGGTTGTTGACTCGGGAGTCGATAATACCCATCCAGATTTAAATGTTGACACAACCCTTTCAAAATCTTTTATCTCTGGAGAAACGCCTTACGAAGACGGGTTAGGACATGGTACTCACTGCGCAGGAATTGCAGCAGCCAAGCCTTCTTCAGCTCCTGGCAATACCATTGGGATGACAGGTGTATCGCCAGGTGCATCCATAGTTTCGATGAAAGTATTGGATAATTGTGGAAATGGATTATGGTCAAATGTAAAAGCTGCCTTGGATGATATTGCCTATTCAGTTCGGCAAAATGATGTTATCATGATGAGTATAGGTGAGTATGATGTGAATTGCCAGACATATAATCCATTTATTAGAAGTTTAATCAATAAATTAACAGATAGTTTACCAGATAGAAAAGCGTTTGTGGTGATGTCAGCAGGTAATGCTTCAGGAAATGCCGAACTTAATTTACCGGGGTGCATTAATGGACCCAGAATCTTCACCATTGCATCAATGGACGCCAAATGTAATAATCCAGGGCACCGAAGATTTGAAACATACTCGAATAGTAATAGTTCCGGAAATAATGAACCCATTGATTTTATAGCACCGGGCACAAATATTTTTTCAACGTTTCCGGGAAAGCGATATGCGGTCATGTCTGGCACTTCCATGTCATGTGCCATAGTAGCAGGGATTATTCATAATAGGGCAGGGAACCCACATACTCAAACTAATCAACGTGTAACAGGTCAATATGGTAATTACTTCATAGCACTTCTTCAATAAAAATAGTTATTCTACCATTTTATGGCAGATGAATATATCAGAAAATTAGCGAGACACATTTTGTAAATAAGATCTACGTCGTCACTAATCAATCAAGTCATATTTTGCCGCATCATTGCGATCTCTTTATTGATTTCATCAATCAATCTTTTAAATTCTGGCATTGTTTTGAAATGTGAATAAATAGGATTATGTGACAATTTGTACACATCAACCCATTTCCTTTTCTTTGCTTCATTCAAATAATGTAGACTTTCGTTTTTTTCACCACGAATGGCATGTATGCTGGCCACATGGAAATAATGTTCTCCGTCCTGGGTTTGCTTTCTCACCTCGCCCATGTTGAGATGTAAAGCTCCTTCCAAAAGGATTTCAGCATCTATGTCTTTCTTTTCCTCTTTGAGTAAATAACCAAGATATATAGGAGAATATGCCCACATATCATTAGCTATACTGGGGTGTAATTGAACAGATTGTTCAAAATAATCCCTGGCTTTATTCAGCTCTTTTCCATAAAAAAGAATGATTCCAGCCGATTCAAGTATTTTTGAAGCATCTTCCAACTTTTGTTTTCTTTCTTCCACGGAATTTGCACCCGTTGTATCAATTAATTGGAGTAACCTTGGGATTTGTACAAATGCGGAGTCATGATTATTATTAGCCAGATATGACAAAGCCAATTGTTCATAGGTTTCTCTGACTTTCGATTTTTCAAGAGATTTTTTTAACCACTGAACTGCTTCTTCATATTCTCCCAAAAGTCTGTAGGTCCACCCTATATGTAAAAAAGGTATGTAAAGTTTTGGGTTAAGTCCTGCTGCTTTTTTTTGCCATACCAAAGCCTTATCCAAATTGCCCAATGAAAAATTCACTGTGCCATAGTTTCCAATAGCCTGGGCATTATTGGGATTCTTTTCCATAGCTTTTTCCAATAATTCAAGGCTTTTGTAGTATTCACCCTTATAGCTGTAGGCGGTTGATAATGCCTTATAGCCTTCTGATAAATTACTGTCCAGCTTAATGGCTTTTTCACTAGCATATATAGCAGAGTCTAACCAGATCAAATCAGCTTTGGTTTTAAAATGTTTTAAACTGTATGAGTCACCCAAACCCGCCCAGGCTAAAGCATAGCCAGGGTCTATTTCCACCGCTTTTTTAAATTCATGGATGGCTTTTTGATTGTTTTGGAGGTCATATTTATAGTAATAATCTCTTCCTTTGAGGTATAATTCATAGGCGCTGATGTTTTTGGTTGGTTCTTTTCCTAGCTTGTTTTTTTCCAAATCACTCAGCTTGGCTTTAAGAGTCTCTGCGATTTTCAACGATATATCATTCTGTAGTTTAAAAATATCCTCTTTATCGATCTCAAAAGATTCACCCCAAATTATTTGATTATTAATACCATCTACTAAATCTGTCCTTATGCGCAATAAATCGCCTTTTGTTTGAATAGAACTTTCAACCAAATAGTTTACCCCCAAACTTTTTGCCATGTTAACATTGGACTCCAGGTTGTTTTTATACACATCAGAACTTGTTTTGGATATCACTTTTAAATCTGAAATATTGGATAAATGTGAAATAATATCCATCGTTATCCCCTCTGCTAAATAATCATCATCATTATCCAAATTAAGATTCTTGAAAGGTAAAACAGCTATAGATTTTTCCCTACCCTCCTCAAACTGTTTGATATAATTGTTGTGATACACCCAAAAACCCACCAATAACAAACTCAAAATTATAACTGCTACGATCATAAATTTCTTTAACCTGCTCTCCAACAATTTGAGCATCTCTCCCCGGGTGGGAATACTGAGCCCTTCATTGGCCAAAGCAAATACTTCTACATGATCCTTTACATTTTTTAAGTAAAAAGTACCAAGAGACGACCACCTTAATCCGCCTTCCTCCGACAGGTTTTCTTCTATGGAGTTCGAAAAAAGAACGGATCCTGGAGTACCGAGCGTTTGCAACCTGGATGCTATGTTGACCGAATCCCCAAATACATCATTGTTTTCTATGATGATCTCACCAAAGTGGATACCGATCCTTAAACTCAGTTCTTTTGTTCTGATATAATGCTTTTGCAGCTCATAGGCTGCCATTACTGCCTCTTGAGAGCTGGGAAAAGAAGACAATACACCGTCGCCCAATTCCTTGATCAGCGTACCACTGTTATTTCCAATAATCTCCTGATGGATCCTGGTATTTTTTTTAATCAACTGAAAAGCCAAATCTTCATTTTCACCCATCAAGGCAGTATATCCGACAATATCGGAAAACATGATTGCGGCATTTGACCTTTTTAGTTCATTTTCCATTTCTTAAAAATATACAGATCCTCACATATGTATTCTAAAGTTCAATTAGATCTAATATCTTTCAGGCATAGTCCTATATTAAAAGCGCTTGAATTGATTGAGAATTATACCACTTCATTCAGACAAAAATTTCTTTGATATTACAATGCTAAAATTTAAATGCAGCTAAAATACTATTTAATTAACTCATAATCAATGTAAATCATAAATTTTCCAATTAGTAGGTTGCTTGTTTAAATAAATGATCTTTGAGCACGTTGGCATGTATTTTTTGGTTTTAATGATTTAACATAAGTTTTTCGGATCATTTCCAACTATATTGCTGCAATCCTCACAAAAATGCATTTTGTTTGAGAACATAAAAGTATGTTTTCATTATCCCTAAACAACAGAGATCTCTTGTGTGAGAGTGTGTTTTTCACCGGGAGCAACCTCGAGGTCTTTTGTATTGGCAGACTCCACACAAAGCATGCTGGTATAGCCCCAGGGTGACATATCTGCCATGGCCTGGCTTTTTTCAATCCCTGGATTCCACAACACTGTATGCACATTCCCGCTATTTCTGATGTGGATATTCCTTTTCCATCCATTATCTATTATTGTAGCCGGGCCAGGGTTTAAATATATGCGGTCTGTTTCTTCCAATATTCGAATCTTTCCATGCTGTTTTAGTGAAATAAAATCTTTTGTTTTATCCAGATATTCGACACCTTCAAAACCTTGGACAATCACATCCTTAATATGACTTACATGAAAATAGGTGTGCAATGCTTCAGTGATGTAGAAAGGTTTTTTTCCGGTATTATAAGTTTTTAATGCGATAAGCAATTCATCGGCGATATGGAATTCGATCTCAAGTAAAAAGGAAAATGGCCAAATGGTCAAGGTGCGTCCATCGGAAGAACATTGAAGTTTTACCAAAGTGACATCTCCCTGATCTTCTGTGAGAACATGTTTCCAAATTTTAGTTCTTACCAGGCCATGTGCGGAGTAGCCTTCTTTATTCCCAAACCAGGGCCAGCATATGGGAATACCTCCCCTGATGGCTTTGCCTTCGCTGAACTGAGCTTTATCACTTAACCAAATGACGGTTTCTTTGGCTTCAAGGGGTTTCCATGAAATGAGTTGGCCACCGTATTTGCTTATGGTGGCCTCCCCCATTTTATTTTTTATCTGTATCAATGAAGTGGAATAATTCATATGGAAGTTTATTTGATAGGTTGAGGTGAGGTTTACGCCTATGGCAGGTTGAGCCTTCGGCTGGTCAAAAGTCTAAAGGTCGGAAAGTCGAAGGTCGGAAAGTCTGAATGTCAGAAGGTTGGACGGAGAAAGTTAACTAAAACCAAAACTAAAACCAAAACCATTTGCTGACAGCTAAGAACTACGAGCTATTCAACAGGTTCTTCATGCAAAAAATTATAAATTTTGAGCTGCTTCTCTGAATTGATTTGCCCTGTCTGGCATACCTTTTCGATCAAATATTTCGGCTATTAATAAATACACATTGCGATCTCCTGGATTTAGTTGCATAGCTAATTCCGCATACTGGGATGCCTGATTCAAATTTTTCCGGTTCAATTCCACAAGAGCCAGTTGATAGTAAGCCATTGGGTTCTTATTGAACGATCTTAAACCTTCTCGGGCATAGTATTCTCCTTTTTCAAAATCTCCGATCTGATTATAGTAAAATGCACCGAAATTTAAACACGATAAGTTTAGAGGTTCCATTTTCAGGCATTTCTCCATTAAGGCTAAAGCTTGAGGATTATTTCCGATCATGTGTTGTGCCTTCATCAACATTTGAGCCAGCAGGGCATCATTAGGATATTGTTGTACTTCCATTTCAAGCAAGCGCACTGCTTCTGCCAGGTTTCCCTCATTCGTAGCCTTGGCAGCACGGAAAGGTCGGTCTGAAGTATTGTGGTAAATGGTTGTTACCGGTACTCCGTTAAATTTTACATCATGAACACTCTTACTGCCCGGCCATGCTCGTTCAAGGTAGGAACCTTCCATGTAGCGGTTTACAAATATACCATAATCCCAATTAGATTCATATCGCTTTCCGTAGCGGTTAAATATTACCTGAACATTGTCTTTTAAATGAGTTGGCACATACCGGTCAACGGCATATTGAAAATTCGAAGTAATCACGATGGTATCGGTCATATTATCATGGATAATGCCTTGTGATTTTAGCCAGTCAAATGCATGCCTGGTGGTTATCCCCTGATAGTCGAACTCATATTTTGCATATGCACCGGCAGGCCCTCCAATCAAAGGATTGAAATACATGTGAGGCATCGTAAGGTTTCTCGCAAACTGAACTGCCGGATCAAGCATAAACAAAGCCAGCACTCCTATAATAGCGAATTTTGCTGCTTTGATGTGTTCAATTTTTCGATACACAACGTCCCACACAATTACAGCCACCATTATTCCAGCCCCATAAACAAAGTAAAAATGCCTCCAACCCTGATACAATGGGGATTCCCTTTGCATAACATAGATGATTGGGAAAATAAATGCAAATGCGATCAGAGAAACCAATAGGGGATTGTATTTTTTAAAAATGAAGGTTACTAGCGGGAGGAAAAGTAATATTCCCAGCAAGAAATACAAAGGCGTTGTAATCCCAATCCATGTTATCAGATAATTCCATGGGATATCACTGGATAGCACCTGGCGCCCATCAAATAACTCTCTGATAGTAACGGGAAACTGAGAAAATGTAGAGAGTGCTTCCGGAATGTGTTTAAATGGATGTAGCAAGGCATAAGGCCATAGCAAAATAGCAAGCAAAAACCCAAATAGGGACGGAAAAATTCCTGCTTTAAAATATCTCAGGAAAACTTTCTTCTTAAATATAGCTTTTATGCCACCTGCATAAAAAAGTAAGTGTAGAAAAAGAAACAAGCCCAGGTAAGCAATCAATAGAATTCCGGCAGCCCTTATACTGGTGGCTATTCCTATGCCAATAGCCAGTCCGGCCATTGTCTTCCAACTAATTTTTGGCAATTCCTGAAGCAATAAAATCATAAAATAGGTAGCAGTGATATAGCCGGTCGCAAAAGGAATATCCTTATTGTTCCATAAGGCTTCACCAGTGAAACGCAAAGAAAAAAACATAAATAGGGCTGCAAAGAATGCAAGTCTGTAACCCCCTAACAAATGTGCTGTTCTTCCAATGAAGAAAATTCCCGCTATGCCGAAAAGCGCTACAATAAAATGTCGGATTTTATGATAAAACGGTTGTTGGTCTGTCAACCCAAATGATCGCGTAGTAAGTGCAGCAATTATTTCATATCCCCCACCATAATAGCGAATCATATCGCCTTTCGTACTTTGAAAAGCCGAAGTGTCCTTTCCAAAACTGGTGTAAAAATCAATTAAACGCTCTGCATAGGGTACCTGTACGTCTTCATCTCCATTAATTCCTGTTTCAAAGGAGAGTATGGACATAGAAACGGCAACGAAAGCAAATAACAATAAAAAAGCTTTTCTCCAGGTTTCTTCATTTGACGAAGTAAGCCTTTGATTGATGCCGGCAAATTGATACTTATCAATAAAAGATTTTTTCTGAGTGGGCTCTACTCTATTAGGAATTTGTTTTTTACGCTTCATAAAATGTTTGATTCAGCATCTGAGGGTCAGATATTGAGGAGTAAAAGTAGAGTTTTATTAGAGCAATATCAAAATTGGATTGAGGTATTAGCTGTCTTTGCTAGTTCGAGCAATAGAAAAAACAGCGTTAATGGAAAAGGCCACTTCAAAAAATATATAAAACTTTAATTTCAATTACCCAATGTTAGATTTCATTGACTTAGCTATCATTTGATACAAATAAAATTAAACTTAGCTTTGTGATCTAAATTTCAATCATGATTTCAATAGTTGTATCAGTTTTTAATGAAGAAGAAGCCCTTCCTATTTTTACTGAAACTTTACTCAGCATAATCAGCCAACTACCGTTTGAATTTGAAGTCATTTTTGTGAATGATGGAAGTACCGACAACTCATTACAGATTTTAAAAGAATTAAGTGAGAAACACCCGAATAGCATAAAGGCAGTCAGTTTCTCCAGAAACTACGGACATGAAGCAGCTATGATTGCAGGTTTAGATGTTTCTTCAGGTGATGCGGTAATTTGCATGGACAGTGACTTGCAACACCCGCCTGATAGTCTGGAAGAAATGCTTGCAAACTGGCAAAATGGCTCGGACATTGTGTTGATGATAAGATCGGAACGAGATGATGAAGGCATTATTCGAAAGGCATTGGGGGGAATATTTTACAGACTTTTAAATGCTATTTCGGATTATAAAATCTTGAAAAATGCGTCCGATTTCTTTTTAATTGATAAAAAAGTAAAGCTCCATTTAACTGCGGACTTTCGTGAAAATGTAAGATTTCTAAGAGGTTATATACAGAACATTGGATTCAAGATCAGTATACTTACATACAAAAGCCCGGATCGGGTAGCAGGCTTCAGCAATTACAATCTGCTTTCATTGTACAAGTTGTCGTTTCATGCTATTACGGCATTCTCGACTTTTCCATTGCAGTTGGGTTTACTCATTTCCTTCCTCATTGGAATCTTTAGCCTAATTGCTTTACTGTATTCTGTAGTAATGTATTTCTATGGAAACCCGGTGTCGGGGTACACTACAATTGTTGTCCTTATGAGTTTATACTTTGCCATTTTGTTTTTTCTGATAGGCTTGATTGGAAAGTATATTGCCATATTATTTGAAGAGGTTAAAGGTCGACCTTTGTACATAATTGATAAATTGTACAATTTTAAAGATGAAGCTAAGTAGGGATATCACTTCGAAAATAAATCGATTGATTGATCAGATGTTACCTCCATTTCTAAGGGACAGCTATTGGTTTATGTACCCTTTTGTTTGGTTGATTTTTAAGGAGAAAACAAAGTATTTTCTTACTTTTAAAGACAGAGCACCTTATTTAACAGAGGAAGAATTCACAGAATACTATGTAGAACTGGTAGACAAACATATAAAGCGTCCGACCGATTTGTCTAAAGCCTGCGTGGTTAAAATAATGGATGAAGTGGTAGGACCAAAAGTTTTAGATATTGCTTGTGGCAGAGGTTATCTCGTTGAAAAATTAGCAACTGACAAATCTTTGGAAATAGTAGGCGTTGATATAATTATCCTCGATAACTTAAAAAATGCCAACAACACAAAATACTTGCCAGGTAATGTTGAATGCATACCTTTTCCGGATAAGCATTTTGATACGGTGATTTGCACGCATACACTTGAACATGTATTCCATTTAGACAAAGCACTAAATGAACTGCGAAGAGTAACAAGGCAAAAACTCATCATTGTGGTACCTCGTCAAAGACCGTATAAGTATACATTTGACCTACATATAAGATTTTTCCCTTACCCACTTGATGTTTTTCTGAATTTCAAGAACAACCATGGAAAATTGGAAAAAATTGAAAATGATTGGTTTTATGTGGAGGATTTCCAATAAAAGAAGCGTTGCAAAAGTCTTAAAAGGGTGAACTGTAAACGGAAAACTCGGAAGGTCGGAAAGTCTGAAAATCTGAAGGTCTGGAGGATGAGGATTTCGCCTTCGGCAGGTTAAGGTTAAGGTTGAGGAGGTGAGGGTGTGAGGAGGTGAGGAGGTGAAAAGTGAAAAGTGAAAAGTAGAAAGTGGAAAGCACCGTCTGATCACATGTAAAGCCCTTTCGATTTTAACCATTTAAACGCTTAACATTTAACACTTAAACGCTTAACAATTAACACTTAACATTTAACGCTTAACAACTTTTCAACTTTCAACTTTCAACTTTTCAACTTTCAACTTTTTAACTACCATCTATTACGGGCATCCATTCATTATAAATGGCTTTATACCGATACACAAAACTTGCCTTAAGGTATTCAGTGAAAGAGGCGAAAATCTGGGGTTTGATTCCAAAATACCAGAAGGGGTACATCAATATAACCATAGCCGCTGTCAGAAACACCGGAATACCAAGTACTCCAAATTGAGCACCACTGAAAATGGCTAAAGGAAAGAACAAAGCAACGAGTAGATTCCAGTAAAAATCGTAGTAGGTTTTTCCGGTGGCAATCGTAAGGCTACCAAAAGGATTTCCCAATGACCGCAAAAACATATAAATCAGCAAGATTTGAACATAATAAACGATGTGCTTGTATTCATCTCCGTATAAAATGTCAACAACGAAGGGGGCAAAAATGATCAGAGTCAGGTGTATAGGAAAATTAATGGCTCCCACTGTATTGACCAATTTTAAATACCCCTCTTTGAGTTTCCTTTTATTATGTTGAACACCGGCTAATAACGGTGATGCTACAAAGGAGAAAATAGGATTTATTATTTGGCCGGGTTTAACTGCCAGTTGTTTGGCCAGACTATACCCTCCCAGGACTTCAGTTCCAAACAGTTTACCAATAATGAGTATATCGAGATCTTTATTGAAATAATTGATCATTTGTCCGCCTACCTGATACATTCCTATATTCAAAAATGGCCTGACGAGTTCCATTCTGAACCTAAACGCCAGTCCAGACCCATAAATGCCGCGAAGAAAATATATGGTGTTGACAAATAAAACATGGAAAATTCCACCGAAAATGAGGGCATACACCCCATAACCTCGAAGTGCCAGGAAAATACTGACTACAACACCGCTGAGAACACCGCCTATTTCAGTATAGGCTATATATTGAAATCGAAGATCCTTTTGAGCAATGGTTTTAAACTGATATCCCATAGCTGATAGGACTATATTGACCGACATAAGGGGGATCAAAAAGGACAATTCCGGCTCCCCATATATGCGTGACACAAGAGGGCTGATCAGTGCTATGATCAAAACCAGGATAAAGCTAAATAAAATACTTAGCCAAAATAATGATGCATATTCTTCCTTTGAGATTTCAGATTTATGCAGGATAGCTGAGGCGAGACCCATATTCATAAACAGGGAAGAGAAGCCCATGACAAAAGCTACTATGGCCATCAACCCAAAATCAGAAGGATCGAGGAGCCGGGCAAGTACGGCAATTTTTATCAACCCCAGAATGACAGCTACTCCTGAAGCTATCGAAGTCCACTTAACCCCGGTCAGGGCTTGTTGCTTCAACGACATGATTTAACCCAATAGGGCATTTACCAGATTTCTAAGTCCGGAGTCCACTTTTTCTTTACTGAACAACGACATGATTTTTTGACGATTTTCTAAGGCTACCTGAGGGTTTAAACGGGAGAATCCGGTTAGATCAAGGTCTTTTTCAATACTGAAAACAGTGATATTTTGCCTGGTGAAGTAATGGAAGGCGGGATTCTCTTCAGAGAGGTATACCCGGCAACCGAGGTATAACATGGCGATGATATTACCCATGGCTTGCTGCCGATAATGGTAAAAAATTCCGGTATGACAACCTTGTAATAGCTCAATATATGTATTCCGATCTAAAACGGTAAGCAAGGGATGAAATTGAGATCCCAGATGCTTTTTACCGCATTCCAAAACCTCTTCTGTATAACCTACCTCTTCTCCGTAACTTAGTATTACAAAGACTTTGTCAAATTGGTTTTTGTGAGGTGTAACCTTTCTTATGGCGTCCGGATAATTGGAAGTGGCGGAATTAGAATTCCCTATGAGTACATTGGTTGCGGATTCCAGGACAATTGAATCCATGCAGCCAGCAAGATATTGATCAACAGAGGAAAATGCAGATTCAACATAGACCGGCCGGTATGGGAAAAATGAGGTAAATACATTGTAATCCTCGCGGATGTATGTGCAGAAATAATTGATCCGGGGTAAGACCTTGAGAATGGAAAGTTCTTTATCATGTCGATTGGGCAAAATTCTATAAAAAACCCGACGTAACACCGGATTTCTTTTTAGGAATTCCCTGATGGGATAGAGCCGGTCTCTTTTCACCAAAAATTGACGCGTATACGGAGCATATAGTCGCGGTTTTATAGGATATAATTCATAGAGATCATAACCCCAGACCATCCAGCATAGGGGTACGGATGCGGGAATAGTGGCGAGAATCTGTGCAAATTTAGAGGGGAGGGAGTGTAAGATGATGGCTTTCGGAGAAAACTGAGCGATGACTCTTTTAGCCTCTTCGAGATCCGCTTCAACCACTTGTATGTGAAGAACGGAAGTGTGTAAATGTAGGAGAGGGGTAGTGGGTTGGCGCGAGAATACCAGAAAGGTATGTTTACCACCTAAGCGAAGAAAATTTTCCACCAGATCATTACTGATCAGGCTATCCGGTAAAAAATGAAGAATCATAAACAGGCCTCCAGAACTACATTTGAGATTCGCTCAATATCTTTTTCGGATAATTCATAAAATAGTGGCAATCGCAAGAGGGTATCGGTATACTGGTCGGCATTCGGCAACTGCCTGCCATCGTGTTTTTTCCGGTAATAAGGGCTGTTGTGTAAACTCAGATAGTGAAAGACAGCCAGAATTCCATGGGATTGTAAGTGGTTTATGACTTTAGTTCTCCTATCCAGAGAGGGGAAAACCAAATAAAAAATATGGGCATTATGTTCAGCATATGGGGGGATTTGAGGCAACAAAAAAGAATCTTCTGCTGCATGTTCGAGGAAGTGGTGTTGATATTGAAGCCAGTGACTCAGTCGTATGTTTTGAATGGAATCGAGGTTTTCGAGTTGTGCCCAAAGAAAAGCCGCCGATGTTTCAGGAGGAAGAAAACTGGAACCCAGATCCCTCCAGGTATATCTATCCGATTCTCCGCGGAAAAAAGCGGCTCTGTCCGTTCCCTTTTCCCAGATGATTTCCGCTCTTGCAATTAGAGACTCATCATTGATTGCGAGACAACCCCCTTCTCCACAATGGATATTCTTGGTTTCCTGAAAAGAAAAGGCAGCCAGATGGCCTATAGACCCAAGAGCTTTTTGTTTTCCAGAGGGGTTGTGGTACCCCGCATTGATGGCATGGGCAGCATCTTCGATCACATACAATTGGTGCCGGTTAGCAATATCCATAATCTTTTGCATATTACATGCCACGCCAGCGTAATGAACGGGGACAATGGCCTTGGTGCTTTTCGAGATAAGAGCTTCAATACTGTTTTCATCCATACCAGGATGGTCAGATCGACTATCGGCAAACCGTATGACAGCCCCTTGCCTGACAAAGGCCAATGCTGTGCTTACAAAGGTATACGAAGGCATAATGACTTCATCACCTGGCTGAATGTCAATAAGGAGGGCACACATCTCCAGCGCATCCGTACAGGAAGTAGTCAACAGGCATTTTTTGAAGCCGTATCTCCTTTCTAAAAACTGTTGGCATTTACCGGTGAAGACACCGTTTCCCGACAATTTTCCCAATCGGACAGCTTCCTCAATGTACTCCAGTTCTTTACCGCTAAGATAAGGTTTGTTAAAGGGGAGAGTCATTGAATGGGGTTAAGGTTTTGACGTAATGTTGTTATTCCCAAAAGTAAAGGAAACGCATTGTGGTTCTTGAGCTATTTTTCAAATGGAACATAATTATTACACAAGCAACATTTGAAAACCCAAGTACTTTAACAAGTACTTTTTACCTGCCTGATCTTGTAATTTTTGTACCATCATTTGATGGTCTCCCCGTCGTGCAGGGATGATAGAAACAGATAAAATATAAGAATGCCGGGATGAGACTGTAGAAAGAACGATATATTTTTCCCAAACAACTTTTTTCAAATATTCTTTAGCGAATGGTGAAACGGATGTAGCCATTTCCTCAATTACTTGATCAATGTGCAGCCATTTTGAATGGGCTTTTTCTGATTTTTGAAAGGTGATTGGTATACTCATTTTCTCTTTTGAAGAGTATTGCAAGAAAGGTAAAACATGATACGTGGAGTATTGGGCAGAGAAGTTAAACCCTTCTCTTGTCCATATTTTTTGAACAGCAGTATTGCCCGTTTGCGTAGAAACGCGTATTTGGCGTAAACCAATTTTATATGATTCATGCATAATGTGGTGAAGTATATCTGAATATATCCCTTTTCGCTGAAAATGGGGATGCACGCCATTTATCTGAATGGTACATGTGCCAGAATCAAAATCGGCACTGCAAATGGCAAAACCGGCAGATTTACCTTCAAAAAATGCAATGTAGGAAGGGGCTTTAAGATCTGATGTAACCATTCTCCATGCCCACTCCTGATATCCCGAAATAATTGCGTTTTCATCCAGGAAAGGATTTTGGATGTAGTGGTTATTGTACCCTTTAAAAACATCAGCAATCAGGGAGTTCAATTGTGGAATATGATCAGGTCTTACTTTCTCATAAGTTATCTGATTAGAATGAGTCCGACGCGGATTGCCATCCAAATCTTTTACATAAGTAACCAGATCGTCGGCATGGATATAATTAAATCCAATGGCATCGATGGCAAAATTCTCACTTGTGGCCTTTCCCGGGTTGTAAGGTAATCTCAGGATCAAGAGATCAGCTTCGAGATCAATCAGTTTTTTTTGGTATTCTTCAGGGTGAAAAGTCTCTCCTTCGGATCTGAAGACACGCATTCCAAATCTTGAACTTTCTGACTCAGAATGATAAATGGTCACTCGATTTTATTGATTGTGCATTTTAGTAAAAAGAACAACTCAAACTTGATCTTAGGAAGTCAATCGCGCAAAAACCAATCCGATATACTCATGGCAGGCAGAAGAAAACTTGGAAAAGTTGGATACATCAGATGCCCACCACCATTTTTTATTTCGGGAGTCTTTTCTAAGAATACTCCCGCCAGGAGCCGGAATGGGATCTAGACCATACTGGTGAAACCACTTCACAGCACGGGGCATATGGATGTCACTGGTCACCAGAATCAGACGGTAATTCTGATCTGATATAAAAGATTTGAACGCTTGTGCTTCTTCC
This sequence comes from Saprospiraceae bacterium, assembly GCA_041749255.1. GTDB lineage: Bacteria > Bacteroidota > Bacteroidia > Chitinophagales > Saprospiraceae > JABDLO01. The sequence goes on from JBGTBR010000025.1 coordinate 19,588, forward strand.
TCTGTGGTTTTGGGTTGATCGAGGATGACGATATCTTCTTGTGAAATCCCCAGACTAGTGGCTGCCTCAGACCCTAACCGGGCCTGCGAAGGAGGGTTCGTCGAATAACCGGAGAAAACCAACACACTTCCCGGATGCAAAAGGTATTGCCTGATTCCTTCATTTAGTCTGAGTAGACTATTTCTGGAAAGCTTTTCGACGGGACTTACAGTGGGATCGGCATAACTTCCTCCCCCAAGAATCATAATGTATGTTTGATGAGTAGTATCCGGTTTATCATGAGAGTGATAGGTATCATATCGTGATTCCAGACCATTTACGAGGAGATCAGGGACATATCGCGTTCCCGTGATCAGCAACCAAATCAATGCTGCATATAACCACAGGTGAGATGGCGATTTTTTTCTAACACGTTGAAAGAAGTAAATTCCGGTTAGAAGCCAAAAAACGAGAAAAGGATTGATGAGAAGTTGAACGATCCATTTCAAAATCTTTATGATGATTATCATTTAAAATGGTCTTCGTGGAAGAGAGGGAAAAACTTTGTAAATTATTTCGGATTGAGGAAAAAATACCACCCAAACGGTAATGAAAATACACATTAAATCGGTATAAAATCCATAATTTACCTGGTACCACTGTTCTACCTTTCCCTTATAAGGGTACATGGTATCTTTGTAATATGTCCATACATCCCCGCCTTCATCTTTGACTTTACTAAGCAGGCTTTCTTCATCTCTGAAAATGATGGATCCCACTCCAGTCAATCCCGGCAACATGTTATAAATCACTTTTTGATCCTCTTCCGGATAGGCTTCAAAACTTTTTAATACCAAAGGACGAGGACCAACCACACTCATATGCCCCAGGAAAATATTCAATAATTGCGGGAGTTCGTTGATCTTGGTTTTTCGGAGAAAGCCTCCCATGGGTGTCAGTCTGGGATCGTTTTTCGTGGTAATAACTCCACCTGGCAAGTTTGGGCTGTCTTTCAACATGGTGGCAAATTTGTACATTTTAAACCTCCGGTTTTTATAACCTACACGTTCTTGCAGATAAAAAACATACCCTTCACCCGTAAGCTTTAAAGCAATCGTAACCGGGATCAGCAGTGGAGACAATACCAACAATGCGATGGAAGAGGCGAGTAGGTCAAAGATGCGTTTTATGTTTTGGTAAGGCATGGATTAAAGTTAAATTAGCTCGTAGTCCGTAGCTCGTAGTTCGTAGTTCGTAGGAAATAGCTTGTTCAAGTTGTTTCTTTTTTAATTGAAGAGATTAGGCCGTTAAGTATTTTTGATAATTCAATGGCTTTTAACCTTAATTCCCGATAATCCTTATCGCTAATCCAAGACCTTTTATTCAGAATAAGTAAAACAGTTATGGTTTCATAAATAGAACCTCGGGCATAATAGAGGAATTGTTTAAACTCTAAAGGCGACCACCTTCCTTTACCTTCTGCAATATTCATAGGGATTGAAGCCGAACAAGCATCAAGCTGTTCTCTTAATCTAAAATGACCCTTACTTTTATTAAAGTCATCGGTCTTTTCAAAAATAAGTTCGACAAATTCTATGGCTTTCTGCCAGGCAATAAGTTTTTCAAAATCAAACGTATCTTCTTCCAAAATGATTGATTTTATTAATTATGCATTACTAAGCTTATCAATATTAATGATACTCTAAGCTTAAGACTACGTACTACAAACTCTGAGCTACGAGCTACGAGCTACGAACTACGAGCTACGAGCTACCAGCTACGGACTACATCCTATCGTCTAAGCCTTTTCCTTTTTCAATATGGTCGAAACCGGGGAGGAATTTTTTCATCAGTTCGATGATGGAGGATTTGTCATACTGGCCGGAGCTACAAAGAGATTTTAATTCTTCGAGGCAAAGCGTCACGTGTTCTATAGTGGGTCGATCGGCATTTTTTATGACTCCCATACCTGCATAGGTGGTAAGATCAACTTCATCGGATTCGGTATAAAACTCTTCGTAGAGTTTTTCGCCGGAGGTATCAGAAGGGAAAAAATACACGGGATAGGGTTTTCCCGGTGTATAGGATGCAGCGAGGGTACGGGCTTCTTCTTCGGACTTACATTCTACTATTGGAATGTTGAGTTTTTCGAAAAAGTGAAGCGTGATATCCTTGAAAAGTACCATCTGATGTTTGGCAAGTTTTGGAAAGAAGATCTCTCCACTTTCACCCAGAATACACGCCAGCAGACAGATCTGACCACTTTCTTCAGGAGAAACAAAAAATCGCTTTACATCTGAGGGACAAGATATAGGCTGTCTTTTCATCAACCTGTACATATATCCGTCTAACAGGCTACCATTAGAAAAGGCTACATTGGCAAAGCGGGCTGTTGTGATTTTTATATGCCTGCTATAAGCCAGGATGACGTCTTCCATGAGCTTTTTACTGGCTCCCATGACATTGACAGGATTGGCCGCTTTATCAGTGGAGACGCAAAAAAAGTGCGACGGAGGTTGATCACTGAGAATATCCAATAGCTTTTTGGCTCTGAATACGTTATTTTCCAGCATGGCTTCGATGGAGTAGCGGTCTTTCTCACTGCGTACATGTTTGTGTGCGGCAAAGTTGGCTACGATATCAAAAGGACCCTCATTTTTCAGCATTTTGTGAAAAACATCATCGCTGAAATTCATGGGGTAGGTTTTAAAATCCGATGGCATATACTGGTTTGGAGCACTTCTCAGGTCGCGTGTCAGTTCGGTAAGAGCATTTTCATTGGTATCTACGACATACAGTCTTGAAGGCTTAAATTCCAGCAATGCACGGATAAATGATGCCCCGATGGTACCTCCACCGCCAATGACGAGTACTGAAGTATTGAGGATGCCACTTTTCAGTGCCGATGTATTCTCAAGTATATCTTTAAGAAATAGGCTTTCCTCCCTCTTTGTGATCTGTTTTTTTATAAAGTGGTCAATATTGAATTGGATCATGGGGTGTTATTCAAGTTTAGTAACTGCTCAGTTTCTGTTATAAATGAGTTGTTTTGTCATAATTTTTGCAATAGTTTAGAGAAATTTGTCCCTACAGGGACAATGATCTTCATCTTCACAAAAATTCCGCCAAAACAATTACTATTTGATCATATTTTAACACCGGATTGAAACCCGGTGCTATTCATATTTAACCCCCAAAAGTCCCCAAAGCTTTGGGGAGGGGTTATAGCTGAGTTTATTGAGTATGGATTTCGCACATTCCTGACTATGACCAAAGTGAGAGTATGGTTTCAGTGACTCTGGATCTTTCTTCCTCAGTCATATTAGAACTGGAAGGTAGACAAAGTCCATTGGTAAAAAGGTTTTCAGAAGTGCCATTGGCATAATACTGGCAATCTTTAAAAACGGGTTGAAGATGCATGGGTTTCCATAGTGGACGGGATTCGATATTGTGTTTTTCAAGCAGTAGGCGTACATCTTCACGGGTAATTCCCCCATTTTTTCCTGGATCCATCACAAAGGCAGTGAGCCAATGGTTGGAGAAATATTTGTCGGAGGGTTCTGTCAGAAATTCGGTGCCTGGAATGGATTCCAGTGCATTTTTATAAAAGAAAAAATGTTCTCTTCTTTTGGCAATGCGTTCGGAAAGTACTTCCATCTGACCTCGCCCAATGCCGGCACTGATATTGCTCATGCGGTAATTGTACCCTATATGGGAATGCTGGTAATGAACGGCTGCATCCCGGGCCTGGGTAGCCAGGAACAGTGAATTCCGGCAATATTCAGTGTGATTGGAGATCAAAGCCCCCCCTCCGGAAGTAGTGATGATCTTATTTCCATTAAACGACAATACCCCGATTTGACCAAATGTACCGCAATGCTTGCCATCGTAGGTGGAGCCCAGTGCTTCGGCAGCATCTTCGATTACAGGAATACTATACTCTGAAGCGATTTCCAATATCTCTTTTATTTTGGAAGGCATGCCGTAAAGATGTACCAGGATAAGTGCTTTGGGGTTTTTCCCAGTAATGCGTATTCGGTCTTCTATTGCTTTCCGGAGAAGTGCAGGATCCATATTCCAGGTTTCCGTCTCTGAATCGACAAAGACGGGTTTTGCTTTCAAATAGACTATGGGGTTAGCGGAGGCGGAGAAAGTAAAAGAGGAACACAGCACTTCATCATCAACATCCACACCAAGGAGGATCAGTGCCAGGTGTATGGCCGCCGTGCCGGAAGAAAGGCATGTACACGCTTCTGCACCGGTATAGAGGCATACATCATTCTCTAAACCTGTTACGTTGGATCCCAGTGGAAATACATGATTATGGGCAAAAGCCTCCTCTATGTATTTCATTTCCCTACCGCTCATATGGGGAGATGAAAGCCAGATCCGAGGGAATGGATTGTCTGAGTTCATACCTTATTTCCCGATGATAAGTGCGGGAATGGATCTCTCTTTGTATGAAGTATTGTATGAGTTGATATGCTCATCGATCAATATGGACAACTCCTTTTTAAAATCCAACCATTCTGAGTCGAGATCTTTTAAGAGGACTTTTGCTCCCCTTGCCAGGCGTGGATCATGGGTATCCACTGCTTCTTTCAGTGAAAAATACTGTGCATTGAGCCTGCTTGGAAAATTGATAACGTCCTGAAAATTACTCTGGCGGGTTTGTACTACCTGGTCTTCCCAATCCGATAGCATTTTCACGAGTTTCTCTCCCTGCTCATACAGAACTTTTTCTCCTTCCCGGTCTTTGAGCAAGCCATTGTAATGCGCAAGCTGCGACTTTACTTTCCTAAGATCATTGACAGATCGGTGTATATCGCTTATAGAGGTTTCTATTTTTTGAAGGAATTGTTGCTGCTCATCCCATTGTGCCTGTCCTATTTCCTGCAGGTTAGGATCCTGCTGTAATTCAATTGACACCTGTGAAGTATCATTTTTACTGATCAGGCGAGCTGAATAATTCCCTGGAGAGACTCTTGATCCGCGGTAATCACCGTATACAAAGGCATCCGGGATGGGAGGCAGTGTTTCGCGGCGAAAATCCCAGGCAAATCGATTGAACCCTTTTTTTGCAGGTAAGACTTTAGGTGCGGGAGGACCACCTGAGAAAGCTTTGAAAAGGGTGTCGGGAAGACTTGAATAGCTTCTGATAACATTACCTACAGCATCGAGAATTTCCAATCGTATTCCTGTAGAGTCAGCATCTTCCGGAAGGACGTAATCGAGGATGACACCCATACGGGGATTTTCACCTATACCTGGAGGAAGATCCATCCACGAAGGTATATAGCCTTCGTATTTTATGCTTGGTTTGGGTGAAATTAGGGTCGTTTTAGAAATTTCTTTGCCCACGGACTGTTGTATGGAGCTCAGATCATCCAGTATCCAAAAGGATCTTCCGGCTGTAGCTACTACCAGGTCATTTTCATGTTCCGGAATAGCCATATCGGTGATGGGAACCACGGGTAGATTGAGTTGAAACCGGTGCCATTCTTTTCCACCATTGTACGATAAGTAAAAACCTCGTTCCGAGCCGGCATACAGGAGATCTTTTACCTTGCGATCTTCCCGTATGACGCGGATAAAATCATCTTTTTGAATACCCTGATTGATATTTCTCCACGATTTTCCATAATCTGTGGTCTTATAGCTCATACTGGCAAAATCATTGAATTTATACCGGGTAGCTGATATATAAGCAGTGGCCGGGTCGTGAGGTGATATTTCTATTGAGTAAATAAGGCTTTCTGAAAGACCGGCAGGGGTAATATCCTCCCAGAAATCGCCTCCATTTCGTGTCATGTAGACTTTTCCACAATCACTTCCGGTATAGATCACTCCTTTTTCATGTTGAGATTCGATGACATAACTCAGCGTATTATAATTTTCTCCACCTGCGCCTTCATTGGTGATGGGTGCCCCTCCCAGGCCCTGTTTTTCCTTCTCATTCCGGGTCAGGTCCGGGCTGATCTCTTGCCACGTCAAGCCACCATCAGTAGTTTTCATCAGAAGTTGCGCACCGTGATAGATGGTGTTATAATCGTGAGGTGATGCTATGATCGGAGCATTCCAATTAAAACGGTATTTCATATCCTGAGGATTGAAAGCGAGAATATTAGACGGATACTGCCTGATGTCTTTGCCATGGCCGTTTTCAGTATTTAATACTTCGATTCCTCCCTGGTAGCATCCTCCGTATAAAAGTAAGGGGTTTTTTGGATCAAAAGCTATAAATGCGCATTCACAACCGGGACCATATGTCCAGTCCTTTTCGGTAATTCCAATATAATTGTTGCGCGAGGCTATGACGACAGAAGTGTTGTCCTGCTGACCACCATAAATTCTGTATGGAAATAACTGATCGGTAATCACGCGGTAAAACTGCCCAGTCGGTTGATTGTCCTGAGTCGACCAGCTCTTACCCCTGTTAAAGGTGATCTCTGCACCACCATCATCGCCCAGGATCATATTGGAGGGATTATTGGGGTTGATCCACAGGTCATGGGTGTCGATATGGCGAACGGGAATGATGTTAAAGGTTTTTCCTCCATCGATTGAGCGGGTGAGGGGAGAATTCAGGACATAAACGACATCTTCATTAATAGGGTCGGCCAACACTTCCATATAATACCATGAACGGCTGGTCAGTAGGGGGTTATTGGTCATGTGGGTCCAGGTCGCTCCTCCATTATCCGAGCGGTACAAACCGGCTACTGATTTTTCAGCTTCCACGATGGCGTATACCTTTTGGGAATTTGCCCGGGAGACACTGACACCAATTTTGCCCATTTCTGAAGGCAAGCCCTGATTGATCTTTGTCCAGGTCTCACCGCTGTCGGTAGATTTCCAAATCGCACATCCGGAGCCTCCGCTTCTCACCTGCCAGGGAAGTCGTATGTGTTCCCAGGTAGCGGCGTATAGAATACGGGGGTTGTTCATGTCCATACTGAGTGAAGAAGCTCCCGTATTTTCATCCACATACAGAGTTCTTTTCCAGGTTTTGCCCCCATCCTCGCTTTTATAGATTCCTCTTTCTTCGGTAAGTCCGTGGGCTGCCCCTTGCGCGGCGACAAATACTACCTCCGGATTGGTGGGATGTATAATGACATCCGAGATGTGTCTTGTTTTTTCCAGACCCAGGTGTGTCCAGGTTTTGCCCCCATCGACGGATTTGTATACACCGTCACCATAGGTAGTCATGACACCGCGGATTGCGTGTTCTCCCATGCCAACGTATAGGACATTGGGGTCTGATTCACTAACGGCGATGTCTCCTACAGAGCCTGTTTGGAAAAACCCGTCGGAAATATTGAGCCATGAGATGCCTGCATCTTCTGTTTTCCAGAGACCTCCACCTGTATAGCCGGCGAGGTATACCTGGTCATTGTTGGGAATACCACTGACCGCTACGGATCTTCCTCCGCGGAATGGTCCTATATTTCGCCATTGCAGTCCGTGATAATCTTCAGCCTGAACGGCCATTGAGGAGGATGAGCCCGGATTTTTATCGATGGCTTTGGTCTTTTGCCCGTAAAGGGAAACGGATAAAAGCAAAATGGAAATCAGTAGTGTTTTTTTCATATTCCGAAATTAGAAAACTTGGTTGATTTAATAAAGTTTTGGTAGTCTTGATTTGGAGTAATGTTTTTATAGAATATTCGGGGGGCTTGAAAGGTATGTTTCATATGTTTCAAATCCTAACCCCACCCAAAGCTTTAGGTGAGGCTATTTATATATCGCTCTTTCAGAACTTTTTATTATAATCATTCACCCCTTCCAATGCTTCAGAAGGGGTGAATTTATGATTGAAAATAGTCATGTTGGTTTGTTCATGGAAGCGATCACCTTTACAATTCTTTCAGCGGTTTTGCCGTCCCACAATGGAGGTATACCGCCTTTTTTCCACTGACCGGCCACCATTTTTTCCAGGTGTGAAACTATTTTACCGGGATCGGTTCCTACCATTTCATTGGTGCCGATGGTAACTGTTTCCGGTCTTTCAGTGCTGTCTCTCAGGGTCATACACGGAATACCTAATACGGTAGCTTCTTCCGTGATTCCTCCTGAATCGGTGAGAATACCGCTGCTATTTTTTATGAGGTAAATAAATTCGAGATAGGGCATGGGTTGGGAAATGATGATCTGGCTATATGATTTTTGTATTCCGTCATAGATCTTTCTGGTACGGGGGTGCATGGGAAAGATCACTTTCTTACCTCCACAATGGGCTTGAATGATAGACATCAGTTTTTCCAGATTGGCAGGATCATCGACGTTGGAAGGCCTGTGTAAAGTGGCGACCAGGTAAGAACCCTGAGTCAGTGATTCTTTATCGAAAAAGTCTGGTTTTTGTACTCTTTCCAGGTTGGCCAATAGGGAATCAATCATAGTATTACCTACAAAAAATATTCTTTTGGAATCAACCCCTTCACCTTTGAGGTTTTGATTGGCCGTTTCTGAGGTAGTGAAAAAGAAATCGGTTATACTGTCTGTAACAATGCGGTTAATCTCCTCGGGCATACGTATATCACCGGAGCGTATTCCCCCTTCGATGTGGGCAACATGAATCCATGCTTTTTTGGCTACAATAGAGCAGGCCATGGTTGATGTGACATCGCCTACTACGATACAAAGTTCCGGCTTTTCATTTTGGAGAGAGCGTTCATATCCCGTCATAATCGCTGCAGTTTGTTCTGCCTGTGTGCCGCCACCTGCACCCAGATTGATGTCTGGTTCCGGAATATTGAGCTGTTGAAAAAAGCTCTCACTCATGGCTTTGTCGTAATGCTGACCGGTGTGTATAAGTCGGTATTCTATTTTATTTTCATTGTTTTTGTTATGCTTGTGAATCGCATGAATGACCGGGCCTATTTTCATAAAATTGGGACGGGCACCCGCGATAATGTCGATTTTATTCATGGATCAATTTTTTTAGCTCGTAGCTTTTCGCGGTTCGCAGTTGGCAATCTCTAATTCCAATATAATTCAAAAACCTATATCTCAACAACTCAAGACAACATATGAAAGCAAAGCAAAATAACGGGAGTAGCGCAAATGACGGCAAAGCCAAATGACGCGAAGCCAATGACTACTAATCACTAAACAGTGCAACGATAAACAGCGAAGCGATCAACCGCATAGCACTCAACAGCGAAGCTTTTTAGTTTAGAGAGTTTAGGGAGTTTAGAGCGTTTAGAGGTCATTCGGGTAAAAACTGCGAAGTATTCAATAGGAGGATAAAAAGTCTTTTAGATTTACGATTTCGATACCGTCCATAGTATTGCCGGAAAATTTGTCAAAGGTGATGATCAACTTAGGATAATTATCTTTGATCGCCAGCAGGTTACCAAATTCCCGTTTAAGGGTTTTGGTATCTGTTACCCTTAGTACCACCTGTATATATTTTTTTTCACCGTATTTTTGAGCAATAAAATCAATTTCATTTTGGTCCAATTTACCAACGTGTACCTGATAGCCTGATAATTGTAAATGGCAGAAGACCATGTTTTCTATAATTTTACCCAAATCATCAGGTCGAAATCCCCAAATTGCATTGCGGATACCCAAATTTTCAAAGTAGTATTTCTCGCCAAATTCAAACAACCTTTTACCCTTTATATCATACCGTTTTGCAGATAGGATAATAAAAGCATCCATCAGATGCTGGATATAGACCTGTACCTGATTGGGAGCCATATTTGTTTTTTGTGATTTTAAATAATCACTAATGTTTTTTGCCGAGAAAAGACTCCCGATATGAGCAGCCAGATAGATCACAAGCCTCTCGAGAAAGTGAACATTGCGAACTGCATATCTTTGAATAATGTCCCGGTATGCAATTGTGCTGTAGATATTTTTCAAATATTCCCAAGCTATTTCTTCTATTAACGGCAAGTGCCTCAGATAGGGAAGCCCACCAAATTTCATATATAACATCAGGTTTTCATGTGAATTATCCAGTTGGTGAAACTCCAGGAACTCCGGGTAGGACAGACTGAAAACCGCAATTTCCATATGACGACCGCTTAAGAATCCGGCTACATCTCCTGACAACAATCTGGCATTACTTCCTGTACAATATATATCCAAATCTTTGTCCAGCGCCAGAGACCTTAACGCAACTTCAAAATCAGGTATATCTTGAATTTCATCTATAAATACGTAAGTTTTTCCGGCTTTATGATGATGGATGTAATCTGACAGGTCGGATGCTGATCTAATTGGGTCAAATTGAAGATCTTCTTTATTGATATAAATGATATGTGCCGCCGGGTTAGTTTTTTGCACATGTGAAATGATCTGAAACAACAAATAGCTTTTCCCTACCCGTCGCTGTCCGGTAAATACTTTAATCAGGTTTTTGCCGATATACGGTATCACTCGATCCATGTAAAGGTCGCGTCTGATCAGATCTGCAGGGAGCATTAATTTTTTCAAAGTTTTAAATATAATTTTATCTTATTGCAAAAATAGTGTTAATTATAAGTATATTTATAGCTTTTAGAGTGTTTATAAAGTTAGGGAGTTTATAGAGTATATAGAGTATATAGCGAGTAAAACTATAACCACTAAACAGTGCAACGATAAACAGCGAAGCGCTCAACAACAAAGCACTAAAAAGCGAAGCGAGGATTCTGCTCCCCTCAACCTCAACCTGCCGAAGGCGAAATCCTCAACCTCATATTAGCTCGTAGCTCGTAGTTGTTAGCTCGTAGCAAGGCCGTTAGTAGTAGTCAGAACCATCCTCTGATAACAAAATAATTAAAAAACACACAACAACTCGAAGACAACAAATGACGCGAAGCAAATGACGGCGTAGCCAAATGACTAACCCCTAAACTTACTCAACCTTAACCTCAACCTGCCGAAGGCGAAAACCTTAAACTTGAGACTTTCGACTTTCCGACCTTAAGACCTTAAGACCTTCTGACCTTAAGACCTTCAGACTTTGAGACCTTCCTAACGAGGCAATGAATGCAAACCTTGAATGGTCAACTCATCCGGGCGTTTGGGCAACCCATTTAACACCCTGAACGTCCATTCGCTTCCGGGGAAAATGATTTGCCAAAAGGTGAGCAGCAAGATTTTCAAGTCGACAGAAAAAGAGATATTTTCCTGGTACCACATTTCCAGTGCCCCTTTGTAGGGGTAGATATATTTGGCATAATAATCCAGGGGGTCGAAACCCAAATTTTTGACAGCGGTCACCAGTTCTTCTTCGTCCCGGAATACCAGGGACCCAATGCCGGTTACACCTGGCCGGGTGTTGTAGATCTTTTCTTGAACCTCAGGAGTATATTTTTTGAAACTGGTAGGGATCAAAGGGCGTGCACCGACAAGACTCATTTCGCCAAGAACGACATTGATGATTTGGGGAAGCTCATTAATCTTGGAGATGCGGAGGTATTTACCCATTTGGGTTACTCTGGGGTCGTTGCGTAAGGTAAGTGCTTTAGTGCCCATGTTGATGCTGTTTTTCAGCATGGAGGAAAATTTCCAAACTTTGAACGGCTTCTTCCGGTAGCCAATGCGTTCCTGGAAGTAAAATATTTCGCCTTCACCAGAAAACCTTAGGAGGATAGAAATAATAAGGAAAAATGGCAACAATATAATTAAGCCCAATAAGGAAAAAAGAAAATCAAATAATCGTTTAAAATATAAATACATCGCCTACTGTATCATTTAGCAGTTTTGGGGACGGCTATAACTTTTTCCTTGAAGCGGTAAAAAACTACCTCGTCATTTCCTACATTTTTATCCAGAGTCATGCCGGCTGCAATCTTGTTCCTATGGCCAACCTTGATGGAAGGAATAGTTGCACTATTAATCCCAAACAGATTTTCATCTCCCACTTCTGTAAATCCGGAAAAACAAACATTGGGAGTAATGAAATTGAATTTTCCAATTTTTGAATCGTGGCCGATGCTACATCGGGCATTTATAATAGTAAAATCTCCAATAGAAACATTGGGTCCGATATTCGCGTTGGGAGCAATGACTACGCCATTGCCTATTTCTGCTGATGCTGAAATATAAGTGTCCGGATGTATATAAGTGACAAATTCAGCTCCTTTCTCTACCAGAAATTCAACGATTGATCTTCTTCTTAAAATGTTGGCGATCCCCATGATATATTTGCAGTCATTTTGTACTTTATGATCCTGAACATCCCCGATTAATGGAGCGGAAAACTGATACCGAGCGTAATTTTCCGGAGACTTATCAAGGAATCCTGCAACTCTAAACCGATTCAGTTGAAAACGTTTGTTTTCATATGCGATGTAGTCATCTATTTCTGCAGCGTGACCACTAGCTCCCACAATTATAACGTCGATCATAAATTTTTTTATTTACCTGGCAGTATATCCGCCATCAATGACCAGATTGGTTCCAGTAACCCATCTTGACGCATCGGACAGAAGATAAATGACACCGTTAGCAACATCTTCCGGGGTTCCAAGTCCTAAAGGATGGTAACCTTTTATTCTTTCGAGGGTTGACTCATTTCCACTGTAAACAGAATTCATCGACATAGGAGTAATCACCACACCCGGTGATATGCAATTAAAACGCACTTTTTTTGAAGCATATTCGATTGCCAAAGATTTTGATGCGGCAATCAAAGCTCCCTTTGACATTCCGTAAATGGTTTTTCCCGACTCACCTACAATACCCATGACGGATGTAATGAAAACTACGCTGAGCCCTTCTTCAGCCTTTAAAGAAGACTGACAAGCCATTTTTGTTAAATTCATGGAGGATATAACATTTGTGTTTAGCGTCTCCATTATCTTTTCAGGACTTATAGCTCTTAAGGGTAATGTCACCGATATGCCGGCAGCATTTACAAGCCCATGTAGCCTGCCTAACTTTCCACACTCATTCTTGATTGTATCATTTACTTCCCTGAATTCATTTAAATCAATACTTTGGCAGGAATGGATTTCCGGGTTTTGCATCATACTCCTGGTCTCCTCAAGGCGTTCTTTATTTCTACCCAACATGACCACTCTGGCCCCAGCTATACTGCAAGAAATGGCACATTGCCTTCCAATGCCAGAGGAGGCACCTGTAACTATAATATTTTTATTCATTAAACTAAAAGGGGAAAATGAATTCATAACCATTATACCTCTACTAAATCACTAATCATACAATTGTTGAAATTAACTATTGCGGTGGCCCAAGACATCCCCACACCAAAGCCTGACATTAATACTTTGCGGTTGCTTCTTAATTTATCCTGCAGTTGTGAAACGATGGTCAATGGGATGGATACCGATGAAGTATTGCCAAATTTCTCAATACAGGTAGGTACTTTTTCTTCTTGTAGTTTTAACTTCTTTGCCAGGTATCCGTTCATAAAACTGTTTGCCTGGTGAAATATGAAATAGTCAATATCAGATTTATCCATTTTTGCAAATTCCAATGTTAACTTAAAATCCTTAGGTACTTCTGCCAGCAGGAAGTTGAACACATCTACTCCGTTCATTAAACCATGCTCATCAGTACTCATATTGCCATGTTCGTCAATCACTCTTTCTTTGAGTGTTTCATGAGAACTTGGATATCTGTATCCACCACCTTTAATCTTGATAAGATCCTCCCTTGAACCGTCGGAATTCAATGAAAAAAAACTGGAACCAAATCGTTGATCTTTTTCAATGATGGCAGCGACCCCGGCATCACCAAACAGGAAAGCCACTTTCCGGTCTTTGGGGTGATATGCCCTTGACCTTGTTTCTCCATCGAGCAATAAAGCTTTCCTGATACCTCCCTGCTGAACCAACGCATAAATAACTGACATAGCATATATAAAGGCAGAACAGCCTAAATTAATGTCAAATGCCATTGTCTGTTTGGACAATCCTAATCTTTCCTGTAAGATCACAGATGTGGCTGGCATGCGGTAGTCTGGTGTTTGTGAAACAAAAATGAGAAGATCAATTTCGGATTTTTCGATGGACAGGTCACTTATTAAGCGCTCAGCGGCAGCAAAGCATAGATCGGAAGCACAAGTACCTGGACTGGCAAATCTGCGTTCATAGATACCGATTTTGTCCACTACTTCTTTAACTTCTGCCGGACTGAAATACTGTGTGTATTCGTAATTGTTGATTACATTAGCTGGAATTCCCGCTGCCATCCCGGAGATTCCAACATCGTTAAACGTAAGTAAAGCCATAATGTATTTTTGATTAGAACTTATGAATATTTACCCTAATTTTCATGCATGATTTTAAAATCAATGTTAGTATCGTCTTAGCTCCCGGGAATTTTTCTTCTTATTTCATTTAATAAATCTTCTACGGTATTCAGCTTTTCAAAGTCCTTTTCTTCTATCTGAACATCAAATTCTGTATCAATTTCTGCAACGAGGGATAGCCTGCCCAGTGAGTCCCACTCATCATATTGACGAAATTTGTCGGTCAATTCAATTTCCCTGTCAATGTCGAGAGCTGTTTTCAGGACATTTTTAATTTTTTCTTCCATTTTAATATTTGTTAACTGTTAGATTAAATCATACTGGAATTAAGTAGGCATCATTTTTTTTCGAGTATTGTCGCTTTATTCCCTACCACAGTCACGTCAGATGGAACATCTTTGATGACAACTGCCCCTGCTCCTATTTTATTACGATCTCCAATTTTGATACCAGGTATGGTTGCACTATTGGTACCTAGCAAATTGTTACTTCCAATGATGGTGTTTCCGGATATAGCGACCTGCGGGCTGATGAAATTGTAGTCACCTAATATAGAGTCATGACCAATGGTACACCTGGAATTGAGGATGCAAAAATTACCAATTTGAGCCATGGGTCCGACAGAAGCATTGTGGGAAATGACCACTCCTTCTCCAATTTTAGCCGAAGAGGCTATCAATGCAGTTGGATGGATAAATCCAGTAAAACTTGCTCCATCCCTCTTCAAGTCTTCTATCACCATTTGGCGAAATTTCAAATTGGCTATGCCCATAAGATATTGCACCCCATTCAAAGGCTGGTGACCAGTAATGGGGCCAATAAATGGTTGGGGAAAACCATAATGGCGGTAGGTGTCGTCCTGATCGTCAATAAAGCCGACAATTTCCATACTTTCGGCAGGGTTCAGGCGATTGGCATATTGCACATATTCCCATAATTCTGCAGCGTGTCCACTGGTACCGATGATGATTATTTTTTTCATGGCAAATTTTATTTAGGCATTAAATTGAGACTCCTTTAAATAACTGCACTTTTTTTCTTAAGATACTCCCAATAGGTTGGTTGCAAAGGCTTCTTCGATGTAGAAGATTTATTTTGGTTTTTAGTGAAGGGAGCTAAAGTATATTTTATATAAGGAAATATTTTTATACGTGTTAATTATTAAATACCAAATGATTGGTTGGTAGTATGTTAGAAAGTATTTATCCCCTCATCCACCGGTCATACCACATCTGAAACATTAACACATGCCATACTAAATTCACATAGTGCAACCGACCCTTACGGAATAAGTCAACTTGGCTGGCAACGTACTTTTCATTAAAAAAGCCTGACCAAGAAAGGGCTTCCTCTGTTAAATATTCGTCAAGTAGGTACGAAAGGTCTGAACGGAGCCACTTGTAAATCGGTAAAGAAAAACCAGACTTAGGACGGTCCATCATTGACTTGGGTATGTAGTCATGGACTATATCTCGCAAAATCATTTTAGTAGTAGTGCCTTCGTACTTGTAACTTATTGGCAATCTAGCGGCAAACTCAACTATTCGATGATCTAACAATGGCTCCCGACCCTCAAGACTCACAGACATTGTCGCCCGATCAACCTTAGTTAAAATCCCATTGGGCAAATTCGACCGATAATCACTCGCCATGGCAAATTCCAACTCACTGTGAAATCCTTCTTCATCCAATTTATAACTCGAGTTTAATGGAGCAGCCTTTTGACTTAACCATTTACTAATGTACCTGTCTGGCTTTTCCATCATAAGCCTAAACAATTTGGCTGCCTGCTTCATTTGATCATATTCCATTGCATTGAAAAATGAATTAATTTGATGCACTCTATGTTCGCTCATTGGTATCAAACTGCCTAATTCAGATCCCAATAAGCCTACAAATGGACGTAGAGAACTGGGCACCTTAGAAATTATGTCGGCATACTTTTTAAACTTCGGATAGTAATTGTATCCGCAAAAAACTTCATCACCTCCATCAGCGGACAAAGCAACAGTGACATGCTGACGTGCAAGCTGGCTAACTAAAGCAGTCGGTATAGCTGAACTATCCCCAAATGGTTCATCATAAATGAATGCAAGGTCTGTTATGATCTGCTGAGCATGCCGTGAAGTACAAATCAGCTCAGTGTGTTCAGTACCTAAATATTCTGCTGTCTGTTTCGCAAATGGAGCCTCGTTATAGCCATCATTAAAGCCAATGGTAAATGTCCTCAGTTTTTCAGTACGATCTGTTTGCAATATGGAAGTGATTGCCGTGCTATCATACCCACCACTCAAAAAAACACCGACGGGAACATCAGACACCATCCTGTATTCAGAAGCTGATTTTAGCAATGTGCTCATCTCAAACTTTGCATCGTCATAGCTGATGTTTAACTTATCACTCTTGTAATGATCAAAGACATCCCAGTAACATTTTTTTGAAATAGAATTGTCCTGAATATTTAAAATTAAATGATGCCCCGGCTCTAACTTATAGCAGTTTTCAAAGATTGAAAAAGGTGCGGCAATATGTCCGCGATGCAAATAGTTGCGTAATACAGAAGCATTGATCCTCTTCTCAAAACCTGGATGAGCCATTAATGGCTTTAGTTCAGATCCAAATAAAAATAGAGTGTCAGAATGATAATAATACAATGGCTTTACTCCGGTTCTGTCTCTGGTTATCGTAAGTGTCTCTTCTTTGATATCATAGATGGCATAAGCAAACATACCCACAAAACGCTCAACTGCCTGTCTTCCCCATTTTTCATAGGCATGTAAAACTACTTCCGTATCCGATTCACTTTTAAAATTACTACCCATACATTCAAGTTGGCTTCGTAGTTCTTTATAGTTGTAAATCTCTCCATTGTAAACAATACTGAGTTGATTGTGCGACATTGGTTGATGGCCTGAGTGCGACAAATCTATTACGGCGAGCCTTGTGTGCCCCAAGCCTATCTTAGCTTGGTTAGATTGAATCAACATTACTCCCTTATCATCAGGCCCTCTATGAGTCATCGATGCCACCATCTGATATAAGAGTTGTTCATCAGACTCTGCAACATAATCTACAAATCCGGTTATACCACACATTTTATACAGCTACTACTTCTATTAATACACCCAGTTAATTTAAACTCATGAACTCAACATTAGGAAACTTGAAACGGCTCGATAACTGAACAAAAAAATAGCATTACTAAGGCCGAGCAATATACACAAGTAAGTATTTCTGGCGCTATTCTAACAAATATTTTACAATCGAAGAAGAATTGAATTATTGTTACAGTATTACAAAAACTTTGAATTACTTAATTATGTACTTCAATGGAGTTGATGTGAACCTGTCATAAATATTTAATCCAAACACTTCTAGAATTTCATATATTTGGGATTCAGTATCGGGAGAAATTTGAGTTCTCCACTTATTAATTAATTCAATTCCTTCACTGTTTAGAATATCCTCTTTAGTACCTGGATCTGACTGAACAGTTACAGCAGATGGCTTCCTCAATCGCAAAACGATTCTTTCTTTGCTTGATAAATTATATTTTTTAGCCAAATAATCAACAATCGGATCAGGATTAAGTACTAGTTGTTCATAAGTCAGTATTGTCCAATCATCATTTGCATTATTCAAAGCCAACTTAGTTTGAATACACCAAGATAATGTAGCTAAGATAATATGACTATCCACGCTCCTGAGCTTTCTGGCAAGATTTCTTTCTTCCGAATCCAAATGTTGTATTATATTTTCAGATGAAAGCACTTCAATTCTAGGCAATAGTCTTCTGGAAAGTGAAACAGGAATTGGATGTCTCAATAAGTATATCACTCTTGCATTTGCTGCCTTCGATATTTCATTTATAATTAATTCACCTCCATTAATCACTTTAAAAACAATTCTTGTAGATATAGGACGATAAAATTCTCTAAGTGGATTCCCATTTAAATATTTGTGCTTTCCATTTACAATTTCAACAAAATATTGCAATATGTTTCTTGAAAATTCTTCTGAATATAATTCATTCCAATTTCCAATTCCTAGTGCTTCAGCAATTATTGGTTCTCTGATATTCAATGGTTCATTACAAATCTTAAACCCATCCTGTGTCTTTATTAATTCCATAAGCCATGTTGACCCACTACGAGGAATAGAAAAAATCACTATGTTCTCTCCCTTATCAAAATGAACATTACTAAATCTCTTAATTAGATTAGTGAATTTTTCGCTAAACTTATGAACTCCTACATTCAATTCAACGGTATTAAAACCTGGTAATTAAATCCAATATATGAATAATATTTGTGCAAACACTTCATTCATTCTTATCTGCATTCTTTGAGTTATTATAACCCATCATTTCTTTGACTAACTCCTCACTTGACATGAACTCCACGTCAGGCCACCTGCAAATGATGCGATGGAGCAATTTGTGAAGTAAACGCAAATTACGGTCTCGATTACCGGGGTCGATATACCCAACAAAATTGAGGCGGTGTGCATTGATGATAGCGGGTTTGTTGTGAAAAAATGCGTTATTGATTGCAGACATGCAAAAGCCTATATTGTCGTGATTTGGTGCTTTCTGCGACGGCTCAAAATTAGCATTCCTGACTAAGTTGTATAATTTGAACTTTTTATCAAATCCAGCAATCCGACGCTCAAAATGTCTGGGCTGACCTACATTTCTACCTTTTGGGTAAACTAAATACTTCATCCCTTGCATTGCCTTTATATCCCAAAGATGGAGATTGGAAGCTAACCCCGGATCCGTCGTAAAATTGGTGGGAATAAAACTAATCGAGCGAAAGCCAAATGCTTTTTCAAACATTGCCTGCGCATCCGCTATATACTTATAATGAAATTCCCGAGGATAATTGATTTCATAATCTAGTGCTGACTGAAGCTTGGTATTTGACACAGATGAGTCATGAGGCAGAGCCCAGGTCCCCAACTGAAAAACCTCCCTCAGCTCTTTATGGCCACTACGCAATAATTCAAGCCACTTCAAAACGTTGACATGCTCCCTTCCGTGTATCTGTGGATGCATGAGTCCGCATTCCATAGCTTTTTTCCAAATTGAAAAGGAATTGACATGGGAGTCATATCGTGATAAGGTATTTTGAAATGGCTCATAAAAGTATTCTTGGAATTCACTATCGTTAATTTTCTCAAAATTTGGATTGGCAAGGATCACATTAAATGTTATCACTGGAGGTCGCCCTTTATGGTCTTTATACGTATTTAACAAGTCAAACAAATGACTCAAGTCTTCCTCTGATGCTAACGAGTCAACTTTCAGATATGGATTGGACGGTCGATCTCCAATTATTTTCTTGAACCGATTTAAAAAAGGCTTATCCGGACACCGAATAGAACCCCAATCATCACTCTCGATTACGACAATTTTCCGGTTTGACCTCCATCCAGGATAATTTAAAACATGATTCTTAATTATCCTTACATACTTATCAATCACTACCAGCTTTTCTTTTCTCTAATTAAATTAGGCAATTTTGAATTTAAATCTCAACTACCTTCACATTAGTCTCGATTTAAATAAACATTTCAATTGAACAACACTCTTAGTGTATCTATTAATCTTTTTACTTTAAGATAATTCTGTTTCATTAAACCAGCTCTTCTGCATTAGCTTTAGTAAAATATTTCGATGCAATCAGACTATTCTTTGCCAGTTCTTGATGTTCTTCAGGTTCTTTTCGAAGAAATTCTATCCATGACTTCATTTCCATCAATTCATCAGGATTAAATGAGTTGCCACAGTTATATTGGTTTAATAACCTGGTCAGTTCAGATCCTTTTTCTGCGATGGC
Source organism: Saprospiraceae bacterium (assembly GCA_041749255.1). GTDB lineage: Bacteria > Bacteroidota > Bacteroidia > Chitinophagales > Saprospiraceae > JABDLO01. The sequence goes on from JBGTBR010000025.1 coordinate 39,622, forward strand.
CAATATTGGCTTTCCTGCGGATAGAATATTAAAAGTTTTACTTGGCACGCTGAGAGAAGAAGCCTTATTGTCTAAAGTGACAACACTGATATCCGACGCAGAAAGTAAATGTGGTAACATATCTACGGGCTGCCATGGAAGCAGCGTCAAATTGTAAGCCTTACCATTTGCTAGTGTGCTTTTAATCTCATTGTATTTATGACCTCCTCCTATTAAGACAATATGGAATAATTCAGGATTTAATAACTTAGAAAGCTCCAACAATACTTCAATAGGATGTGTTTTTCCCATGTTGCCTGAATAAATGATCAAAAACTTATTGTTAAATGATTTTTCCTTTAGGAATTTATTTTTGTTTTTTGGAATCGGTGTAATAAAGTCGCTATCCGTCCAAATAGGAACAATTTCGATCTTATCCTGGCTTACATAGCTGGAAACAATTACCCTCATTCCTTCACTCAGGGTAAAGACTTTATTAGACTTTTTAAATGCCTTGGAATTCATCCATTTCCAAATTTGAACAACCGGATTATTTGAACTTAAGTAATTGTATCGAACTAAAGTATCCGGGTAAATGTCATACATCAAAATATCATACTTACAACCCAATAACCAGGGTACAAATACACTGAATGGAGGATTAGTGATTGCCAGGATATGAGCTTTCCTATATTTACTCCCAACTAACCAAAACATTTGTAAAGTAGCTATTATCCAGGTTGATAACCTAAGTATAGTGGTTGACCGGTCATATGGGATGATTTTCTCCCAAATAGTATTTGAATCCAGTTTAGTGGATCTTTCCACAAGTGTTCCTGCTATAATCACCCGGTTAATATACTTTTTCCTGGCAGCCTCTAGAATATCTAGTTGAAGATATCCTGATGCCTGGTCGAGGATTACAAAGGTATTAGGGTTACCTTTCAAGAGGATAGGGATTTGGAATCGACAACTTGTTTATTAATCCAGGAATAGGTCTGTTTCATTCCATCAATTAAAGGCATATTAACTTCCCAGCCCATTTTTTCTTTATAAAGTTGGTTGTCAGAATTTCTTCCCATAACCCCTACTGGGCAGCTAAACCCATACTTCTTTACAAATTCATCACCCTGGATATTTTGAATAGTAATATCCTTCCCTGAGATATCTATGGCAATTTGCGCAAGGTGGTTGATGGTCACCATTTCCTCTGACCCTATATTGACTGGGCCTAGAAATTGGTCTTGGCGCATGAAACGAAGGATTGCTTCCAGGCAATCATCAATGTATAGGAAAGAGCGGGTCTGTTGACCAGTTCCCCACACCTCAATCGAGCCACCGTTATGTGTTTTAGCTACTTTACGACACATGGCGGCAGGCGCTTTCTCTTTCCCTCCTGTCCATGTCCCCATAGGACCGAAGATGTTGTGAAAACGAGCGACCCTAACATCTAGTTTGTAGTTTCGATTGAAGGCTAAGTACATTCTTTCGGAGAAAAGTTTCTCCCATCCATATTCTGAATCCGGATTGGCTGGATAGGCACTGTCCTCTTTGCAATTGGGATTATCTGGATCTAATTGATTATGTTCGGGGTACATACATGCTGACGAAGAATAAAAGACTCTTTTAACCCGCTTACGATTAGCTTCGTATGCCACATTAAGGTTAATCAATGCGGAATTGTGCATTACGTTTGCGTCATTCTCACCTGTGAAGATATAGCCAGCACCACCCATATCCGCAGCCAATTGATACACTTCATCAAAGGAGTTACTCTCATCGTCGTCCCTTTGTTGATAAGGTGCCCTCATAATATCTTCGACTAAACTTGGATCCCGAAGATCTCCTTCAATATACTCATCACAAATATCTTCATGTGACCAAAATTCATGCTCAGGCCTAATATCTACAATTCGAACATATAAGCCTTCGTCTTTTAACCTTTTACCTAAATGGCCGCCAATGAATCCTCCACCTCCCAGAATTAAAGCATATTTCATAATTAACTATTTTTATTTTGATTAGAAATTATATTTCCAAGTTCAGTGCTTGTTTTAAATTCCACCTCAGGCCAACGTTGGCATATTGAGGAGAGCAATGCATGCAATGCTTTCAAACCTTTTTCTCTATTTTGTTCTTGTAAACCACCAATGTAATTAACCCGATGACTGCTAATAAGAGCGGGTTTGCCCCACCTAAACGCAATTTCAATCTCATTTAGACAAGTAACAACCCAGTCTCTGCCTGGCGAACTGGGTTCAAAAAATGCATTACGAGTAAGGTAACACTGACCGTGATTGTTATTCTTTCCCAGCCATCTAAAATGTCGTTTGGTTCGGCCAAACCCAATTGATTCCTTTTGTATTTTCGGAGTACTCATGTACCGAATGCCTGCATTTGCAGCAACCTCCTCCAATGAATTGTGGATAAAACCATTAGGTGGCACGAATAAGGATGCTTCATATCCATGCAGTGATTTAAATAGCTGTAAGCCTTCCTTAAGCACTTTTTCCTGTAGGTGCAGGTCCGTAGGACGATCTAAATAAAATGCTGCTAGGTAGTTATAGCCATTTGATGGGGTAAAACCCCAGCAACTGCGGGTAAAGGCATGCAGCGTCGCTTTGTCCCCTTCTTGTAGTGCTTTTATCCATTGAGCTACATTCAAATGCTCACGTCCATGGAATTCTGGAACAAATAAATGTTCTTTAACCCCATACTGCCACAGTTTAAAGGCGGATTCTTTATCATAGCGCTTAAGAGTAAAAGTAAAAGGCTCGTAGTCATACTCTTCAAAATTATTAGCTCGTATTTTTTCAAAATCAGGATTAGCGACCACACTAACCGCAGTAAAGACAGGTTGCTTGCCATATTTTTTATGGATGGACAACAGAGTGTCAAACAACCCATTCAGATCCTCAGCACTAGCCAATGTATCATTTAGATTATAACGTCGATTATCTCCTGACGTAAGGTTTAGACCTGCCATTTGTAAGTCTTCAAAAGCTTCCCATGAAGGCATGCGAATACTGCCCCAGTCATCAGATTCAATAATTACAATTTTCCGTTTGGTGCGCCAGCCAGGTAGATTAGATAGGTGTCGAGATGCGGTTTGGAGGATAGATTTCATTTAGAAGAAATCAATAATTGTGGGAAAGCAATTAAGTTTACAGCAGGGTTTATTTGACATTTATTTAATTAAAGTTCGAATCATTTTCTTATTTTATTGATTGGCTCATTTCGAAAGATTTTGATGAATTCGCAAATTGTTTGCAAATCGCAAGATATTTCCTGGCTCGCTGTGCCGGTGTGTCAAAATGTATAACCTTTTCCTTCCCCTCTTTCTTTAATTCTTCCTGTAATTCCGGCGACTTCAGCAAACGCTCTATGACGTCCGATGCTGACGCTGCATTTTTGGCTTTAAAATAAAGTGCTGACTCTCCACAAATGCTACGAGCAAAGCCCAGGTCAGTAGTGACAATTGGTATTTCCATCACCATGGCCTCCGGATAGGAAGCTGAAAAGCATTCTGCCAGGGTAGGTAGGAACAGAGCATCGCACTCGGCATATAATGAAGGGCATTCCGGTGGCATAACGGGACCAATATTTAAAATGTGTCCTTTATATTCATTTCTTATAATGCGCTGGAAATCAACTGGATTTAGTGTTAGGACAAACTCTACATTTTGGCATCCTCTCTTTTGGAGTTCTTTAAGTACGTCAGGTATGATTTTTAGATTTTTATGCGGGTAATAGGCAGAGATAGTGACGAATCGGAAGATGCCCGGTGCTTTGGGTGGAAGTTTTGGGGGCAGTAGTTTCCAATTTTTGTAAAAAGAGCTGAAGGTGTTGGTTACAGTGTATACATTGTCAGTCTCTAAAGCCTTGCGCACCCTGCTATTAACGTCATCGGTTTGTACCAGGTACGCGGTAGCATCACGTTTGAAAAAATAATAGTGTATATGCTTCTTTATCATTGTAAGCAACTTCTGGCTGAGGGGCAATCCCTGCAAATAAGGAGATTCTGGGTAAATGTATAATGGTAAATTGAAGCCAACAATTTGGGGTGCTTTAGAATGGAAATAACTTGGACCTGAGGTGGAAATGATGCAATCTGGTTGAATGCCTCGCTCTGCCCGTCTTAGGATCCGGTTGATGGCAAATGCTTTTCTCATATTAATAACGCCAAAATCAAAATGCTGAAAGTGAAAATTGCTTGGGAAGTCGGCTTCGATCAACGATTGTCTCACGCCCGGGCCTACCCAAACATAATACTGATTTTCGGGGAAGTGCAAGCACTCGTTGATGAAAGACAACGCCACTTGAATTGCTCCCCCGAAGCGTTGGTGAGCTGTGTTGATTATCAACTTCATTGAGTCCTTGCATCTTGCCTAGTGATGAAATCGAGGTACTGCTTTGCGATTTTAGATGATGCAAATTGCTGTGCTTTTTCTTGGGCAGCTTTACCAAATTGTTCTCGTAATTCAGATTTATCCATTAATTGTTGTAGTCTTTCTATATACTTAGATTCATCTCCTTCTTTAATAAGGAACCCATTTACTTCGTCGTCAATAAGATCAGCAGGGCCAGCCGAGCAATCATAGGCGATACAGGCACAGCCGGCTGCCAAGGCCTCTCCTAGTACATTAGGAAAGCCTTCCGAAGTTGACATGAACGCAAAGATAGCACTCCGGCAGTAGTATGGTGTAACGTTAATCTGTTGGCCAGTAATGATGATTCGATCCTGTAAACCAAGCTCCTGAACTTGAGTTTCAAGCAGCTTGGAAAGTTTCATCTGGTTGGAATCTCCACCTACTATAATTAGCTTCCAGTCAATAGTCTGGCATTGATTAAAAACATGAATCAAGCGGTCAAAATGCTTGGTGGGAATGAGCCGTCCCACACTGAGTATGATTTTTTCTCTATTCGATTCTTGACAGCTTATTTTGGAAATGGGGTTGCCAATTACTTGAATATTGTTGTTCCATTTGTTTTTCAATGCTGCTTTCCTGGCCTGCTCGGTTTGTGCGATATAGCCCGCTGACATAGGGTAGAGTTTATCTCGCAGCCAGTTTTGTAATTGTCCTAAATCTTTTTCAGGTTTGCTGCGGTCAGATAGATAAACAGGATATGGTAGGCCTAAGAGGGAAAGAAGTACTAAATTATTCCACATTTCTCCAAAGCTTAGAATGAAATCAGGCTGTATTGAAATCGTTTTCTGCCGAATGAATGCCAGGGTCTTTAGTGTATGCCAAGTACGTTTGCTGTCTTCGAAAGGCCAATCAGGTTTGTGAATGAAAACACGGTCCGGAATATCTTGTAATATTTCGCGTTTTCGGCCAATTAGCATTAAGTGGATTTCTAGTTCTATATGTAGTGCAAAATGCTGTAGTAGTGTTGCCATAACGCGTTCCATCCCGCCAATCCCTAAAGAGTGTATCAGGCAAATTAGCTTCAAATTTTCGTAGACTGACTTATATTAAAATTGAATAGACACTGCTCTTTGTTCCAAGAACATGAAAGTGCAAGAGAATGATATTTAATACAAATACTTTTATTAAATAGATAAAATGTAAGATAAATTAATTACTGCAAAACATTCTTTATAACTTTAATGCAGGTACAGTGGAAATAAGATCAAATCTAATGAAGTTATTTACCTTTCAAATTGTACTCAATAATCGAAGTAAGCGAAAAGTGTTGAGTTGGTTAAAATTACCATAAAGTTAATTGACACTTATCTTTTCAAATAATGAAAACCATAGATTAGAAATATTTTCATAGCTGAATTTCCTAGAATCAACAATAGCATTTTCAGCCATTTTTTCTATTAAATAAGGTGTATTTATAAGGTGCAGACTCTCTTCTATAAATAAATCAACCTCAAAGGGTTGTATAAGTATACCGTTCCTTTTATCTTCAACAATATCAACTGCAGCACCGTATGAATTGAATAACACAGGAACTACGCCTTCTCTTTGTGCTTCTACCAGTACATTCCCAAAGCCTTCAAATGCAGATGTGAAATGAAGAATTTTTGCTTTTTTATAATAATTAGTTGGGTCGTCATAACCGAAAAATTTTATACGGTTAAGTTTATTTGATTTTGCAAACTTTTCCATGTTTTTTCTTTCAGGCCCGTCACCTACCACCCAAAATTCCCAATCTGGAAGTTGTGTGTGAAGCGCTTTCCAAATATCTAATAAAATATCAACTCTTTTTTGTAGGATATTTAGTCGCCCAACGAAAAGGATGACATTTTTCTTATCCTTAAGATTGCTTGGGTTTATTTGAATGGAAAATGGATTTGGGATTGCGAAAAGTTTATTTTTATATGCCTCCCTTTCTACATTAAAATAATCGAGCTCCTTGATAAATGAGGGGCTCAGAAATACAAGAGCATCAACTTTTTTCAATATTATTTTATAGCTTTTTCGCTGTTTTAGCTTATGATAAAGTAGAATTGGTTTTTTGACGAAATTAGGAGATATAAATCCAAGACCCTTCTTCATTAATAATTCTTTAATAAATATTGTAGAGTTTTGAATAAAATTTAGTGGATTAATTCGGAGTGTATTGATTAATTTCATAGAGGTTGGTCCTTCAACACGTAAAAGCGATGTTAGCTTTGTATTGTAACCCATTTGATTAATACAAATGTGTATTTTTTCTTCAACCAACAACTTTTTTAGTTTTGAGCTGGGTCTTATCTTCGGTCCTACATAATGTATTGCAATGTCATCTACCATACAATCTTTACCATTTGAAAAGGCAATTACATTAGTTATATGGCCACGCTCCTGCATCAGTTTAGCAAGTTTATATGTACTTTGCTGAACTCCTCCCTGTTGAGGATTAAATAGCATTGTTATAATAAATGATATATTCATACCTTTGTCGTTTCTATCCTCCGAACAAAAGAACCAAAAAGTCTCTAATACTCAAATCACCATCCCCAATAATCCATGAAACGAAAGGAAAAGCAAAGAAAAATATACTTAACATATTTAAGGCATAGGAAAAATGAAATAGAAAATAAGGAATGCAACTTAACAATACCAAAACCAAAAAAAAGCGACCCATAACAAAATGCAACCTGCTTATACCATAATATCGCAAAGTTGTCAGTATTGTTAGATTAGCTGCAGTTATAAACGTGGATGATAATCCCTTTGATCGACCTTGGAGTAGGCCGGAAAACTCCATTATATTAGATAGCGCATATAGCATTAATCCAGCTGCAATTAAAAACATTGTAGCTTCACTCAATTTATATTTGAAGTTGAATAAAATCAAAATAATGGATAAAGCAATTAAAGAGTAGCTATAGTAAATATTTGGACCGTATTTTTTATAAAAATTGGTTTGACTAAGCTTATTTTCTCCTTGCATTCCTCCTTCCTCTTCTAATTGTACATAAGTCTCAGTCTTTACTTCAGTTAATCTATTTTCAGGTAAATAAGCTGAAACCAAATTATAATTCAAGCTAAAAAAGAATGAAGCCAAGAATAAAAATGTGATTAACATTTTTCTATGCCTCATAATATAACCAAAAATCACTGGAAAGACGAATATAGAATATGAAAAATGAACAATAATGCTTGAGAGTGCTATCCAAACATATTTTTTATTCCTTGTAAGGGCATAACTGTAACTCCCATAAAACAAAATCCACATACCAGTCCACATTCTAATAGAGTTTAAAGCAGATATGCTTCTAACAACAAGAAACATGGCAATAAAGGCAATAATCCACCAAGCTTTCAAATTCTTCTGTTTATCCTTGAGAACGAGAATCACAGATTTGGTATAAAAGTATCCTAGTACAAAACCTGCAAAAACATGCAATAATTCTGGTATACCGAAAATACCTCCAGCTAAATACCCTAAACAGTGAATATATAGATCGACACTAATTTCTATAGACTGAAAAGTTAAAATATTAATGGCTTCTCTTAAGAATTCATCACCACTCAGATTTACATAATGGGTATTCACTTTTTCAAGATGTGTGGCACCATCTGAGCCCGGTGTGAAATAATAGATACTACCAATTATTCCCATTAATAGCATTCCACTAATGACTGTTATCTGCTGATTTTTTCCCTTTAATAATCTGTAAAGAGCAATATAAGGAGATATTAACAATAGTAAAATATGATGAATTACCTTTTGTTTTTTCTTCACCATTTACTATTTAACAATCGATTCATGAAAACAATTAATAAAATAGCAACTTTTAATACACTATCTGATTTTGAATAAATTTCTGAGTACAATTTATCGTTTTCAGTTTTAGATAAAATCTTAATAATATTTTATACTCTTTCCACCTTATTCCAATAAATATCTAAATTATCAAATACCGTATCAGGACGATCTTTTATAAGATTTAAAAAAGATAAGGCTTTATGATTCCATAAGGTGGAATAGTACAATAACGAAGAGACCAAACCAATAACTTTCAGATTATTTGAGTAAAGAAATATAGCCTCAACAATGATTTCATTTTGTATGATATTTACAGTAAAACCACATTGCATTAAGGTTCTATATAGTAAGGAATTTTCAGTCTTGCTACTTGGTCGCAATTTAAGATATACATTCTCTACACCTGCTTTTTTCAATATGTGCGACATTGATTGAATACCATTAATGTAATTGATATCTGAAACTCCATATACCCAGGGATATGACTCTTCGATCCATATATGTTCTCCATTAATGTCAATTGAATTTGTTAGCTCCCGGATTTTTGAACTATCCAATTTCTCAGGACTCAATAGAACTCTTTTGCTATCAATTATACCCGGATACCCATCAACAGAAAATGTAAAAAACTTTATGTTTTCGAAATATGTATAAGCTTGTGGATGGTAAGGAAGACTTAGTAACCGTATATTACTACCACGCAAAACACGAATCAGTGAAATGCTGAAATCACTAAAATCTTTATTTCTAAACCCAACTTGTTTGGCACCATTCGTAATGAATTCTAAATTATCAGGTCTTAAATATGTTGCAGTACCTTCTTCCATGAAATGAAATTCGATACAGTTTCGATGAGTAATTAGTATGCGTTGGTAGGCATGCATTAATTCAATGTATGCAATAAACTCCTGACCATTTGTTACACCATCAATGTATCGATCTAAGGATTTTGCAAGATTATAATTCTTAATCTTTTTCCATAAACTAGTTTCTTGATCCTGATAAGCACTTACTGAATTCCCAATTATTATGGGCGGAGTATAGCCTGCTGAAATTATAACGACATCTTCTTCATGTAGCTTTTCCTGTAAAATAATACAGTAAGCCACAAAAAATGTGATTGGGGAGTGTATTGTAAATAAATGTTTCAAATGTTCTTCGCTCCTATTTCTGCTACCTGCCAATCAAATTCTGTATCTATATCTAATGATGACATCTCATTCATTACATACTTTCTCTTTTTTGAAACATATTGGAAAGCTTTTTTATCAAGGATGCTGGATCTATAAATATAAATAGCACCGTTCAACTCCCAAACGATAGGACAATCCTGCCTTCGTGTAAAATGCCCTTCTTTAGATTTTACCAGCCAGCCATACTCATTCTCTTCCATCAACACATAGTACGGATTGGCCTTTGTTTCCTTTACAGATAGAACCATATCACAATCTTCATCAAAATACGTTAGGGCCTCCCGTATGTGCTGTGCTGTCCGAAAAGGGCTTGTGGGTTGAAGTAGAATTATCGTATCGGGTGTATAGTTTTTTTCTAGCTCATAAAAAGCTTTGGCATGCTGGAGTACTTCATGAGTTCCGGCTTCATCGGTTGCCAAATCGACAGGGCGCAAGAAGGGTACGGCTAATCCTAAGCTCTCAACAACTTTCATAATTACTACGTCATCGGTGGAGACACAAATCACTTCATCCGGGAAAACCTCACGCGCTGCCTCTATAGTATATTGAATCAAGGGCTTGCCTCCAAGAAGTTTAATGTTTTTCCTTGGCAAACCCTTTGACCCTCCGCGCGCAGGTATGACCACCAAAGGTTTCATAAGTCTAAATGTTTTATATCCGCCTGAGCCCGTTCATAGTCCTCTGGTTTCCCAATATCCAGCCAATACTGTCGCATTGGGTAGGAGACTAGCCGTTTGCCTGAAGATATAAGTTGTTGCATCAGGTCGGTGCTATCGTAGGGTTTTTCTTTGGGAATATGCTCTAACATCTCCCGTTTTAGTAAATAGATTCCTGCATTGGAGTAGTAAGTGTAAGTCGGTTTCTCTTTGAAAGACAGAACCTGGTGATTTGCGGTTTCCATTACGGCATAGGGCACATCCACAGCATAGGGTATAGTTGCAACTGCCATGTCGGCTTCTTTGTTTAAAAAATCCAGGAAAAAGTCTTCGTAATCCAGGGTAGTGAGGATATCTGAATTGGTCACCAGCACATAGTCATGCTGAAAGGTCTCAATTTTTCGAGCACTACCTATAGTGCCTAGTGGCTCGTTTTCCCAAACATATTGTATGTTGACGCACTTTTGACTGCCATTACCGAAATAGGCTTCCACTTGTTCACCCAAATACCGTAGGGTTATCCAAAAGTCATCCACCCCAAACTGCACTAAGCGATCAATATTGTGCTCTATAATGGGCTTATCTCCTACTTTCAGTAATGGCTTGGGAATTGTATCCGTCAGAGGGCGCAGCCGGCTACCTCGCCCACCCGCCATGATGACTACATCTATTGGTAAATAGGATTTAGAGTGGCGAAAGTTGACGACATTTACTACTCTATGTTCGTTGTCTAGTACGGGGATGACCTTAAAGTATCCCTTACGTAGCTCTATGATGTCTGACAAGGCGTATTGGTGCTTTATGATGTACTTAGGGTTAGGCTGAATGAACGCATCAACGACATCATCAGTACTCAAGTTACGGATTAAACCTCGACGCACGTCACCGTCTGTCAGGCTCCCGATCAGCCGATGATTATTATCAACAACAAAAAGTATAGCGTCAGCTGCCAAATGGTTTAACTGTCTTAGTGCAGTTTTGACCAGTGTTCCCGTGGGGATTAAGTGTTCTTTAAAGGGTCTCAATTTTAATAGATTTCAGGATTTGAAAGGCTTCTGCATATTCCATTCCTGCTGTCGCTCCCCGGAAGGTAGCTAATGCTTTTATGTTTCGTTCCGATCTTGGAAAAGGGTGAATTCCCAGTTCAGATGTATAGATACGCATTAACTCAAGTTTCTCCTCCATTTGAGCAGAAATGTCTACAAAACAATTAGGTATAAACACTTTTTCAGGAAGAGCGGGTGCAAATTCTGTTTCAGAAATGCACTCATACATCCAAACTTCCCTGATAAATGGGTAACGAAAGGATTTGGTACAAGCCATTACGGCATCGAACAATATCCTGTGATCAGAATGCGCATCTGATCTGTTAACTACATACACTCTTTCAGGATGCGATAGATGGAATATATCGGATATAGCTGGGATTAACTTTTGAAAATCAAGTTGACTTAACGTCATAGCAGGATACTCCAACTTGAAAGGGGTCATATTTAATTGATTGGCTATGGCATCAATTTGGGTTTTTCTATTACGAATAAAATCTTTTGTAAAACCCTGGTTTTCAAAAGCATTCGTAGCTATAATCCAAAATAATTTATCACCTTGATCCCTGTGACGAATCAATGTGCCACCAAGCCCTAATATTTCATCGTCCGGATGTGCGGAAACAACTAAAACATTTTTTTTCATGAAAAGTAGTCACTTTTGTTTATTATAGAAGGAATTTCGTGTTTTGTTAATAATATACTACCGTCCCCGGTTTTCACAAGTATTCCATTTTGATTTACCTCCAAAACTTTTCCGGGTTCAGAATTTGGAGATATATTTACCCCAGGTTTAACTACCCACACTTTATATTCTTTATTTTGAAAAACCGCGTGTGCTCCCACATAAGGCTTTGTAAGTGCTCTAACCAAATTAAAAATCGAATCTGTACTCATGCGAAAATCTATCTCTCCATCCTTTTTATACCGTTTTCGCCAATAATTTGCTTTATTATGATCTTGTTTAATTGTTTTCAGCTTTCCGAAGTGCATCAATGGAACCCATGTTTTAAGTTGATTTCGTGCAACAATAATTATTTTATCATATAGGGATCTGGCATCGTCTTTTGTCGTAATTTTAACAATCTCTTGATGTACTATGTCTCCAGAATCTGGACCTTCATCCATAAAAAAGAAAGTAGAAGCTGTTTCTTTTAACCCTAATGCTAAAGCCCAAATGAGAGGATGTCTTCCGCGGTTTTGAGGTAGTTTGGTTGGATGATAACCAATAATTCCTTTGGGAATACCTTGGATTAATTCTTTATTAATCAAGGAAGACCATCCAAAACAGAATATTACTTCAGGATGGAAAGATTTTACCCAATCTATTATGTGGGGGGCGTTAATGTCTTTTACATATTTATATGGAATGTCAAATTGATTTGCGTATCCTGACAAGTCAAAATGGTCACTATTTAATTTTGATTGGGATTTTGTGGCTATAGCAATAACCTCTGCTTCAGGTATTCCCAATAAGGTTTCCAACATTTGACCAGAGAATTCAACTGATCCTATGAATAATATCTTCATGGATTGATATCGTAAAATGATTTTTTTAGAATATTATTTAATTGGTATGATTTTAATATGGTTTTTATTTTTTCTGATGCACCTCCTTTGCCATAAGGATTGACAACTCTTTTTATTTTTGATTGGAAATCATTACTAAGTGCTAAATTAATCGCAGATACAATACTATTTTCGTTTGGCTTACAATCAATTACAGAGTCAGCTTTAATTCTCCCTTTTTGACGCTCCCCGATGTTTATTGTAGCTACATTAAAGCTTGGAGCTTCAATTAATCCGCTTGAAGAGTTTCCAATAACTGCGTTTACCAATGCAAGAGCGGAAAGATATCGCAGTTGACCTAAGGATGAAAAGGCTATAGACTGGGTAGGGTGCAAAGAAGCATAATTATCTATTAATTTGATGATAACCCTTCCATTGGTGTCAGCATTTGGTTTTGTAAATATTATTTTTGCATTTGGATAGTGATTAAGCGCATTCAATAATTCCTGAAATTGTATTGATGCAGTGTTTTCTTCTAAAGTGACAGGATGAAAAGTGACTAAAAAAGTGGGATATCCAATCTTAAATTTTATTGAATCTTCAAAGTCTTGTTTGGATAATAATTTCAAATTAGAAATGTTATCAAGGCCGGGTGTACCCACATTAAATACTCGTTCGGGCTGTTCACCTAATTGAATTACTCTTTGGCGGTATTTCTCTGTGGCCGTGAAATGCAGATGAGACATTTTGGTGATTGAGTGCCGGATAGGCTCATCTATCAACCCTTCAGTCGCTTCGCCTCCATGAATATGAGCGATAGGGATTTTAGCAATCATAGCAGCTGCAGCAGCAGCAAATGCTTCAAACCTATCTCCCAATATTACTATGATATTTGGACACAATCTCTGATAAGCTTCACTAATTGATATCATGCCAAGTCCCATCGATTTTGAAATGCCAATTTCTGAATCAGAAGATAGCAATATTTCAACTTTTTCTGTTATTGGGAAACCAGCTTTTTCAATTTCTCTAAAAGTAAAATCGAATTCTGGAGATAAATGCATACCTGTTACTATAAGTTGAAGTGCTAAATCCTCATCTTCATGAATTGTCTTTATTAACCAGAAAAGCAATCCAAAATCAGCTCTCGTTCCAGTTAATACAGCAATTCGCCTCTTTCCCATATTCATTTTATATCATCCCATTTAATAAGAGCTCTAATTCCAATATCGCCTTTGACTTTCTTGCCGACAACTTTTTCCCAATCCATTGGTGAAATCCCGTTTCCAGGTCGTAATGAAATTAGATGTTCCTCAGTTATTATTTCATTAGCTTTAATTGGCAACCGTGTGTGCAAGCTTTTTCTAATGATATTTTTATTAGGTATTTCACTTGGGCTAGGTTCCTTCCTACCATGGCCTGCCATCGCTTGCTCAATATTGCGAATGGCGGTCACCATTGATTTAAGCTCGTGAGGTTCCAATGATGCTTTATGGTCAGGGCCAGGCAAATTCCTGTCTAAGGTGAAATGCTTTTCGATCACTGCGGCGCCAAGGGCAACTGCAGCAATTGGCACCTCAATTCCCAGGGTATGATCCGAATATCCCACAGAGACCCCAAATGCCCTTTGAATGGTTAGCATGGCTCTTAAATTCACGTCTTCCATAGGCGTAGGATACTCGGTATTACAGTGCAGGATGGTGATTTGCGAACGCTGCAGACCGTTTTTTAGCAAGACCTCCAATGCGGCTTCTATTTCGCCGAGGTTTGCCATTCCAGTAGACAAAACTACGGGTTTGCCGAAACTGCCTAGTTTTTTGAGGTAGGGATAGTTGGTGATTTCGCCACTAGGTGATTTGAACAATGGTAAGCCAAGTCCAATCAGGTATTCCAGGCCGTCCGTATCAAAAGCGGTAGACAAAAACTTAATACCCCGGCTTTCGCAGTAAGCTATGAGCGTCAGATGGTCTTCATGGGAAAGCTCTAATGCTTTCAGCATAGTATACTGCTTATCGTCGTCTGCGTCTCCTATGTTTTTGCTTTGATAGGCTGCTTTACGAGCTTCACGGCTAACCAGCTTTTCTGCCGAGAAGGTTTGGAACTTTACAAAGTCTGCCTTAGCATCCGCAGCAGCGTCAATCAGCTTTTTGGCTTGTTCTATATCGCCGTTGTGGTTGACGCCTGCTTCTGCTATAATAGTAATTGCTCCCTTCATTTGTTTATTGGTTTTGCAGGGTTGCCAGCCCAGGTTTCGCCATTTGGTATATCGCGCAGTACAACAGCACCAGCACCAATGACCACTTCCGCACCAATGACCACTCCTTGTTTAACTACAGCGTTAGCACCGACAAAGGCGTTACGACCTACAGTGACATTACCCGCCAGCACCGATCCAGGAGCAATATGCGCCCCATCGTGGATGACACATTCGTGGTCAATACTGCTAGAAGTATTGACGATGACATCGTTACCTATGCTGCAAAAAGGGTTAATTGCTGCATTCCTGCCGACAAAGACACCTGTACCAAGCTGGGCGAATGAAGAAACGCTACCCGTTTTATGAACTACAGTTAAACATTGACCCTTTTTAGAGCGCACAAGCGCTGCTACCTGGCTACGGATTAGGTTGTCGCCTATGCCTAGCAGAAAGTGTGCATCTTCGAGCCAGTAAGCAAAATCAACATCGCTTTCGTGACCTAAATAGGGTAAGTTGAAAGGGTTATTGTAGGTTTCATATTTATCTGCGTACCCATTTATGGTTTTGTTTTGCATGAGAAAAGCCTCTGCAACTACATATCCCTGACCAGAATAGCCGAGTAAAATAGTCATGCAACTATGGCTATGACGTTAGGAATATTTACAATCCGCTCTTGCAAGTAGATGGCATTTTTAATCTTAATCCTGTTATTCATTTACAAATTCATTAATTTGAGTAATTCAGTAAAAACTTAGGATAGAGTTCTTGCATGCGATTTACATAACCATTTACCCCAAGCTTTAAGACAGCGTTAAAAGTATGGTCACCTTTTATCAGACCCATATTGAACATATTATTCATAAACGCATATTGGGTATAAATGTCATGTACAGTGAAATTGAGTGTGATTCTTTTTAAATTATCTGGGGGCGCATTACCGTATGATTTGTCGTAATTAAAGCTTGTATATAGATTTACCCCATATATTTTAATTTCGGCTGGTTGGAAAAGGAGCAAGTCTGCAACCGTATTTTCCATCATAGAAAACGAACCATTCCAATTTAATGTGGTGGTTGATGGCATTGCTCGTGTTGGTAGTTTTGCGTCTAACGCTTCACGATGTTTAGGGGTTTTTAAAACTATGTATTTAGCAGTATGAACAATGTCGTCGAAATGGATTTTTTTGAGTTCTCCTAATCTAGAGTTATTGTAATAAACTATATCTGGCTTACCGTGATATTTTTTTATTACCCCTTCTCTTTTTGACTCTAAGGCATTTAATTCTACCACAACATCGTATTCAGCGATTTCATCACGGTAATCCTGGTCAAATTCCAAAGGACCAATAACTGCAACTCGTTTGTTATGAATGAGACTGTAAAATCCCGGATTCAATGCTTGCCTTTTTTCCTCATCTAATCTACCAAAAAAAGCATTCCAATACAAATTGCCAGAAGAAAGCTTGTCTAATGCGATTTCAGCATTTTGAAGTTGACCACCATCAAAATATAGAGATGTTAAAAGTTGCTTGTAATTTAATTGGTAGATAATGTTATTTTTAATTCCCTCAAAATTTTCATATGATCCTAAGCGACACTGATAAGAACTTTGAAAAAAGCCCATACTCAATAAATACATTGAAAGCTCCAGCCATTGCCCTGATGTCAACTTTTGTTTAGACTTACTCCATTTCGACAATAAGTGAATGACCTCTTTTTCTGGTGTATCTTCGCAATGTACTGCTTTTACAAGCCCAATGAATTCTTTTAAAAATGTCGTTTGTGAAAATGCTAAATGTGAAAAATGATTTAAGCTATTATTTAAGCCCTTGCTGTTGTCAAGAATATCCCTTACGAGAGCTTTTTGAAATTCAATTGCTCTAGGGTTTCGATTTCTGTATTTAGGCAACAATAAAGTATGACCACGCCCAAAAAAAGAAGTTATTTTATTTCCAAGACCAATTCGCATTGAAAGCTATTAAATTATAATGTGAACCTTTCACCAAGTCGATAATTTTTATGGGCAATTTTACCCAATATCTCATGCAAGTATTTAGGATGTCCCCCAAACCCTGGTCGAATACTCCGCACATGCTCTTCAGTAATCACCTCTCCTTTCTTAATATCCTTAACCACATATAGAGATCGGCAAAACGCCCGACCTATGATTTGCTTCTCAGTAGGTGTATAATCTACTTTCCCAATGGCTTTCTCCGCTTCCCGGACTGCATTCACCATCTGCGTAAACTCTCTTTCATTCATGGAGAAAGAAGCATCTGGTCCTCCGATAGACCGGTCGAGGATAAAATGCTTCTCAATGATTTTAGCCCCAAAACAGGTTGCCACTACGGGTACAGTGCTGCCCAGGGTATGGTCCGATAAACCGGGCACGACCCTGAAGCGCTCGGCAAAGTCTTTCACCATCGCCATGTTAGTTTCCTCAATCGGTGCCGGGTAGCTGGAAGTACACTTCAACACTGCGATATTCTCATTACCCATGCGTCGGCAGGCATCTAATGCCAACTCAATGTCTTCCAAAGTAGCAATACCGGTAGAAAGTATGATGGGTTTACCTTTTGAAGCGGCGTATTCGATCAGGGGGATGTCAGTAATCTCGAAGGAGGCAATTTTGTAAGCAGGCGTATTTAGCTCTTCCAAAAAGTCAACGGCAGTCTTATCGAATGGGGAAGAGAAGCATATCAATCCCTCTTCGGCAGCGGTCTTGAATAGCACTTCGTGCCATTCCCATGGGGTGTAGGCACTTTGGTAAAGTTCGTAATAGGTTTTACCATCCCATATAGTACCGGACTTAATGATGAAATCTTCTTTATCACATTCAATAGTCAAAGTTTCTGCTGTATAAGTCTGTAGCTTAATAGCATCTGCCCCAGCTCTCTTGGCAGCCCGGATGGTCTCCAAAGCAGTATCAAGACTGCCATTGTGATTAGCAGACAATTCTGCAACAATAAAAACTGGCGAGCTTCCAGAAATTTCGAAAAGATCAATTTGCATATTCTTATTTTAAAAAGAAACCCTTAGAAAGGGAATCCACGTTTAGCAATCTGGTTCTGGTCAAATGGAGCACGCCGTTTGGTGTTTTCACTCTTAATGGCTTTATCGTGAGAATGAGTCCATTTGGCATATGCCAATTGAAGCCATGGTTATCCAACACAACATCGTCTATGATGATTTTCTGGCCATCATGCCAAGAGAATGCACCAGGATAGGGAGCTGCTTGAGCTCTGACCCAGTTACGGATTCGTTCTCTCTGCCAGTTCCAATCAATTTGACCGTCTTCTGGTGTTCGTTTGCCAAAATAGGTAGCCAGATGCTCCTTTTGCGGAATACGATCAATTTGATTGTTTTCAATTTTGGCCAAGACTTGGCCGATTAGAGTTGGATAAAGCGTCTCGAACTTGTCTAGCATAGTGGCACCTGTATCCTCGCTTTCAATAGGTACTTGTATTTGCTCCAAAATATCTCCTGTATCACAGCCTTCGTCAATAATATGTGCAGTGATGCCTGTTGTTTTTTCGTTGTTGATGATGGCCCAAACATGTGGTGTTCTTCCCCTATACTTGGGTAGCAGCGACCCATGAATGTTGAAAGCTATTTTATTCGGCAATTCAATCAAATCACGTTCTATGATGAATAAATAGTTTATAGAAACTAAAACGTCAATCACCTTGTCTTCGATGAAATTGACACTTTTCCGATTTCTCGGGTTCCCAACAAAACAGTCAATGCCTTTTTCATTGCAGAATCTTTGTATATTAAGAGACTGTGCATCGGTCATGACAAAGTTTAGCATATAATCCGAAACTAATTGCCTGAGTACTGTATATCCCAAGCGGCCACTCGCCAATACTCCTAAAGTCAATGTAGCTGAAGTTTAGCGTGAATAACTACGTCAATAAATTTGTCGTTAAAGTAGCAGTGCTCCTTTAGTTGGGCATCGGGAAAAAATCCAGCTTCTTCCAACACACGGTAAAGGTGTGGACGTAAGTCAAATGCGTAGACGAATATCTTGTGTAGTCGAAGCTGAGTAAAAGCTACCTTTTCGAGGAGCTTTAAGAATGTTTTCCAATGTTGCGCAAAAAAATCTGCTTCTAAGCTAGTATCCATTACAAATGACACTTCCGCATTCCTATCAAACCAATTAATATGCACCAATCCTCCGTAGCCAATACACTGATCTCCCTCAAGAAAAGAGAACAGGATTTGCTCCGGTTGATCCTCGTCAAAGAGCTGGTCGACAACTTCACTAAAGTAGCGGTCTTGAATAGTTTGGGTCAGGGGCTTACTTTGGCGTAAGTGATAAATCTGCTCATTGCGCCAGCGCATGATGTCATAACGGTCTTCTTGACGAATGGGGACTAGTGAAAAGTCTCCTTCTTGATATACTTGTTGATTTAATACCCTATAATACTTCATTCAGGATAACTAAGCCTTTATTTTTGTAACTTGGTTTAAAGTATCAATTAGTTTTTGGTCCGTTTTGTACTTCAAACCGATGTGATTATTCAGTTGTACGACTTCTGGAGATTCATCAAGAAAAGCAAATATATGAAAAAGACTACCGTCCTTATTTTCCTTGTCCAGATGAGCTTGAAGTGCATTGAATAAATCTAAATCTTCCTGATAGTCTAAAGTTAATCGATAGTCTCGAACATAATCTTTAGGCAGGTCAACCACTTTCACGTTAAAGAACTCGCGGTTGTTTTGAAAATACCAGGTCATGTATTCTGAGTAGTCAGCACTTGGGAAGTGCTCTTTCACCTTATTTAATGCCTGTACATTTATAATTTCAGGAGCTGTACCTACCGCACAATCTTTAGCTGCGGTATAGTCAGCGCCTGATTCAAAATGGACTTTCAACAAGTACTCTGTGATTTCCTTCGAAACATAAGGCATGTCTGCTGTGACACGGATGACCACATCAATTCCCAACTTCTCAGTTACATCTAAATAACGCTGAATAACATCATCCGGATGGCCTCGATGAAAAACAACTTGTGGCGCATATGTGTAGTCAGCAAGTTCGGCATCTTCCTTCTCAGTGCTTGTAGCCAGGACTGTGTAGGTCGTCTCTGGCAGTTTCAAACAACTTTGAATACACTTTTCAACTGATGGCAATTCGCCTATTTTAAGCAGGGCTTTACGTTTCAACCGCGAAGATTTAAGTCTACCGGCAATGATAACAGCTATGGTTGCTTTTTTAAAGTCTTCTCTTTTAAAAGTGGATCCTTTTTCTACCTCATTCGCGAGGATATATTTTTGCTCAGTTAAAGCGATTAATTCTGTAGCAGTTAAACCTGATTTGCCACTTCGCTTAAAACTGAGATCCATTTGTCTATCAATTCCTTGACCGGCTAGTTTTTTTTCTCGTGATAAAGGCTTTTGGATGCTGTTTTTTAAATAAAGAATTTCCTTTTCATTTATGAAAGGCTTCTTGGTTAATGTCCCATAAACAGCTACCTGTTCAACAAGTCGTTGGTATTGATGTACTTTAATGGATGATAAGTAATCGTATTTTGTCTCTAGTGAACTATGCATAACATGCTTTTCCAAATAGTCCGCACCCATCATACTGGCCAATAATGGTAGGGTAATGGCGTCGTCCAATTTACCATCAACATGGTCTGCAAAAACAATGGCGTTTGGAAAGGCTTTTTTCAACACAGCTATTTTATTGAACCCGCTATCTTCCAGTTCAGTGGGATAGGCTTGAAAACCCACTTCCAGGAGAATTTCCTGTGGTGCAATTATTTTTTGCAAAGAAACCACCCTTTCCTCGATCGCATTCATCTCAATTGCACTGATGTTTACAATGAGCTTAAGTTGAGAACAATCACACTGCCCTAAAGCGGCAATTACTTGCTCATTGTACAACACAGAGGCTTGAAGCTTTATCCCAAAGATGTAATTCCTATTTTCCTCTAGAATGGTTACACCGTAAATATCAAATAAATCTAGCCATACTTTTTTGGTTTCAGCTGCTTTGACAATGATTTCCTGCCACTCTTCAGAGTTGAACATAAGTTCTTGATAAACAGGGTACCATTCAAAATCAGGTGTTGCTAATTGATCGGGATGTAGAGGCTGAAACTTAATACCATGCCCTTCAAATTTTTCAAATTCACTTAGTAATGAGAGCATGTATTGCTTGTTCCCTCCATGTGTATTGGCTATCTCTATAATAAATTTAGTCATGTGAATGAAAGCGTTTTATTTTTTCGACAACGAACCTTTGCTCCTCATTACCCAGCATAGGATACATAGGCAAACTGATGCAACCCGAGTAATAGGTTTCTGCTTCAGGCAAATCCCCTTCCTGCCAACCCTGCACCTGATAATAAGGCATCAAATGGCACGGGATATAGTGTATTTGCGCATAAATTTTATCTTCCCTCAAATAGTTGTAAAGGCCCAAACGGTCTTCGACTTCGATGACGTAGAGGTGGAAAGCGTGAGCGGTAAACGGTGAGCGGTCTTGTGAGGTGAACGGTGAACGGTCAACGGTCAACGGTTCACTTTTAATTGTAGTCTGTTCACGGTTTCCTGTTTCTTGTTCACCTTCAAAATTTCGATCTGTAATCTGTGAAATATCCTTAAATGCTTGCTTATAACGCAAGGCTATTTCTCTTCTTCTGGCAAGTCCATCTTCTGCTCTTTGTAGCTGACTCAGTCCAAGGGCGGCCTGGAAATCGGTGAGGCGGTAGTTGTAGCCCAGGGTTTGCATTTCCATATACCAGGAAGGGTAAACGGTGAAAGGTGAAAGGTGAAAGGTTTGACCACTTTCGTGTATCAACTGTTCACTGTTAGTTGCACCGACAGCCAAATCTATGGAATTGGTGAATTGGCTGCTATCCTTGGTGATGCCGTGTGTTCGGAGCATGAGTAATTGTTCGAACAACTCTTCGTTGTTGGTGGTTATCATTCCGCCCTCGCCTGCAGCAATGTGCTTGACCGGGTGGAAGGAGAATATGGCGAGGTCGGCGTAGACGCCATTTCCACATTTTTGTTCTTTGCCGGTGGAATCAATGAAAGAACCACCCGGGGCGTGGCAGGCATCTTCGATGATCCAAAGGTCGTACTCATCGGCGAGGATTCTGAATTCTTCGAGATTGACCGGTCTGCCTGCAAAATCTACCGGAATGATACCCTGGTATGTACCTTTTGGAGAGGCTTTTAGTAAATTCCGAACCTTGTTGATATCCAGTAAATAGGTTTGTGGGTCAATATCGGCAAAAACCACCTCCCCCCCACAATAGCGTACACAGTTGGCCGAAGCAGCAAAGGTGATGGGAGTAGTAATGACTTTGTCACCGGGCTTGACGCCAAGAGCCAGAGCGCATAGGTGCAGGGCGGCTGTGCCATTGGCTACGGCTACAGCGTATTTGGATCCTATGTATTCGGCAAAAGCTTGTTCGAATTCAAGAATCTTTGGACCTTGAGTGAGATAGTCAGATTTCAGGACTTCTATTACGGCGTCGATGTCTTCATCGGTGATGTGCTGGCGACCGTAAGGAATAGGCTCGTGAACGGTGAACGGTGAACGGTGAACAGATTTTTTGTTATCTGACATTTTGTTTTAATGATTTAAGCAGTCCAAGCAACAGGACTTTAGTTCTATTGGGGGTTTCAATGATTGAAACTTAATTGGGTGAGTGGTAAGCAGTGAACGGTATTTTTGGGTTTGGTCATCTTATCATAATGACTTTTTTAGACCAAAGACCAGTCCTTTTGAACGGTCGATAAGCGAATGAATAGCTTGATGTTCATCTTGACTTATAAAGTCAAGCCTTAAACTTAGTTCCAATTGAGTATCCAATTCAGCCAAAGAACCCAAGGCATTCGATAAGAAATTGGCAAACTGGTTTTTTGTTTTGTCAGAAGCACCTTCTGCTATATTTGAAGGAACAGACACTGCAGCCCTCCTCATTTGAGAAACCAAACCAAATTTCTCTTCTGCTGGAAAATCCTTTGTAACCCAATAAATTCGCTCTACCAAAGTCATGCTGACCTTCCATGCCTCTAAATTTTTATGTGGTGTTTTATCCAAAATACATTCTAAATATTTTAAGATTGTATCCCGTTCACTGTTCCCCGTTCACCTCAAAAAAAGGATCAACATTCTCTCGAATCAATTGCCTCAGACTTTCCACCGTTTCCCACTCCGTATTTTCCCCGGAATTGTACCGAAAACCTTTTGCTACCCGCTTCGCCCCAAACTCCTTGACAAAATCATCCAGTTTCCAAATTGGCTTTGTCGGTAGTATGACATAATAATCTCCCAGATCCCATGTATTATACGAATCCGACTCTGAGATCATTTCCTCATGAATCTTTTCTCCGGGACGGATACCTACTACAGGTTTTTCACAATCCGGACCAATGGCCTCAGCCACGTCCATGATTCTGTAGGAAGGGATTTTTGGTACAAAAAGCTCCCCTCCCCATGCATTTTCCAAAGCGTGCATGACCATTTCCACACCACCTTGCAAAGAAATATTAAACCGGGTCATTTCAGGAACAGTGATAGGTAAAAAACCCTCTTTTCGCTTTTTCAGGAAAAAGGGGATGACCGATCCATTGGATCCCATCACATTTCCATAGCGAACCACTGAAAATCGAATGGGATTCCATCCTTTGATATTATTTGCAGCAATGAAGAGTTTATCGGATGTTAGCTTCGTCGCTCCATATAAGTTAATCGGGGCACAGGCCTTATCGGTGCTGAGCGCTACCACTCTTTCTACCTTGGTTTCCAGACAGGCTTCAATGACATTTTCTGCTCCTCCGATATTGGTTTTTATGCATTCACCCGGGTTGTACTCTGCAATGTGCACATGTTTCATGGCTGCAGCGTGGATGACATAGTCAATTCCGTTCAATGCACGGACTAACCGACTTTTATCTCGCACGTCACCAATAAAAAACCTCACTTGCGGATATCGGTCTGGAGGATATTCCATCGCCATCTGGTATTGCTTCTGCTCATCTCTAGAAAAGATCACCAGTCTTTTGATATTTGGAGAGGTCATTAAAATGTGGCTGGTGAGGGCTTTCCCTAAGGAGCCTGTACCACCGGTAATCAATAAACTTTTTGCTGTTAAATCCATGTGTATTTATAATTCTTGTAATTCTACCATTCTCTTAAACGAAACCGACTTACCAACCAATTCCTGGTAGCTTCCAATGTGATCGATTTGACCTTGTTTTAACACGACGACCCGGTCTGCATTACGGATGGTAGATAAGCGATGGGCTATAATGAGTATAGTGTACTGCCCCTTTAGCAGTTCGATGTTTTTCTGTATGGCTCGCTCGGTTTCTGAGTCGAGGGCTGAGGTGGCTTCGTCCATAAAAAGGAAGTCCACATCCTTGTAGAGTTCGCGGGCAATCGAGATTCGTTGTTTTTGCCCCCCGCTAAGGTTGATCCCATTGTTTCCCAGGCGAGCATTTTCCTTTTCTGGTTGATCTTTTACAAATTCCAGAATATTGGCTTTATTAAGGGCTTCCCAATAGCGTTTGAGGTTCTCCGGTGTCCGTCTAGCCCAAAAGGTAACGTTGTTGTATATGGTGTCATCAAAAATGACCGGCTCTTGAGTGATATAGCCTATGCGGTTTTGGAAAGTAGAAATATCCAGATCCCTGATGTCGTGTCTGTCTACCATAATCCTACCGGCTGTAGGGCTTAAAAGTCCGCTCATGAGATTCATTAAAGTGGTCTTACCCGATCCGCTTTTGCCTACAATGGCCAGGGTTTCATTTCGCTGTAAAACCAAATTAATGTTCCTTAGAATCAAATCGTCCGGCTGGTAGCCAAAGCTAACGTTTTCTATAATGATTGAGTCGGTAAAAGCTTTCACCTGGGTTTCTCCATTTTTTTCCTTATGCGCGCGAAGATCGGCCACAAAGGAAGTCATATTGTTCAATGACCCGGAGAAGCTTAAATAGTTATTGTAGGAAGTCTGTAGTAAAGTTACTGCACTCAGCGCCCGGTAAAAAAAGAGCAAACTAAGGATGATGGTAGCCAGGCTGCCGCCCAACAAGTTCACTTGCACCAATATGGTAGCCACTACTATGGCCATCATCAGAGGTTCACGAACGCCTGTCATAATGCTGCTCAATACACCCATTTTGCGTACCGAGTCCTCAATTTGGTATACCTTTTCTTTTAAAGTTTTTGCGTATTGGTGTATACTCCCCGTTGCCTTCAGATACTTAAAAAACGCTACCTCCTGAATGAGCAGGCCTTGAAAGGCATGATTGCTTTTGACCAGTTTCTGCGATAGGAGCTTTGTTTTCTTATAGAGCACATTAAAAAGGAGATTGGAAAATATGCCCCCCACCAAAACAAGTAACGCAAACTCCGGATTGGCCAGGAAGGCTAGCCCTGCGTAGGTGAGTACCAGTACACCCTGTTGTAGCATTTGATTGTACGTCCTGTAAGCCTGCACCACCCTCTCCACTTCTCCACTCAACGTATTTTGAATGGCTCCGGCATCTGCAGTGACGAAGGCATGATAACTATAGTGGGTCAGGGAATCGATGTTCTCTACCCGTATCTTGCGGATGAAGTACTGACGGTAAATTACATTAAGGTAGGTTTCCAGCCATTTGGCTAAGCCTTTAAGGCAAAAGAACACCAACATAGTGAGCAACACCACGGTCAGTGTGAGTTGCAGACCCAGGGCTTGTATGCCGTCAAGTATGAAGGCGAGGTTGCCCATTTGCTCACTCGTAGCCTGGGCATCCTGGTTGGCAACCAGCTCCAGTAGGGGAAGAAACATCGCCAGCCCCAGTCCATCCATTAGCCCCACCAGGATGCTCATTAAAAGCATGAGGGCAATCCGGTAACGGAGGTGGGAGTAAAAGTAGAGGAAGGAAGAGAAATTCCTTTTTATGAAGCTCTTAATTAGGGACATTGTTCTTGTACGTGGCTTTTAAAGATTAAAACTAGGACTTGAACTAAAACTAAAACTAAGACTAAAACTATTACAGGGCTAAGATTAAACTAAAACTAAAACTTTGACTATGGTTAGGTTTGACTGAGGGAATTAATGAAGCCGGCTAATTGCTTTTGAATTTCTTTAACACTATTTAAAATGGGAACTGCAGTTGAAGAATCAAAGTATTCCAAATTGATGCATAACAGTAGCTGTGTTTCGAGTTCATATAATGAGCCCAATGCCATTTCAAGGTACCTTTTGAAATCCTTTTGTGAAGACCGTGAGGCTCCCTCTGCAATATTGGAAGGCACCGAAATGGCTGCACGCATCATTTGTTGTATAAGAATGAAGCGTTCTTCATTAGGTAGCTTAGCTTTAATTTTATATATGGTCGTAGCCAAATACATTGACTCCTGCCAAACCGGATATTCACGAAAGTTTCTCATAAATAAAAAATGACTAACACTAAGAGGAAAACTAAGACAGAGACTTTGGCTAAAATTAAAACTAAGGCTTATTATTAATGTAAAGTTTTCGATTTTTAAACCGAGCAGAAGTTTTAGTTTTAGTTTTGGTTTTAGTTTTCATATTACTAAACCACAGTAACGACCAGGCAGTAGTTGTGGATAAATCGAAATCAGTCCTCCTCATAATACCCATACCCATATCCATACCCATATCCATATCCATATCCTTTGCCTACCCCTTTCATTTTGACTGCGTTCAGGACAATGAAAGGTCTGGGAAGCTTTTTCTTTTGATAAATATCTTCAACAATGCCCAGTTGTCCAATGCGGGTGTAACGCTGGCGCACAACATATAGGGTAGCGTCCGCAAAACTACTCATTTGCAGGGCATCGGCAACCAGGCCTATAGGAGGGGCATCCAGGATAATGAAGTCGAAGCGCATGCGCATTTCGGCAATCAGGTCCCTTAATCGATGTGACAAAATAAGCTCTCCGGGATTGGGAGGCTTAGGCCCGGAAGAAATGATCATAACGTTTTCATGCTGGGGAATAGGGCGAATGATATCGTCAGCAGTGAGGCTTTCATCTACTATATAATTGGTAATACCTACCGGATGTCGATCGACCAGACCTATGTAGCGTTCTTGTTTAGGCTTGCGAAGGTCGAGCTCGAGTATGAGCACTTTTTTTCCGCTCAATGCCTGTGTCATAGCCAGATTGAGGCCGATGAAAGATTTACCCTCACCCGAAGTGGAAGAAGTAATCAGCAAAGATTGCACCTCGGTTCCTGCAGCGATGTAACTTAGGTTGGCACGAAGGAGGCGAAACATTTCCGCTACCGCAGAGCGGCTGTTGTGCCTGACCACCAACGACTCCTTTTTCTTGCTAAAAGATACCACTCCACCAATAGGTGTGGAGGTATTGGAAGTAATGTCCTCCTCATTTTCAACTTTGTCGTTAAAAGCATCAATAATATAAGCCAGAACTATGGGAATTGCAATGCCAAGAGAAAGGGCAATAATCCAAACCTGCATATTTTTGGGTTTAATGGGTGCATTTGTACTTCGAGACGGTTCCAACACCTTGGCAGAACCGGTGGCGACAGCCAGTGAGAGGGCAGTTTCTTCCCGCTTTTGCAGGAGGTATACATAAAGATTCTCCTTAATGACTTTTTGTCGTTCTATCTCTATAAGCTCTCTTTCGCGCCGGGGGAGATTCTGTATTCTCCTTTCGAGACTGCCCTGCTGATCTACCGATGCCTGAATGGCGATGTTTAGGTCGCGACGTATGGTTCGAACGTTTTCAATGATGGTAGAGCGTATATTCAAGAGTTGACGATCCAGAATGGCTGTGTTAGGATGTCGGGGGCCCAACTCAACACTTAAACGAGCTCGCTCTTCCAGGAGTGTGTTAAACCGCTGTAGCAGGGAAGAAAGAGTAAGATTGGTAAGTGCGAGATTGGTGGGCACAAACTCAAAGCTATCCTGATTGGCTACCAGAAAGTTTTCTATGGATTGTAGAATTTCCTTCTGTACCTCCATTTCAGAGAATTCTTTTCTATATACGGAAAGTTCAGTGAGCAAAAGAGTGCCTTCTGCGGTCATGTCTACCATATTGAATCGTTGCTTATAGGATTCCACATCTCCTTCTACTTCCCTAAGCTCTCCGGTAAGCAGGTCGATCCGGTCATCGATAAAACGAAGGGTATTTGCGAAAACTTTGTTTTTTTCATCAATGGCCTGGCGATTATAGGCATCGACGAGTTCGGATAGTATATCGCGACCCCGGGCAGGCACTTCATCTTCTTTGGAAAGGCGGAGTGCGGAAGTATATCTTCCTTCCTGCTTTACCTCCAGCTTATTGCTGAGCTGAATGGCAGCCCCCTCCACGGTGCGGATATGTAAACCATAGGTTCCTATCAGGCCATTATCCGTATCTGCCGAAATATTCAATACACCAATGGGCAATTCCAGGTTTTTTCCAAATTCACCGGAGTAATTTTCTTCTTTAAATTCCAATATATAAGTTCCATTCTCACCTACTTCAACTTCTGCTTTCAGTGATGCATTTACCCGTACAGGCTCCCAGCTTAAAACGTGGATTGGGGCATTGGGATATAAATCTATGGTTCGGATGCGGCCAATGCGGCTGTAGCTGTGCTGGAGTTGCAGGTTTTTCACCACTTCCTGCATCAGGAGGCTGGATTTAAATACCAGAATCTCGTTTTCCAGGTTTTTATTTCGGGGTGCCAGCCCCAATTCCTGGAATACCTGCTCTTCCGAAAGCTGTCCGGAGCTGCCTTCATCTTTGATCAGTACAACTGTACTGGCCTGATACACCGGTGGGGTATACTTGAGGTATAAATACGCTGCCATTAAAATAATGGGCATGATGATGAATGGCAGGTACCAATATCTCAGGTAACGGTAAAAAAGCTTTCGGAGGTCGAGATCTTCCTCTGGGGGTTGTGTGTGCGGGTATTCTTGCATGGGTGTTAAGGTTAAGGTTTTCGCCTTCGGCAGGTTTAGAGCCTTCGGCAGGTTGAGGTTAAAGGTCTAGGGTCTGAAAGTTAAGTGTTAAGTGTTAAACGTTAAGTGTTAAGCGTTAAATGTTAAATGTTAAATGTTAAATGTTAAGCGTTTAAATGGTTAAAATAACGCGTTAAACGTTTATCAAGTCGGTCTTGAGTTAAATGTTAAGTGTTAGGTGTTTCGTAAATGGACTTGACTTGGCCTTTAACTTTTACTTGTTTTGAAACCTTTTCCACCACTGTTTTTCAGTGTGAAAATGAGTCCATTGGTTTTAAACTTAATAGAATCTGTCTTTTTTAAAATTTCATCAAGTTCTATTTGATTGATGAAACCTGCATCAAACGCTCTATAACCCTGCGATCTTACTTCACCATTGGAGCCCTTGGAGATGTAAAGAAAGTTGATGAATTCCTTATTTCCATCTCTCTCAAAACCTTCTTTAACCTGTGAAATACGATTTGAGTCTATTTTTAAGAAACATTTTTCCATAATGTGTTTTAAAATATTTTTCTCTTTTCAATGCATCCTTTTCTGTCAGACAGGCTTCAAAATAAATCAATTTCAACGGTCTTCTGTTTTTAGTTGACTCAACTAATCCTTTCTGATGTTTTTCAAATCGTAATTTCAAATCTTTTGTATATCCGGCATATTTATCCCCATCTTTTTCACTTAATAGAATATATGTATAGTAAAATCCATCCATAAGATTTGAAATTATTTCACAGGTCAAGTATTGTCCATAATCGAACCTGAAGCAGAATTAATCTGACCACAAAACTTAAAATCCTTTCTAAAATCTTCTTTTTGGGTAAGGCTTCTTACATACTTTGCCAACTCCCTGGATTCTTTCCAAATTTCTAAATCTTCAAAAGAATTGATTGCCATAGAGTGAGTTAAGTGTTAAGTGTTAAGTGTTAAGTGTTAAGTGTTAAGTATTAAGTATTGGGTTACGTTTAACGGTTAACGTTTAACGATTAACGTTTCAACAACTTGGAGTTAAGTGTTAAGTTATCTATTGAGTTACGTTTAACGTTTAACAAGTCGGTCTCGATTTAAGTGTTAATCCCTGACGCAAATGACTAAAAATAACTCAATTCATAATTTCATAATTCATAATTACGCAATAACCTAATAACTTTATCTTGCTAAGGTAAAAATTAAAGTGAACAATGAAATGACACCTATTACGGTAGACACGTAGCGGCTTGCGGGGTCTGGAGCGGCGAGAACTTTTGTTTTATGGGGCTCTACATAAACCACATCATTGGGTTGAAGGTAAAAATATGGAGACTCGAAAATGTTTTTGGATTTCAGATTTACCCTGCCGTATTCACGGATCCCGTTTTTTTCGCGGACTACGAGGATATTGTCCCTGTTGGCAAAAATATTGAGATCGAGTGCAAGGCCTATGGCTTCGAGTATGTTCATCTTCTGAGATTGAATGATGTAGGAGCCGGGGGCGTTGACTTCTCCAAGGATGGTAATGCGAAAACTGAGAAACAAGGCCTGGATATTTACATCGTTGAGGTATCCGGTGGCAATTACTTTTTCTTCTACCTCATTTTTTACTTCTTCAATGGTTTTTCCCTGTACCATCACTTTACCAATGACGGGAATGTCGATAAAGCCTTTGCTGTCTACGCGGTATCCTAATGGTTCCATCAGATTTCCGCCACCCCCACCACCCATACGCATCATCTGGGCCATCTGCCGTGTGTCGATGATGTTAAACTGACTGGCGGCCTCACGATTGGAGCTGTATACATTAATCTGCAAAATATCTTCCGGTTGAATGGTCCATTTGGCAAAATTGGTAATGGTATCTAGACGACCATCTCCCAGGTCCACTCCATCCTGAAAGTTAACAATGTCCTTATAGGTGAGGCAGGAAGAAAGGGATGAGATGAGGGCAAGAGCGTATATAAAGGTTGGTATGTTGGAAGGTGTTTTCATGGGGATAAAGATATAAAGTTGAAAGTTTATTTGGTCTGAAGGTCTCAAGGTCTGAAGGTCGAAAAAATGATTGTTGAATTGTTGAATTGTTGAATCGTTGATACGTTGATACGTTGAAACGTTGATATGTTGAAACGTTGATATGTTTAGTTAATCACTTGAGGATTGACTTTCTTAGGGCGTTTAATTTATTTGCAATCTTTTCCGTTTCTGATCTATATTCATTTAAGCTTTCAGCTTTTAGATAGTTTAAGTCATTTGCCAAAATTAACTGGCTAAGTAGTTCCATTAAACTTGAATAAGCAATACTGTAAAAATGTGCTTGATCTTTTTTCGTGGTTCGTGATGAACCTTCTGCTATATTCGAAGATACTGATAAAGCAGCTCTCCTTATTTGATTGGTTAGGCCGAACTTTTCATCATCAGGAAAATCCCGTGTATCATAATAAATCTTTTTGACAAGAACTCTCGTGTCCTGCCATACTGTAAGATTTTCAAAGCTAAAAGAGTACATTTAAATTCATTTTAAGTTAACAAATCAACAAATCAACGCTTCAACATCCAAAATCAGTCCTCCTCATAATACCCATACCCATAACCATATCCCTTACCTCTCCGCACGATCCTTTAGCGATATCCAGGTAATTTGAAAATTTCTTGTCTGATTTACACTCAAATCCTTCTGCGGCATTATTCATGATAGAAATAGAAGATGATCTTAATTGGCCAATGAATCTAAAATCTTTATCAATAGGGCCCTTTTGTGTAAGTTCATATATCCGTTTAGTAAGTTCTCTGGCTTCTTGCCATATTGTCAAATCTTCAAATTTTTCTACCTTTCCCACCTGCCGAAGGTCAATTGATCACCAATATCCTTCTTCGATGCCAGCCTTAAACAACCCTCTACTACAGGAGATTTTAACCAAGGATAGGGATAATTTACAAAATCCACCTTGATGTCATTTATACTATAAATAAGAATACTTTTACTTTTCTTCAAGATTTTTACTTGTCCTAGCTGATTTAAAACCCAAAAATTTCCAATTCATTCAAATCGCAATTTCCAAACAAATCAATATCTATTGAATTCCTGTGACCTATCTGCAAGGCCAATGATGTACCACCTACCAGTAAATAATCCCTTAACAATGCCTGAGCCATCAGTTCATTCAAAATTACCAGAAGTTGGGGGTTGACTGTTTGTGTGTATAACATCTAAAATCGGATTTCTTTAAGTCAAAAAGGTGGCAGAAAAATGACAAAGTCACTTCATCAAGAGCTCTCAATTTTACCGCAACATTTTTAATTTCTTCAAGTCTATAAATCTTTTGAATCAATTTCCAATCCTGCATGAGGCCATATTCCAAAACCCGTTCGATAATCAACTTTTTTGATTGAGCAAGATCGAGAGATTTCCTGTCAACATCCCAAAATAAGGACGGAGAGAAATTAGCAAATACATCGTTTTTATTGGATTTATCCACTGATTTTATTTTTGATCACAATTTAGTGTTTCTTGGCCTTTATTGAAATGGTGCAGAATTAATTGATAAGCGTTACATGTTGAAAGATAATTGTCGGTAACCGTTAAATGAAGTGTTAAGTACATGAAAAATTAAAAATTGGGATTATTCAAAATGACGGTGTAGCAAATGACCTCACCTCCTCAACCCCAACCTTATCCTCAGCCTCAAACTTTTTACTTCAAACTTTCTACTGACTTTCCAACCTTCGACCTTGAGAGCTTCGACCTTGAGAGCTTCGACCTTAAGACCTTGAGACCTTCGACTTTCAGACTTTAAGACTTTAAGACTTTTAGACCTTTCTACTTTCAAACTTTCAACTTTCAAACTGTGACCGGTGTATATATTCCAGAACCTCATGTACACAGTCTTCGATGGGGCGGAAATCGGTTTGTAGTGTGATTTCGGCATTTTCATTTAATTCGTAAACACCATCGAAGCCGGTGAGGCCTGTGATTTCGCCTTTTTTGGCTTTAGCATACAGGCCTTTAGGGTCTCTTTGGATGGCTGTATCTCTCTCGCAGGTAACCTGAACCTCAATAAATCCTGAGGTGGGAAATAACTTTCTGACCCTTTCCCGGTCTGATTTGAATGGGGATACAAAAGAACAAAGTACTATATTTCCATGCTCGTAGAAAAGTTTGGCCAATTCGCCTACTCTACGAATGTTTTCGGTGCGGTCTCTGTCGTTGAATCCCAGGTCAGCTGATAATCCGTGACGTATCTGATCGCCATCGAGAAGCATGGTTTGCCTGCCTTGTGACCATAGTCTTATTTCCAATGCTCTGGCAATGGAACTCTTGCCCGCTCCTGAAACTCCTGTGAACCAAATGACTAAAGGAGGATGACCATGACGCTTCTGTCTTTCCTCGCGAGAAATGTTCCAGGGCTCCCACACCACGTTAGGCGATTTTTCTTCTTTTAGGAGTTGGGTACCTCCGTTTTCTTCGGAGAGAATCCCCCGGATCATCCCGGCACCCACAGTGACATGTGAAGTGGGATCGATGATGATAAAACTCCCCGTTTCGTTGTTTATGGTATAAGGATCAAAGAATAGGGGTTTTGCTGTTGCCAGTCTGATTCTACCTATTTCATTTAGTTGCAGGGTGTCCGCATTTTCCCGATGCAGGGTATCTACATTGATTTTATAATGCAGTTTTAAAGGTACGGCCTGGATGGTTTGAGTCGTATGCATAAGCAAATATTGCTTTTGCAGATCCAGCTTATCTTCTCCCATCCAACAAATAATGGCTTCAAATTCTCTGCTGGTTTCAGGCACATTGCGGGTACGTACGATCATATCACCGCGACTGATGTCCAGATCGTCAGCGATGGTCAATGTTACAGCTTCACCGCCGTTGGCTTCCTCCAGCTGAGAAGTATATTGATGTATACCCGTCACCTTGCTTTTTAGCCTGGAAGGAAGTACCATGATGTCATCACCCATTCGAACAGACCCGGAAGCTACTGTTCCAGCAAATCCCCTGAAATCCTGATTAGGGCGAATGACGTATTGGACGGGCATTCGAAAATCGATCCGGTTTCTCCTGGAGCCCACCTGTACATTTTCCAGTTTATACATGAGGGTAGCACCATTGTACCAATCCATATGCTCGCTTTTATGAACTATATTGTCTCCAAGTAAGGCGGAAATCGGGATGAACGATATATCATCAATATTCAGCTTCTGACTAAAGTCAGTAAATTCTTTTACTATTTCCTGAAAAACTTTCTCATCATATCCTATCAGATCCATTTTATTAATGGCTACAACCATATGGGGTATCTGCAATAGTGATGCGATGAAGGCATGCCTTTTGGATTGAGTCAATATCCCTTTACGGGCATCGACCAGGACAATGGCCAGATCGGCAGTAGAAGCACCCGTGACCATATTCCGTGTGTATTGAATATGTCCGGGCGTATCGGCAATGATAAATTTTCTCCTGGGTGTAGCAAAGTACCGGTAAGCCACATCAATGGTAATCTTTTGCTCCCGTTCAGCTTTGAGCCCATCCAAAAGCAAGGCCAGATTGATCTCCTCTTCACCGCTATTTCTGCTGCTTTCCGCCACCGCTTCCAGCTGATCTCTAAATATAGCCTTACTGTCGAGCAATAAACGCCCAATCAAGGTGCTTTTACCATCGTCAACGGAGCCCGCTGTTGAAAATCGTAAGAGGGAGGAGGGGTTAGCAGGTGGATTATTATTCAATGTTCATATTCTATTATCCTAAAAATACCCCAGCCGTTTTCTGTCTTCCATAGCTGATTCACTTCTTTTATCGTCGTGGCGTGTGCCTCTTTCTGTATCCAGAGCTGTTGCCACTTCTATGATAATTTCATCCAGGGTGTTGGCAGTAGATAAAACTGCTCCCGTACAAGTGGCATCTCCGATGGTGCGAAAACGAATCATCTTTTCTTCGGGATTTTCAACGGGATACCGGGTTATAAATTCAGAGTCAGACAACCATACTCCACGACGGTTAAACACTTTTCGTTTATGAGAAAAGTAAAGAGAAGGTATGTTGATCTTTTCTGCGGCGATGTACAGCCAAACGTCCATCTCTGTCCAGTTACTGATAGGGAATACCCGGAAATGTTCTCCAGGATTTTTACGGCCGTTGTAGAGGTTCCAAAGTTCGGGTCTTTGGTTTTTAGGATCCCACTGACCAAAAATGTCGCGGTGCGAAAAGAAGCGTTCTTTGGCTCTTGCTTTTTCTTCGTCTCTGCGTCCGCCGCCCATGGCTGCATCGATCTGATATTTTTTTAATGTGTCCAGTAAACATATGGTTTGCAGTCCGTTTCGACTGGCTTCCGGTCCGGTTTCTTCATCTACCCTGCCCTTATCAATGCTTTCCTGCACAGAACCCACAATGAGTCTGACACCGGTCTCTTTTACAAGGGCATCTCTGAAAGCGATGGTCTCTGGAAAGTTATGACCTGTATCGATATGGATCAGGGGAAAGGGTATACGAGCCGGATAAAAAGCCTTCCTCGCAAGATGCACCATGATGATGGAATCTTTACCTCCGGAAAAAAGCAAAGCTGGCCTTTGAAATTGGGCTGCTACTTCCCGCATGACATGGATGGCTTCGTTTTCAAGTATTTTTGTAGGAAACATGGTTGAGGTTGAGGTTTTCGCCTTTGGCAGGTTTAGAGCCTTTGGCAGGTTAAGGTTTTCGCCTTCGGCAGGTTAAGGATTAGATTTCTTTCTAAGGGTATCATTTATTTTATTTATTTCATGAAGAAGATCATTGTATTCTTGTATGAGCAAATTAGAATAAGTAGCATCAAAATAATGGATGGCTGTCCCGTACATTATATGACATTGCGTTTCATAACCAGAACCTCTGGCAACGGTGTAAAATGTATTTTATCTTTTGTGTTTTTTCTACCAAACCCTTCAGCAATATTCGCAGATACACTGTTTGCCGACCTTCTGATCTGAGAGGTAAGCCCGTAGGCTTCTTCCT
The DNA here is from genome assembly GCA_041749255.1 of Saprospiraceae bacterium. Lineage (GTDB taxonomy): Bacteria > Bacteroidota > Bacteroidia > Chitinophagales > Saprospiraceae > JABDLO01. The sequence continues at coordinate 75,314 of JBGTBR010000025.1, forward strand.
TAGGCAAATCAATAGTTAATTGAAAAACTTTAATTGAAAGCTCAAGAGCTTTTTTCCAAACAGGCATTTCAGAAAAACTTGTATACTTCATGTGTTTATCGCCTTCGGCAGTCTCAAGGTCTTAAGGTCTGAAAGTCGGAAGGTCGGAAGGTTTAGTTTTTCGCCTTCGACACCTCAACCTTAACCTTAACCTCAACCTTACCCTTAACCTTATATTTATCCACAGACCTCACTATTTCATCCTCCTTAACCTTAACCTCAACCTTAACCTTAACTTTTACTACTAAATTTTTCCACTACATCTGTGGACAACAATATCGGGTCGAGTAAATCCAGATCAGAAACACTGTGGGCATCGGTACCGATAAAGTCAATTAGGTCTTTTCTTATCCATTCTTCTGCTTTTTTTGCTATGGCGGTTCCGTATTTTCCCGCAAGACTAAGGAGATTAACCTGCATTTTTGCACCTGCATTTCGCAGGGAAACGATCCTGTCTTCACGGATGTGGTAATAACCATATCTTTCAGGATGTGCCATCACCGGTACGTATCCCGCGATCTGAAGGTCAAAGATAAAGCTGTCAAGGTTGGGAATTTCAGAAAAAAAGCCCTGCTCTACCAGTACATGGTTTTCCTGAAAGCATAAAATATCTTTATTTTTAATCAAAATTGAAAAATATTCATCCATGTAATATTCAGCGGCAAAATACAACTTGAGGCCAGGGATTTCAATCATTGCTTTTTCTTTCACCTTGTCAAAAGCAGCCTGGATGGTATCTCGTGAATTGGGGTAATAATCTCTGTAGATATGAGGTGTGGCTATGAGCTTTTTATAACCTAAAGCATGGTACTTATGAAGCATGGCCAGGCTTTCTTCTACAGTTTTAGGGCCATCGTCAATTCCGGGAAGCCAATGGGCATGCATATCCGTATGAAAGAGTTCCCCGGATTTATAATGGGATTTCTTTTTAAAAAATGAAATCAAGAAAATGTTTTTTCAAAAAATGAAATGACACAAAAAAGCTTATAGGAAGAAAGCATAACAATCATCTGTTTTATAAAGTCCATCTAAACTAATTTGTGTAGTACGACCTGTACCACTCTACAAACCGGGATAGTCCAGTGTCAAGTGGTGTTGTTGGTCTGTAATCATAGTCTCTTGCGAGAGCCGATACATCGGCATCAGTTCGATATACATCCCCTGCCTGCATTGGCATCATTTTATACTGAGCTTTTTTATTCAGCTTTTCTTCCATACAATGGATAAAGTCCATAAGCTTGACAGGATGGTGATTACCTATGTTGTAAAGGGTATAGGGTATTTGATTTTTATAAAAACCCGGTTTTTTGAGAATAACCTGAATTACCCCTTCGATGATATCATCGATATACGTAAAATCTCTATACAAATCACCGTTATTGAATACTTTAATAGGTTCTCCTTTTAATATAGAGCGTGCGAATAAAAAAGTTGCCATATCTGGCCTTCCCCAAGGCCCATATACCGTAAAAAATCGCAGACCTGTAGTAGGAAGATTATAAACATTACTATAAGTAAAGGCCATCAACTCATTGCTTTTCTTAGTAGCAGCATATAGACTAACAGGATGATCTACCCGGTCATCTTCACTTAGTGGTCCAGAATCAGTATTTCCATATACAGATGAACTGGAAGCGTAGATTAAATGATCGATTTTGTGTTGCCTGCAAGCCTCCAGAATATGGAAATAACCTACCACATTGGTATGAATATATACGCCAGGATTGTCAATTGAGTATCTCACTCCTGCCTGAGCTGCTAGATGAGCAACTTTGTCAAACTTGTTTTTCTCAAATATACTGAAAAGGCCTTTTTCATCTGTCAGGTCAATGCGATTAAAAGTGAAGTTTTTATTGGTTTCGCTTGTAACTTCGGTTTGATGAAGGAAATGTTCTGCACGGGTATCAATTCCAAGTTCCTTTAGCCTGTCGAGTTTTAACCTGACATCATAGTAAGCATTTAAATTGTCAATACCATATACTTGGTACCCCAGATCCAAAAGTCGCTTACACAAATGAAACCCGATGAATCCGGCAGCCCCTGTTACAAGAATATTTTTTGAAACCATTAAGCTAAAGTGATCACGTTGTCCAAATTTATGTTTTTAGCTTGCTTTTCTTCCTGGATCATGGTTCATCTCTATTTTCGACGCTCCTTTACCTCCTGTAAATTAAACAGATAAGTTTTTTTCAGACCTTCGCGGATCTTGACACTCCCGGTGTAACCAAGCCATTCAGATGCAAGGGTGATATCTGCCAAACTATGAGGGATGTCTCCCTCTCGATAGGAGCCATGAGTAGCCTCTACGGTACATCCTGTGATTTCCTTAATGAACTTCCATAAAGTATTGAGGTCTGTCTTTTCTCCGCAGGCAACATTAAAAATCCGGTGTTCTGGTGGGATAACCTTGCGTGTAAACAAAGCATTTATATTGGCTTCCACGGCATTGTCTATGTAGGTAAAATCCCGGCTATAAGTACCATCTCCGTTTATGATGGGTGAAGTATTTTCTAAGGCTGCCTTTACAAAAAGCGGAATGACTGCTGCATAGGGGCCATTGGGATCTTGTCTTGGCCCGAACACATTAAAATACCGTAGTCCGATGTATTCGATTCCGTACATTAGGCTAAATACTCCTGCGTACAGTTCATTCACATATTTCGTAACAGCATAGGGAGAAAGTGGATTGCCAATGGTTTTTTCCATCTTGGGAAGGTCTTTGCTGTCACCATACGTCGAGGAGGATGCTGCGTATATGACCCTTCTAATATTATGATATGCTGCTGCCTGAAATATATGGAGCGTACCCGTAATATTCACAGCATTGGTCGTCAGAGGATCTTCTATACTTCTGGGTACGGAACCCAGTGCAGCTTGGTGAGAGATCAAATCCATCCCCTCGCAGGCTCTTTGACATGTATTATAATCGCGGATGTCGCCCTCTATAAATTCAAACTGGGAATGTAGCATGAAAGGTTCTATATTCCTTTTAAATCCAGTCGAAAGGTTGTCGAGTACCCGCACGATTCCCACTCTTTCATCGCGTAACAATGCTTCTGCCAAATGGCTTCCTATAAAACCGGCACCACCGGTGAGGAGAATGTTTATATTTTTTGTCTTTGTCAATTTATGAATTAGAAAAAATTAAACTGTTAATTACCTCAATCATGCCTCTTATCCAGAATACAAAGATCAAAGTCTTCCATCCACCATCTCTTTAGGAAGAAAGGATTTTACATCGTAAACTATGCAATTTTCTTTTTTCAGCGATTCGAGGGGGAGAGATAAAAATGTCTTATGAGCTACTGTCAAAATGATGGCATCATAAGATTGGTCTGGTAAAACATTGGTTGAATGCACGCCATATTCTGTATGCACGTCCTGAGGGTTAGCCCAGGGATCGTATATATCGATATCCAGATGGTAGGTTTTCAATTCGCGGTATATATCGATGGCTCTCGTATTGCGAATATCAGGGCAATTTTCTTTAAAAGTTATTCCCAGGAGAAGAATACGACTGTTTTTAACAGAGACACTCTTTTTTAGCATGAGCTTGATGATCTCGGTGGCAATAAACTGACCCATGGAATTATTGAGCCTTCTTCCTGCCAGAATGATCTCAGGGTGATAACCAGCTTCTTCTGCTTTCTGAGCCAGGTAATACGGGTCTACGCCAATGCAATGACCACCTACAAGACCCGGTTTAAAAGGGAGGAAATTCCATTTGGTTGCAGCCGCCTCCAACACCTCTGTTGTGTCAATCTGTAGTCGATTAAAAATTTTTGCCAGTTCATTGACGAAGGCAATATTGATATCCCTTTGTGCATTCTCTATTACTTTTGCTGCTTCGGCAACCCTTATACTCGATGCTTTAAATGTTCCTGCCTGGATGATAGATGCATACAGATTGTCTATAAATTCAGCAGCCTCCGGAGTAGATCCCGAGGTAACCTTCAGTATTTTTGTCACGGTATGTTCTTTATCACCGGGATTGATTCTTTCGGGAGAGTATCCGGCAAAAAAGTCAATATTAAACCTCAGTCCAGATTCCTTTTCCAGGATGGGTACACAATCTTCTTCTGTCGCTCCGGGATAAACAGTCGATTCGTAGATGACATAATCACCTTTTTTTAATACTGATCCCACGGCCTCGCTGGCTTTGAGAAGAGGAGTCAATACCGGCCGGTTGTTCTTATCAGTGGGTGTAGGTACTGTGATGATGTAAACACTTGCAGAAGCTATGTCATCAAGAGAAGATGTTATGGTTAAACCTGCGGAATCAGATTCGGAAATCATTACTTTTTTAAGCACCTCACTGTCTACTTCCAGTGTATGGTCTTTGTACCGATTTAGTTCTGAAATACGCTGTGTATTGATATCGTACCCGGTAACCTGGTATTTTTTGGCAAATTCTACGGCAAGGGGTAAACCTACGTAGCCCAGACCGATAACGGCTATTTTATATGGCATTTTTTGAGGTGTTCATCTGTTTAAAATTGTTTCGTCCAGTGGTTTTGTCATGATTTTTGCCCAAAGGGGACAAAAATCCCGTCAAAACTAAGACTCTTTCATATCATAACCTGGGCTGAAGCCCAAGGCTAGTCATATTTCGCTCCTTCAGAGCTTTTTTTAATCATACTTCTTTGTTTCCTATCCCCGTCATGTGAGTTTCATCATTTTTTAAAGAGGGACTTCTTCCAAAGCTTATCAGGTTTCAGGAAAATGGGTGTTCATTAAGAGGTAACCCGGCAAATGGATGGGCATCTTCCCCTAAATTGCTGATGTCCTTTGTTCTGATTTGGTGAACCAAATCAATAGCGTTTCTCGCTTCCTTTAACCCGAATCCACCACCATTGAGAATGTCGCTATAACTTGCAGTATGGAGATCTTCAAAACCGGTTGTAAATTCTAACTCTTCGTCTTCAATTTTGATGGAGCGGAACGTTCGTTTCTTGGCCGCTTTTACTTCAGGAGGCAGTGTATCGTAATGGATACTCAAAAACCACCTTACCCGGGCTTTGTCCAATTCTAAATACCCCGCCGCCCGATCATGAGTGCTGATGTGGACTTTATTTTCTTTTACTGACCCAAATATCCATTGGAGCATATCAAAAAAATGCACACCGATATTGGTGGCTATGCCTCCTGATTTTTCTTGCCTGCCCTTCCAGGACGCGTAGTACCATAACCCGCGTGATGTGATATAAGTAAGATCAACATCAAATACTTTATGAGGAGGGCTTGCGGCTATCTTTTCTTTCAATGCCATGATAGTGGGATGAAGCCGCAATTGTAAAATATTAAATACCCGATGATTGCTTTCCTGTTCGATTTCTTCCAGGGCATCCAGATTCCATGGATTCAGGACAACGGGTTTTTCGCAAATGACGTCTGCTCCGTATCTCAATCCAAAACGGATATGGGCATCGTGAAGGTAGTTTGGACTGCAAATGCTGATGTAATCTACTTTTTCACCACGGCGTTTCAGTTTTTCCAAATGCCTGTCGAATCTTTCGAATTCAGTAAAAAAGGAGGCATTGGGAAAATAGCTATCTATAACCCCTACAGAATCATTGGGATCCACGGCAGCTATGAGTTGATGGCCTGTATCCAAAATCGCCCGCATATGCCGGGGCGCAATATAGCCTGAAGCCCCTATGAGAGCAAATTTTTTTATTGACATATCAGAAGGCAATAATGAATTTGGTTATTAATTATTTTCATTTTCATTTTATAGCTTATAGCTGCTGAGGTAAAAACAAAGAAGAGGAGTCATACCTTGCTCAGTTGTCCTGACATTTAAATACCACAATAGTTTCAGCTATTTTTAATTGATACATATCACCGCTTTCAGGGCAAACCGCTTTTCCTTCTTGGTCAAAGTGTAAGCGATGGCCGTACTCGCTCATCCAACCCACTTGTCTTGCAGGATTTCCAATCATGAGCGCATAATCTGGTACTTCTTTTGTAATGACTGCTCCAGCACCAATAAAGGCGTATTTGCCAATATGGTGTCCACATACAATGGTAGCATTAGCACCTATACTGGCTCCTTTTCCCACGTGGGTACTAAGGTAATGACCTCTTCGTACAACGGAACTTCGCGGATTGAGCACGTTGGTAAAAACCATGGAAGGACCGAGAAAAACATCATCCTCGCAAATGACACCCGTGTATATAGATACATTGTTTTGCACTTTGACATTTTGCCCGAGTACCACCTCTGGCGAAACAACCACATTTTGGCCAATATTACAATTTCTACCCAGAACGGCTCCTGGCATGATGTGGCTGAAATGCCAGATTTTAGTTCCTTCGCCTATCTGGCATCCTTCGTCTATACAGGCCGTATCGTGTGCAAAGTATTTGTCTTTCATTTGTTTAAAATCTAGGGACGATTGGTTTTGTTTTGTCATAATTTTTTCATATCCTAACCCTGGGCTTCAGCCCAGGGTTATTCATATTTCACTCCTTCAGAGCTTTTTTTTAATCATTCTACTTAGTGTCCAAGCCCTTCATGGGTGTTTCAAATTTTGAAAAAGGAAGTTACCCTTTCAATGATATAATCAAGAGTAGACTGATCCATCTCCGTATGAATGGGCAGGGATAAAACAGATGCACATAATTTTTCTGTGACGGGTAGTGGCGATCCTTTGTAGTAATGCTCAAAAGCTTTTTGTCTATATAGGGGAATGGGATAATAAATCATAGAAGGTATCCCTGCGTCAGCGAGATACTGTTGCAAGTCATCTCTTTTTCCATTTTCCACGATGAGGGTATATTGGTGAAAAACATGGGTAGAACGATTGAGTCTTTGTGGAGTTTTTATTCCATCAAGAGATCGGAATGCCTTGTCATATGCTCCGGCTACAAATTGTCTGGCTTCGTTATATCTGTCCAAATATCGAAGTTTGACTAACAAAACAGCTGCCTGAAGTGTGTCCAGCCTGGAATTGCAACCAACTATATCGTGATGATATTTTTTTACCTGACCGTGGTTAGCGATCATTCTAATCTTATCTGCCAAATTTTTATCTCCGGTCATCAGAGCTCCGCCGTCCCCAAAGCAACCCAAATTTTTGGAGGGAAAAAATGAAACACATCCTATGTGCCCCATCGTGCCTGTACTTTTTGTTTTTTCATCTTTGAAAGTGTACTGTGCACCTATGGCCTGAGCATTGTCTTCTATTACATATACATTGTTCTTTTTGGCCAGATCATGGATATCTTCCATATCAGCACTTTGCCCGAATAAATGTACCGGTACAATAGCTTTGGTAGCCGGTGTAATTTCTTTTTCGATATCTTTTGCCCTCACATTAAAAGTTTTGGGATCCACATCCACCATCACCGGTTTGAGATTCAGGAGGGCGATCACCTCAGCGGTAGCTACATAAGTAAAAGCCGGCACTATGACTTCGTCACCGGGTTTTAGATCCAGAGCCATGAGAGCTATCTGAAGAGCGTCTGTACCATTGGCGCACGTAATGACATTCTCTGCATCCAGGTAATCTGAAAGGCTTTCTTCCAATGCGGCCACTTCAGGGCCCTTTATAAAGCGGGCACTTTCCAAAACCTGGTATATGGCTTCGTCGATTTCGCTTTTGATTTGGTGATACTGGCCGATAAGATCGACCATTTGGATATTTTTCACAGGAAAAGTCACTTTAGATGTGATTCTGATGACAAGTCTCTACCGGTTTTCATACATCCTGGAATAGTATTCTCTGTACTGGCCTGAAGTCACACTTTCAAGCCAGGAGGTATTATTCAGGTACCAGTCTATCGTCATGGATAATCCTTCTTCAAAGGAGTGTTCAGGTTTCCACCCTAATTCGCGTTCGATCTTAGAGGCGTCGATGGCATATCTGAGATCGTGTCCGGGCCGGTCTTTTACATAGGTGATTAAAGTTTCAGATTGCCCTTTCTTTCTGTCGAGGCGTTCATCCATTATCCTGCACAGGGTGCGAATAAGGTCAATATTTGACCATTCATTATGGCCGCCAATATTGTATGTTTCTCCGGATTTGCCTTTATGCAGGATTAAATCAATGGCTTCTGCATGGTCGCCGACATAGAGCCAGTCTCTTACATTTTCGCCTTTGCCATACACTGGAAGGGCTTTCTGTTGGATAATATTTCGAATAAAAAGAGGAATCAATTTTTCAGGGAATTGATATGGGCCATAATTATTGGAGCAATTGGAAATAACTACCGGCAAATGATAAGTATGATAAAATGCGCGTACCAGATGGTCTGATCCGGCTTTAGAAGCAGAGTAAGGGCTTCGTGGATCATAAGGTGTGGATTCGGTGAAATATCCACCATCCATAGGCAGACTGCCATACACCTCATCGGTAGAGATATGATAAAACAAATGATCATTCGGATCGTGGATCCAGTTTTCTTTGGCAGCAAGCAGAAGATTAGATGTGCCTATGAGATTGGTTCTGACAAAAATCAACGGGTCTTCTATAGAACGGTCAACATGGGATTCAGCTGCCAGGTGAATGACGTGGGTAATTTTTTGCTCATGAAATACCGTTCGTACCAGATTCTCATCCGTAATGCATCCGCGGATGAACGTGTAGTTGGAACGATTTTCTACCTCATGGAGATTTTCAAGATTGCCGGCATAGGTTAATTTATCCAAATTGATAATACGGTATTGCGGATATAAATTAACCAGGCGGCGTACTACATGAGAACCTATAAAACCGGCACCACCTGTAATGAGTATATTTTTATTATTTAATTTATCGGACTTCATCATTGTATATCTGACAGGAAGGTTTTGAGGTTATTTTTATAAAGAAAAGGGAGATTAGATTCTTTACATGGAAAAGGGGCGGCCTATAGAAAAATAGTCGAAGCCCAGTTGCAGCATCCTCTCCGGAACAAATACGTTTCTCCCGTCAAAAACAGCAGGGTGTCTCATGTTTGATTTCATCTGGCTGTATTCGGGAGTTCGGAAAACACTCCATTCTGTAATAACGGCAAGGGCATCAGCATCATTAAGTATATCGTATTGGTTGTCGCCGTATTCGAGTTTTTTACCAAACAGGACTTTTACATTATCCATGGCTTCGGGATCAAAAACCCTGACTTTAGCACCGGCGGTTAACAAATCTTCAATAATTGTAAGGGCTGGTGCTTCGCGAATATCATCGGTGTTGGGTTTAAAAGCCAAGCCCCATATAGCGATTGTTTTATTTTTGATCTCTTCACCAAAATAGGCAATGATTCTTGCAGAAAGGATGTGTTTTTGCAAGCGGTTTACCTCCATGACGGCATTCAATATTTTAAATTCGTATGAAGATTGTGCCGCAGTGATTGCCAGAGCCTGCACATCTTTGGGAAAACACGAGCCCCCGTAGCCGACACCGGGAAATAGAAATCTTTTTCCGATCCGGGTATCACTGCCCATACCCATGCGCACCATGTCCACGTTTGCCCCTACTTTATCGCAGAGATTAGCGATTTCATTCATAAAACTGATACGGGTTGCCAGGTAGGCATTGGCCGCATATTTCGTCATTTCAGCACTTCTTTCATCCATGAAAAGTACCGGGTTCCCCTGTCTGACAAAGGGCTCATATAACATTTTCATAACCTCCTTTGCCCTTTCAGAAGAGGTACCAATAACGACCCGATCGGGTTTCATAAAGTCATCTACAGCTACCCCCTCACGCAGAAATTCCGGATTGGAAACGACATCAAATAGTGAAGGATATAAATCAATGGACAAGACTGCTGCGACTTTCTCTGCTGTACCCACCGGAACTGTACTTTTATCGACAATGACAGTATACTCAGTGATCATGTGGGATAATTGCCCAGCCACTTTGAGTACATAGGAAAGATCAGCAGAACCATCATCGCCGGGAGGAGTTGGCAAAGCGAGAAATATCACTTGCGAATTTTGGATACCCTTTTTGAGGTCGGTAGTGAAAGTAAGCCTTCCCTGCCTTGTGTTTCTTTCAAAAAGTATATCCAGGCCGGGTTCATATATAGGAATTTTTCCTTTGTTTAACTTTTGTACCTTTTTCTCGTCAATATCTACACACACTACATGATTGCCGGTTTCTGCAAAACACGTGCCCGATACGAGGCCTACATAACCTGTTCCTACAACTGTAATATTCATTTATCCGGAAGTTTGATTTATTGGGCGCCAATATACGTATAAATTCAGGTACGGATATGGCTTCGCCATTGATAAGTCGCATTGACTTGATCCAAAAAATACATCATTAAAAATAGGATACCTGAATGAAATCAGGTACCATATTGTATGTCGACCGGCTTTAGTAAGTTTCGGTCTATATCCATATGTAGTTGATATCCAATACTTTGAAGTTCAACTACAAAAGTGTTTTTACCTTTTTGCTCTACGAGATTGCCCCGAATCCCCGTAAGTGTGCCGCCAATGATTTCCACCGGCATACCCGACTGAAATTCCTGGATGTCGCTTGTAATTTCTACGACTTCTCCGACAACGCGTTTGATCATTTGTATTTCCTCATCGGGAACGCATATCAGATCTTTTCTCTGCCGTAAAAATCCAAAGACGTATTCCGTTTCCAGAACCTTTACATATTCGTCTTTGGTAATGTGGACAAATGTGAAGCAATTGATCAGTGGAACGTTGTATTTTTTAGTTTTCCTGGAATATTTTTTCACCTTTTCAATGAGAGGAATATAAGCAGTAACCCCTTTCTTATGAAGGTGGCGGGCGACATATTTTTCGCACTTGTATTTAGTCATAACAGCAAACCATCTGGCTTCATTTTCGGCCAGGTGATTGATTGCTACATTTAAGTCATTACCTATTGTACTGTTTCCTTTTCCCATAATAAAAGGGGTTCAAGATCCTGGTTTTTCCACGCAATATAATTATCTTCATCTTTGTCAAAAACAACATATCTAACTTTTCTCTTTATCAGTTTTTCTACTTTTTCAATCAGTTCTATTAAATAACTCTTGTTGATATCGCCGATAAAGACCAGGTCGATGATCTGACTGTCTCTCCCTCTGGCAAAAGCTCCACTCACATATACCTTGTCTACTTCTCCCAGGCGTTCGATCACATTTTGAATGATCTTATCAAACCCGATATACTTCATCAATATACTATTGACTTCGCTAAATAAAGGGTGTTCGATATTGGCCTTAAAATACTTTTTATTACCCTTTGCAAAAGATGCCAGCATGCCGGCTTTTTCAAGGCGATTAAGCTCTAAACGTATAGCATTGGACGATTCACCAAATTCGGTTTCCAATCCTCGCAAATAGGAAGTAGTTGAACTATTCAGGAAGAATTTCAACAACAGTTTAATGCGTGTTTTGGAAGAAATTAATGTCTCTATCATTAAGAACGAGTAAAATAACTACTCAAAAATAAGAGTTATTTTTCAATTTTGAAAGTGTAGATATGATAGAAATGAAAAAAATTCATGATTGGGGTACAAAATAGGACGTGATGTATTTATTTTCAGTAAATAATGTATTGTATATTTTATTATTCGATACTAAAAAACATTTTAGAATCAATATTTGGTATTGTTTTCGCAAGAATCTGCGGGGTTAGGAACGGGTTAAAACCCATTCCTCGTATCACAATTCCCATTCGCAAATTATACCATGGACTACATCTCTTTGATCTTGATATTACGGAAATAAACCGGATCACTGTGGTCTTGAAGGGCAATATGGCCTTTGGTTGATTTGCCAAAGCCGGGCATGCCCTTAAACTTGCTTTTAGCCACCATGTTATTCCAATCTTCACTTTTCATATCAAAATCAACCACTCTATAGCCATTGAGCCAGAACTGAACTTTACCTCCATTCGATATGATCCTGACATGGTTCCACTCTCCGGCGGGTTTTACTGTAAGGTACCTTGTTTCGATCATGTCGTACAGATCACCTGCTTTGTGGGTGGGAAACTTAGCATCCGGATGACAGGAGTTATCAAGTATCTGCATTTCCGGACCTGTTTGCCACACATAATCGTATTCATCAGACTCGACTACATTAAAGATAATTCCGCTATTTCCGCACTGCGAAATTTTCCATTCCAAACTAAGTTCATAGTTTTCATAGGCATCTTGTGTGATGATATCGCCACCGTCTGCAACCTGCCAGCCTCCTCCTTCTCTTTTGACGGCATCGAGATAAAGGACTCCGTCTTTCACCTTCCAGCTGCTTCCTATATCCTGAGATTTAAATTTTCTCCAACCTTGTGTCGATTTTCCATCGAACAATAATTTCCAGCCTGCATTTTTCTCATACTCTGACAATGTATTATGAGCAGCAATTGCAGGAGCATTAGTTCTTAATCCAGGGTTGTTTTGAGGAATTTTATTCATGGTATACCAAGCTTCTGTAGACCAAAGTTCGTTTTCTTGTTCACTGACAAATGGTGTTAGTAACCTCACATATACCATATGATTGGGCTTCATTCCGGAGAGCTCTAAAAATACCTTTTTCCGATCCTCTGATACATTCACAGAGTTGATAGATAAATTTTTGAGATCCAGTTTTGGTCCTCCATATTCAATGGTGGGTCTGTAATACCACTGTTGAATTTTATAGTCTGATTTTTGCCATCCTTCTCCCGGTTTTAAGGCTTCGGTAAATTCTATTTCTATACCGTTGCTTTTTGCTCTGACGGCTAACATTTCAAAAGCGCCATCACCATTATAGTGCAATCGCTGCAATCCATAGTGCAGTTTACCCTGCTGACCCCAATTGCCGCTACTGCCTATACCTCCTACGTACAAATCGCCACCAGGACCCCAAACCAGACGGTTGATGCCCGCTTCCAAACCCTGGATAAAGCGAAACACAGCTCCCTGAAACTGCCCATCCACTTCCTCTACAAACACTCTTTTTACTCCTCCATGCGTCACCTCTCCGTGAATCATTTGATTCTGGTATGGGCCGTGATTCAAATAAGAAGGCGTAGAAGGTGAATTGCCTATTTCATCCTGAGGCAACCACACAACAGGAAGTTTTTCTATAGGGGGATTTTTCTCATCGTACTCCACTGACCGGGAACCAAAAAATGCCCCGTCTGTCACATGAAGCAATTTACTGGAGGGAAGCCAATCACCCTGATTATCGGTAACAAATAATTCGCCATTGTATCCAAACCCTAAACCGTTTGGTGTTCTAAGTCCACTGGCTATAAATTCTAAGGAGCCATCATTTTTTGAAATTTTAATGACCTTCCCCCTATCTGTTATTTGTGGATTAGTGCTCGCTCCTCCCGGGTCTATAGCCGTAGCAAGAGCTCCGTAAAAATATCCATCTTTATAGGCGAGGCCAAAGCTGAATTCGTGAAAATTATTGGATGCCTCCCACTGATTGCACAATGTTTTGTACTCGTCGATCAAACCATCTCCATTGTGATCGATCAGAACGGTGAGTTCCTGTTTTTGAAGGACATAAATGGTGTCTTCCACTACTTTTAAACCCAGAGGTTCAGCCAGACCGGAAGCTATTTTGGTCACTGTAATATCAGAACTATTCTGTGAATCTGGATTGTCGAGCATATATACAGCCCCTTCTGCATCCCAGGTGCTCACAATCAACTTTCCATCAGATGTAAAGTCCATACCCCCTACCTTGGGAGTAAAATTAAACGGACGGGCCTGGAAAAGAGTAAAGGAAGGATGTACGGATTTTAAACTGGATCCATTACCAGGAATATTGAGATTGGAAGCCATGGGCAAGCTATATCCAGAAAAAGCTATACCTTCTTCCAGATTGTATAGAAAATGTTCTTTTGAGATGACTTCAAATTGTCCGGAACCGGATTTTTTCCAGTTAAAGGAAAGAAATTTCCCCCCTCCTCCCTGGAAAAATTCTATACTGACCGGGTAATATCCCTTTTCCAGTCTTACACTTATTTCTTTAAAATTAGTAGAATGCAATCCATCATTATCGAGAATCATTTCATCTTTGAGATAAACCCTGGATCCATCATCGCTCCATATGCGGAAAGCGTATTCACCTTCTTTGTCTACTTTGAGGTATCCCCGGGCTCTCAGCGCAAAATGATTTTCGAGATCGACAAAATCTCCATCTCCCAGATTGGCTAAATTGGGCAATACTCCTGCAAACCTGGGTTTCCCGGAGTAGCTAACATCGGCAAATGTGCGGATTGTACTTTTTTGATCATAAATATCCACCAGAAGTCCTGGAATGAGCTTGTTGTCATCTATAACTACCGGAATCATGGATTTTACTTGTACTGCGGCCTCCACTTCTTCCTGGGGTTCCTCTCCCAATGAAAGAATATACTCTGACATTTTTTCGAGTGTAGAATTAGGCAGATCCGGGTGTGGCGTCATCATTTGGGTTCCCCAAATACCACTCCCACCTGTGCTGATTTTTCCGGCAAGGTAGAGCACATTTTCTTTGGTGTTTTCGTATTTTTCAGCTATTTCTACATAGGAGGGGCCAATGGTTTTTACATTTCTATTGTGGCAGGTTTTGCAGTCGCTTCTGGCGATGAGCCGCAACCCTTCATGGATTCCATCATCTTCTGACTCGTCGATATCCGGTGAATTGGGATTTGAGATTAACGGGTGTTCCAGGAATATAACTGAAAGTGTAGTCGGAGTATCATTGTTTAAATATAGTTCTGCATCCAGATCCAGGGTAGTGATCTTTCCAACCTGAACTTCCTCTTCCCGGATGTAGCGGAGTTCACCATTGGTAGTTATATCATTTTTGACAATTATGGAATAGAAGTTGGTTTTGAGATGTATTCTCCATGGTTCTTCCAGTCCTGAGACATGAAAGGTTCTTGTAAAAACTAATCGGTTGTCAGGTCTGGTATTAGCTTCCACTTTTTCTTCTACTCTGACGGTATTTGGTAGTGTGTTATGATGTATTTCATAAAGGAGAGAAACTTCTCCATCTTCAAAGCGGTGTCCACGATATTGTACTTTAGGTGAAATAGAATTTCCATCATTGTCTGTTAGTACCCAGGGTTCTTCAAATTGATTTACCAAATACTTTTCTCCAATACTTAAAGGTTGAGGACCATGGATTGTATTATATACGGCGCCTTCTAATAGCACCACCCCTTTCCAGGTTTGGTAGAGAGATCCTTTTTCTGTATCGTAGGCAGCCCACAAATTATGATCAAGTGCCAGAGTAACTATTCTTGGCTTTCCGTCCAGAACTGATCTAAAAACCCATGGGTCATGTGGACGACTTTTTTCAGATGTAACAGAATCATTACTGCATGAGATCATAAAAAAAGCAATAGCGGCAAAAAAACATATCATTAATCTTTTCATAAAATAATAGTCATTGGTGGATGAATGTGTGGGTCATTAGGTCAGGGGACTCAAATTAAATGAAAATTTAGGAAATAAAGGCAAAAATAAAGAATGAATGTAAAGATTGAGGTTCAGGTTCAGGTTAAGGTTGAGGTTCAGGATTTTGCCTTCGGTAGATTAAGGTCATTTGGCTGCGCCGTCATTTGCTTCGCTGTCATTTGACTGCGCGTCATTTTGGCGCCGTTATTTGTTGAATTTAAGTATTAAGTTAGTTTTGCTCTTAGAGAATAAAGACAATTAGTACAGTGCATTCTTCTTGTCTTTGGCATTTCGCTTTTACATTTCGTTTTTCTCAGATAATAACCTAATAACTCAATAACCCAGTAACGAAGCAAAATAACGCGCGAAGCGCAAATGTCTACAAATAACTTAAACTCATAATTCGTAGATCAAACTCATAACTTAATAATTTCAGCTGGTTGAGGATTTTGTCTTTTGCTTTTAGATTTTCGCATTTCGCAATGAATAACTAAATAACCCAGCACGAATATCCTCAAATGACCATAAATGACAGCGTAGCAAAACGCACGAAGCAAATGACGCGCGAAGCGCTAATATTCGTATCAGACAAACGTGGGAAATCCTTTAGATATATATTGCTCTTCCATTTGTATCAATCTTCGCCTGATATCCATACTTATGGTCCCGGGTTTACCGTCGCCGATCCAAACATCATCGATTCTTTTCACGGCGATGGCTCTTTTTGTGGTACCGGTACAAAACACCTCATCGGCATTTTTCATTTCTTCCAGGGAAATGTCTCTTTCTACTACCGGGTAAGGAAGTTGATCGATTACAGTCTGTCTGTTTATTCCCTTTAACATTTGGGATGCCGGGGTGATGAGCACACCATCAATAATGGCAAAAATATTCGCTCTGGCGGTTTCAGTGACAGAATGTAGGTTATAATAAAGAGGTTCGAGGGCACCGGCAGCCCTAAGTTCTGGTTGTAGATAGACATTAAGGAGATAGTTGGTACTTTTTACATGCGGTAATTCTCTTTGGTGCATGTAGGAAAGAAGAGCGATACCATTTTCTTCCTGCTCCTGACTGGGCTTCATATAATCGAGTACGATAATAGCTATATTGGAAGTGCCTGGTAAGAATCCATCCGGGCTTACACCTCCAGTGGCCAACAGTTTAATGCCTGAATCAGTCAGGTGATTTTTCGATATAACTTGTTGTATACCCTGCATGATATCATCGCGGGAAAGTGGCATATTGAGACGCAACTCCGATGCAGAGTATAAAAACCTGTTTACGTGGGCCTCCATATGAAAGGGAACTCCTTCCCTCATTTGGAAATAATCAAATACTCCATAGCCCCTGCCTACCGTAATGTCAGCCATCGGTATATGGAGTTGATCTTCAGGAAGGATCTTGCCATTCAAATAATGATATCTTGCCATTCAACAACTATTAAAAAGGAACAATAAATCGTATAAAAATAAGGGTTCCAATTATATTTTCCTATCACTATTTGTTTATTGATTAAAAATAAATGAAACACATAAATAAAACTGAATTTTATTATAATTAGTGAATCTATTTTACATAGAGATGCCTTGTTTCATAGGCAACAGTGGCAATTGTAAATATGAAAAAAGGTTTATACCTGAATTCTAAACTTCCCGTAGATACCGCATATTTTCGCAGAACAACAAATGAAGTTGCCTGCCTTAAATGAGAAATATAGCACAATTTTAATACGACCTAATCAGATAATCAAACACTCAATTTTAACCGAGTTCTTGTCATGCACAAAACAGAAAAAGGGATTGTACACAACCCCTTTTCTGAACATGACATTTACATAATTGTATTCTACAATTTTGGAATACGGAGTATTTGCCCCGGATATATTTTATCAGGATGCGAAAGCATGGGCTTGTTGGCTTCAAAAATCGTATTGTATTTCATCGGGTCACCATAGACGTCTTTAGAAATTTTAGATAGCGTATCGCCTTTTCTCACTTCGTGAAAAGTAGCTTCCGGTTCTGGGTTGGTAACCCTAATGGTATCGGATACCGATGCGACACCTTCCACATTTCCTACAGCGAGGATGACTTTTTCACGATCGGCATTCGTCATGGTGGTGCCACCAACTGTCACATGGTCTCCCATTTCAATGGTAAGTCCATTAATGGAAAGTCCCCATTTTTTGATTTCTTCTGCCAGGGCTTCTTCTTTGGTGAGTTCTCTTTCTTGAGAGCCTTCCTGCTTTTTCTTTCCGAATAATTTGGAGCCAGCTCCTTTAATAAATGAAAATAATCCCATAATGATTTATGTTTTTTGATATATAAATAATGACCGTCACCACTTGCGACGGGTAAAGTGATATAACACTTTTGATATAACCTGAATTAAAGAAATTTGATCGAGGGATGGAGAAAATATTTTAAGAAAATAAAAATTTCATTTATAGTCCTAACAATTTTCCCGATTGAATGAACTTTCCGTCTGTGGTATAAATCTTGTAAAAATATATTCCTTGTGGTACGTTTACACTAATGAAGTTTTCAGTGTCCAATATAGACTGGTGCATTAGTTGGCCAATTGCATTGTATAGTTGAAAATTCAGGGACATTTGGTGGTAGAGGGGTCCAATAGATAAAGTGCCCTTAAAGGGATTAGGACTGACAATAAATTCGTGTTGTTCTGACAACTCATTCACTTGTACCACATCAGAGTGGCTTTCTATGTCGTCTGTTCTGTATTGGGTAACCCGGTAGAACATTTTTTCCCTCACAGGTTTTTTGTCTTCAAAGGTATAATGGCTGGGTGTAAATGTAGTACCATTTCCCTCTACTTTGCCAATTTCTTCCCAGTCAAAACCATTGAGAGACCGCATAATTATAAAATGACTATTATTTATTTCAGAAGCTGTCGACCATTGGATGAGGACGGTTTTCAGTATTCTTGCAGCTTCGATACCCAGCCAGGTAACGGATTTAAGGTTCTCAATTGCCTGTACAGCGGCTAAAGCATCAATAATGCCATATCCATACACATTATTAGGAACCACCATGCCCGAACCATTGCAGTTTTGATCCGTAGTTATTGGAAAAGCCGTCGAGGTGAGCATTTTTTCAAAGATTTCGACTTGCCCTCCAAGTAAAGGATCGGCAGAAATCATAAGGGCTACAGCTCCTGCAACATGGGGGCCGGCCATACTGGTACCACTGAACGTTCTATACATGTTGTTTTTTATGGAAGAACGCACACCCACCCCCGGTGCAGATACATCTGGTTTCATACGTAGGCTGTTGTCGACGGTCACCGCCCCACGGCTGCTAAAATTAGCGATCAAATCATTAGAATTTGTAGCACCAACGGTGACACTGTTTTCAAAAATAGCTGCGGGATTTTCGACCGTATTGCAAGCGGGACCACTGTTGCCTGCGGAAACTACTATTACTGTTCCGGCACTTCTCAGGTTGTTCAAAGCTTCTTCCATTACACTGAAGTTAGAAGTATTACACCCTTCAACAGGTGGACAACCCCATGAATTGGCAATTACATGAGGGGATAAATCCGGATCGCCATCTTCAAAATTCTCGCCATAAGCATATGGGGCTAAAAACCACTCAAAACACTCTACATACGTAGATAACGTACCATACCCTCTTTCCATATTGCGGCATCCGATCCATTTGGCTTCAGGTGCTACCCCAATCTGATTGTCCATACCATCATCCCCTACCATGGTACCCATGGTATGAGTTCCGTGATTATTATCATCACATGGAGTGCTGAGATTATATCCACAAGGATTATCTCCACTGTTCATAGGATTATTTTCGCGGATGGCATCATGCCAGTTGTAATCATGCGATGCTGTAATACCATTCCATCCCCTGTATTGATTGATTAATGCTGGATGATCCCATTCGTAACCGGTGTCCTGCCCTCCTATTACAACACCTTGTCCTTTAAAACCTTTCGCCCACACGTCTGGCGCATTTATTCTGGACACGCCCCATTCTATTGCTCTAAGGTCGGTTATGGAAGGTCTGTCCAAAGGTTCAAGGTAAAAAATGCCATCCTCAATGATCTTTTCGATGTCATTTCTTTGAGCCAGAAGTTGCATTTGGTTTGGTGAAAGAGAAACTTTTATTATGTTAGCTATGTGAAAGGCCTGATAATCAACTCCCCATTTATTGAAAAGAGCTATAATAGGTGCTTGGGATTCAACCGCATTTTGAAGCACAATTTTATAAACAAAATGCGCTTTTTCGCTCTTGGTCGGTAAAGCTTCTGTGCCATTTAAATTGGGCTTTTGTCTTAAAACTACGATGCACTCCACCTGTTCATCAGGGTCGAAATCGCTTATGCTTATCAGAATTTTGTTATGGTAGGTATCTGAAAAATATGATGAAAACGGGACACTGAGGAACCAGAAAAGAATTATTATTTTCACCATCTAAATTTAAGGACTTGCGTCAATATGAAATAAGAAATCTCAATGCAGGTACGCAAGTAAGAGTGTTATTCAAAAGAATTTCATTCCCGGTAAGAGCCTAAAGACGAATTCTTTCTTTTATGGTCTGAATGAGATCAGGTGAAACCGGAGTTCTCTTCACTCCATTTTTAATCAAATCTCTGAAAGATTTTTCATTGTTAAACATTTCAGAGCAATCGGGATCTGTTTTCACTTTATGTAGCAGATCCTGCTGTTCGTTTTCAGGCAAAGCCTTGTCAAAATAAAGTTCAATTTTGTGTCTCAAATTTTGTACTTGTTCACGTTCTTCCATCCTGCGAAATGTTTTGTCATTGCAATATCACTGTAGTATGGGAATTTTTCCCATTGCCCTATATAAAAAAATTAAAATGTTATTCTTCCTCATCAGAATCACTAAAGATACGACTTCCTCTTTTGTCTTCATAACCCAGTTTTACTGCGTAACTTTTTAGTTTTTCCTTGAGCATATTTCTCGCTCTGAAAAGCCGTGATCTTACTGTACCTATGGGCACATCTATGATTTTGGCAATTTCTTCATAGGTAAAACCTTCAATGTCGCAGAGAAGAATGACGGTCCTAAAGTCTATGGGAAGTGAGTTGATGGCTACTGTCACTTCATCTCCCATCATATTTTGAAAAATTTCTTCTCTCAAGTCAAGATACCCAGAAACACGGTCGCTATCACTGTCGTGGTAACTGACGATATCTTCAAAGTCCACCTTTGTAGGCCTTTTACTTTTTTTGCGATATTCGTTAATATACGCGTTTTTCAAAATCTTAAACAACCATGCCTTGGCGTTAGTTCCTTCAATGTATTTATCAATGAATCTATGTGCTTTTAAATAGGTTTCCTGCACCAGGTCATTGGCATCTTCTTCATTGTAAGAAAGATGAAATGCAAAAGTTTTCAACGCATTGATATGAGGGAAGAACTCCTCCTCAAAAATTTTATGGCTCCTGTTTTCTTCTTCTTTTTTTGTCACTAAGAGCGATTTTTTGGATGTAATTTTTAATAAGGTGATCATGGCGTTAGTTTTTTAGTGTACACATTAGACGACGCCAGTAATTTTAATACATATAAATTTTTGTTAAAAAAGTTTTATGATTTTCTAAATCTATTTTCTTTTCTGGAATGAAAACCAGGGTATGTTAAAAATTATTTTTTTATAATACACATCAAACATACAAACTCTTTGGAAAACCCAGCCAATGTAACGAAAATCTTGTTGAATCAAAATAACGTTTCAAACCAATTTGTTTCTTTAAGCCTAAATTAAATATCTCCCTTTTTCACCACCGCTTTTTGATTTTAACACTCTAAACGTATAACAGATTGATTTGCGATGACAAAAACTTTATCTTTTTGCATAGGTGTGATCAATGCGTGTCCGGTAAACGCACCAAATGCTGGCAGAATTCCGGTTTGGTCGCTGAAATAAAAACAGGGAAGCTTCATGGATTGACGGGCCTTGCCTTCCAATCTGACAGCTGGATGAATATGACCGCAGAGATTGTACAATCCTTCCATTTGAAGATTCAGGGGTTCATGAGTAAAAATAAATGACTCTTCTGTCATCATCGGTTCACTGATTTCAAGTCGGCTGCTATAATAGTCTTCGTCAGGTAATATGTCGTGATTTCCTCTAATAAGTAAAAACCTGACTTGTGGCCAATTTTCCATCCATTCCTTAAAAAGAGGCCATTGGCTATTTTTTGAGGAATGAAATAAGTCTCCAAGTATGTATACTTTTTCAGCTTTTGTTTTGAGAAGGAGATTCTCCAGTAGAGATAAGTTTTTTTCCTCTGCATGAAGAGGAAGGCCTATACCATTTTTTCTGAAATGACTGATCTTTCCCATATGTACATCCGCTAAAATGAGTGTTTTTTTTCTTTTCCAATAGATGGCTTTTTCCGGTAAAAGAATAAGTTCTTCATTTTGAATAGATATTTTGGAGCTTGTATTAGAAGCTTTTGCCATATGCATATTGTATATAAGGGTAAATTTAGCTCGTAGCTCGTATCATCTTAATGCCTAAATAACGTTGACCGTTTTACCTTAGTGTTTAACAAAAATTTACTTTCATATTCTTCTCGCTTCGCTGTCATTTGGCTAAACGTCATTTAGCTTCGCTGTCATTTGCTATGCGTCATTTGCTACGCGTCATTGTTGGTCATTTGCGCTTCGCGCGTTATTAGGTTATGGATCGTAGCTTTTAGCAGATCACATTTCGCTTTTCACAATATCCATTTAGATTTTCCGACCTTCAAACCTTCAGACTTTCCGACTTTCAGACTTTCAGACCTTGAGACCTTCAGACCTTGAGACCTTCAGACTTTCTGATTTTATGACTTTTCGACTTTCAGACATTTACATTTGTTTTTTACGGAATGTAAGGATACACATAAGACTTTTATATTTTTCACCTATTTTTGCCACATGGAATTAACATGGTTTACTTTTAATGATTTTGCAGAAAACACTTACATTTTGTGGGACAAAACCCTGGAATGTGTTATAGTAGATCCAGGATGCAATACAACAAAGGAAAAAGATGAGTTGACCTCATTTATTCGAAACAAGAATCTTAAACCTGTGCGGTTAATCAATACACATTGTCATATAGATCATGTTTTGGGAAATCGATATATCAGCGATTTGTATGCACTTTCTCTCGAGGCACATCGGAAAGAAGAACCCGTATTGATGTCCTGTATCCCCGTTTCTCAAATGTACCGGATACCTTACGAACCTTCACCGCCCATAACCGTTTTTCACGAAGAAGGCGATGCACTAACTTTTGGCGAAACCCATTTAGAAATATTGTTTACACCCGGACATTCACCCGGTAGTATATCTCTTTACAACAGGCAAGATAAAATACTCATTGCTGGAGATGCATTATTTTACAATAGTATTGGCAGGACTGATCTTCCGGGTGGAGATCACCAAACGCTAATACAAGCCATTAAAGACAAAATATTCACGCTCGATGGAGACACCGTGGTCTATCCCGGTCATGGACCCAAAACCTCAGTTGATTTTGAGAAGGCAACCAACCCATTTTTTGATTAAATGAATGGAAACAGTTTGGGAAGTGGAATTGAGTGAAAATCAGCCAATGAAATGCTGGTCATATATTCCTGCTGGTTTTAAGTATATTTGTTTTGGTTAGACAAAAAACGATATCAATATGGCCCACCAATACATAGCCATTATGGCCGGAGGAATCGGTTCCCGGTTTTGGCCTGCCAGTACGGAAGAACAGCCAAAGCAATTTCTCGATATTCTGGGAACGGGCAAGTCGCTTATACGCCTTACTTTTGAAAGGTGCATACAGGTGACCTCTCTTTCCAATATATTGGTCATGACCAATATCAAGTACAAACACCTGGTTAAGGAACATCTTCCGGAACTTAATGAAGATCAAATACTCTGTGAACCCACTTTGAATAATACAGCTCCCTGCATCGCATATGCTGCATTACATACACAAGCTATGGATCCTGAAGCTGTATTGGCCATATTGCCATCCGATCAATTGATTTTAAATGAGGAGAAATTCACCACGATTCTCAAACAGGCTTTTGAATTTGCAGAAAGTGGTGAACATATAGTTACATTGGGTATCAGGCCTACCCGTCCTGAGACCGGTTATGGGTATATAGAAGTTTCCTGCGATTGTCAGGATCCTGAATTATTGCATCCTTCAGATCCCAGTATTGGTATATGCAAAGTGGCTTCCTTTCGTGAAAAACCCAATGAAGAAACAGCTTTGGAATATATGAACAATGGTCGTTACCTCTGGAATGCAGGTATGTTTGTTTGGAAGATCGATACGATTTTAAATGCTTTTCGCAAATATGCCACCGATATATTAAATATTTTGGAAACAGAACCGGGAAGGTTTGGGACAGTTGAAGAGGCGGGTTATTTATGTAGGGTATATCCCTTTACCCGCAAAGTTTCCATTGATTATGCCATATTGGAAAATGCCGGAAATGTATTCACCATTCCTGCCGATATTGGATGGAGCGACCTGGGAACCTGGGGTAGTTTGTATACTCAATTGATAAAAAATGGTCAGGGTAATGTGGTATTGGGCAATAAGGTGATGTTGGAAAACACAAAGCATAGTCTGGTCAGAATTTCGAATGACAAGATAGCCGTGATCAAAGGATTAGATGATTATATTGTAGTAGATGAAGATCATGCACTGCTTATATATCCCAAAAGTGATGAGCAGGAAATTAAAGAAGTAGTGAAAAAACTTAAGGATTTATAGTATTCAGATTAAGGATTTCGCCTTCGGCAGTTTGAGGTTAAGGCTAAGATCGAAGAAAATTGAGGAAAGACCACAACTGGACCGGTAAGAATTTCAATAATACTAGTGTCAAGTAAGGCGAAAACCTCAACCTCATTTTAGTTCGTAGCTCGTAGCTGTTGGCAGTTGGCTTTAGCAGTTCGCTATATATGAAGGAAATTTAGGATAAAGGGATAAAGGAAAGTTAAATGTTAAGCGTTTAAATGGTTAAAATCAAAAGAGCTTGACAGGTGATCAATAAAGGTGCATCTAAATGTCAGTGGACAGTAGGCTGTGGGTAAACGATTCCTTCATAACAAAATTACACGCGTAGCGCAAATGACAGCGTAGCCAATTGACACGAAGCCAATGACTTCTCAACTCTCAAACTCAACTTTAAGACCTTCTGACTTTCGACCTTCTGACCTTCGACTTTCCGACTTTTGACCTGCCGAAGGCGAAAACCTTAACCTTAACCTTAACCTTAACACCTAAGGCTTTTCCAACAAAGAAAAGTTACACAACACCAAGGTCTTTTTAAAAATCATCTCCGGTCAGAAATAGCAGGACATTCTAAAAATCCGATGTACCTCATCAAACTGACTCCAACAAAAATAAAAGAATCGGTATCTTTGCTATTGCCCCGTTGTCTTCCGGGTAGCCCGATTCCATCCACGAGTGATCGATCGGAAAGCGATACGGCAATAGGGCCTCGCAGGTCTTGCAAAACGGACTTATCGGGATAAGTACCACTTACATCATCGAGATAATCCGTAAAGGTTCTATGATATCGAATATGCAAATTGATGCTGTATTTATCATTCAATGCCCATTTCCACCCTCCACCCACTATGAGGCTTCCGGTGAAAGATCCATATTCATCTCCGGGAAATTGTCCTTCCGTTCCAAAACTTCTTAGACCATATCTTTGGCCATCTAATTCAGCAGTAGGATCAAAATGAAATACAGACAGGCCACCAAATACGTAAGGGGTATTATGATCGATTTTGTCACCATGAATAAATGGAAAAAAATTAAACTCTAAAACCCCTGAAAGATCATATATCGAGGACCGAAAACTTAGATTGCGGTTTTTTTCAAAAAAGTTGGGTGAGTTGGCATCATCAGCACCCACCAGTCCGTAGCTCAGAGATCCCATAAAAGAGATTCTGGTGTTGAAGTTTCTTCTGAAATTGAAACCACCGGCAGGTCCGGGTTTTTGGATACCGATCCTGTTATTGAGATCTCCATAGTAAAAGGATGTACCCAGCCAACCACCTACTTCGTAACCTTTTTGTGCATGGATACAAAAACAGAGACTAACCAAAAGCAAAAAGGAAATAATAAGTTTAATTTTCATGTAGATGCTAATAAATGAAAGTAACGAATATTATTGATATGGTATTATTAAACTTCTACAACTATAAAGGATTGGTGGATTTTTTAGGCGAATAGACGAATGGAAAGGACGCCTTTGCAATATAACTTAGATGACAGGAAATTGAACTCAGATTTTTATTTTATAATAATATTGAATTAAAATCATCCATTATACACAGGAATGAGGAAATATGTAATTGTTAAATGGTATACACGCTTACTATTATATTAACGGTTTCAAAAATTATGATTGAGGCGAATAGGTACTTAAACCTATAAATTTGATGTCAGTTTTTACATTATTTACTGAAATACGCATTATAATTATCCAATTTTTTTTTGCATGAAAAATATATTTATTGTACCTTTGCGGCCTGAAATGAAGCATACCCATTAAAGCCGCAATCTTTTATTCCAAACAATTTCCTAATTAATGCAATTATTCTGGCGAATTACCATTAAATAAATGGTATTTACACCTTATAACTTGAATATATTTTTAATTAATTTAAACTCAATAGTATGAGCATCACAAAAAAATTTTTAAAATCAAAGTCTGTTTGTAAAGTCACTTTCAAACTTGACGCTTCTGTAGTTGATAATGCAGAAAAAGTAGCACTGGTAGGAGAATTCAATGAATGGAATCCTTCAGTCGATCAAATGCAAAAGTTAAAAGATGGTTCTTTCAAAGCAACCCTAGACCTTGAAACTGGCAAAGAATACCAGTTCAGATTTTTGGTCAACGACCAAACATGGGTCAATGCAACTGAGGCAGACAAATTTGTACCCGCAGGAATTGGAGCTGAGAAGAACTCAGTTATAGAATTGTAAAAAAGTAAGTAAGGCAGGATGTGAAAGTCCTGCCTCTATTTTTTTATCCCCGTTTATAAACCAGCACACTCAAAGGAGCTATAGAAAGTTCAACAGAGTTTTTCCTCCCATGGTACTCTTTAATGACGGGTTTAAGTGTTTTCTTTACAGAATATTGACTTCCCCAATATTTTTTATCATCCGTATTGAAAATTAATTTCCATGACTCTTCACCGGGAAGTCCTATTTTATATCCATCATGAACTCTTGGAGTAAAGTTGCAAACCACCAATAGTGCCTCTTCATTATTTTTACTCTTTCTCAGATAAATAAAAATAGAATTATCCGCATCCTGGAAATCTATCCATTCAAACCCCCGATGATCATAAGCGAGTTCGTAAAGGGCTTTGGTTTTTTTATACAACTGATTGAGATCTTTTACAAGAGTGTTGATTCCTTTATGAGGGGGATACTCCAGCAAATGCCAATCCAATCCTTTTTTGTGATTCCATTCTATATATTGGCCGATATCCGCTCCCATAAATAATAATTGGGATCCGGGATGTGTGTACATGTATCCAAATAGCAATCGTAAATTGGCAAATCGCTGCCATTCGTCTCCAGGCATTTTACTCAATAATGAAGCTTTTCCATGAACTACTTCATCATGAGACATCGGCAACATGTAGTTTTCTGAAAATGCATAAAATATACTGAAAGACAGGTTTCCCTGGTGAAATTTCCTGTAAACAGGGTCTTTTTTAAAATAATCTAATGTGTCATTCATCCACCCCATCATCCATTTCATTCCAAAGCCTAGTCCTCCGGCATCCACAGGTTTTGTTACCATTGGATATGCTGTTGATTCCTCTGCTATTGTTTGTGTGCCAGGAAAAAGGGAGTAAACCGCTTCATTAAATTCCTTCAGAAACGAAATTGCACGTAGGTTTTCTCTACCTCCCAATTCATTGGGTTCCCATTCTCCTTCATTTCTGGAATAATCCAGATAAATCATAGAAGCTACAGCATCGACTCTAAGACCATCTATATGGTAACGTTCCAGCCAGTATAAGGCGCTACTGATTAGAAACGACCTCACTTCGTTTCTTTCAAAATTAAAGATCAAGCTTTTCCAGTCAGGATGGTAGCCTTTCCTTGGGTCAGGATGTTCGTATAGGTGGGATCCATCATATCTGGCTAAAGCCCATGCATCTGCAGGAAAATGGGCCGGCACCCAATCCAGGATTACTCCAATTCCAGCCTGGTGGAAAGCATCCACCAATTGAGCAAATTCTTCAGGTGACCCGTATCGGGATGTAGGAGCGAAAAAATAAGAAATTTGATAACCCCATGAAGGAGCATAAGGGTGTTCCATTACTGGCATGAGTTCAATGTGTGTGTAACCCATGTCTTTGACATAAGTCACCAATTGTTCTACCATCTCAGAATACATAAGCGGGCGATCCATTTTTTTATTCCACCCCCAAGATCCCAAATGAACTTCATAGACCGAATAGGGTGATTCCAGACTATTGTGTTTATGCCTTTCCTTCATCCATTTTGCGTCTTTCCACGTGTGATTGTTTTCCCACACTACACCGGCTGTGTCAGGAGGTGTTTCAGAATGTATGGCAAAAGGGTCAGATTTCATAAATAATTGGTTTCCTACATTAGACCAAATCATGAATTTGTACAAGTCACCTTTTTTAATTCCCGGTATAAATCCTTCCCAAATCCCCGATCCATCCCATTTTACATATAATTCGTGTTTTTCCCCTTTCCAATTGTTGAAATCTCCAGCTACGGCTACTTTTTTTGCACTGGGCGCCCATACTGCAAAGTAGCACCCTTTTTCTCCCTTTACTTCTGTGAGGTGTGCACCTAATTTGTCGTAAAGCTTAAAGTGTTTTCCAGATTTAAATAAGGATATATCAAATTCTGTAAACAGACTATGCACTAAAGTTTTGTTTTTCATCGTACGGCATCTTTCATTATTCAGTAAATTTAATGGGTTATTTCCACATTTCTAACAAATTGTATCTGTAAAGCGTATAACCTGGTCTTAACGCAGAAATTAAAGTAAGCAATTTATAATCATACTTGCTTAATCTTTATATGAATTTTATTAAGTTATTAGGCTATGAATTATGAATTTAGCTTTTGGCTGTTAGCTTTTAGCCTTTAGCATCCCTTAGAAGTTGGCTTTTAGATATTCGCTCTTAGCTTTTAGCGGTTTGCCGTTAACCCTTTCGACCTTAGACTTTCAGACCTTGAGACTCTCAGACTTTCAGAGCTGCCGAAGGTGAAAACCTCAACCTGGCAGTTTACTGGTAGTTCGTAGCTTTCTTAATGCTTAATAAAGTTGACAGTTTTACCGTTTTCCGTTCCCTGCTCACAGTTCACCGTTTTTTCAACTGCTAAAAGGCGAAAACCTCAACCTTAACCTGCAAGTCTATGATTATACTCAGGATATAACATACGCAAGACTAAAGATCTATTTCCGGAACAGCAAATACTTACCCGGCAAAAACAGAAGCCAGGTAGTCTCTGTTCATTCGGGCAATATTTTCAATAGATATCTCTTTCGGGCACTCTACTTCACAAGCTCCTATATTACTGCAAGCACCAAAACCTTCTTTATCCATTTGTTCGACCATAGCTTTTGCCCTTCTGCTTCTTTCGACCTGCCCCTGAGGCAATAGTCCCAAGTGAGCGATTTTAGCTGCGGTAAATAGTGAAGCTGATCCATTGGGGCATGCAGCTACACAGGCACCGCATGCAATACAAGTAGCAGCATCCATAGCCAAATCAGACAATTTTTTTTCTACAGGTATCGAATTGCCATCAGGTGCCTGACCGGTACTGACAGATATATATCCCCCTGCCTGTATAATGCGATCAAATGAGGATCGATCTACTACCAGATCTTTTATAACAGGGAAAGCTTTTGCCCTGAATGGTTCGACAACTATGGTATCGCCATCTTTGTAATGCCTCATATGCAATTGACAAGTAGTGGTACCCTGCATATGACCGTGAGGCCTGCCATCGATGACCAGATTACAGGTACCGCATATACCCTCTCTGCAATCATGATCAAAAGAAACTGGTTCTTTTTTTTCTATAATAAGTTGTTCGTTGAGCACATCCAGTAACTCCAGGAAAGACATATGTTCGTTGGCAACAACCTGATATGTTTCCAATTTACCTTTTTCTTTATTGTTTTTTTGTCTCCAAACCTTAAGTGTTAACTTCATCTTTACATGGGTTTTTTAAGTCAAATTACTTATAACTTCTCGTTTTCACCTGGATGTACTCATAATTCAGTTTTTCTTTGTACAAAACCGGCGAGCCATCGTTCCATTCCCAGGCTGACACAAAGGCAAAATTTTCATCATCTCTGAGAGCTTCACCTTCGGGAGTCTGGAATTCTTCTCTAAAGTGGCCTCCACAGCTTTCTTTTCTTTCAAGAGCATCGAGCATCATGAGTTCTCCCAGATCCAGAAAATCAGCTACTCTGTAAGCTTTTTCCAGTTCTGCATTAAATTCATTCGTACTACCTGGGACATAGAGGTCTCTGTTGAATTCCTCTCTAAGATCTTTAATGAGTTGGCGTCCCTTGATCAATCCTTCTTTATCCCTTGACATTCCACAGAATTCCCACATGATTTTGCCCAGCTTTCTATGAAAACTTTCAGCAGAGGTATTGCCATTTATATTCATCAGGAGATTTATTCTGCTTTTAACTTCATTTTCTGCCTGGATAAATTCCGGAAGGTTG
The DNA here is from genome assembly GCA_041749255.1 of Saprospiraceae bacterium. GTDB lineage: Bacteria > Bacteroidota > Bacteroidia > Chitinophagales > Saprospiraceae > JABDLO01. The sequence goes on from JBGTBR010000025.1 coordinate 105,446, forward strand.
GGATTAATGGGAGGAGTAAGGATTTCTTTTGATAGAAATTGTCCGATGGTGTAAGGGATCACAAAATATCCATCTGCCAGTCCTTGCATTAGTGCTGAAGCACCTAGTCTGTTAGCTCCATGATCGGAAAAGTTGCACTCACCCAGGGCAAAAAGACCAGTTATATTGGTTTCCAGGTTGTAGTCTACCCAAAGGCCTCCCATGGTATAATGCACAGCCGGATAGATCTTCATGGGTCTACGATTTGGATTATCGCCGGTAATCTTTTCATACATTTCAAAAAGATTGCCGTATTTTGATTCCATGACTTTTTCTCCAAGTTCTCTAATAAGTTTGGGAGTTGCTTCACCATTAAGCCCTAAACTATTGGCCTCAGAACGACCATATCTTAAAATTGCATCATTAAAATCAAGGAAAACAGCGAGCCCGGTTGGTGCCACTCCAAATCCTTTGTCACATTCAATTTTGGCTGCCCGTGAAGCTACGTCTCTGGGAACCAAATTTCCGAATGCGGGATATCTTCGCTCCAAAAAATAATCCCTGTCTTCTTCTGCTATATCCAGGGCTGTTTTTATTCCTTCTCTGATTGCTTTAGCATCATGCAGGTTTTTAGGCACCCAAACCCGGCCGTCATTCCTAAGGGATTCAGACATGAGAGTCAACTTTGACTGATAATCTCCACTTTGCGGTATGCAGGTAGGATGTATTTGAGTAAAACAAGGATTGGCCATGAGAGCTCCTTTTTTTACAGCTCTCCAGGAAGCGGTAACATTGGAAGTCATCGCATTGGTAGATAAATAAAAAACATTTCCATATCCTCCGGTTGCGAGCACTACACAATGGGCAGCGTGTCGTTCAATATTACCATTGACGAGATTTCTGGTGATAATGCCTCTGGCTTTTCCATCGACAATGACCACTTCCATCATTTCATGACGATTATACATCTTTATCTTTCCCAGGGAAATTTGCCTGGAAAGGGCAGAGTAAGCCCCTAAAAGCAATTGTTGTCCCGTTTGCCCTTTAGCGTAAAATGTTCTTGATACCTGAACTCCACCAAAAGATCGGTTGGCCAATAAACCTCCATACTCTCTGGCAAAAGGCACTCCCTGTGCTACACATTGGTCGATAATTTCACGGCTCACTTCCGCCAGGCGGTATACATTGGCTTCCCTGCTACGATAATCTCCCCCTTTTATGGTGTCATAAAACAACCTGTATACACTGTCTCCATCATTTTGATAGTTTTTGGCTGCATTGATTCCACCTTGAGCAGCAATACTATGTGCTCTTCTGGGACTATCGTGGAAAGTAAATGCTTTAACGTTATATCCCAGCTCTGCCAAAGATGCAGCAGCGGAAGCTCCGGCCAGTCCGGTACCCACCACTATGATTTCCATTCTCCTTTTATTATTGGGAGCAACCAGGTCCATAGTGCCTTTGTAGTTAAACCACTTCTCCTCCAGTGATCCGGGCGGTATTTTAGCGTTTATATCCATTTTCATTATATTTCTTACTTATTCAGAGAAATCTCTATTGCTAATTCATTTTTAAATACATATAAATCGGTATGATGGCAAACCCCAGGGGTATGATTATGGAATACGCTTTACCAATGGTCTTGATCAGCGGGGTATATTGTTTATGATTAATGCCCAGAGTCTGGAAAGCACTTTGAAAACCATGCCATAAGTGAAAAGAAAGGGTAATCAGACCAATGATGTAAATACCCACAAATAAAGGTTTGGAAAATGTAACCGATACCTGATGGTATAAATCTTTTACAACGATCCCATCATAATTGGCATATTGGATTTGATCCATTTTCATTTTAAACCAAAAATCACCCATGTGAATGAATAAAAATGCGAGAACTAAAGTGCCAAAAAGAGCCATATTCTTTGATGCAAAACTTGCATTTTCAGTCGTGCCGACCTTATAACTCTTACCCTTTGTTTTTTTATTATAAAAATAAAGCACAAAACCCATTATGGCATGTAGTAATATAAAAAAATACAATCCATAGGATATCATTTTTATCAAGGGATTAGAAGTCATAAATAAAGTATACAAATTAAAAGCTTCACCTTCATCACCTTTTAATAATTGAAGGTTACCAACCAGATGCACTACCAGAAAAACGATCAGAAAAATTCCGGTCAAACTCATTATGACCTTTTTGCCAATCGATGATGAAAAAAAAGCAACCAACCAATTCATTTTTTTCGTTTTTGTTTTTCAATTTCAGAATGCCTGATGTAAAGAATGAATATAAGATCGAAAACCTACATTGATATTATGGACCCACTTACAAATTCAAACATAAAAATAAATGGTAAACACAAGTCTTCTTAATCAAGATTTATCTTATTATTTATTTAGAATCGTTCTAAATTTTTGAGTACAAGATTGGAGAAGCACTCATTTATCAAAGGTCGTTCATAATTACCAACTATGTTTTTCTAAACTTTTTCAAAGTTCTGACGAGAATGGGGGGCATGATATCATTTGCAATATTGACCAACTGATTATACATTTTCATGTTGGTGCTATCCAATTCTTTTCTAGATGCAAACGTGGTTGTAATTCTTTGTGCTTGTTCTTCACTTACTTCACCGGATGGTCTTCCATTGGTGTAATAGTACAAAGCCAGGGAATGCCGGCTACGGTCTGGTGGGCACGTAAGGGGATCCGGGTGGCCATGCCACGAAAACCCAGTAGTCGAAAAGATGGCCATTCTATTAAATACAGGCAATATTCTGACAACGCTTTTACTTTTGTCTTTTTCCCAAAGTTCAAAATGACCGCCAAACTCTTCTTTCCAGTCTTTATTCAGATACACAAGTACATTTAATCTTCTATCGAGATTCATGGTTTTATGCTTGTGAAAATCAACATGCAACTTTAGAAATCCACCGGGTTTAATTTGATGGCATCCTCCACCGATAAAATATGGATCCGGTATCAAAGTTTCAGAAATACCTGACAACTCTTGCAAAAACTCAAGAAAAGGTTCTGAATTCATAAAATGTAAAAATGCTTTGGTTACGGGTCCAAAACGCCCCTCACCACTGGATGCCAATTTATTTTCATTTGGATTGACATAATGTATGTCTCCTTTTTCTTTATCCAGGGAGGGGAATTCTTTAATTATATCATTCAGAATCTCTTCATTGAAAAATTGGTCGATGTAGATATTGGGAAAAGGTGGATTGGTCAAATATGTTTCTTTGTAATGGCGCCCCCTTTCTTTTAAAGACATGCTGTTGTCCGCGATAAATTGCATAGGTAATTTTAAGGTGCAAAATAAGAAATTTTAGGCTCTAAATAATGTATTGCTATCTTAGTTTAATACAACCCTATTCCTAATACTCAGCATTTTGCCTTCAAAACGCTCATGCTCATACATTTCATTATAATGTACAAACCCCATTTCAAGCTCCAAATTTGCTGTAAGTCAAAGAAATAATAAATCAGGTGATATGAATAACCCCAGCTCATCATCTATTTAGATTAGCGAAAGGAGTAATTTGATTGGCATTAAAATTATAACCTACTTCATATAACCCTGGTTATTGATGACAAACATGTTGAACCCATTAATACCACATTTTTAGGTAAACCCAAGCAACCTGTTTCTCAAATTCCGGCATCATTGAAAATGAATCAAATATCTGCTCAATAATTGTGAGGGTATCTTCGTATTATTTGTACTTTTGTCCAGTTCATTAACATAGCAATATTCATGGAATCGATCAAAACTGCTAAACGGGTAAGTGGCCTGTTGATTTTTCTCATAACATTTATTGTTTTCTTCTTTTCTGCAGAGCGGACAGGAAGTTTGTGGGATTGTGGAGAGTTTATATTGGGAGCGTATAAGTTGCAGGTAGTTCACCCTCCTGGAGCTGCATTATTTCTTTTGATTGGGAGGATTTTTGCGGGATTTGCAGATCTGATTTCCAGCAATCCATCTGACATTGCATTTAGTGTAAATCTCATGTCAGGTCTTTGTACATCATTGGCAGCAGTATTTATAGGATGGATTACCATCATTTTTGGAAAGTTGATGTTGGTAGGCAGAGAGGGAAATACCAATCAAGCTGAAAACATCGCTTTGGCAGGAGCTGGTCTGGCTGCTGGTCTCGCTACGGCTTTTTCCACTTCAGTTTGGTTTTCGGCTGTAGAAGGTGAAGTATATGCTATGTCGACTTTTTTTACTGCCTTGACTTTTTGGTCTGCTGTACATTGGTATCAGCTGGAGGATAGCAAAGTAGCAGATAGATGGTTATTGTTGGCCATTTATGCAGGCGCTTTATCTACTGGTGTTCATTTATTGAGCATTCTGGCATATCCAGCTATTGGGATGCTGTATTATTATAAAAAATATCAAAAGCATAATTTAATAGGAATCATATTGAGCCTTCTTGCAGGTCTGGCTGCCATGCTATTTATTCAAAAATTGGTCATAGTGGGTATACCTACTCTTTGGCAGGCTTTTGAAATACCCATGGTCAATAGTTTGGGGCTTCCATTTCATTCAGGTTTAATACCAGTCATTCTTATCGTAACGTTGATTGCTTATTTCCTTTTAAAATATGCCGAAAGAAAAGGAAGTTATGTCATCCACTTTTTCACGCTGGCAGCTATTCTCACCATAATAGGTTTTTCTTCCATTGGGGTTATTATAGTCAGAGCCAATGCGGATACTCCCATCAACATGAATGTACCTTCTGATGCAGTGCGTCTTTTACCTTATCTTAACAGAGAACAATACGGGGAGAGACCTTTGTTAAAAGGTCCTCATTACGATGCGGAAGTGAGAGATGTGACACGAACTGAAAGATATGGAAGAGTAGGAGATAAATATGAAGTGGTAGATGAAAAATACGATGTTTTATACAATGACAGGGATATGCTACTATTTCCGAGGATAGGGCATACTGACGAAAATCGCAAACAATTACATACGTATTGGAGAAATCAGATTATGGACAACCCACGGGGTAAACCCGATATGGCCTATAACCTGAAATTTATGTATAAATATCAGATGGGCTGGATGTATTTCAGGTATTTCATGTGGAATTTCACCGGGAAGCAAAATGGAAAACAAGGCTATTTTCCCTGGGATTTAACCAATGGTCACTGGCTTTCAGGTATCAAGTTTTTTGATGAAATGAAGCTTTATAATATGGATTTTCTTACGGATACCATGAAAAATGATCAAAGCAGAAACCGTTATTTTTTCCTTCCACTTTTATTTGGAATCCTCGGTATGGTGTTTCATTATTTTGGTAACAGGAAAGATTTTCTCGCTCTGCTTGGATTCTTTATCCTGACAGGCATAGGCATAATTATTTACTCAAATCAACCCCCTAATGAACCCAGGGAAAGAGATTATGTGTTGGTGGGTTCGTTTATGACGTTTTGTATTTGGATAGGTTTTGGCGTACTGGCGCTGTTTGATATTTTAAAAAACAGGATCAAAGCAAAACCTATTTATATGGCGGCAATTGCATCCGCATTGGTATTAACTGCACCGGTAATTATGGGTTTTCAAAATTTTGATGATCACTCGAGAATGGGACAATATGGTGCAAGGGATTATGCCTCTAATTTTTTAAACAGCCTGGAACCGAATGCCATTATATTTACATATGGAGATAATGATACTTACTCATTGTGGTATGCCCAGGAAGTTGAAAACATAAGAACGGATGTACGGGTAGTTAACCTAAGCCTTATACAGGTAGACTGGTACATTAATAAATTGAGAAGTAAAGTCAACGATTCTGAAGCGATAAGACTCACTTTATCTGAAAATGCAATTAGAGGAAGAAAGCGAAATCAGGTGTTCTTCGTCAATAATGACAGCCCGGTAGATTTGGATGTGGCTTTGCGGTATATTGCCGATCCGAATAATGAACAAAACAATCAGACCATTGCACCTTCCCGGAAATTGGTCATAAACGTGGATAGAAACAAGGTGGTCAACAACCCTATTTTCAAGCTACCTGAAGGGAAGCCCATTGATAGCTTGATCACTATAAGCTTTGACCCATCCCAAAGGTATATTACCAAGGATGAACTAATGATTCTGGATATAATATCTTCAAATATTTATGATAGACCCGTTTATTTTGCGGTGACCACCATCTCTTCAAAGGTATTGGGTCTCCACGACAATACACAATTGGAAGGTCTGGCTCTCAGAGTCGTACCATGGAGTTCTCCCAGCGATAAAAATATGAGTATTTATGGAAGTGGCACGGCAGCCACCGACATTTTATACGACAATATAATGAATAAATGGAAGTGGGGAGGATTTGACAAAAAACCAATGTATGTGAATGAAAGTTACGCACCAGCTATTAATGCAATGCGGATGGCTATGATAAGAGCTGCTTCAGAATATCTTCAACAAGGAAATCCTGAAAGAGCAAAAGATTTAATGCGTAAATATTTCGAAGGATTTCCTCACTTTAATTTCCCTTACGATAAAGGAACGCTCAATCCATTGAATATTATGGTAAGGGCAGGTGACCTGGAAAATGCAAAAATTCATGTGAAAATCCTGGCTGATGAAACCTATCAGAAACTCGTATTCTATGAAAGTCTTGATCAGGTAGCTTTTACTTCTTTTCAGGAGGAATACTCAAGCGATTTAGAAGTTGCCAGATTCCTTGAAATTTTATCAGCCAATCTTCAGGATGATGCATTCAGAACTGAAATTGTAGAATTATTCAGACCTTTCACTTCAGGATAATTTTTTATATTTTTGTATCAAGTACCATTGCCGATGAAAATAATTTTTTAATTTTTTCAAGTAAAAAGATTAATGTATGACAAATGAAATCATCAATGCGGCAATCGGGTGTGATCATGCTGGCTTTCCTTATAAGGAAGTAGTAATTCGTGTTTTAAAACAAAGAGAGATACCCTATCTGGACATGGGAACTTACTCTGAAGACTCAGTTGATTATCCTGACTTTGTACACCCTGTTGCCAATGCAGTGGAAGAAGGTAAGGCTTCGATTGGAGTTTTGATTTGTGGAAGCGGTAATGGTGTAGCGATGACAGCCAATAAGCACCAGGGAATTCGCGCAGCTTTAACCTGGAATCAGGAATTAGCAGCATTGGCAAAACGCCATAACAATGCCAATGTATTATGTATTCCTGCCCGATTCGTGAGCAAACTCATGGCAGCAACCATGTTGCAAGCTTTTTTAGACAACACCTTTGAAGGGGGGCGACATCAAAAAAGAGTCAATAAGATCGGATGCGTGGTGTGATCGAATATGCACATACGACAAGAATTCATTCTGAAAATGGGATTATATTACAAATTTACCCAGGATCAATGTGTTTACATAATCACTGAAAGAATCAGGTAACGTGAAATGATTTGACAAACCAACCTGAATAATGTAAATAATTGTTGGCTATTCTATTAATTTCTCCTTCGATCAATTCCCGCGAAATGTCTTTAACTTTTTTGGCAGGAACTCCAGCATATATGCTCCCACTCTCAACAACAGTGTCTTCCAGAACTACTGCACCGGCAGCTATTATCGAGTGACTTCCTATACTGGCATGATCCATAATGATGGCGCCCATGCCGACCAATACCTGATCATCGATAATGCAGCCATGGATAATGGCATTGTGTCCGATAGATACCTGATTTCCAATAATAGTTTGGGATTTTTTGTACGTACAATGAATGACAGCCCCATCCTGAACATTGACCATATGACCCAATACGATCTTATTGACATCTCCTCTCACCACACACTGAAACCAAAAACTGCAATCATCTCCTGTTGTGACATCTCCAACTATGGTCGCATTGGGGGCTATTCTGTTGTTCTTTCCAAAAACAGGATAGATGTCATTGACTGGAAGTATCAGGGCCATGATAACTAATGATTATGGGTGGCTATTCTGTCTCTTCAGTGGATGGCGGATCGATTTCTTCTGACTCCATTTCGAGATATCCTTTTTCATCCAGTATATGATACCACTTTAGGATTTTTTTTACATCTGAAGCAAATACACGGTCTCTATTATATTCAGGAAGGATTATTTCAAAATAGTCCATAGCATCAGTTCCAGATATTGTGCTTTCCGGTACGGGATGTTCATCTTTTTTATCCATCATAGATTGCAAGACTTGCTTTAAATCAGCAGTGTCTGTATCAGTGTAGATAGCTACCGTTTCAAGGGGAGTAAACTGATATTTTCTAATGGGATAAAATTTGGTTTTACCCGTGTCGAGGTGCTCTGCTACTAATCCATTACTCCGGTTGGCCACCATTTTGTTGAGGCCTGCTACTCCGGTTATGGCCACAAGATCTTTTAAATTCATCTTAATATATATTTCTTACAAAGATATACTATACGTGAGAATACAGTAATTATTTTAAGGATACCATGTATTGTTGCAATTATATCATTAATGTCATTCAGCCATATTGAAATATAGGTTATGTTAAGTTGTGCTGTGTCGATTTAGACGCAGATATTTTTTTTCTTTACAAAACCTTTACCTCATTTCAGCTGATAGCTTGTAACAGTATGCAGTGGGCAGTTGGGACCTTCAGACCTTCGACCTTGAGGCTTTGAGACCTTTAGACTTTCGACCTGCCGAAGGCGAAAACCTTAGCCTCTACAAACTTTTAACCCGACTGTGACACCAGTAATATAAGGCTATTATTTACACATCAATCTTTGCATATTTGGCATTTTCTTCAATAAAAGCCCGACGCGGCGGTACTTCGTCACCCATGAGCATGGAAAAAACCCTGTCAGCTTCCTGTAGATCATCGATCGTGACCCGGCGCATCATTCGGGTATCAGGATCCATCGTGGTTTCCCAAAGCTGATCTGCATTCATTTCTCCAAGACCTTTATAACGTTGTGTTTTAATACTTGATTCACTGCCGGTTTGTGCGAAAGTTTCAATGGCTTGTTTTCTTTCTACTTCATTCCAACAGTAAACCGATTGTTTTCCTTTCCTAACCTGATATAAGGGAGGTGCAGCGATATATATAAAGCCCTGCTCCACCAATGGACGCATATATCGGAATAAAAAGGTCAATATTAATGTAACGATGTGACTTCCATCCACATCAGCATCACACATAATGACAATTTTGTGATATCTGAGTTTTTCAATATTCAAAATCCGCTCACCATTTTTCTCTTCGATACTGACCCCCAGAGCTGTAAACATATTTTTAATCTCCTCGTTATCGTAGATTTTGTACTCCATAGCTTTTTCTACATTGAGAATCTTTCCCCTTAAAGGCAGGATGGCCTGGAAGTTACGATCCCTTCCCATTTTTGCTGTTCCACCAGCGGAGTCACCTTCGACGAGGAAGATCTCTGAAATAACAGGATCCGTAGAGCTGCAATCAGCTAATTTTCCTGGAAGTCCCCCTCCGGTTAACACATTTTTTCTTTGCACTGCTTCTCTGGCCTTTCTGGCAGCGTGTCGTGCAGTGGCGGCAATGATCACTTTATCGATGATCTTTTTAGCCAAAGTTGAATTTTCTTCCAAAAAGTACTTCAGTACATCTCCTACAGCTCTCGATACGATACCGGTTACTTCAGAATTTCCGAGTTCGCCTTTGGTCTGCCCTTTAAATTGAGGCTCGGGTACTTTTACTGAAATTACAGCGGTAAGTCCTTCACGAAAATCTTCACTTGAAATTTGAAATTTCAATTTTGAAAAATATCCATTGTCATCACCGTATTTCTTAAACTCTCTTGTAATGGCTCTTCTGAATCCATTTACGTGTGTACCACCTTCCTTTGTATTGATGTTATTGACAAATGAAAATATGTTTTCCTGATATCCGAGATTATAGGTCATCGCGACTTCCACCTCTACATTTTCTTCTTTGCCGCTGATATGAATAGGTGTTTCTATAAGAGGTGTACGTGTTTCATCTAAAAATTTGACAAATTCTTTAAGGCCGCCTTCTGAGTAGTACTCAGCATGCTTAAAATTTCCATCATCATCCCGGTTTCGCTCATCTACAATCGAAAGACGTAACCCTTTATTCAAATAGGCCATTTCTCTAAGCCTGTTGGCCAAAACTTCGTACTTGTAATTAATTTCTTCAAAGATTTGGTAATCCGCCTTGAACGATATGGTTGTACCGGTCCTTTCACTTGTTCCGATCTCCTTCACATCAAATTTGGGTTTTCCCCTTTCGTATTCCTGGGTATAAATCTTTCCGTCTCTTTCAACGATAACCTTGACATCTTCTGATAAAGCGTTTACACAAGAGACACCTACACCATGAAGTCCTCCGGAAACTTTATATGTGTCCTTGTCAAATTTTCCTCCGGCATGCAGTATGGTCATGACCACCTCCAAAGCAGATTTATTCAGTTTTTTATGAAGATCTACCGGAATGCCTCTCCCATCATCGATAACTGTTATGTAATTGTTGTCGTGTATGATTAGCTCTATGTTAAAACAATGGCCTGCAAGGTGTTCATCAATAGAATTATCAATCACTTCCCAAACAAGATGATGCAATCCTTTCGTATCTGTACTTCCTATGTACATTGACGGTCTTTTCCTTACAGCTTCAAGCCCTTCCAATGCCTGAATATTATCGGCATCGTATTGATTTTTTATATTACTCATTTATATGGTGTTAACTCTCGGGTTTAAAAACGTGCAAAGATACTAAAAAATGACCATTTTAGCGCTATAAATTCAATGTGAATATCACTGGAAATGAATTTACAAAGACTAAAAGTTTAATAAAATTAATTGTCCATATAATATTGATAATCAGAGCATAATTATACTCATTGCTCAATGGGATCTGCAATCTATTGTCCAAATGATCCCGGGGATTATTTGTTTTTGGTATGGTGAGATCAAAAAAAAACAGACCGGAAAGTCTGTTTTTTATTATATACACTTCTAAAACCTTGTCAGATTAATCTTCGATAAGTTCAAATTGAATGGAACCGGTAACTTCTTTATGCAATTTGAGTGTTGCTGTGTACGTTCCTAATTCCTTCACCTCTTCTGGCAATATGATCACTTTTTTATCGATATCCACGTCGAATTGTTCTTTGAGAGCCTGAGCCAATTGAATGGTATTCACAGATCCAAAAATTTTCCCAGAAGCACCAGCTTTTACGCCAATCCTCAGTGTTACATCTTTTATTTTTGCCAAAATTTCATTGTACTCATCCAGTCTTGCTGATTCCAGAGCTTCTTCTTTTGCCTTTATGGTTTCTAGTTTTTCCATATTGGTGGGGTTTGCGATAACTGCAAATCCCTGGGGTATCAAATAATTGCGGCCGTAACCATTTTTTACAGTTACAACATCATGTTTTGAACCCAAATTATCTAAGTCTTTTAATAGTATTATTTCCATGATTTCTTCTTAATTTATAAGTTCACATTACTTCAATAAATCGGTAACATAAGGCAAAAGAGCCAGATGTCTTGCTCTTTTAATGGCCACAGCTACCTTTTTTTGATATTTCAATGAATTCCCGGTGATTCTTCTCGGAAGTATTTTGCCTTGTTCATTGACAAATTGCAATAGAAAATCAGGATCTTTATAATCGATATGCTTAATACCAAACTTTTTAAACCGGCAATATTTCTGCCGCTTTTGTCCTAATTTGGGATTGCTTAAAAACTTTATATCATCTCTTGATGCCATTTTTTTTTGATTTTAGTTGTTTATCTAATTATTCTTCCTCCTGAACTGCTACAGGAACAGGCTTAGGTGCAACCATAGCAGGTTTTGCTTCAACAGGAACTGGAGCGGGAGCAGGTTTTGTTCTTCCTCCTCTTTTTTTACCGATAAGTCCGTTTCTTTTGTCCTCATTAAATTTTACACCATACTTGTCCAATTTAATGGAAAGAAATCTCATTACTCTTTCGTCTCTTTTTAAAGCCAATTCAAGCTTAGGAATAATGTTGTAAACAGGCGAGATAAATTCGAAACTGAAATAAACGCCAGAAGATCTTTTGTTAATGGGGTAAGCTAATTGCTTAAGACCCATTTCCTCAAAGTGTATGATCTCACAATTGTCATTTTTTAGTAAGTCTTCATACGCTTGAGCTGTCGATTTAATTTCATCGCCTGACAGCACGGGATCGACGATGAAAGTCACTTCATAATTTTGCATTTCTTTTTTAGAAGTTAATTGTTTATAAATAAATGTTTAAAAAGGGCTGCAAAGATAAGTTTTTTTATAAAACTTAAGCTAGTCCTGCAAGTTATTTTTTATAAGTACCCGATAAAGGGAATAAATGCTATGCTTTTTGATTAGAGGAGGTGATTTTTAGTTTTATAAGATGTATTTGTGTATTGAATAATTTATCTTTGTGCGTTATTTTAAAATCCCTTTACCCTGGGGTGACAAGTATTTCATCTTTTATATAATTAATTAAAAACAAACACATTCGAAATGAGAAGTTTTGTAGTATTATTGATAGCCATGGGGGTGCTTTTTTCTTGCAAAGAAAAAGACACTTCTACAGTTGAAGATGCTAATTTATTTGGTAAGGAACTTTCAAATATAGAACTTACTGAATTGTCAAACCTTTATGTCAAAATCAATGACGAAGGAGAGATCGCACCGGTTAAGTTAAAGGCAAAGGTTACTTCTGTATGCCAAATGAAAGGATGTTGGATGACCATCGCCTCAGATGATCAACCAGAAAAGTCATTCCATGTCAATTTTGAGGATTACGGCTTTTTTGTTCCCAAGGATATTTCAGGCAGAGAAGTTATTTTAGAAGGAAAAGCTTTTAAGGAAGTTACCAGTGTCGATGAGTTAAGGCATTATGCTGAAGATGAAGGTAAATCTGAAGCAGAAATCGCTTCTATCACAGAACCAGTAGAAAAATATAAGTTTACTGCTACAGGTGTCAGGTTATTGGATTAATTTTTATTTCGAAAACTTTTGTCTTTCTGTTTCTTCTATTCTAAGTTTGGCTGATTTCGCCTTTTGGTGTAAACTGTTGGCATATTGATCAGGGGAAAAAGAAAGACAAAGTTTTATATAGTCAAGAGCTTGACTGAGTTTATTGTTTTTTTCTAAGATTAATGCCATTTGCAAAGCACTATTGCAGAGATAATAAGATTTCTTTTCGGAAGATTGAAGGGTTTGTGCATAGTAATTTATGGCTTCATTTTCTTTGTGTAATTCATGGCAAATCCTGCCCATTCTATAATTATATTCTAATTGATGAGCGCCATTGGTATACTTGTCCTGCTTATCATTCAATACCTGGTAGGCTTTATTTAAAAAGTTTCCATCAAACAACAACCTGGCTTTTAACAAATCTTTATCTGGAATAATACCTGACCTGGCTTCAGATAGTGCTTGTTTATCCTCATCAATCAGATCATATCCTTCATTCTTAATTCTATTCATATAGTATTGATACCCATTGATATCGTCTTCGATGACCCAATGATACCAGGCCATTTTCTGCAATGCCTCCTTAATGTAATGACGACCATTAAAATTTTTAATAAAAGATTCCAGATATACTTTTGATCCTTTATCCAGTTGATATAATTTTAATTTTCCCAGGACGAAACTTAGATAGTGAAATTCTATATAATCTTTTCCTTTAGGCCTTTCGGAAAGTATTTTAATGGCCAGATCATTTTTTCCATTTTTCAACGCCATGTTTGCCGTAACAAAACTGATGAGTGGATTATCGGTACGACCTGGAAAAGATTTTTCAAGAATACTTTGAGCTTCTTCTTTTCTGTTATTTTGGTAATACAGAATGTAGGCGTAAATGATGGCAATTTCATCTTTAAATATGGAACCTTCATTTTTTGAATGGTCATAGACAAATTTTGCTTCCCGCGTCCCTTTTACAATTGAACTTTCAATTCCGAAGAGAAATCTAACCACTCCCGGTATCGATTGTGCCAATACTCGTATTATACTCAAAGATTTGTATGTATTAGCAAATTGAGGGAACAGCTTTTTATTTTCCTCCAATAATATATATGCGCTGTACACTTCGCGTGTTGCGGTAAATTTTTGCCCAAATTTCAATCTGACCAACGCCCAATGTAGGTGAATTTCTGCCTGACAAAATCTAAAAAACGGATCATTTTTGTCTCCCTTTTTTATTTGTTCAAGCCTCAGATTTTTATTTTTTTCCAGGAATTTGAATTGATCCTCTTCTTCTCTTATGAATATTTCAAAAAAATCAATGTAGTTTTCTATATGATACACCAATAAATTATAGGGATCTTTTTCCTTTATTAATTTGATTTTGACTCTGGCTTTTTCGTGTCGAAGACTGGATGCATAGGTGTATGCTTCCTTTATGTCATCATTTGGTGTAAAATGATATTGCCCGGAAAGCATAGCCGGAAAACATACTATAAAAAGTAAAAACCATTTATACAACATGAAAAAAATAATTCGGTACTAACCTATAATCCGGTTTTGAGCGTTTAGGTTTTCGCGTTCGGCAGGATTTTGCCTTCAGCAAGTCGAAAGTCCCAAGGTCTCAAAGTCGGAAAGTCGGAGGTCGGAAGCTTAAACAGTAAACGGAGAACTGTGAGCAGTGAACGGTCAGAAGCATTAAGAAGTGAAAGACAATTGCTAAATGCTGATTGCGAACATCGAATGCCAAATGCAAATGGCTAAAAGCTAAGTTAGCTACCAGCTACCAACTACGAGTTATTAAGGTCGAAGGTCAGAAGGCTGAGGTCTTTTTTATTTAGATTCACCCATAATGCTTTCGTCTATCAATACTCTTCCACAGTGTTCGCAAGCAATAATGTCTTTCATGGTTCCTATTTCTATTTGAGTTTGGGGCGGTATGAGGTTAAAACATCCACCACAAGCTCCCCGCTCAACTGTAACTACAGCCAATCCATTCCTGTATGTTTTTCTGATTTTATCGTAAGACCTCATCAGTCGGGTTTCAATATTTTTTCTTGCGCTTTCTGATTGTTTACTCAGTTTTTCTTCCTCCTTTTCAGTTTTGGAAATAATTTCTGAAAGCTCAACTTTCTTGGTTTCGAGATCTGCTTTTCTTTTATCCAGTTTTTCCTGAGTGGAGTCCAGGGTTTCCACTTTAGTTACTTTTATTGCGGTAGTTTCCCTGATTTTTTTCTCAGAAAGTTGGATTTCGAGCTTTTGCATTTCAATTTCCTTAGTCAGGGCATCGTATTCGCGGTTATTTTTTACATTATCCAGCTGTTTTTCGTAGCGGCCTATGAGGGTTTCTGATTGAGTAATATTGGCTCTGTGATTTAATATTTCTTTTTCAAGGCTGTCTACAGAGGCTTGAATTTTATTAAGTCTCGTTTCCAGACCTGCTATTTCGTCTTCCAGGTCATTTACTTCTATTGGCAATTCTCCTTTCAAAATAGATATTTCATCTTTTTTTGAGTCGATGGATTGGAGCAGATATAATTGTCTTAATTTATCTGCAATGGTTATTTCTTTTACCGCCATTTTTATAGATATTTTATAGGATTAGTGTTCGTTTTTGTATAATGGGCTGCAAAGTTACGAAAATTCTTTTTTATTAAATCATATAATAATTCAATTGTAAATTGTTCACTTTCGTAATGTCCTATGTCTACCATGATAATCTGATTATTCGCATCAAAAAACTGATGATATTTTATGTCAGCAGTAATAAAAACATCAGCATTTTTATTAATCGCTTCCTGAAGCAAGAAGCTGCCACTACCTCCGCAAATGGCAATTTTATGGACTGTCTCGTTGATAATACGTGTGTATTTTACACAACTGGAATTCATTTTTATTTTGACTTCTTGCAAAAACGATAAGGCATCTTGTGGTTCATGCAAATAGCCAAAAACACCAGACCCAACAAAATAGTCAGTGTGCATGGAAGCTTTAATTATTAGAGGCTCTATGTCGGAAACACCCAGTTTCTCTGCAATTTTACTATTTACACCATTTTCTATGACGTTGTCCAAATTGGTATGTACAGCAATAATGGCTATATTATGTTGAATTGCCTTAATCAGGCTTTTTTCTACATAGTGTTCTCCAGTCAGTTTTTTTAATCCTGTGAATAATATGGGGTGGTGAGATAGTACCACATTACACCCTAATTCAATGGCCTCTTCTATGACAGAAGGTACAGCATCCAATGCAATGAGAATACCTGTTGCTTCCATTTCAGGCGAACCGGTCAGGAGACCAGAATTATCATACTTTTCCTGTAAATCAAAGGGAGCAATGCTTTCTAAAAACTCCATAATCTCTTTAACCAGAATCATTTTTTACGCTTTTACTTTATTTGATGGCTAAGCATTTTTATCAGATTTTTTCAATACCCTGGCCATCTTTTGTATAACAGGCCCTCTTCCCTCTCAAAATCGACCCTCAAATGAAATGTGGGGATGGGCTATTTAATCTCAAAAACTTCATTTCTGAGAAGTTGTTATTTTTTCAATCCATGAAGTAGTCGAATAACCTTTTAATAAAGGAAGGATCACTACTTTTCCACCGGCATTTTCCACTATCTCTTTGCCTATTACTTCTTCAATTCGATAATCTCCACCTTTGACCAATACATCCGGCACTATTGCTTTAATGAGTTGCAATGGATCTTTTTCATCAAAAACAATGATGTAATCCACTACCTCCAATGAACCTAACATCAATAGCCTGTCTTTTTGTTTTGTTATTGGCCGACCAGAACCCTTCAATTGGCTTACAGACCGATCACTATTTACCCCTACAACGAGAATATCTCCCAGAGCAGAAGCTTGTGTTAAACCATAGACGTGCCCAGGATGGAGACAATCAAAACAACCGTTGGTAAATACGATCTCAAGACCCAACATTTTGTGTCTTTCTAATGCTTTTACAGCTTCATTGATATTGGGAAGAATTTTAGATTGCAATTTTTGAGTCATCGGTTACGATTGTACATGGGCAAAAGTAGAAAAGCCAACAATCCGAAAGAAACGGTGCACAACAACTGTACTGCAAAGAAAAGCATATTGGCAAATGAAAATGCATCGGTAGCATTTATTCCATATATTACCAATGCCTCAGACACAAAATACTGATAGGTACCCATACCTCCAGGTGTTGGAAATAATACCCCAATAGCGCCAAACACAAAGGTCAGTAAACCCGCCAGTGGAGATAAGTCTGAAGTAGCTTCTAGTGCAAAGAAGGCCAAATAGGTCATGAGATAATACATGAACCATATATTGACAGAATGGAAAATAAAAAGACCGGGATGTTTTACCTTTCGAATGCTTTTTATGCCATCCAGAAAACCCGAAATCAGATTCCTTATTTTTCTTCCTGCCACAGTGTGCATTCCCCATTGACGTTTCTTAAACAGAATGATTAAACCGGTTATTCCGCTCACGATCAGGAGTAATATCCAAAACCACGTCCAAAGGGATGAACCAGACTCTGCGGTAATATTCAAGTTTTCAATAAAATAAGAGTACATGGTATTAAATGACAAAGCAAAAGCCAATAAAACGGCCAGTAACAGTGACATTACATCGATTGTTCTGTCAACAAAAATGGTTCCCAATACTTTTTGAACGGGGATTTTTTCATACCTGGATAAAAGACCGGCTCTGACGAGTTCTCCAGATCTGGGAATTCCCAAATTGGCAAGGTAAGCTGCCATTATTGATCCAACACTGTTGATCAACCTGGGTTTATGTGCTATAGGCTCTAATAACAAATGCCACCTCAATGCCCTGCTAATATTACTGATCATGAATAGAACCAGGATGATAAAAAGAACTCCTTTGTTGGCCAGGGTGATATCTTTCCAAATTTTCTTCGACAAGCTGCAGTCTTCAACAGCTATGCCATTGAGTTGACACTCCAATAGGTAATTGGATTGCTGTTTGCTATATACCATAAATAGGATGACCAACCCAATTGCAAAAAATAAGGCAATTCTTAAAGTGGTTCTAATTAATGGATTCAATCAAAATGAATTATTGTGAAACTACAATCTTTCTTAACCATATGCAGCTGTAAGTACAGTGGGGTAAAAGTAATAAATATGTGTTTATAGTGCGATAAAATAACCACTAAGTGTTTCTCTGTGTCGCTTCAAGTATATTCAAGTCGACCGGGGGCATGATCTTTTTCCAACCTGTTTTCGAAAAAATCTTAGCATGGATTGTACTGGATAATATGCATCCTCAGCAGATAAGCCTTGAATGGTGGCAGAATTTTTTATTTTTTCTTAAAACGCTGATCAAATATAAAAGGTGTTTTTGTAATTACCTTAATCTTTCTGGCATCCGGATGATTGGGATTTATCAGATAATTACATTCCTGAGGTACAACGCTGCTCGGAACTTTTAAAATGGCTGCCTCATTTTCAAATACAAAATCATCTCCTATGGTTTGAGTTGTTAAAGATGGTGGTTTCGAATTCAAGTCATCAGGGAGATCTTCCATTTTTACTTCTTGTATGGTTAAGGTGTCTGGAATGTCGATTTCTACATAAAATCTGTCAATCGGTAAATCTTCGCTTAAATCCAGATGTACTGCAATTTCCAATGTTGCCAAAGCTCTACTATCAGCAGTATATACGATTCTTGTATTTAGACTATTCCATCTAAATCCTTTTGACATAGATGCGCCAATTCCCGTAAGAGTAGTTTTTAGATATTTTTCTCTTTCAATCCTGAAAACTCTCATTATGCAAGTTGACCAAATTCAATTCTATTAAGGGCGTTCTTTACTATATCAATACCCGTTGAAGTGTCTAGCAGGCTTTCAGGAGCAATCCCACCCAGGGAAAGGTTGGGTTTTTTCAACCATCTTTGGAATTTTTTTTCCTCGTTATTAAATACTTCTAATCCAAAGTCAACAAGCTCTGTTATTAATACAACAAGTTCACTATTTCTGCTATCTAACAAAGAATGTTCGCTCTTTTTCTTGTTATATGTTGTTTGAGGCATTCCGAAAAGAGATAATACATATTTAACAGGGCGATTTAACCTTTTGCTGATTATCTCTATTGTATCAAAAGAAATCCCTTCTCTAATAATCCCAACACGTTCCATTTTGCTAGACCAAACATATGTTTTTCCGTCCAAATCTATTTTCCAATCTTTTGGAGCACTACTACTCCCAATAGCTTTTTTTATGCTTTCTTTAGTATTAATCGGTAATGTTTTTAAAGTTTTCTTTGTCATAATATAACAATTTTGTTGCAGATATACAACAATAATGTTGTATTTACAAGTTTTGAATATAGTTTCTGTCCAATGTTTAAGGGCTTTGTGTCGGGTGGGGAACCAACATAAATTAACCTTCACTGACAAATGGCATAAGCCCAATACAAGTTAAAAACCGATTTTATAACTGATATTAGGAAGCATAATGGATTCAAGATTGGGATCTATGGTCATATTTTTTCTGTTAAACCTATGACCAAAAAAATCTGGCTGATTGGTGGCATTTAATATTTTCAGTGCCACTTCATGGGTTCGATTTTTATGGTTTATTTGGTAACTGGCTGTAAAATGAATCAGCAGAACAGGATCTAATTGTTCGGAATACGCCTTATCGTACTGATATATGATATCGCCGGCACTCCGGGAGGCGTTTTCATCAAAAGGAATATATCTGTCTCCACCCATAATAGAAATTCTCGCATTAAGGCCCAACGTGTTTTGCTGACTTTTTCCTGTATTCCACTCCTTTCCCCCTAAAAGATTAAAAAGAAAGTTCCTGTTAAATAGAGTATTTCTCCATACAGCATCTCCTCCTGTGTATTCCGACTCAAATGCGGAGGCAGTAATCATATAGTAATAACCTTTTGTAAGAAATTTTTCAAAAGTGAGGTCGACCCCGTAGTTCCTTCCTTTACCGGTATTTTCAAGGGGGTCATTGATAAACCATTCATTTTGTAAATTGATAAAAGAGAAATGAGATCCAGGTTGGACGGGAATGCTGAAAAGATGTTGATAGTAGGGTTCTATTTTAAGTATACTGTGATCGCTGATGTTCCAGCAAAAACTCAGTACAAAATGATGACTTTTTGAGAAATCCAGGTCTTTGTTAATCAATTCATTTGGGTTGTTAGGATTCCTTGAAAAATAGTAATTTAATTTTTCTAACCTGCTGTGCAATCCATAAGCAACTCCTAGGGTTTTTGTTGAGTCAAGCTGGAATGTTGCTCCAATCCTGGGTTCGAGGGTATAGCGATCATTCAAAGTAAACCATTGAGTATTTAATCCGGCATTAACAGTTATCCTTTCGCTAAAGCGAATCGAAGACTGGGTATAACCAGACACCAGGCTACTAAAACCACTTTCATCAACTACGGTAACCAAAGAGCCTTCTGATGGAGCAGAGTCTTTAAGAAGCATATCATATCGAAGTCCGGTAATGGTGATACCGCTTTTGTTGGTATGTTTAAGATTCAACCTTTTTTTGATTGAGGATGTCAATACAAAATTCCAGTTGGTATTTTGAATTTGATTTTGTGGCAGTGGTATACCATTTTCATTTAGTTGTTCCTGGCTCCATTCCAATCCCGATACAGTGGCTGCAATGGTTGTTTTCCATTGAGTGGAGTTATTCAAGGTGATCCGGTGGCTGATTCCGGTGGCTCCCATAAATTGTCTGGCATCCTGGCTTTGGATATCCTGGTCATATAGCCATTGTGTACTGTCTGTTTTGGCGGTTTGACCTGAACGGTCGATGAGGCCAATACCCCAAATTAAAAATACACCTGATTTTTTTGTGGGAAAATTCATTTTGTAAGAAATGTCCTGGTATCTCGTACCTTGAGCTTCTTCAGGGAGTAAAGGGGAAACCAGAGCCAGAGTTGAGTACCTGTAATTGAAAAGATAAGATGAACGACCCCCTTTTTTTAATGGTCCTTCAGAGGCAAAATCAATACCTATAGCCCCAATTTGAAATGTATTTTCATATTTTTGGCTATTTCCGGTTCTCATAAAAATATCAAATACCCCGGAAAGAGCATTGTTGTATTCGGCCGGAAAAGCACCAGTCATAAAATCTGAATTGGCCAATAACTGACTGCTCAAAGCAGTTAAGCCTCCACCGCCAAAAGTATTTACTTCTGCAAAGTGATTGGGGTTTGGTATTTCTATTCCTTCTAATTTCCATTGAAGGGATTTTGGAGCGTTTCCTCTTACAACAATGCCATTATTTGCGATATTACTGGACACACCGGCAAAAGATGAGGCAAGTCTTGCAGGATCATCAAAACCACCTGCATAGCGTTGAGCTTCCTCAATGCTGAGCATTCTGGCGCTAACGGTAGCCATTGGATTTATTGGACTTTCTTTGACTATAGTGGGTTTGACGACTACTTCATCCAGAACGTTTATTTGTTGTTTCATACCCACATGTATATGGGTTTCTTTTGCAGCGATAACCACGATTTCCTTTACAATCAAAGTTTCAAATCCCAGATATGAAAACTGAATGTCATAGCGTCCCACCGGAACATTTTCGATGGTAAAATTTCCATTCATATCCGAAATGGTTCCTATCAAAGGATCTGTATTCATTATAACTACAGAAGCATAAGGCAATGGAGCCTCAATACTTTCTTCAAAAACCGTCCCTCTGATATTTTGTACAGGAATTTGAGCTAAAGCTTTTGCGCTTACAAAAGTTAACAGGAGAATAACAATTCTTTGCACGGTGTTTATGTTTTATAAGAATATGCCACAAACATATATTTATCGGCAGATGGCGGCAATACTGAAAATTCAGTAATTTCGATTATGAAAGACCTACAAGAACTCTATCAGGAATATTTTCAGCTTCTAGGCTTACAGAGATTTGAGGATTCGGATCTCGATTACAGCATTTTTGAAAAAAACAAGCCTTTTCTGGATAAATTGGCTCAGGTCAATAATAGCGGTATCACGGTTTTCGATTTATATAAAAAAGAACATATCTATACATCCTATAATTTTCACGATATTTTCGGATATGATCTCGAAGCCATAGAAATAGAAGGCAATGAATATTTTAATTCAAAAGTACATCCGGAGGACTTCAAAGAGCTCCTTGCAAATGGAATAAGGATTATGAGATTGTATTACAGCCTTCCACCTGATGAAAGAACTAATTATAAATTTGTTAATGAATATAGAATTGCAGGAAAAACAGGTCAGTACGTACGTGTTATAGAACAGCAACAAACTTTGGAGTTGGATAATAAAGGACAAATATGGTTGGCATTGGGGATTTTAGATATATCTCCTGATCAGACGGAATTTAATGGCATCAAAAGTCAGATGTACAATGTCAAAACTGGAGAAGTATTACAGGGCAATCAAGAGGTAAACAAAGAACTTCCATCTCTTTCAAAAAGAGAAAGACAAATACTTTTGCATGTTAAAGAAGGATTGCTCAGCAAGGAAATTTCAGATAAACTTTCGATAAGTGTCCATACTGTAAACACACACCGTCAAAGAATTCTCGAAAAACTCGGTGCCAATAATTCTATGGAAGCGTCATCTTTTGCTTCAAAAATTGGATTAATATAGTTAAAGACATGAAAGTGCCTCCAATAGTGTTTGAAGAGTCACTTTTATTTAAATCCAGATTGTTGAATGAAATACTGATCCAATTCTTCAGAATCTTTATAATGTGCTCTCAAATCTGAAAGTTTCACTTTTAACTCATTAACAATGGGCTGATATTCAGGATAGTGAAATACATTTGTCATTTCTGAAGGATCATTTTTCCTGTCGTACAGTTCCCATTCATCGATATCGTAATAAAACCTCACTAATTTATAATCCTCCGTCACTATTCCATAATGTCGTTTTACCATATGGGCAGAGGGATATTCATAATAGTGATAATACACAGCCTCTCTGTTCCATTTTTCTTTTTCGCTTTTAAGTATAGATAAAAAGCTTTCTCCCTGCATGTTATCTGGTATATTTATTTGGGCCGCTTCCAGAAATGTTTGGGCAAAGTCCAGATTTTGAACCATATCCTTACTTACCCTTCCAGGTTTTATGACCTTGGGCCATTTTATTAACAAAGGTGTTTTAAAAGATTCATCGTAAATAAATCTTTTATCGAACCATCCATGTTCTCCCAAATAAAATCCCTGGTCAGAAGTATAAACGATCATTGTGTTATCCGATAATCCATTATCATCCAAATATTTCAATAGCCTTCCCACATTTTCATCAATGGCAGCAATGGTGCCCAAATAGTCCTGTATATATCTTTGATATTTCCATTGCATGAGTTTAGTACTGTCCATTTCTGGATATCGCGTACGAAAATCTTCATTGATAGGATCATAAATATCATTCCAAATATCTCTTTGCTCTTGCGACATACCATCCATATAATCACGATATCGATTCATGGTCCATTCATCGTGATCCTTTAGACCTAAAGATTCGACCATGTTGGGATTAAGCTTACAATCGGCAGTCCAACTTAAATGATGGAGGATATTCATTTCGGCAGTTTTGGCTGCAGTTCCCCGATTGGCATAATCATCAAAAAGACTTTCGGGCACGGGGAAGGTACGGGATGTAAACTTTTGTAAAAGCCTGCCTGGAGGCAACCATTCTCGGTGAGGAGCTTTGTGTAAATACATGAGCATAAACGGTTTGTCTTCTTGACGGGATTTGTCCAGCCAATCAATAGTAAGATCTGTAATAATATCCGTAGTATAGCCCTGAATGGTAGTATCGCCTTTTTCGGTTATAAATATGGGATTATAATATTCTCCTTGTCCAGGCAGAATCATAAACTTGTCAAATCCCTTAGGGTTATTTCCAAAGTGGAGTTTTCCAAACATGGCGGTTTGGTATCCACCTGCCTTAAATAACTGGGGAAATGTAATGTTACTGGTATCAAATGGAGTATGGTTATCGATCTTCCCATTAATGTGACTGTGTTTCCCTGTCAGTATAACAGCTCTTGATGGAGCACATATGGAATTGGTTACACACGCATTGGTAAAAATAATTCCCTCTTTTCCAATTCTATCTATTTGAGGGGTTTGAATCAAACGGTCATCATAGGCACTGATAGCTTGATAGGCATGATCATCGGACATTATAAAAATGATGTTTGGCCTTGATGATTTTGAAAGGGTATTTTCATTTTTGCAAGAAAAAAAGATAGAGATACTAAAAGGCACAACCAAAATTAAAATGTATCTCATCATCAACATATTTGATTAAGACATAAAAATATGAAATATTTTACGAAAGAGTTCGACAGTTGATAATTTTACAAGTTGGTTTGAGATATAGCAGGTCGGATTTAGAAAAATCAAACAGGATACCCATCCTTATCTAGAAATAACCCCTTTATTTTTATAGTTGACCCCTTAATGGATATGACTAATATCAATAACTCCATCTAAATCTGAGAAAAAATAGTTGATTCGAAAAGCGATCGGGATTACCCTTCAGTGTTGAAAAGGACTGGCAGATCAGATCGAGATCCCAGTTTTCTGCAAGGCTCATTCTAAGGCCGGGATTCCAAACAAGGGGATGGTCTCCGGCAAGTGAATAAATGAAAGCAGAAGACACGGATATCAGAGGAGAAAATGGATACGAGACCTGCATCAATACATTGTGCCGGAAGGGATAAAGACTCCTGGCAGTAAGTGGTTCTGTTTGTAAAAGGATATCCTGGAGTGATTCCCCGGCATCACTATTGTATAAATAAGAAAAATAGACCAGCCATCCTTTTCCAAAAGTATAATCGATTCCCGTGGTCGCAGAAAATGCAGTATTTCTGTTTTGCCCCAGTACCGGATGAAATAGGGTTAACTCTCCTTTCCATCCCGCATTACCAATATGTCCTGCCCAACCTCCACCCAGCGCAAGATCACCCCTGCTCAATCCCGAGATCCATTGAAAATCAAATTCTTTGTAATTGGTAAACCACCGGATGGCACCCACAAAATCTTCCATATTGGAGGCACCTTTAACGGCAATGTCAAAACCTGAAGCAAAACTGTAATAGTATTGTATCCTGATGGCATCGGCACCCGGCCGTTCTTCATAGTCAAAATCGAGGAAGTTGTAGGCATTAAACAGGTCATTGGGATTAAAAGCTAAATTTATACCCCAATTGATTCGTTGACGGCCTGCCCGAATATTCCATTTTCCTTGATTCAAGTCAATATAAAACCGATCAAAAGTTGACTGGACAGCATACTGAGGTTTTTCTAACCAAAGAACGGAGAGCGTAAGCCAATCATCAGAAAATTCCTGTATCATTTGCCCAAAACCGGGAGTGAGTGCTGTTATATTTCCAGCGAAAACCCTGTTACGCATTTCAACAGCTATATGCAGATTATTTTCGATATTCCATCGAAAGTTAATGCGGTTATGGATAAGATTTTCCATCAAAATAAAATCGTCTCCCGGCAGAAGAACCGTTTGCATATTTTTTAGATATCCACTTATTCTAAAGGAATCATCAGATTGACCCCAGGTTTTGTGAGTGATCAAAAGATACATAAATACAAATAGTATGTAAGGGTATCTGATCATATCATGATTATCTCAATTCATCGCTGAATACCCGGCCATCTACGAGGGTAATAATCCTTCTTGCTCTCTCCATAACTCTGGAATCATGGGTAGAAAAAACAAAAGTGATGTTCTCTTCCTTATTGAGTTCTTCCATCATATCAAGGAGGACAGAAGCTGATTTTGAATCCAGGTTAGCTGTGGGTTCATCTGCTAGTACAAATGATGGTTTAGGTGCGAGGGCTCTCGCCACGGCAACTCTTTGCTGTTGTCCACCCGACAACTCTCCGGGTCTGTTTTTTGCTTTATCTGCTATACCTACAGCTTCGAGCAAGAAATTGACTCTTTCATTTCTTTCTTCTTTCGATTTTCCCTGTAACAACATCACAAATTCAGCATTTTCTCGCGCTGATAAAACAGGGATTAAATTATAGGATTGAAAAACAAAACCTATATGATCCCGCCGAAAGTTGATCAGTTCATTTTCTTTCATGCCGGCCAATTCTTTTCCATCTATAACAACACTACCACGCGTAGGCTGATCAAGACCACCGATTATATTGAGCAATGTTGTTTTTCCAGATCCTGATGGGCCAACCACGGCTATAAAACTCCCTCTTTCAATCTCGATACTCACATCATTCAAAGCGTATACGGGAATGGTGTCTTCGTTATAAATTTTGTACAAGCCCGATGTTTTGATTACAGTATTATTCATGTCGAAACTATATTATATTTTTCTGAGTGCTTCTGCAGGTTTTGTGTTCATGGCTTTAATAGCCGGATAAATGCCGGCAACAATAGAGGTAATGACTAAAGCTATAGCTATCTGATAGTATACAGGTGTGTCGAGTTGAGGTCGAATAATAGATTGCATTCCAAATTGTTCCAGACCTGAAGCCCATTCAGAAAGGTTTATTCCGTGAACACTCAACCCTTTTATTGTAATATGACCCAGCAACAATCCGGCAGGAACTGACACAAAACACATGAGTATGGATTCTAACATGATCATCATAAATAGTTTCAATCTGTTCATTCCTATAGCCATGAGCATTCCCAGCTCCTTTGTCCTTTCTAATACAGCCATAAGCATGGTATTAATAATGCCAAACAGGAGAGCAAGCATGATTACAACTATAATGATCATCATGGATGTTTTGATCTGTTCGTTATACATTGCCAGGTCTGGCGATATTTCCTCAAAAGATCTGATCGCCAAAAAGGGGAAATGTGAAGCCAATTTTTCTTTTACCGCAGATACAGAGTCTATGTCGTTCAATGTGATGGCTATTTCATGGCTTGTGTTGTTTTCCATTTCTCCTATATTTTGAAGATCTTGAAAGCGAACATACACAATAGCATCATCAACCCGGGTATTGCCTGTATCATACCAACCCGATATGCGAAATCTGCCGCTTACAATATCGCCATCCAAACCCTGAAAACTCAATACGACATGTTGATGTAAAGATACTCCTAGTTTTTTAGCCAGGCCACTACTGATCATAATGGCATTTCTTCTTTCTACATCGAGATAATCACCCTCTTTTACTTTATCATTAAGCTTTGTTAACTGAGCCTCCGTTTCAGGCACTACCCCTTTTATCATAGCTCCCTGACCTCCTGATGCCGAAGAGATCAACCCATAAGTAATAAGTCTGGGACTTACCAGGCGTATTTCTTCCATATCCTTCATGACCATAAGTACAGTATCCAGCCCTTTGATGACATGGACTACCTCAGGATCATCCACAAATTCCGGATGGTGAATTTGGATATGAGAAGTGCGGGTTTCGATCGAAACATTGATGTAAGACATAACCATTCCCTTTGAAAAACCTAAAATGAACATCAGAGCCCAGATACCTGTAGCTACAGCAGCCATTACTACACCGCTTCTAACGGGGTTTCTCCAAATGTTTTTCCATGCCAGGTTAATAATCATCTTTTCCTTACTTTTAAGCCCTTATGGCCTGCACCGGATTAAGTCTGTATATCTTCCAAATGGGATATAATGATAGTATTGATACAATAATAGATACAGTGAAGGTTTCTCTGATAAATATAAATGGATTTAGGGTGGCGGTCAGCTGGGCAATCATACCAAATTGCTCAAAGACGTCCTGCATATCATCTCCTAATGGTACCGGGAAATAATGCAAATAGACAACAATAATAAGGGCAATGACCATGCCTGTCAAAAGCCCAATTAACGCCATAATTAAAAACTCAAGCCACATTAAAAGCATAAGTTGAGTTCTTTTCATGCCTATTGAAATCAAAACTCCCATTTCATAGGTTCGCTCATTCAACATCATAAGCAGGGTACCAAATATACCAAAAGCGACTACAAGATAAAGGATATACATCGTGATGAGAGTGGAGGCTTCGTCTATTTGCTTAGCCTCCAATAATTCAGGCATTAAAGATTCCCATGTATAGGCATGAAGGCCTTCTTGTGTAACGATATTTTTTATGTCACTGTGCAGTGAAGAAAGATCTCTGTTATTTGTCGATCGAACCATCACAGAAGTGTATTGATCATAGGCCTGAAAAAGATCCCATGCTAAATGTATGGGCATATAAATCGTTTGATTGTTCAATTCCCGCAGTGGCAGCGTAATTATTCCTTGCACGGGCCACATGCCTACAGCCATACTCCCTCTGTATCCCTGCCCGAAGAAAACCAATGAATCCCCTAATGACAGGCCAAGTCGATCTACAAGACCACTACTCACCAGGATTCCATCCTGATCATCAGCAGTAAAAAATTTACCTGCTATTAATCGGTTTGAAAGCGAAGTCATTGATTCTTCTTTCTCAGGATGTACACCAAAAACAATGGCGGGTCGGGTGCGATCTTCATATGCTGTCAAAATGAAACTTTCAAGCCTTGGGTTTATCTTGTCAACTTTCTTTAGATCAAGTACCTGATCCAGGCTTTGTTGGCTTATTTGAAAAGATTGATCCAGAGTGGGTTCGTCAAAAAATCCCGGCGATTGTATTTGAACGTGTCCGGTAGACTGGTCTACCACATTTTGAAGCATGTTTTCCCACATTCCGGTTTGAATAGAGGTCATTGATATGGTGAGCATACCTGCAAACATGATGGAAGCTGCTGTAATAAATGTTCTACGCCGGTTTCGCCAGATATTTCTGAAGGCCATATGGAATATCATTCTCATTAACCTTGAATTCTTCTCAGGTTTTGCAAGCTAAAAAACTCTTCTTTAATGGAGATATCAAATTCGATCTCCTGATATGTCATTATGGTTTTATTGCCGGGTTTATCAGAAGGCAAGACTTCCATGCGGGTTAAGAGTTTTCTTTTTCCCACTTGTTTAGGAACTGAGCCCAGTATAGTATTGACAACTTTCATATCTTCATCAAAAAACTCTGATTTGTATTGAAGGTAGTCAACTTTACTGATCCACATTTTTATTTTCCCCCAGACCACAGCGGCCTCCTCATTGGGTGTGAGTTCAATCACGTGGCATGTGATGCCGTCCAATATTTCTTCGGGAAGAAGAGTGTGAGCATAATCATTGAGGATAGAAGTTTGACGTATCAAATCATCGGTTGTCAGATCAGATCCCATCCAGCCCTGACTCATCATTGATGGGGGCATTTTAATCACACGGTCGATACTCGGTTGCCAATTCCATACTTCCCTGCCTCGTTTCAGAAAGGCAGTGCCTCTATCTCTGGCGGGAGCAGTGATGAGTGTTAAACCATAATCGTCTCCCAAAGCCCAGGACTTCATAGAGATGTTTCTTGTATAGTCAGGTCGTTCAATGGTCATAGTAAAAGTCCCAAGACTTGAATTGCCCCTGACCTGGTCTTCTGCCTGTCTGATGATTCTCGCTGCTTCTGTATCAGATTGGCTATAAACCATTTCCACAATAAAGAGAGAGATGAAAAATAAAGAATATATACATCTAAAAGTCATGGTAATGGTTTTTTAAACACAATGGGGACTAAAATAAAGAAAACACTGTAATTCCTAAGTTTATTTCAGACCAATGAATAAAAACTTCCGATAGGAGACTCCGGTGTCGTATCAAAGGAATACAAAAGAAATTATTTAAAAGAAGCCTATATTGATCTTACATTGAATTCTCAATTAAGTATAAACAGCGTTTTGCCTGGAATAGACTTTACCGGTGATCAATAGCAATAATAACAATGTGATGATTCCCCAAATGGTCAGATCCGGGATGGGTGGAACCGGCGCACAGTTCCTTCCCAAATAAATTTGAAAAGTGACTTCGTCAAATCCTCTCCAGGTGATATTGGCATTTGAAATCTGTGGAAAGAGATTCATAAAGGAGGTGTTGCCGTCCAGTGTTGAAATGATAGATACATCTGATCCATCAAATAAATAAATGTTTGTATTCATATCTTCTACACCAGACCAAACAACATTATTGCCATGAATTTGGGGCAAAGAATTGTCGGTTGAAGTAATAGATAATTGTATTATTTCCATTCCATTGTACATAAAAATGTGCTGAATCCCTCCATCTAAACCCGACCATACGATATTGTTTCCAAATAATTGAGGACTTGTATTGTTTGTACTGCTTCCTGAAATGGGTGTAATATTGGCTCCGTCATACAGAAAAATTCTTTGCTCACCCGCATCCAAACCTGTCCATACTATGTTGTTACCCATGATCTGGGGTTCCACATTATCTGTTGTAGTAGTAGAAATTTGTTCGGTTGTAAGGCCATTGTACAAAAAAACATGATTGGTTCCTCCTTCTACCCCTGACCAAACAACAGAACCGTCAGAAATTTGAGGAAGCAAATTGTCTGTTGAAGTAGTTGATAATCTCGATACTGCCATACCGTCAAACAGGTATATGTGAAAATTTCCATCTTCCATACCGCTCCAAACAATTTGATTGCCATAGATCTGAGGACTGGAATTATTTTCAGGCATGTATACAGGCCCGACATTGGAAACATTTACAATTTGGTTTCCATCATACAGGTAGATATTTTGCCCACCTTCTATACCTACCCAGACTATATTTCCATTAGAGATTTGCGGACTTACATTTGCAGTAGACATATGGTCAAAAAGTGAAGAAACCTGAATCACGTTGTTACCATCGTAAAGATAAATGTGATTCACAATGCCTTCTAATCCCGTCCATACTACATTATTACCTGAAATTTGAGGAGATAAATTACCTTCAGAGTTGTTATTGTCCAATGTAGAAACCTCCAGAATTCTGCAAGGCTGCGCATTTAAAGGCGAGTACCCAACTACCCATAACATTAGGACAGAAATGGTAATTGTACATAGTGATCGTGGATCAAAATTAAATTGCATAACGAATTTTAAGTTACACTTTTCGTACCAAAAATGGTGCTAAACACTTTATGGTCAAATCAAAGGTTGATCATTCATTTTATGAATATCAAAATGAAGATAGATATAAAATGAAAATTATTGTGAATTTTAAAGGTCTTGTTAATTAGTCCTGGATAATAAAAAATGTGGTACTATCCATCTGCATTGTGACATTTGCACCTAATCTCAAAGATTTTATGGTGTGATTGCCATGAGATGGGATGGTAACTGTGATAGGATTAATTTGGGCGGGTATTATTACTTCCTCACAGGATAATGGAACTCTACCCAAATTCCAATTACCGGAGGTCGTCCAATTACCAGTCCCCGAAGACCATGCATTTTGAGGATAAATAATGGAAGCGTTATGACCTGACCATTTGATAGCATTTCTGATAGTCTGACCAAACGCGTGGGTAACCTGATAATTGTCAATGGTTTCTCCAGGTTGTAAGTAAACCAATTTTCCAGCAACACCATCTAAATTTTGATCAAATACCTTCGAAAAGCCGGCAGTGTGACATTGCCCTGATGGCGAAAGATCATTTGAAAATAAAGGTGTAATATGGTTGATTTCTCTTCCAAATTCCGGCATGCCTACAAAAGTAGTGTTATTGTAAATTTCATCGAATAG
Organism: Saprospiraceae bacterium; assembly: GCA_041749255.1. Lineage (GTDB taxonomy): Bacteria > Bacteroidota > Bacteroidia > Chitinophagales > Saprospiraceae > JABDLO01. The sequence goes on from JBGTBR010000025.1 coordinate 136,971, forward strand.
TTCAAACCTTTGATAAAAAGAGTACCCGGTATTAGCTGAGGGATGTAAAGGATTACTGTTCCATGAAAAAGGTGCTTGTTGTGTTTCGGGATAAGAAATACCCCAGGTAGTAATAAAATGACCTGGATTTGTATTGAATAAGTTAAATGTTGTTCTGTTTGCAGACCATGTGTTCATGGCGGACTCTGCATTGAAAAGGCTATTGACCAGGATATTTTTATTCAATCCACCTGGATCAATATCGTTATACAAGCCATGATGAATTGCAACCACTCCCCCTCCATTTTCCGCAAATGTGACTATGGCATTTTGTAATTCGACAGTCACTCCGGTAGACCAGTGTTTATAAAAAAGCACAACTTCAAAATCATTTAAATATTCAAAAACAGAGCATAGATCATCGGGATCAAACGGTAAGCCATTGCCTGTGATATTAACATCAGAAACCGTAAAATTATATTCATCATAATCAGAATGGGCTTCCAGCAAGGATATGAGATCTGTATAGTCGGCAGGTAGATTAACTCCACCTCCATAATTACAGGGTATGTCATTATTGCGATTGGTATGATCACAGTTGTCAGGGTCTACTTCTCCTCCATGTAAAATTAAAACATTTACATTTTGCGTCATATCATTTGTAGCTGGATAGGTATCTAAGATATTCATCAACGTCAAGGCAGCATGAGCAATAGTCTGTGGATACCAATCTCTTATGGTCAAAATTTTGTGCTGTCCGTTTAAATATTGCGGCAACGAAAGATGAGGGCTCCCTATGACTACAGGATCATTGGGCCGGTAGCTTATATTCAATTGTTCTAAAAAGGTAGCGGTTTCTGGTTCAGGAAATCCGGTAGCCATGCTGCCGCTAAGTATACTTAGTCCCAATGAGTCTACTTCGGTGTTGTCGGGTATGGGATAACGCCAGTGAGCGGGAATACCAGCGCCATGACAAATACCCATGACTGGCTTCCCTTGTTGGAGAGCTTCTACTGCAAGAGAATTTAATTTTTCTGCGGCATTTCTTACCTCCGTTGCAGATATCATTCTTGATCCAAGCCCTTGTTCATCATACATTCCGTCCACATTATATGCCTGAGCCCCTACCCCTCCTACCACGACCAATGCAAGATAATCATTCATGTTGACTATGTCCTGAATTCTACCGTTTACAGGTATTGAATCCGGAGTTGCATTATACGCATCATTCCAGGGAGAACCGAAATAACTGAGAAATTGACTTGTAAATTGGCTGTAATTGCTGGATGCGAGTGTATTAGCAGTCTCTTCAATCGTAGTGCCGTCAGGGATCATATAGGTGGTTGCCTGCAAATCGGATGTACTACGAACGTCTACTGTGTAGCCTGCAGCGAGTAAAGCCTGTTGCATTACAATATATTCAGAGTAATAAGTCTCTTCATGGGAAACAAAAAGCAAAATGTTATTCTGGCAACACAGAGAGATAGGGAAGAGGAAAATAATAATAGAAAATGGGAATGATGGGAACCTTAAATTCATAATACTGATTTTTTCGGCGGACAACCTTTCTTTATAACTTCAGAGAATAGCAGCAATTCAGCGTAAAAACATAATATATTAAAAAAGAGCAAATTATAAACCACTGATAAGAAATACTTTACAGATAATTTATATATTTGCTCAAAAAAAAAGCATGAGCAAAGTTAAAAAAAGAACAGGAATAATTTT
>JBGTBR010000026.1:0-56347 GCA_041749255.1 Saprospiraceae bacterium
GTTTAAATCATCTCTACACTTGTATTCCTTCCTTCCAACCTGTCAATGAACTTCTTTAAATCTTACTTTTTCCCCCTGTACTCATATCCTCAATTCTCTCTCCGCTTCTGCTCATTTTCCAAAGGGACTGCAAAGATAATACGCTTAAGCTTACATGCAAGTCCTTTAAGAAAAAATTAAATGTTTTTTTTAAATAAATAGGAATCGACTGAGAATGAATGCACTTATATTAAATCCAACCTGTGTTTTACAGTGCTTTTGGCGAGTAAATAAATTTTTCTTCTGTTTCTAACCCTGATCCTTGCAGATTTGATCATCTCCGGAGAGGTTCTTTTGATCTTTGAAAATAAATTGGTATAATATACATATGCCAAATATACGCCTAATCGCACGCCTTTTGGTAATCGCTTAATCCCTTCAAAGGCAAAATCAAATTCCTTCCTTATATCTTCCTCAATTTCGCTTTTATCCTTTTCGCAAAATTGATGAAAATCTACTCCCGGAAAATATACGCGACCCCGATCTTTAAAATCACTTCTGATATCTCTGAGAAAATTGATTTTCTGGAAAGCAGAACCCAGAGCACATGCGTAATCTTTCAATTCATCGTAGTGATGGGTCTCATAACAAAATACCTTTAAACACATGAGTCCCACCACTTCTGCAGATCCATAAATGTATTTCCTGATACTTTCACAATCGAATTCCACCTCGTAAAGATCCATTTCCATACTATCCAGAAAAGCATCGATATGATCCATTTCGATGCCGTATGTATTGACTACACTTTGGAATGAATGTAAAACAGGATTGAGACTAATTCCTTCTTCAATGGCATGATAGGTGTCCTGCCTAAACCGATCAAGTAATACTTTTTTGTCTTTATCATGAAAAGTATCCACAATTTCATCTGCAAATCTTACAAAACCATAAATGGCGTAAACGGGATCGCGGTATTTCTTTTCGAAAATCCGGATTCCCAATGAAAATGAAGTACTGTATTGCTTCGTTATGATCTTTGAGCACCGCAAACAAACTGAATGATACAATTGATCCATATTTACAATCTCTTTATAATTTCTTGAGCTACCAGCTGACCCGATATAAGCGATGGTGGAACTCCCGGACCAGGTGTTGTCAATTGACCTGTAAAATATAAATTTTTTATTTTATTGTTCCTGATTTTTGGTTTAAGAAATGCAGTTTGCATCAAAGTATTGGCTAAACCATAGGCATTTCCTCTGAAAGCATGATAATCTTTTTCAAAATCCCTGACACAATAGGATCTTTTATATAATACATGTTTTCGTATATCTACTCCTGTCATGGCATGTAACCTGGAAGCCACCAGGTTAAAATACCGATCTCTAATCTCGTCATTATCCTTTAATCCCGGGGCAATGGGTATTAGTATAAATACATTTTCTTTACCCATTGGAGAAACCGTTTTATCTGTCTTGGATGGGCAACACACATAAAACAAAGGCTCATCTGGCCACTTAGGGTTTGTGTAGATGTCATTGGCGTGGATGGCAAAGTCTTTGTCAAAAAATAGATTGTGATGTTGCAATCCATCAATCTCCCTATCCAACCCTATATAAAACAATAGCGAAGAAGGAGCCATGACACGCTCTTTCCAATATTTTTCTGAATACATTCTATCTTTTTCTTGTAGGAGCTGTTGTTCGCTGTGATGATAATCCGAACTTGCGATTACATAATCTCCTTCGTATCTTCCTTTTGTGGTAATAATCTCTGATACTTTCCCTTTGAGGGTTTCAATGGAAGTGACTGGTTCATTGTAATGGAATGTAACCCCTTTTTCTTCAGCAACAGAAACCATAGCATCCACTATTTTATACATACCCCCTTTTGGATACCATGTGCCCAGTTGCAAATCAGCATAATTCATGAGGCTGTATAAAGCCGGGGTATTTTGCGGTGTAGCCCCCAGAAACAATACAGGAAACTCAAGGAGCTGAATGATTTTTGGATGTTGAAACAAGGATCTGATTTCCTTTGAAACAGAGCTAAACATATTTAGCCTGAATGCACTTTTAATGACTCTCCAGTCTATAAATTCAAAGATCGAATAACCGGGCTTCCAAACAAACTCCTTCATTCCTACCCGGTATTTATATTCTGCCTCGCGTAAAAAAGTATGTAACTTTTTTGCGCTTCCTTTTTCTAAAGATTCAAAAAGTTCCATAATTTCACTCATGCCTGCAGGGATATCCAGGAAATCATTTACTCCGAAATACACCCTGTATGAAGGGTCTAACCTAATCAATTCGTAATAGTCAGAAGCGGATTTATCAAATCGATTGAAAAATTGTTCAAAAACATCCGGCATCCAGTACCAACTAGGCCCCATGTCATAAATAAAACCTTTTGATTCGAATTTTCTGGCTCTTCCTCCCGGTGATTCATTTTTTTCAAAAACGTTTACTTCTACTCCCTTATCAGCCAATACACATGAAGCTGCTATTCCGGAAAACCCTGCACCAATTATATTTGCCCTGGTCAAACTTATAAATTTTATCAAAATAACACATAATTGGCCACATTGATCATATCAGATGAAAACTTAATGAAAAAAACCCTTCATCTATTCTGATGAAGGGTTTTTTAATTTATCAGAGATCGGAAGTTAAATTTAATATTATTCCTTTCCTCCTTTTAATGAGTCCTGCCACTCTTTGAGCTCATCCCATTGTCCTTTTGCTGCAAGTGTAGCTTGCTCTGGCCATGTGGTAGGGTCATGCATTTTATATCTGCTTCCCGCTTCCAACAAAATCTCTCTGATCTTTTCCGGATTGGATTCGGACAGAGTCTGGTAGGTGTCTAAGCCAGCTTCAGAAAGAAGTTCTGCTATTTTTGGACCAATGCCTTCTATTTTCTTTAAGTCATCTGCTTTGGTTTTAACTTCAGCAGTTGTGGCTTCTGTCTCCTTTTCTGGCTTTGGTGACTTTTCTGCTTCAACTTTAACTTCTTCTGCTTCAACTTTAGCTTCTTCAGCTTTGGTTTTCACTTCTTCTGAGATGGTTTCTATTACCTTTTCAGGCTGTAGTGACTTTGCCTCTTTAACACTAGCATCTTCTGCTTCTGCTTTAGCTTTAGCTTCCTCTGCTTTTTCTGCTTTGGCGTCAGCCTCCGCTTCTTCAGCTTTCACATTTTGTTCATTGATCTGATCTTTAAGCTGAGAAAAAACACCCAGTTCACCCAATGTGGCTCTTTCTACATTAGCCTGATTGGATTTTATGGCTTGTCTGGTGGTATCTTTTTCCTGTTTTTTCTCTTGTTCTACCAATTCAGCAGCTTCTCTTTTGATATCATCGAGATACCTGAGATGAGAAACGATAATTCTTTTATCATCCCTGTTAAATTCAATGACTTTAAAAGTAGCCAATTCGTCTATTTTAATGGTAGATCCATCTTCCTTCCTCAAATGTTTAATGGGTGCATACGCTTCCAGTCCATAGGGTAGTGATACCAGGCCTCCTCTGTCGTCCACTTTGGTTAAGGTGGCTTCATGATATGATCCTACAGGAAATACATTTTCAAAGGTATCCCATGGATTTTCTTCCAATTGCTTATGGCCTAAAGAAAGTTTTCTGTTATCCTTATCGATTTCAAGAATTTGGATTTGAATGGTACTTCCTACTTTGGTGAATTCTGATGGATGTGAAAATCTTTTCGTCCAGGAAAGATCAGAAATATGAACCATTCCACCAATTCCTTCTTCCAATTCTACAAACACGCCATATGGTGTTAGATTTTTAACATCACCTGAATGTACACTACCTACCGGATATTGATTAACAACTTTCATCCATGGGTCTTCAGAGAGTTGTTTCAAGCTGAGAGACATTTTCCTCTCATCTCTGTCGATGGTTACAATTTTCGCCTCGTATTCCTGACCCAGATCAAAAAAGTCTCTTGCATTTACAGGTTGATTACTCCAACTCACTTCAGAAACGTGGATCAGTCCTTCTACACCCGGTATGATTTCCAAAAAGGCACCGTAATCTTCAATGTTTACAATTCTACCATTGATGACAGAACCTTCCTGCACATTACTATCCAGTACTTCCCAAGGGTGTGGTTGTAATTGTTTCAGACCAAGAGATATTCTTTTCTTATTCTCATCAAAATCAAGAACAACGACATTGAGTTTCTGATTAAGATCCAAAATTTCATTTGGATGATTGATTCTGCCCCACGATATATCTGTAATATAAAGCAAGCCGTCTACTCCTCCCAGATCCATAAAGGCTCCGAAGTCGGTAATATTTTTTACAATGCCTTCCAATACCTGGCCTTTTTCAAGTCCGGATATAATAGCATCTCTTTGCTCAGCCAGATCAGATTCAATGAGCGCTTTATGCGATACAACGGCATTTTTGATGGCTTCATTGATCTTCACTACTTTAAATTCCATCGTTTTGCCTACATATGCATCATAGTCAATGATGGGTTTGATATCTATTTGCGAACCAGGAAGGAAAGTCTCTAAACCGCCACAGTCCACAATCAGTCCTCCTTTGGTTTTAGATATGACTAACCCTTTAATAATGGTTCCGTGCTCATAGGAGTCAACCAGCATATCCCATGCTTTAAGCAACTTGGCTTTTCTTCTGGAAAGTACAAGCTGTCCTCTTTCGTCCTCTTTATTCTCGATGTACACATCAACAATATCACCGACTTTCAGATCAGCCATATCTCTGAATTCTGATAATGAAACAAGTCCATCTGACTTGTAATTAATATCAAGAACTACGTCGCCGCCTTGAATAGAAGTTACCTTTCCGGTAACAATTTCATTATCTTCAACAGATGCGAGTGATTGTTCGTATTCTTTAAGGTATTTTTCCTGGTCTTCAGTAGAGTAAGTAACAGAATTTCGGTGTGTTACTGACCAGTCAAAGTCATCGTGAGCGGAAGCCTCTTGTTCTGTGGACTCTTCTAACTCAACATCATCCAACGTTTCACGATCTGTGGAATTATCCATTTCATCGTCTTTTTCTAAATCGTCGTCGTTTACAAGATTCATGTCTTCAATCATAAAATTGAATCAGGTTTGTATTCCGGAACTTCTATCCGGAAGGGTTAAGAAATAAATTTTAAGGCCGCAAAGGTAATGTTATTTATTTAATTGACTCCTAAATGAAGTGAAATTATTTGATTTTCAAGTAAAAATAAAAGGAAAGAGAGATCATAATCAAATCAATATGGAAAGAATGAGTCTTTATAATGATCCAATGTGTACACTTCTTCCGATTTTATGATCAGGCTTATGACATCGAAACGCACGGCCCATTCGTGATTCATTAATTCCATATACCGGGTGGCGGCATCGGTAATAAGCGTCATCTTCCTGGGAGATATGGCATCCTCTGGTACACCAAAATAAACATCAGACCTCGATTTTACCTCTATAAATATTAATGTGTTTTCCTCTCTGGCTATAATATCTATCTCTGCATGTTGAAACCTCCAGTTGCGATCCAGTATCTCATAGCCTTGTTTCTTCAAATAAGCAGCCGCAAGATTTTCGCCCATCCTCCCTAAAGTTTGGTTTTTATTCACTTCATAAAATGATTTATACTTAAAGTTGATAATGAACTTTAAAGCTAATTAATCCATATGTACCGTAAAATCTATAATATTATTTTAAATACGTATCTGCCCTGTTGTAATAAAGATTCTCTACTTTTGTGCCTTTATAAATACAAAAATACAAGGAATAATTATGATGGATACCCTGATCGAAAAATTTCCCGCTCAATTAAAAGAAGCAATGGAAATAGGTGAAGCTGCACACATAACAAAACATAAGGAACCTATACACAAAATATATGTAGCTGGTATGGGTGGTAGTGGTATTGGCGGTGATTTTGTGGCCGAATTTATAGCTACCGAATGCAAGGTGCCTTATATAATTGGAAAAAGTTATGACGTGCCTGCTTATATTGATAAAAACACCCTGGCTATTGTATCTTCTTACAGTGGAAATACAGAAGAAACCCTTTCTGCTTTTGACCAATTGATTAAAACAGGAGCCAAGATTATTTGTATCGCCTCTGGAGGGCAATTATTGCAAAAAGCTGAGTCTTTAAACCTCGATTGTGTCAAAATACCCTCTGATTGGCCTTCTCCCAGAGCATGCCTGGGGTACTCATTGGTAATGCAATTACATGTACTGCACAAACTTAATTTGATTGGAAATGGCTTATTACACGATATTAAAGCCTCTATCGATTTGATCAAATACGATCAGGATGACATCAGGAAAATGGCAAAAGAGGTGGCTCAAAAGGTTTATGGAAAAACTCTTGTCATCTATACCACTGACAGAATGGAGTCTGTTGCCGTTCGTTTCCGACAACAGGTTAATGAAAATGCCAAATTGCTTTGCTGGCATCACGTCATTCCTGAGATGAATCACAATGAATTGGTCGGGTGGAAAAACAAAAGAAGTGACCTGGCAGTCCTCTATTTTAGAAATAAAGACGATTTTAAGAGAAACGCCATTCGCATAAATATCAATCAGGAAATTATTGGAAAGCTGGTTCCTACCATAGTGGAACTGTATTCCAAAGGCAAGTCATTGGTGGAGAAGTCCATGTACTTTGTTCACCTGGGCGATTGGGTATCATGGTATTTATCTGAATTGCACCAGGTAGATGCTATTGAAGTAGATGTTATTGACTATTTAAAAAAGGAGTTGAGTAAAATGTAAGCAAAAATACCAGGCCAGGTTACCAGTGTCCTTTTGTCGATTCAGGTTTAAAATCTTAAGCGTCAATCCCTGTACGGATCATAAATATCATTACCGGCCATGACGACTCCGACAGGGTGAAGATGAAATAGAACTTTTATGGTGTCGCCCTGGCAGGACAGCACATCTGTGAGATTTTTATAACAGGCAGGACTTTCGTCAGCACCCCCTCCACGCAGTTCTATGCCCAGCAGGTGGGCTTTTTCTTTTACATTCTCGTAATCGATGAGGCCTTGTTCAACCTGCACCAGAGATTTTATTCCTTGTTTATTTTTTTGATACCTGACTTTACCCAGGGCTTTACGCCTCGACATGATGCGACCTGCTCCATGCACAGTGGAAAACAATCCCAACCTGGACTCTTCACTATCTAATCCCTCTACAATCACAGAGGAGTCAAACATATTCGAGCCAATGAATCCTTTCTGTCCCGGAAAAGCGGGTGTACATCCCTTTCTCACAACCCAGTAATTGTCTCCAAAATGCTCTTCCTTCCACGCAAAATTATGGTGATTGTGTACTTCATATGTTACAGTGGGATTACCCAGAATTTTTAAAATCCTGTCCACTACCCAATCCCGACCTGCATAGGCATATTCTCCGGCCACACTGAGACTTCGAATATAATCCTGACCGGTCTCCGAGTTCACATCAAATAAAACAGGATCTGAAAACATGCCTCCTTCATTTACCTTATCTCCAAATTCTTTTCCTTTAGACACAGCGATAAACCCAGTGGTAATCATATGTCCAAAACCTCTCGATCCAAAATGTACTCCAATCCAGACAAAGCCATCGTCATCTTTGAATATATCGACAAAATGATTTCCACTACCTACCGTACCCAGTTGCTCCGCTGCTCTTTGTTTGATTTTAGTCATAATACTTTTTGGAGCATGAAGTTTTAAGGCATTTACATTGTCTATCACCGGATGGTCTACTCTTTCGTTGTTTATACGGCCCATTCCAAATGAAATGACGCTTTCTATTTCATCCATTAATTTTTTGACATCCAGGTCTTCGATTCGGATATCCGTCCTTACTGCTTTATTGCCGCAGGCTATGTCAAAACCCACTCCGGAAAGTGAAATTTTATCCTTGTAAGCAATGGCTCCGCCAATTGGGTGACCATAACCAATATGTGCATCTGCAGTCAAAACGCCATAATCATCCTCTCCCACACAATTTTCTAATTGTTGGATGGCTCCTTCATTTATAATATGTTCACCAAAAATTTTTATACTTTTCTTCATATTTTACATCTGAGTTGTATACCTATGTAAAAAAGTATATACGGTTGCAAATCGTTCCTGTAACAGGTGTAAAATCCTCTGAAGGAGAAATCAAAAGCCTAATCGTAAGCGCGAAGTGGACATATCTCAGATGATTTTAAACAATTAATATTTTTGTTCGCTTTCTACCATATGAGATATAACATTTTTAGTTTTGCCATCTCCCGGATATATAATAATCCCCGATTTCTACTGGAAACACTAAATCGATAAGAATATGAGTAAAGACATCAATATTGCTGTTTTAATTGATGGCGACAATATTCCTTCTGCCTACGTAAAAGAAATGCTCGAGGAAATTGCAAAGTATGGAAATCCATCTATAAAACGGATATATGGAGACTGGACCATACCGCATTTGTCCGGATGGAAAAATTTGTTGCTGGAAAACGCCATCATACCCATTCAGCAATACGGCTATACAAAGGGCAAAAATTCTACGGATTCGGCGATGATCATCGATGCCATGGATGTTCTATATTCCGGGAAGGTAGGAGGTTTTTGCCTGGTGAGCAGTGATAGTGATTTTACAAGGTTGGCTGTCAGGTTAAGAGAAGCGGGAATGTTGGTTATCGGTATGGGGGAGAAAAAAACTCCACTACCATTCATTGCGGCCTGTGACCGGTTTATTTATATAGAGATTCTTATCAATGACCTCAGCTTGTCTCCTTCGGAGAAAAAGGTACAATCTTCAAATAAAGATAAGGGATTGGAAAGAGTGAGCCCCAAATTGTTAAAACTAATACAGTCAACCATATCTGATGTGGCGGATGATGATGGTTGGGCTTTTTTAGGCGATGTAGGCAGCCTTCTTCAGAAAAAGCAACCCAACTTTGATTCCAGGAATTATGGATTTGAAAAGTTAACCCCTTTTATCAAATCCCTTGGAAAGTTTGAGATTGACCAGCAGGATTCAAATAGTGGCCGTTTTAAACTGATATATGTCAGAAATAAACCAAATTAATAGTTTTGCACTGATTGGCAATCCTTTCAAATTTTTAACTGATTTAGGTTATCTTGCGCTTAGCCAAAAATATATTTAATACGTAAAGATTTACCATTATGATAAGATGTTTATTTATTCTAGTTCTCATCATATCGGGATTTTGTTCCTTGTTTTCCCAGGACGGTTACCCCAGGCAATACCACATCGATATTACCCACTACCATTTTACACTCTCACTCAATGATACGACTGATATAATAGAAGGTAGTGCAGAAATCCAACTACTTTTTGTGACACAAGCCGACCAGTTGGTACTGGATCTGAAAGGGGGTAATGACAATGCAACAGGGATGGAAGTGCTCCATGTGGCCATAAACGGGTATGCATTTGGCCATTCTCACATAGACGATAAACTGAATATCCATTTTGATCAAAGGGTCGATGAAGGAAGTAATATGTCAGTGCACATACAATACCGGGGTACTCCGGAAGATGGACTTATTATCAGTAAAAACAAATACGGAGACAGAACCTTTTTTGGCGATAACTGGCCTAACAGGGCGAGAAATTGGATACCCTGTATTGACCACCCATATGACAAGGCGGGTGTTACCTTTTCTGTAATTGCACCTCAACATTATATGGTCATTGCAAATGGCTCCCTGGTAGAAGAATCTTTTTTAATGGATGGTAATAAATTGACCGTCTGGGAAGAATGGACACCCATACCAACCAAAGTGATGGTAATAGGGGCTGCTAAATTTGCCAGACAGATTGCTGGAAATGTGGAATGTATACCGGTGGAGAGCTGGGTATACCCACAAAACAAAGAAGAAGGTTTTTACGATTACGCCATGGCAATGGATGTCCTGCCATTTTTTATTGATAAAGTGGGTTCGTATAGTTATACGAAGCTGGCCAATGTTCAATCCAAAACCCGCTATGGTGGTATGGAGAATGCCGGCAATATATTTTATTATGAAAACTCAGTCACTGGTAGAAGGACCATAGAATCTCTTATAGCCCACGAAATCGCCCATCAATGGTTTGGAAACTCTGCAACTGAAGCCGATTGGCTTCATGTGTGGTTAAGTGAGGGTTTTGCAACCTACTTTACAGAACTTTATCTGGAACATACTTATGGTGTAGAAAAACTTATGGAGGGAATGGAAAAAACCAGGCAAACGGTATTGCGATATCATAAAGTCAACCCTATGCCAGTAGTCAGAAGCGAAGTAAAAGACTACAATGAACTTCTCAATCCTAATTCGTACCAAAAGGGAGCATGGGTTCTACACATGTTAAGAAGAGAAATGGGAGACCAGGATTTTTGGTTAGCCATAAGGGAATATTTCCGGGTGTATCAAAACAAAAACGCTTTAACAGAAGATTTTTTGAAAATATGCGAAAAAGTGAGTAGTAAAGAGCTGACCTGGTTTTTTAATCAATGGCTATATACCGCAGGGCATCCGGTATTGAAGTTAAAAGAGTCCTTTGAAGCGGGGATGGTAAAACTCGAAATTCAACAAATGCAAGAAAAACTGTTTTCCTTTCCACTGGATATTGAGATCATCGATTCATCTGGTCAGAATCACAGGATGACAAAATCTATATCAGAAAGAAGTACAGTATTGCAATATACCCTCGACCATTCACCGGTAATAGTGAATGTTGATCCGGATGTCAGCTTGTTATTTGAGATAGGTGAATAAATATAAAAAGCAAAAACCTCGAAGGTCTTACCCTCCAAAATTCACAGATTATAATCCATGTCCGGGTTCATATATCAATCTTATAAAACTGCTAAATCGTTGATTTTCCCGGCTTACCGGTATTCCTGTCACAATACCTATCATGATTTTATCGCTGATCCCCAATCTCATTTGAGGACGGATAACCATGTCAAAATCGTTTTTGTATATTTCCTTATTGAATTCGATTCCAATAAAATTTCTGGTGCCCGGTACCATATAATGTATATTTGAATTGATTTGGGCATGAACTTCTCTGTGATTGTTTGCAAAGCTTTCTTCGATTACAGGTCCGGCATATAATAAAGTGTGAAAATGATTGCCCCATCGCTTAGCAGCGATGAAAAAAGGATTGTAGATATTTCCTTTATACAATTTATCTTTTCCATACTGGTTGAATTCTGTCAATTCAAATTCATGCAAGTACCCAAAAGCCAGTGAGGTATTATGCTTATCGGAAACGTAAAATGTGTATTGGGCTGCCAGTTTAAAGCTTTCCAGTTTATTGGCAGGTATGGAAGCAGTGTCATTTCCATTGATCGGGTAGTAAAAGGAAAAGGGCAACTCTACTTCCAATCCCAATCTGTTTATGGGAGCCCATTCATATTCAATAAGTGCTTCATACCGGTCGTGGTTTTCATTATCAATGATTCCAAAACCCACGTTCCATTCTTTTTCACCTTTTCGTGCTCCCAGATCTCTTATCAAATCAATATATAGAGGTTCTGCATGCAATACTTTTACCGGAGCAAGCTTATACTCAACTTCGTGAAGGTAAATGCTGTCAAGAATGGCTTTTTCATCTATGGTTTCTATCCCAGTCTGGCTATTTGCAGTATGTATAAAAATCAGCCATCCTGTAGCCAGGAATAAAATTTTTTTCCCCATATGATTATGTTGTTGAAAAGTGAATATTAAGCCGAGAACAATGAAATCAGCTATTTTTATTCATTATGCACTAAATACTATATAACATTAAAGTGCCCGAAGAGGGACTCGAACCCTCACGCCCTTACGGACACATGGCCCTCAACCATGCCTGTCTACCAGTTCCAGCACCCGGGCAATTTTTCAAGTGGGCAAAGGTAATATTTAAATTTTATTGTTTGGCAAAAATTTCACCTTCTCCATAATTTCACTCTCATTTTTATCTATAAATAACAATTTTTAAATATATATCCCATCTTAATATAATAATTTATATAATAATTGTGTTTATATGAAAAAAATAAATATATTTAAACGTAAAAAAAAATAATTTTGCGTTTTCAGTAATAAAGTTTGAGCAAAAGGTAAAATTTATTAACTTTGACACTGCGTGAAAGTATAAGACGAAATACCTAAGTTCATAATTTGGCATAGAATTGGCAAATATAGAGTTGCCTTGAAGATATAAATCATTTATGATTAAGATGTAGTTTTCTTATTTTGAGACCTTAGTCGAAAGAGCCCGGGATTGCTTGCATTCCTGGGCTTTCTTTTTACATTGATTCCTTCCGAAAAATAAATTGCAAATTAAGGAATCTCAACTCTACTCATGCAAAATGTATTTGGCTATAAAAATGAACAAGGTTTTGGGAAACTTACAATTTACACCCCTTTAAACATATCTTCATTTGATTCAGGAAACCATTTTTATAACCAATGCGCTCGCACCACCGCCTCCATTGCAAAGAGTGGCACAACCGATTTCTTTTCCATGGTTTTTCATCGCGTGAACCAAAGTAGTTAATATCCTGGCACCTGAAGCACCCAGGGGATGACCCAGCGAAACAGCACCACCGTGAATATTGACAATATCAGCACTGATATGAAGCGCTTTGTTAAAAGCCAGAGGCACCACCGCAAAGGCTTCATTCACTTCGAAAAGATCAATGTCTGATATTTTCAAACCGGCTCTTTCAATTGCTTTTGGGGCAGCCAGGGTAGGAGCGGTAGTAAACCATTGTGGCTCTTGAGCAGCATCGGCAAATCCCAAAATTTCAGCAATGGGGGTCAATCCATACTTTTTCACAGCCTCTTCACTGGCAATGATAATAGCAGATGCACCATCATTAATGGTGGAGGCGTTCGCGGCTGTTACAGTGCCATCCTTACTAAATGCCGGCCTTAAAGAGGATATTTTTTCAAAAATGACTTTTTTGTATTCTTCATCTTCAGATACAGTTAAGATTCCTCCCTTTCTTTGCGGGATTTCGACGGGAACGATCTCATTTTTAAATTTTCCGGAACTGGTGCTGTCGGCGCTTCTTTTGTATGATAGAGTGGCAAATTCATCCTGCTCCTCGCGAGAAATGTGGTGTGTACGAGCTGTTTGATCAGCAAAAATACCCATTGCCTGGTGGTCATAGGCATCCATTAAACCATCTTTCTCCAATCCGTCGATAAGCTCACCTCCTCCATACTTGTATCCCCATCGGGCACGGGGTATATAATACGGTATGTTCGACATGCTCTCCATTCCACCGGCTACGATAATATCAGCCTGGGACAACATAATTGATTGTGCTCCCAACATGACTGATTTTAATCCGGAAGAACAAACTTTGTTGACAGTTGTACATGGAACAGAATGGGGGATCCCCGCACCTAAAGCTGCCTGCCTGGCAGGCGCCTGACCCAGATTAGCCTGGCATACGTTACCCATATATACTTCATCGATGCTTTCTGGATTTATGCCGCTTCTTTGCATAGCAAACCGAATAGCATGGATTCCTAATTCTACTGCGGTTAAACCGCTAAGTACTCCTCCAAAACTCCCAATAGGAGTCCGCACAGCTTCTACTATATATACTTTTTTCATTTTCAATTTTAAATTGACCGGTTTTATAAATGAATGCAAATGTATGGATTACCCCAACAAATGAGAAAAGGTTTGAAAAGGAATGCATGAATTTTTTATGGTTTAGATTTCAACGTATTGGTTCATCTGTTTAAGATTAATTTGGTGGGTAGTTTTGTCATGATTTTTGCGTCCCCCAAAGCCCCCAAAGCTTTGGGGGACGCAAAAATCCCGCCAAAACAATGTCTGTTTCATATCATAACCCTGGGCTGAAGCCCAGGGCTATTTATTTCGCTCCTTCAGAGCTTTATTTAATCATTCTCCTTTGTGTCTCCTAGCCCGTCATGGGCGTTTCAACTGTTCGGTGGGTAGTTTTGTCATGATTTTTGCGTCCCCAAAGCCCCCAAAGTATTATGGGGTGGGGCTATTTATATTATGCTCTTTCAGAGTTTATTTTTAATCATATATTTTTGAGTCTCCAAGCCCGTCATGGGCGTTTCATCAAATCAAACATAATTCATTATTCATGCGTATAATTTATTTAAAATTTACTTAAATTCTTCAATTATTTGATGGATTTGCTATAATAGTCTTAAATATGAACATAAAAGGAATCATATTTGCAGGTAATGCATTATATTAAATAGTATTTTTGCATTACTAAACTAATTAAAGACATTAATCTATCCGATGCGGCTCAAAATAGAATACATATACTACATATTTATAATACTTCTAATCCCTTCAATTGGTTTTTCTCAAAATTATCAGGAAGAAATTGGTTTTACCTTTGTCAAAGCAAGGTATTTATTGGATACGGAAAGGTATGATGATGCAGTCAGGGAATTTAACAGGGTGATCAATGAAAATCCCTCTCATGAGGACGTACTTGCACTGCGTGCGATAGCAAAATACAGGCTAAATGCATTTGTGGGAACAAAAAAAGATATTCTGAAATTTATTGAACTGAAAGGCATCACTCCTGACGCCATCAGTTTATTGGCAAAGGCCGAGTATCAACTAGGAGAACTAGATGCCGCACTGAATTCTCTCACCACCGCTTTACAACTTATAAAAACAGACGTTGACTTATACGAGTTTAGAGCTTCCATATATATGGATAGGGATATGACTTTACAAGCCTGCGAGGATTGGAGTGCTGCAGCATTACTTGGTTCTGTCAGGGCTGAATTGGCAGCCAGACAAAATTGCAGGTTTACAGCATCCAATATAAACAATGACATTGGCATACCTCCATCCCAAATAAATACTGATCAGAATAGCGAGCAGCCTGTAGTCGATCCAACTCAATCTGCAGATGCAGAAGGAAGAGTTGAAAATACTATTCAAGATTCAATGCCTTCTGAAACCGACACTGAGCGAATGAATGCTGGTTCCAATGTAGTTTATGAAGCCAATGGAAAATTAAATGTAGATTCATCATATGAAGATGGGTTTTATTTTGAAGAAGAGATAGAACCCATCGACCCACGACTTCTAGATGAGTCAGCTCTCGAAATTGTAGTAGATGAAGACCTCACTCTCATCATTAAAGGGCAGGGTTTGGGAAACAGACCCATCATTAAACAACCCAATATTCTCATACTATCAGACTCAGATGGAGAAGTAGTTATAGATATTTGTGTGAGCAGAGGGGGAAGGGTAATTTCGCATTCATTTAATCAGGAAGCTTCCACATTGAACAGAAAGAGTCTGGTTTCTCTGGCTTTGCGTCACGCTCCATCTTTCTGGTTTGAAAAATCTGACCTCATGGAACAATGTGGACAAATAATTTTCAAAATTAAGGGGTCGTAATCCGGTACTTCATTTACTCTGAATAATATTCTATCATTTCTTTTACCAGGCGATGTCATCATCCTTATCATTATCTTCCATGTGGTCATCACCCGTTAGTTCTTTTTCTTTAAATTCTTTTTCCTTGTATTCTTGTTCCTTTTTATCATAATAATCATAATCAAAATCAGGCATCAATTCGGTTTTAATATGATTGATCACATCTTCCAAACCCGCCAAAAAACTATTAAAGTCTTCTTTGTACAGAAAAATTTTGTGACGTTCGAATCCTTCCTGATTTGCCTTCCTTGTACTTTCAGTAAGCGTAACAAAATAATCATTACCCCTGGTTTGCTTAACATCAAAAAAATATGTCCTCCTTTTTCCGGCATTTACCTTGTTGGAGTACACACTGTCAAATTTTCCTTTTCCTTCTTTTTCCACAACTATTCTCTTTAAAATTACCCAAATATTAGTTTTTCACCAATAAAGTTACTAAAAGATGGAATACTTAGTACTTCTACAGTAAAAAAATATTTTAAAGTAAATTCATACCAAAGGAAATTCCACTCTTATCGGAGTTTAAATTTAACCGTTCAGATCACTTATATTTTCAGTGAAGAGCATAGAGTTTCTACCAGGTTGATGAAAAAAACTTATGCTGTATCCGATAGTTTTTGTTGTTCATACAAATTAAAGTAGTACCCTTTGGATTTTATAAGACTTTCGTGGCTACCGGTCTCTAACACTTTGCCATTTTCCAGTACTACGATCTGGTCAAACTCGAGGAGATTATATATTCTATGAGTAATAATGATCGCGGTTTTGTTGATTAAAACAGTATCCAGGTAGGAAAGAATTTGTTGTTCTGTGTTGGTATCTACCGCAGATAAAGCATCATCCATAATGATGATTTCCGGATTTTTAATAAAGGCTCTCGCCATTGAAATTCGTTGTTTTTGACCACCCGATAATGTAACTCCGCGTTCTCCTATTCTTGTATCATAGGTCATAGGCAGGCTTTGGATTTCTTCATGAACTGAAGCAAAAACTGAATTTTCAACAACTTCTTCTTGAGAGGCATCCTGTCTTCCAAATCGTATATTATTGCTTACCGAATCTGAAAAGAGGAATACATCTTGTGGCACATACCCTATATTTTGTCTTAGGAGTTCAATATTGTGATCTTTAATAGGAATATCATCAATGAGAATTAGTCCATCTTCGACATCGTACAATCGCAATATGAGATCGGCTATGGTCGATTTTCCAGAGCCTGTTTTTCCTACAATGGCAATCTTCTCGCCGGGCATGACTTTAAAACTCACTTTATCGAGGGCTTTAATCCCATTGTCTTTAAAAGTAAAGGTCACATTTCGAAATTCTATTTTACCGGCAATTTTATAATTTTGATTATTGGTATTGACAATTTGAGGCTCTTCTTTTAATAACTCATTTATCCGGCCCTGAGATACTTCTGCCTGTTGTATAATGGAGGCAATCCACCCAATAGAAGTAACCGGCCAGGTGAGCATATTGACGTAAATGACAAATTCTGCAATATTTCCGGGAGTTGCCTGACCATTGGCAACCTGCAGACCTCCTATGTAAATTGTGAGCAAAGTGCTGATGCTGATCAGTAGTACCATTAACGGATAGAAGTAAGCATTCACTTTGGCGAGAGACATAGACTTCTCCATGTATATTTCATTTTCTTTTTCAAAGTATTGTCCGAATTGCTTTTCTTTCACATAAGACTTCACCACCCTAATACCGGCATACACCTCCTGAGCGATGCTGTTGAGTACAGATAATTGTTTCTGAATAAGGTTACTTCTTTTGTTGATTTGATTACTAACAAAATAAATGGATAAACTCAAAAAAGGGAGGGGTAGCAAAGTATAAAACGCCAGTGTGGTATTTACCTGAAACATGGCAGTAATGGTCATGACAAAAAGTGTAAAAAGATTGATGCCGTATAAAATGCTGGGGCCGAGATACATCCTCACCTTGTTAACATCTTCAGAAATCCTGGCCATAAGGTCTCCGGTCTTATGTCTTTTATAGAATGAGAGGTCTAATTTTTCAAAATGGCCGAATATATCATTTCTAAGGTCGTATTCCACCAGCCGTGACATGACAATGATCGTTTGTCGCATGGCAAACATAAATATGCCTTTAAGGATCATGAATCCCACCACTGTGAGAGCAAAATACAGTAGGGTTTGGTTTATGACAGATCCATCTTCCACACCTAATTCTATGGATCCTTTATACAATTCTATTTCCTCTTGAACATAGTCCAAAGCCTTTCTGATTTGTTGTGGAATCAATACTCCGAAATAATTGGAGGCAGCTACAAAAATAAAGCCTAAGAGGAGGTGCCATTTGTAATGTAGTAAATATTTGTTGAGGTATAAAAGATTTTTCACACAGAAATACTTTGCTTTTAAAAGAAAGATAACATGATTGTATAACGCATTGTTGTATGCATAAATATTTAGAATTTACATTTGGGCTTAGAGAATCAAAAATATTTTTTTGTCCCTTTAATCCATAATCAAGGTTTATCAACCTTCAGATCAAAGGTGTGCCTCAAATCATCGATCAGGGGATTGATGTTCCTCATCATTATATACTTTTCCTTATTTGAAAGTACTTTTTTGGTTTCTAGTTCTTCATAATCGGGGAACATCTCTTTATTGACCCTGATATCAAAAATCAGATCTTCCATTCCCAATTCGTTCCTGATCCTTTCGATCAAATCACTTTCCTGAAGTATCATATTGCGGTTAAGACCATTGGGAACCTGAATAATCAGTGTTCGGTTGTCCAGGGCTTTATGGGCAAGTTTTAGGGCAGCCTTAAGACTTTTTGATTTGGTGTTTGTGGTATAAGACTCCCAGATTTCATGAATGGATTCAAGGCTTATTTTTTCACGGAGAAGTTTCTTTTCATCTTCTTCATCCTTTATTCTATTGATTAGTGATGAAAAATTGCTGATAACAGGTGTATTGACGAGGTCAGCTGACGCCATTTTTGATGTATCCTTTTGTGCTTTTGAAGGGGAGTTAGTTTCTTTATCTTTTTTGGGATTTTCATTTTTTGGTTGTAGAGTAGAATGGTTAATTGCTTTAGTGTTGGCACTTTTGTCACTTTTTACGGGATGTATTGTGACAGGTTGTTGAGATACGTTTGAGTGTGATGGACTTTGAAGCAGTTTTTCTTTAGAGGTTACAACTTCAGTTTTTTTTTCCATAAAAGTTTCATCCTCTACTCTATTGCTCATGTAGTTGATCTTGCCAAGTGCAATTTCTGTATACAATCGTTTATTTTGTGCTCTGGGTAGAGAAATATCGCATTGATTCAGAATATGTAATGCCGAAAGCAAAAAGGAATGGGATGCTGCTGTAGACTGATTATGATACTTTTCCCGTAAAGCAGGGCTCACTTCCAGTATGGATAATGTCCTTGGATCTTTACATACCAGTATATTTCTCATGTGCTCTGAAAGGCCTTCAATAAACTGGTTGGCTTCAAACCCTTTTTTGATAATATCATCTAAGATCAAAAGGGCGGAGCTAAGATCTTTTTGCAAAAGAGCATCCGTAACGTTAAAGTAATAATCATAATCCAGAACATTCAGACTATTCACCACATCTTTGTAGGTAATGCGGTCACCTGCAATCCCAGCAATTTTATCATAAATCGAAAGGGCATCCCTCATTGCTCCATCTGATTTTGATGCAATCAGATGCAAAGCTTCCAGTTCAGCCGTACGCCCTTCTGCTTTATTAATGCTTTCCAGCTGTTCAACGATATCGTGATTTTGAATTCTTTTAAAGTCAAAAATCTGACATCTGGAGAGAATGGTGGGCAGTATTTTATGCTTTTCTGTGGTAGCCAGTATAAATACAGCATGAGCGGGAGGTTCTTCCAGGGTTTTGAGAAAAGCATTAAATGCCTGAGAAGATAACATATGCACTTCATCGATAATAAAAACCTTGAAATTTCCCTGTTGGGGCTGAAATCTAACTTGTTCGGTAAGGCTGCGGATATGATCTACACTATTATTGGATGCTGCGTCCAGTTCCAATATGTTGAATGAAGCATTTTCATTAAATGATTTGCAAGAACTGCATGAATTGCATGGATCTGTTCCATCATTTTGTGGATTTTCACAATTAATCACCTTTGCTAAAATTCTCGCAGAAGTCGTTTTTCCTACCCCCCTGGGCCCACAAAATAAAAATGCATGAGCCAGTTTGTTATTTCTAATGGCGTTCTTGAGGGTACGACTTATATGATCCTGACCAATCAATTGATCAAAAGTAACAGGCCGGTATTTTCTCGCTGAAACCAGGTATTTGCTCATACTTGCAAAGTTATTATTTCTCCCAAAATTGAAAAGTAGATTTTGTATTAAATATGAAAAAGCATTTACTTGAACTTATACCCTTTCCAAAAACAATTTTATTCTCGCAGCACACTCTTGATTCCCTATCAGATGGATCATGTCAAAAAGATCAGGTCCCTGGGTGCCACCGGTAACCGCCAACCTCAAAACAGGTAGTATATCTCCCAGTTTGTAACCATGATTACTAATCCAGGATTTTATGGTTTCGCCCATGTGTAAATGGTCATTTTCTTTCAATAATTGGGCAATTTCTTCGAATGCCACTTTATTTTCAGGCTTATATTTTTTTGAAATGATTTTTTCGTCGTATTCTGCCGGCCTGTTAAAAAAGTATCCTGCTGATTCAAGGAATTCCGAAATATTTACTACTCTTTCTTTCATCAGGCCTGCAAAACGTTCGATATATTTTATATCGAAGTACATACCTTTTGCTTCCAATTGTGGTTGGATCATTACAGCGAGTTTTTCATTATTTTCAGCAATGATATACTGTTGATTGTACCATTTGGCTTTGTCAAAATCAAATCTTGCCCCCGATTTTACAATTTTTTCTATAGAAAAGACATTAATCAGCTCGTTCAAAGAAAAGATCTCTCTCTCATCTCCCGGATTCCAACCCAGAAAAGCCAAAAAGTTAACAAGAGCTTCTGGTAAAAATCCCTCTTCTCTGAAGCCTGAAAAGTGTTCTTCTTCATTTTCGGGTTTCCATTCTAATGGGAATACAGGAAAACCAAAGACAGCTCCATCCCTCTTACTCAGTTTTCCCTTTCCGGAAGGTTTCAGTATGAGTGGGAGGTGGGCAAAAAAAGGAGGTTTCCATCCAAAAAATGCATACAACAATAAATGATGAGCTGTGCTTGAAAGCCACTCTTCACCCCTTATGACATGGCTTATTTTCATCAGGTGATCGTCTACAACATTGGCAAGATGGTAAGTGGGCATTCCATCTGCTTTTAAAATTATCTTATCATCCAATTCATTGCTATTAAAGGTCACCTCTCCTCGTATCAGGTCTTCAATAACTATGTCCTCATCTTTGGGTATGAGTAGCCTGACAGTTACATTTTCCCCTTTAGTCAGGAGACGCTGACTTTCACCGGGATCAAGAGTCAGACTGTTTTTCATCATAGCTCTGGTCTCATAGTTGTATTTTGCTCCCTGAATACCTTTATCTTCCATGGTTTTTCGCATTTCATCCAATTCTTCTGCTGTATCAAATGCATAATAGGCAAAACCATTTTCCACCAGTTGCTTGGCATATTGCAGATAGATTTTTTTTCTATCGGATTGGCGATACGGTTGAAAATTCCCTCCTATATGAGGACCTTCATCAAAAGAAATGCCACACCATTCTAAAGCTTCTATGATATAGGATTCAGCACCCACTACATTTCTGTTTTGATCGGTATCTTCTATCCGCAGTATGAATGTACCATTGTGTTTTTTCGCAAACAGGTAGTTATATAATGCGGTGCGAACACCTCCAATATGTAGAGGTCCGGTAGGACTGGGTGCAAATCTTAACCTAATGTTTTCCATTGAACGACGTTTTATTTATATATTTGCTATTAACAATACCGGAGTTTTTCCGATTTTGCAGTTGCAAAAATACCAATCCTTACCTTGTACCTGTATAAAATACCCATTTTAATTAAAAGGATGTTTCCGGGAGCTCTTTGGAATGTCAAAAATGCCAAAAATGAGATATACCTTACATTTGATGATGGGCCCACACCGGTAGTAACTCCATGGGTATTAGATCAGTTGCGCCTCTTTGAAGTTAAGGCGACCTTTTTTTGCCTGGGAAAACATGTTGATGAGAATAAGGAAATTTATAATGAAATAGTAATCGACAACCATAATACAGGCCATCATACCTATGATCATGTGATGGGTTGGAAAGTTTCAAAAGATGCGTACATGTCCAATGTCATGAAGGGGAATGAATGGATTAGATCTCCTCTTTTCAGGCCTCCTTATGGAAAACTTTCCTGGAAGCAATACCATGCTATTATCCAAAAATATACACTGGTTATGTGGGAGGTGAATTCGTATGATTATAATCCGGATGTTTCAGCTGAACGCTGTCTACAGAAACTTATCCGGAATACAAAACCCGGTTCAATAGTGCTCTTTCACGACAGCGAGAAATCATACGAAAAACTCAGGTACATATTGCCTAAATTTCTGGATGCCATGATTGAGAAGAATTACACCTTTCACGCTCTGGAAACTTCTCAGAATTTCTATAAAAACGAATCGGATGAAATGGATCAATAAATTGTATAACCCTTCTATTTATCAGGGAAACGCACGCAAGAAAAACTATTTTGAAGGGTGGTATTACAAGTTTGTCAATGGAGAAGAAACACAGGCTTTTGCTCTCATACCCGGTGTTTCTATTGGAAGGGAAGATCCGGATCATGCATTTATTCAGATTTTGGATGGCACACTTGCCACCAGCTATTATTACAGTTTTGATATTGGAGATTTCAGTGCGGATGATTCCGAATTTGCCATTAAAATTGGTCAAAATCGGTTTTCTGCAAAAGGGATTGACATCGATCTTCCAGTATTACGGGGTTCGTTGAATGTAAGTAACATACATCCCATCAAAACTTCCATTTTATCACCGGGTATTATGGGATGGTATTCATTTGTACCCTGGATGGAATGCTATCATGGAATTGTGAGTATGTATCATCATGTGAACGGACAATTGTATTATCATGAGAAAGCGATTCCATATAGTAATGGTGTTGGATACATAGAAAAAGATTGGGGTACTTCTTTTCCTTCTTGTTGGATATGGGCTCATTCAAATCACTTTCCGGAAGAGAAAATATCCTTGATGACGTCTATTGCACACATACCGTGGATGGGAAGTTACTTCGTAGGTTTTATTACTGCGTTATTGGTTAGAGACAAAATAGTCACTTTTGCTACGTACAACAGGAGTGAATGTAAAGCGATTATAGAGGGTGATACTGTGGTGATGTCTTTTCGAAAAAAGAATAAACTCCTCAATGTAAGAGCCATAGCCGGTAAGGGAGCTGAATTAAGGTCTCCTATTAAGGGTTTGATGACAGGTAAGGTCAATGAAAGCCTCCAGGCTATTTTGCATATACAATACTATGAGAATGGGCAATTGATTTATTCTGGTGCAGGTGAACATGCCGGTTTAGAGGTGGCAGGAAATACTGAAATTTTGCTTTCAAAAGAGTTTCGCAGATGAGGATGTAAATGACATGGAGCTTAACTTGTACTGGAAAGTGTACGGTTTCAGACATCTAGAGATAAATGCAAACCCTGACAGGAATAATTGATTTATATTAGCAGAAAAATGAGGATTGAGTATACTACAATCACTTGATTATCATTCAAGTTTAAATAAATAGAGAAAGGATTATAAAAATTCACGGATAATTTTTATTATCTTTGCACTCCGATTTCTTTAGAAGACGATAAAATAGGATAAAGTATGGGTAAGAAAAAGCTGTTATTCGTAACACAGGAGATGAATCCTTTTACAACCTTTTCGAGAATATCTGAAGTTGTTAACAGGCTACCACAATATACAAATGACAATGGTTTTGAGATCAGGGTTTTAATGCCAAGATTTGGAACCATCAATGAAAGAAGGCATCGTTTGCACGAGGTAGTGCGGCTTTCTGGAATGAATATCATTGTAGATGATGAGGATTACCCTTTGATCATTAAGGTAGCCTCACTTCCAGGTGCAAGGCTTCAGGTATACTTTTTGGACAATGAAGAATTTTTTAAAAGGAAGTTTGTATTTACCGATGAAGAAAAAATACCTTTTGAAGACAACATGGAAAGGATGGTTTTCTTTTGTAAAGGAGTGATGGAAACCGTTAAGAAATTTGGATGGCCTCCTGATATCATACATTGCCATGGGTGGATGACCAGTTTGGTTCCGATGTATATTAAAAAGGTCTACCACAATGATCCGGTCTTTACACATGCAAAGGTGATATTTTCTGTGTACGAAGAAAACTTTACCGAAAATTTTACCGATAGATTTTTAGAGGTGGCTGCAATCAATAACCTTGAAGGGGAAGATTTGGAAATTTTTAAAAATAACGGTAAAATAAATTTAACTAAAGGGGCACTATTTTTCTCAGATGTATTCGTTAAAGGAAGCAAAACACTTAACGGTTCCGTTAGTGATTTTGTGACTTCTGATGAGATCACTGTAGTGGATTATCAGGAGGATATTCAGGATCTTTTAACGGGTCATGTGGAATTGTATAACCAAATTACAGAGGAGTAAATCCTTTTCCAAAGTTTATGCATAAAAATCTCATTTTTTTGCTGCTTATCATTATAGCAGCCAACATGTATTATTCTTGTAATGAAGCTTCAATTGTAGGTATTGATTTATTGGACGATGAAACCATTGACACGGATTTCACGGATACCATTTCCTTCATTGCACACACAACTCCTGCCAGGCCTGTATTAACTTCAAGACTCGCTGCCCAAACTTATTATGCTGGAAGTCTAAATGACCCAATTTTTGGAAACACTGAAGCAGCCGTTTTCCTGGCATTGCAGAGGATAACCAATTTTGATAGTATACAGGGAGCTACTCTGGACTCTATGGTCCTTAGAATAGCTTATGATACTCTTGGGTTTTATGGAAATCACAATAATGCCAGATATGATTTTGTTTTGTCCAGGACCACCTCACCTATTGGAAATGACTCCTTGTTTACCAATAGCATCATACCCTTTGAAATTAATCCTATAGCAACAGCTCTCAACAGAACGGCCAATCCGATAGATTCTTTTTTTATAAACATGCACGCAACCAATGAACCGGTAAAAATTGGCCCCGAGTTCAGATTGAGACTCAACACCACTTTTGAGGAAGAGTTGTTTTCTGTTTTGCAGAATTCAGAAACCGATGCAGAATTACAGGCATTTCTCCCGGGACTTTGCCTTAAAGTATTCACTTCTCACAATTCTATGATTGGTTTTAACTTAAGTCCCGCTGCCAGAACCGGTAATATCAATTCACTAAGGATTTATTATGAGACTGCCGGGGGGAAAAAGTTTATCCATGATTTGTTTTTCAGGACAGGTCGATATAACAGCGTGGGTCATACTTACATTGGATCAGTCATTGAACCATATATAAATAATCCCAATCCATCAGAAGATATATTATTTGTTCAGGGTGGAGGAGGAGTGGAGACAAAAATTGATTTAACCCCACTACTTATATTAAAAGATAAATTGATTAACAGGGCTGAAATTGAGCTAACCGTTGTGGAAGAAGACCGATTTTTAACTTCCTTATTTACTCCATTAAACCGTTTTTGGGCTTTACATTCCGTTAATGAGCAACTGAGAGCCATCCCTGACTTTAATTTTATTCAAAGCTTTGGGGAAGGAGTATTTGAGGGATCGGTTAAGGAAGTAGAAACGGATGATGGCACAATTATAAAGAAACTTACTTTTAACATTACTAATCATCTTCATAGCTTACTTAAGAATCCGGAAGGCATCAGTAAAGATTTAATTTTATCTTCTTTTCCTGAGGGAGAAAGACCGGGACGGATCATTTTTTACGGTCCCACTCATCCTATGTATCCGGCAAAATTCAATGTTTTCTTCACATCATCATCCAATTAACTCAAAGGTAAAATGTGTGGAATAGTAGCATATACAGGATACAGAGAAGCTTACCCTATTATAATTGAAGGGTTAAAGCGCCTGGAATACAGAGGCTATGA
Source organism: Saprospiraceae bacterium (assembly GCA_041749255.1). Lineage (GTDB taxonomy): Bacteria > Bacteroidota > Bacteroidia > Chitinophagales > Saprospiraceae > JABDLO01. The sequence goes on from JBGTBR010000026.1 coordinate 25,526, forward strand.
CAGTGCCGGTGTATCTCTTTTAAATGGAGACATTCAAACTATAAAGAAGAAAGGGAAAGTTTCTGAACTGGAGTTTTTAGCTACACACTATACCACAAATGGCCAGGTTGGAATTGGTCACACCAGGTGGGCGACACATGGCAAACCAGATGATCTTAATGCACATCCACATGTTTCGCAAAGTGGGAATATTACCCTTGTGCATAATGGAATTATAGAGAACTACCAGGTATTGAAGAGGGCACTTATAGAACTAGGCTATTCATTTAAAAGTGAAACCGATACTGAAGTACTTGTGCATTTGATTGAGGAAATCAAGAAAAAAGAGAATGTTGGCATCGAAGAGGCTGTGCGAAGGGCTTTAGAAAAAGTTGTAGGGGCCTATGCTATTGTAGTACTTGATAAAGATCAACCCGGAGTATTGGTAGGAGCGAGAAATTCGAGTCCATTGGTACTGGGTATAGGAAATAATGAATATTTTCTGGCCTCTGATGCTTCACCCATCATAAAGTATACAAAGAAAGTTGTCTACTTGAATGATGGGGAAATTGTGGTGGTAAATCAGGGAGATAAATTCACGATAAAAAATATTAAAAATGAATATCTCGAACCCAGAATTGAAGATTTAGATTTAAAATTAGAAGCCCTTGAAAAAGGTGACTTTGAACATTATATGCTCAAGGAGATATTTCAACAACCGGTCACCATTCTAGAGAGTATGCGAGGGCGAATCGATGCCGAAGAAGGTTGGGTGTCACTGGGCGGAATACGTCCATTCACATCCAAACTGATCCATTCTGATCGCTTCATATTCACCTCATGCGGCACCAGCTGGCATGCTGCTCTCATTGGAGAATATTTGTTCGAAGAATTGGCCAGAGTGAAATCAGAAGTAGAATACGCCTCTGAATTCAGATACCGAAATCCGATTATCACTGAAAAAGATGTAGTCGTTGCACTGTCACAATCTGGGGAAACAGCTGATACTTTAGCTGCAATAGAGTTGGCTAAAAACAAAGGAGCACTGATATATGGAATTGTGAATGTGGTAGGATCCAGTATAGCCCGCAATACCGATACAGGTTCGTATATACACGCAGGTCCTGAGATTGGAGTGGCTTCTACCAAGGCTTTTACAAGCCAGGTAACTGTACTCACACTTATGGCGTTACACCTGGGAAAGGAACGGGCTACCATATCAGATTCTTTTTTTAGAGAGATGTTATATGCCCTGAGTGATATCCCGTCTCAGGTAGAAGAACTGCTTAAATCCAATGACAAGATCAAACATATTGCTGCAGAAATAAAAGATGCCACCAATGCATTATATCTGGGAAGGGGCTACAATTTTCCTGTTGCTCTGGAAGGTGCTCTTAAATTAAAGGAAATTTCATACATTCATGCCGAAGGATACCCCGCTGCTGAAATGAAGCATGGTCCTATAGCACTGATTGATGAAAGGATGCCCGTAATTGTGATCGCAACGAATAAAAATGCGTATAATAAAATTGTGAGTAACGTTCAGGAAGTCAAAGCGAGGAACGGGATTGTCATAGCGATAGTGAATCAAGGTGATGAAAAAATTACCAGCCTGGCAGACTATACGATTGAAATACCCGATACCCTGGATCCACTTACACCTTTACTTTCTGTAATTCCCCTCCAATTACTGGCTTATCATATAGCTGTAATGAGAAATTGCAATGTAGATCAACCTAGAAATCTGGCTAAATCAGTAACTGTCGAATAATGCTTGACAAAACAATTTAGCAAAAAAAAATATTGAATAATATATAACCTTTTAAAATGATTAAAGAACACTTAGACCTAGAATACAACTCCCGACGAGACAACCTGATCATAGCAGAATATGGAAGACATGTGCAAAAAATGATCCATTATGCCAAAACCATAGAAAGCAAAGAAGTAAGGCAATTATTTGTGGAAGGTGTCATCGAACTTATGTACCAGATGAACCCGGTACAACGCAACAGTCAAGAGGTGTTGGAGAAACTTTGGAAACACGCCTATCGCATTTCAGGCTATGATCTGGATGTTGATCCTCCCACTGGAATAGAGTTTAGTAAAACCACTTATGAGGAATCAAGACCTGATAGACTTGAATATCCTAAGCAAGTGTTAAAGTATAGACACTATGGGGGTTATATACAGGAGATGATTGAAAAGGCTATGCAAATTGAAGACCCACAAAAACAAAAAGACTTTTATAATATTATAGGATCTTATCTGAAGCTTGCGTATAAGACATGGAATAGAGAACACTACGCAAATGATGAAACCATTAAAGCAGACCTGATCGAGCTGTCAAAGGGTACCATTCAAAATCCCAATGATTTGAATTACGAACTTTTAAATCCAACTTCTACAAAACAGGAAAAGTCAAATCAGCATGTAAGTAAACCAACAAGAACTTTCAGTAAGAAGAGAAAGAAAAGGAAAAAATAATTTGCATTACATTAAATTTACATATATTTAAAGCTCTATTACAATAGTTTTAGAGCTTTTTTTATAACATTGTCATTGAAAAAATTTTCAAGCCCTCTTTATTTTGGAACATTAACTTATTGCAAATCAAACTGTCAACAATAAAAAATATACTATGTCAAACCAAGCTTTTAAAGTAGAAGGAAATGCTACATTAAAAGGCGATATTCAACCTCAGGGAGCTAAAAATGAAGCTCTCCAGGTGATTAGTGCCGTACTCATGACCAGAGAAGAGGTAATTATTGATAACATTCCCGATATTATTGATGTAAGAAAACTCATTTCATTGTTAAGTGGGCTGGGCGTGGAAGTAAAAGATCTGGGTGGTGCAAGTTTTAGCTTTAAAGCCTCTGATATAGATCTGGAATATATGTCAAGTGAAGACTACCAAAATGATGCACGTAAAATAAGAGGATCAGTCATGTTGCTGGGCCCTATGCTGGCAAGGTATAAAAAAGCATTCCTGCCCAAACCAGGAGGAGATAAAATTGGCAGGCGAAGGCTGGATACGCATTTTTTGGGTTTTGAGAAATTGGGGGCAACATTTAAATACGACGATAAAGAATCTAAATTTTATCTGGACGCGGAGAACCTACGGGGAACTTATATTCTCATGGATGAAATATCCGTAACCGGTACTGCAAACATTGTGATGGCTGCTGTGCTTACACCCGGTATCACAACCATATACAATGCGGCTTGCGAACCCTACGTACAACAACTATGTAAGATGTTGGTACGTATGGGTGCCAATATTTCAGGCATAGGCTCAAACTTACTGAAGATAGAAGGAGTTGAGCAATTACACGGAACCAGGCACCGGATCCTTCCCGATATGATAGAGATTGGGAGTTTCATAGGTTTGGCAGCTATGACACAATCCAATCTCAGAATTAAAAATGTTTCTATACCAAATCTGGGCGTCATACCCGATACTTTTCGAAAATTTGGAATTGAAGTGCTTGAAGAGCATGATGACCTCGTTATTCCTCAACAGGAATTATATGAGATTCAATCTTTTATTGATGGTTCTATTCTGACTGTATACGACTCTCCCTGGCCGGGATTTACCCCTGACCTGATGAGCATTATCCTTGTAGTAGCGACCCAGGCAAGAGGCAGTGTACTCATTCATCAGAAAATGTTTGAAAGCAGGTTGTTTTTTGTAGATAAACTCATAGATATGGGTGCTCAGGTTATATTGTGCGACCCGCATAGAGCTACCGTGATAGGTCTTGAAAGAAAATCTACTCTTAAAGGCATCGAAATGAGTTCGCCGGATATAAGGGCTGGTGTAGCTCTTCTCATTGCAGCACTTTCAGCATCCACACCCAGCATTATACACAACATCAATCAAATTGACAGGGGTTATAGTAATATTGATGGAAGGTTAAATGCATTGGGTGCAAATATTGAGAGGATAAATGCATGAGATTTTGTAAAAACGTTTGATAATTGTACTTAACTTTTGTGATTTGAGTACCTATGATGCAAGGTTTGTACTAATTACGAAGGAAATCCCACAAAAAGTCTTGTCTGCGATTTTCATTCTGCATGAATGCATGTCCAGGAAGATTAAAATTCATGGCATTTGAGACAAGATAATCCGATTGGGTAGTCATGGTACTTTGGAATATAGCGGGTATTTGAATTATCCTGATTATTCTTATAACGCCATTTTCAGTTCTAAAAAAATGGTTTATATGGAATTCTATGTATTTTTAAATCACAAAATTCCTTCACATTGCAAAATTCATTGTATTTACTAACAGTAGTTTTTTGCTTAATGGGTTTTCTTCATTGTTCTGAAACATCAAATGAACCGGAGAAACTAGGAGCAGTATATCCCGACCCGATAGAGTGGAAGGGTAAATTAAATTTGTCGGACCATTTGGAGGACTTTGAAATTTTGACCGTCAAAGACAATGATAAAATATTATTGTCTAGCATACTCAGGCTTCAGGAATATGATAACAGGATATTTATTAAATGTTGGCAGAGGTCATTCATTTTTATCTTTGATCAGAATCTCAACCATATTGTCAATATAAAGCCGACTGGCAGTGGACCTCTTGAATTTTCTAATCTAACGGATTATTATATTGACTATCCCAGCCAGGCTTTGTATGTTTTGGATGGAATTCTGGGCAAAGTGGTTGAATATGACTTAAAAACTTATGAACCGGTTGACGAATTGACTTTAAACAATCTAAATCCGGTCGGTTTTACAAAAGTGGATGGGCAGTTTATTTTCATTACCAACGATTTTGAAGAGGGAATAGTCAAAATTTGTGATATAAAAACCAATCAATGTTTGTCATCACAAATCACTGAGCCAAAATCGGTAAACATGATCAATTCCTTGAACCCGTTTTTTTATTTTCAAAACCATTTGATGATGGGGCTGAGTTTTTCTGACACTATATATCAGTATGATGGTAAGAGATTGATTCCATTTGCTACTGTAGGAAAGGACGAAACTTCGATTGCTAGTCTTGACTTTCAGGAATTGTATTCTGAATTATTAGAAACCCGAATATTCTCAGATAAAACCAAAAAAACCTATATACCGGTAGGATATAATTTAACTTTTGGTAAACTGATTCTAGTGCCACTGGGATTGCATTATGGAGGTGCAACAATAATTATCAACCCAAACTTGAAAAAATCGGTTTTTATTCGTAAGAGAGACATAGATGATTTTCATTTGTACTTTTATGAAGGATTGCTAATTTTGGACAGTGATGATGAGGGTTTTTATTATAGTTACGTTATGCCAAACCCTAAATTTTATGAAAGCGTCGAGAAAATCATCCATGATCAGAAAACCACTAAACTGGCATTATATTTATCTGAATTTATCCAGGAGTTTCCCGAGGAGAATAACGGAGAAAACCCCTTCATCATCAAATTCAAATTAAAACCCAATGCATTGGAAAAAGTATTGTTTTAAGGTTGAAACCCAAGTCTCATAAAATGCATAAAATCAAGTAGAAAGGTTTTTTGTATAGGGAAAATGAAAATGACATATTGCTGTATATCAATACTTTATATCAAAAACGTGTCAAACACAAGGTAAAGTAATGTGGTATCTCACTTCTTTCTTTGGGTAACATAATTGACAAGATGTTCCAATGCCAATCTGGCCTTGTTTTCTGGAAATTCCTGAAGAATAGATAATGCTTTTTCTTTGTATTCCTCCATTTTGAGGATTGCATAATCCATACCTCCTTTTGTATTTACAAATCCAATGACATTTTTTACCACTTCATTGCGGTGGCTGTACCTTTTTATCTGTTGAATGATTTCTTTTTTTTCACTTGCTGTAGATTTTGAAAGAGCATATATTAATGGAAGTGTCATTTTCTTTTCTTTTATATCAATTCCTCTGGGCTTTCCTATATCCGCTTCTCCATAATCAAACAAGTCGTCTTTTATCTGAAAAGCAATCCCCACATTTTCACCGAAAGAACGCATTTTCTCAATGTACTCTTGATCAGCACTGACAGAAGCCATACCGGCACTACAGGAAGCCGCGATCAGGGAAGCTGTTTTTTGGCGAATGATTTCATAATAAATTGCCTCATCTATATCCATTTTTCTGGCCTTTTCAATTTGCAGTAATTCACCCTCTGACATGAGTTTCACTGCATTGGATAGAATTTGCAACTGCCTGTATTCTCCATTGTCCAAAGCCACCAAAAGTCCTCTGGATAGCAGGTAATCCCCCACCAATACAGCGATCTTATTTTTCCAAAGGGCGTTAATAGAAAAAAAACCTCTTCGCTTGTGGGCATCGTCAACCACATCATCATGCACCAGAGTAGCGGTATGTAGAAGCTCTACCAATGAGGCTGCCACATACGTCGAATCATTGACTTGCCCGATGAGTTTGGCACTTAAAAAAACAAACATGGGTCTGAGCTGCTTGCCTTTTCGCTTTACTATATAGTACATGATTTTGTCCAGCAATGCTACATTGCTGCGCATGGACTCCCGGAAGTGCACCTCAAACTTTTCGAGTTCATCCGCAATAGGCTCCTTTATTTGGTGAATGGGTGATGTCATAGAGGTCCGGTTAAACCAGTCTTGTGAATTTGGCGAAAGGTACGAGTATTTTTTATCAAACAAATGGCTGAGCCCATTTTACTGATGCCAGTTTTATCTGAATGTAGTGTAATAAAGACCTGGACGTAAAATGGTTTATTATTAATCTACATTTGTAGACCTTTATTAATGGAATTCAAGGATGTTGAAATTCCTGCAAACATATTACGACTAAAGTATGTACAAATCAATCCAATTCTATTCCAATTTGTATTTTAAAATATTTTTGTACATTACATTACAAATGATAAATTCCTGATGCTGGAACTTTTCAGAAAGAATATTTTTCTAAATATGATCCTTCTATTACCATACATCATTTTGGTAAGGTTGGGTACATTAATTTTTCCTTCCAAATACTATTATGTTTACGAAGAAGGTAACTTGTTTCTCATTTATGTATATTCGATCATTGATACACCAATTCTTCAAAGTATTACAGCCATATTATTGATATATCTGCAAGCTTTATACATTAATCGGATCAGTATCAATAACAAATTAGCACTGGATGTAAGTTATTTTGCGGGTATTATTTACGTGCTTCTCATATCCTTAACGCCTGATGTTTCAGTCCTTTCATCAATATTAATAGCCAATACATTTGTTCTTTTCGCTATATCCAATTTATTTAAAACCTATAAAAACCTTTCTGCTAAAATTCAAATATTTAATGTGGGCTTTTTTTTATCGGTTGCAGCGTATTTACACAAACCTTACCTATTTTTATTCGTCTTTGCATTTATAGGGTTACTCATTCTCCGATCTTTCAAATGGCACGAAAAACTACAATACTTTAGTGGCTACCTGGTTTTTATCTTTTTAGTATCCGGGGTGTATTATTTTTTAATGGAAAATGTATGGCATTCATTCTCCATGTCATTTTTACAATTTGGGTGGATAATAATGGAAGGAATAACTATTTCTGGAGGAATCTGCCTGGCAGTTTATTTCTTTTTATTAACTTTCATCATATTTAATTACAACTCGTACATTGGCAAAAAAAATATCCAGATACAAAAGATGATTGATCTTTTGTATTGGTTTTTACTTGCATCATTACCCATTGCCCTTTTTGCCGGGGAAATCAATATAGTGGAAATTAAAGTCTTAGCCATTGGAATATCTATGTTGTTTGCAATTACCCTAGCCGCAAATAAAAATGTTTTGATCAATGAATTTATTCACATTATTTTTCTGGGAGTCATTACCTATACTCACCTATTTTTTTAGTAAAATGAATAAGCTGAATTTCCAAAGCAGCAGTGAAGATCATTAAGAAATTTTCAAAGTATTTATAAGTTAAAATGGCAAACTTATTTCAATAGAACCAGAGAATCAATACTCCTATTCTTTTTTCATTGTTATTGAGACTGATTTTTATGCGTTTAGCGTTCAATGGTTAAACTTATTATAAAATCTGTTGAATTAGAGCTAAGCTTGTCATCACATTGTTATTTTTGAAGGTTATTAAAAGAGAAAAATAATGCAATCCATATGAGGTCATATAAGCTAATCGTATTTTACCTGACTACCATCTTTTTATCTCTTTTATCAAACACATTTCTATCCGCTCAAATCCTTGAACCGGTTAAATGGAAGTTTGAATCAAAGAAGACAGGTGAAAATACATTTGAGCTTATTTTCAAAGCTGAAATTGCGAAAGGGTGGAGTGTGTATTCGCAATATACGGGTGACGATGGTCCTGTTCCCACAGAGATTACTTACGAAAATGTAGAAAATGCAAACCTTGAAGGTGCTTCAAAAGAAGAAGGTGACAAATCAGAAGGTTATGATAAATTATTTGATACCCAGGTAATAAAATTTACATCAAAACAACCATATGTTATTAAGCAGGAAGTTAAGATTAATGGTAGCAAAGCAAGTATAGAAGGATTTTTGACCTTTATGACATGTGATGATACTAAATGTCTGCCTCCAACAGATGTTGATTTTTCCTTTACCCTTCATGTTTCATCGAGCGATCAGACTGTTTCAGATTCAAAAATAGCGGATTCTGAATTTATAGCCCAGGTTGACAATACACCTGAATCAGACAATAAAAGTGAAAATACAAACACCCCATCTGTTGCTTCCGGCATCCAATTAAATTTAAAAGAAGATTCACCCTTAAAGCCGGGAATGTTGGAGCCGGTTAGCTGGTCTTTTAGTCATCATCAAGGGGAAGGAAATGAAGCGGTACTTCACTTTCAGGCCATAATGGAGGAAGGGTGGTCAGTCTATTCTCAACATACAGATGATAATGGGCCGATACCCACTGAGATTGTGTTCGAGGAAATGAATGATCTCGAAATGGTTGGAGACAATGAAGAATCAGGAACTAGAAAAGAAGGTGTAGATCCCATTTTTAACGTTAATGTGATAAAATTTTCACACACGCAGCCATATCTGATAACCCAGAAGGTGAATCTTACTGGTGCAAATCCTTACGTAAGGGGATATATCACTTACATGACATGTGATGATTCGAAATGCCTACTCTTTGATGAAGAATTTTTTATCCATTTTTCAGATGAGCCTGTGGAAATGGCATATGCCGGTGATGATTTATTCAATGCGAAGATTGAATTGACATCCGATGGTAAAATACTCGATCAAACCATACCTGCCATTTTACAATCGTATAAAAGCCCTTTGTCGGAATGCGAAGACGCAACGGAAGAAAACAAAGGCTATTTCTGGATATTTATTTTTGGTTTTATTGGTGGTTTGTTAGCGCTTTTGACTCCTTGTGTATTTCCAATGATTCCTATTACCGTGTCATTTTTCACTAAAGATAATAAGAGAAAAGGATGGGCCAATGGAACAATATATGGTCTGTCCATTATTGTCATATATGTAGCTATCGGGTTATTGATCACCATCATGCTCGGACCGGAAGCATTGAACAGATTATCGACAAACTGGATTGCCAACAGTTTATTTTTCCTCATATTTATTGGTTTTGCATTTTCATTTTTCGGCTATTACGAAATTACGTTACCCAGTTCCTGGACCAATAAGTCGGATAAGATGGCAGATAAGGGTGGGCTAATTGGGATATTTTTCATGGCATTTACACTGGCTTTAGTTTCTTTTTCCTGTACAGGGCCTATTATAGGTACAGCCATAGTTCAGGCAGCCTCAAAGGGTGAGTACATAGGTCCTTTTATTGTCATGTTTGGATTTTCCCTGGCATTGGCTTTGCCGTTTGGGCTCTTTGCCGCTTTTCCATCTTGGCTTAATTCATTACCGAGGTCTGGTAGTTGGATGAATACTGTGAAAGTTAGTCTTGGTTTCCTAGAACTGGCATTGGCTTTTAAGTTTTTATCGGTGGCAGATATGACCAATCATTGGGGCTTTTTAAAGTATGAATTATTTTTAGGACTTTGGATCTTAATCTTCTTAGGGTTGACATTGTATTTATTTGGGTTTATACGATTTCCCCACGATAGTCCTGTAAAAAAATTATCACCCTCCAGGATTGGATTTGCATCCCTGTTCCTCATTTTTACTATTTATCTTGGAACGGGTTTTAATATAAGACAGGATACAGGCACGTATAATGCACTGGGTCTGATGAGTGGTTTAGCACCCCCAGCCCAATACAATTTTTTCCTGCCACCTCAAGATCTCGACCAGGATATAAAAAGCCGATATCCTTCTTTTTCGAAATGTGCCAATAATATAGATTGTTTTAAGGATTATTATGAAGGACTCGCCTATGCTAAAGAGGTCAATAAACCTATTTTACTTGATTTTACCGGGTATGGATGCGTTAATTGCAGAAAGACCGAAGAGCATATTTGGGTAGAAGACAGGATTAGGACAAAACTCAATGATGATGTGGTTTTAGTCTCACTTTATGTAGATGACGATCAAAAGTTGGAGGAAATGCTCATTTCAAAATCCAGAGGTAAAAAGATCAGGAATATTGGTAATAAATGGGCAGATTTTCAGATCGTCAATTTAGAGCAAAATTCCCAACCTCTTTATGTTCTAATGACGCCTTCCGAACAAGTGATCAGCACACCTCGGCCATTTAAAGAGGGAGTAGATGGATATAATCGTTTTTTAGATTGCGGTCTTCAGTCTTTTCTTTCACTCACATCTAATTGAAAATTTGTATTCATTTTATTTTAAATCTAAAAAAGAAATGTGATGCCAAAAAAAATGAAAAAAAAAGGAAAGCCCAGTGTCCATGACGATTTAAAGGGTTTTGATATTCGAATTAATGCTCTTGGAGAAATGGAATCGAGTTTTGCTGTGGATAAAATCAACGCTTTCCTCAACAATAATGTTGAAGATAAAAAACTGTTAAATCGGGAACTTAACGAAGAAGAATAAAATAAACACGACGCTAAACCCTCTTTTTACGTCGATTTTATGTGAATTTATTCCGCTGGTATAGAGTAGAATAACTACCAAAATTCAATGACAATCCTTCCCTTAATATGGTGAGCAAATAGATCATATTTATCTTTGATTTTTATAGATGTAGTAGTATTCAACACGAATATTTTCGTTTATACGTTTATATGCCAAAGTATTACACTTCTGTAAAATTTTGTCTTATATTTCCAGATTCAAAGGGCATTTTCTCTTTTTTCCAAATAGGGCATCAATTTATCCCAATACGATCTACTGGATGATGAAGATTATTAGTTTTGCATTTAATAACCGGGCTGAGACTTATATGAATGTATATAGATTGATATTATATGTTTTCGTTCTATTTATTTTTACCCAAATTTCACTTTTGGGCCAATCATGTGATGGAGATACTGATCCTCCCATCATAGTAGAAGTCCCTAAAGATGCTGCGGTGAGTTGTGGTGCAGCTAATATATTAGGGATGCTCACAACATGGTATACCAATCATGCGAATATGGTGGCAGAAGATGGACAGAGCGATAGTATCTTATATTTTGCTATTCCAACTTTGGAAATGACCATAGACCAATTTAATGGTTCTCTGTTTTGTGGAAATACCCGATCTGTAACGGTTTCATTTTACGCTGCCGATACTTGTGGAAATTTCTCCGATACCTTACAAGCCAGATTTTACACCTTTGACAACAGGGGGCCTGTTATTGTCAAGCAAGCAGAGTCCAGAGCCTTTGCTTGTCAGACTGGTATACGCGACACATTAAAAAACTGGATAAACGCACACGGCAACAGTATTGCTACAGATGACTGCTCATCTGTTTCATGGTTTCGTTTTGCATTTCAGGATAATATGGGAAATTCCGGAGTGGGAATGATTGGTAGAGATACCATTCCCATACCCAATGGTATTTGTGACTGGAAAGTAGATGTTTCTTTTATAGTAAGGGATGGTTGCAACAATCAGTCAGTCACCACATCGTCATTTTCCATCATCGATACAATAAAGCCATTTCTTTCCGAGTATCCACAGGATATCACTGTTGCTTGTGAAGATCTTCCATTATTGAATCAGGTAGCAGGCCAGGACAACTGTACTTCCAACCCTTTATTACAATATATAGAAGAAATTGACCGGCAAGGCAATGAAAATGATTGCGAATTTTATCACTATACCATTACCAGAACCTGGATTGTAACCGACAACTGTGGCAACTCAGACAGCCATTCCCAGATAGTTACTGTGGTGGATACGACACCGCCATCCATCTCCTTGATGGATACCGTTACACTTTCCTGTGATGAAGTGGACAATAATGAAGTGAATGCCATGTTGTTTTCAGTTGCAGATGGTTGCAGTCAGGTTATCACTATTGTCGAGGATAGTATCGTAGGAGAAGGATGCAGCTACGATATTATAAGAACTTATACAGCTATGGATGTTTGTGGAAATACGTCTGTTGTAGTACAAATTATAAAAGTGATAGATACTGAACCACCTTCTGTCAGTGTACCTGATCAACAATATGAGATAATATGTGATGACCCTTCCATTATTCCTCTACATGAATGGTTAGAATCTTTGGGTGGGGCTTCTTTTAATGATAATTGTAATGATGTATTTGGTTTTGCTGCCCTTTCGGGATCGTATGATCCCAGTGATCCATTAACATTTCCAGGCTTAATCCCCGATTCTGTATATCAATTCATTTGTCCATCTGAAGAACCTGCTATTTTATTTAGGCTCAATGTCGATTTTGTGTTTTACGATGATTGCAATAACGCAACGATTATACCGGCGAGTTATACAATAATAAGTAATGAGGTATTCGAAATCGATAGTTGCCCTAACGATGTATTGTTAGAAGCCATCCCTGGAACCTGTGAGGCCTTTTTCACTTTTCCGGAATATAATTATACTTTAGGATGTAGCTTATCTGACAGTCTTATTGGATTACAGGCAGAAACGGTACTTGAACAAAATGATCCAAATAGCAATGATTTGAAAATTGGAAAGGGATTACTCGATTTTGGTACATTTAATCCATTTCAATTATTGAATGTGGATGAGGGAATATTGAATTTCCAGGTAGAAGGATTGCATACAGGGAATGACCAAAATTTCTTTTACGTATTAACCCCTTCAGGAGATACCCTGGGCACAAGTCCCGTTTTTGAAGGGGAATGCTCCGATTTTGAATTTGTATTGGAGTTCGATTCTGATCTTTTGACAAAATGGTTGGTTCGATCATCACTATTTCTTATAATTGAACCCAACCAACCTGCAGATACCTCAGTAAACATATTAGATATATGTGGTCAAACTTCAGTTAAAGCTCAACTCTCCTTTCGAAATGAATCTTCTTCATCAATAACCAGAACTTTTAATATCAATGGCATTGCAGTGCGGGAAGAGTTTATGGTTGGGGGTATAATGCTCACGACAGGTATTCACCATATTGAGGATATTTCCACTGATTGTGCAGGAAACGTTAGTATTTGTCAATATACTGTCACCATTCTGGATACGGAAAAACCTGAAATCATTTGTATGGATGATATCTCTGTGTTTTTACCTCCAGATTCTTGTGCTGCTGAGGTCATTATTCCACTCACCGAATTGATTATAAATGATAATTGCTTATTGAATAAAGTGTACAACCGGCAAATGCCTCAGACCAACCAGGCATCCTTTCTCAATTTTATTGAAGATGAAGATACCGGTGATTTTTCTGTAAACAGTGTGGTATTGACTTTTGACGAAGTTTTCCCTATCATTCACACTGATAAAGGGGCAACTCTGTCTGTAGAAATAGTGGCCGATATCGGTTCGCCTGGTAAAGTTTTTCAAATAAGAGGCGAAGATGGTACTCTCATTGGCACTTTAGGAAATACCGGTGTAGAAGATTGTAGTCTTTACAGGGAAATATTTCATATTACCTCAGAGCAAGTGAATGCATGGGGTATAGATAGTAGTATTATTATAAGTTTTATTGCCGTAGATAATTCAATAAACCCTTGTACTCCTATTTCGCAAAATGGTTCTGATGGAATTAGTTATTTGAGAGCAAGACTCACTTATAGCGATGCGGAATTGGAATACAGTATATCGGGAAACACTACAGTAGGATGGACTTCTGTGCCGCATGCATCAGAGCAATTATCATTGCTTTTAAATGGGGGTGAAAATGTGGTTTCATTTATAGTGCGTGATAATGGTGATAATTCAGATACCTGCAGCGTAAATATTCAAGTCATCGATACTATTTTACCCGTTGCCATTTGTAAGCCCGCTGTTATTTTTCTGGAAGCTTCCGGGGCAGAACCGTATATTTTAAAACCTGAAGAAATCAATAATGGAAGTTATGATTTTTGTGGGATAGCTACACTGGAAGTATCTCCTAATGAATTTACTTGTGCTTCTCTTGACGAAGAAGTTATGGTAATTCTCACAGTGACCGATGATGCAGGTAATTCATCAACTTGTGAAACCACTGTCCTGGTACGAACGAGAGTACTAAACCCGTTCCACGAATTGGGAATTTGTGATGCCGACACTTTGCGGCTTTTTTCAAATCTCCCTCCTCCGACTGTCCCGGATGCATATTCATTTAGATGGACAGGCCCCAATAATTTTATTTCTCTTCTCGAAAATCCAATGATACCTGGTGTTGGGCCTGAAAATAATGGCACGTACATGCTTGAGGTTACGGGATTTAATGGATGTGTTTCTACTGGAACCGTAGAAGTAAACATCGATCAATTGACTACACCCATGATATCTTCAAACAGAGATGAGATATGCAGGGGGGAATCCATCCTTTTAAACGCTGAAGGTCAGGGTGGGCAGGTTACCTATTTTTGGTATGAAGGTGTTTTTCCCAATGGGCTTTTATTGGAAAGCTCCACGTCTCCTTCATTTTTGATACAACCCACTTCTGGTCAGCATATTTATTATCTCATAGTCGAAAGAAGTGGATGTCTTTCAAATCCTTCTCCTTCTAAAATGATCACTGTCGTGGAGCCACCAGTAGCCAGTGTCATTGACCAATTTATTTCCGTATGCGAAGGTGGATCAATTGTTTTGGGAACCAACGTAAGTGGAAGTGGCTTGACTTATCAATGGTCTGGCCCATCACAATTTTCTTCCAATAAGCAATTTCCCGATACAATCAAAAATGTGGCTACTCGCCATCAAGGTATATATTCATTGATCATTTCGAGGGGAACATGTATTTCTGACACAGCCTTTTTGCAGGTGAATGTATTCAGTAAACCAATAAAACCCATCATTGAAGCCTCTGATGTGGTGTGCGAAGGCGCCTCAATAACCCTATCAGTCAATAATATTCCTAATGGCGATTTGTATTCCTGGTTTAAAGACGGTCAGTTCAGAAGTACAACTTCAGTCAATTTTCTTTCCATTAATAATGTGAATGTAAATAATGCCGGTGGGGTATGGTCGGTAAAGGTTACTGAGGGAATTTGCGAATCAAACCTATCGGATGGTAAAACCATTAATGTTGAAAGGGAAATTTCTATCAATGCCACCAATACAGGACCAGTATGTATCGATGATAGTATTCAATTAGAAGCTTCTTTCATACCTGGAGCAAAATATAATTGGAGTGGACCCAATGGGTTTTCAAGCCAACTGCAAAACCCGGCAACTACTGCAGTTGCAGGATTATATTTTGTAACAGTTACTACATTATCTGGATGTGTAGGTGAGGGGTCTACTTCAGTTCAGGTTAATGAACCACCAGAAATTACTGCTCTGAGTAGTAATGCACCATCTTGTTCGGATGGAACTTCTACAGTGACTTTCTTTCCTTCTATATTTCCCTCTGGAAGTTACACCTATACTTGGAGTGGTCCAAATAATTTCACTGCTGACATACTCAACCCGGTCATAGTTAATTCAGGATCTAATATTAACGGGGTATATACGCTAACTGTCAGCTCCGGAATATGTACCTCCCTGCCTAAATCAGTAGTGGTTCAAATTGAGGAAATTCCGCCCAGTCCTACTATCACAGGTGTACTTAACTACTGTGTTGATGATGACATACTGCTCAGGGTAGAGCCGGTTGAAGATGCAACTTCTTATGTCTGGAATACTCCGCAAGGTGTCCGGTTTACTCAAACGGCTTTTCTTGCAATACCTTTTGCAGAAAGGGAAGATGCAGGGACCTATTCAGTGGCAGTGGAAAAAGGAGATTGCCGGTCCAGAGATAGTGAATCGGTTGAAGTATCAGTTGGTTTTTTACCATTCCCGCCTAGCATAGCTTCCAATGAACCGTTATGCCCTGGAGAAGAACTCAGACTGCTGGCATCTTCATTTACTAATGCCACTTACAGATGGACTGGTCCAGACGGTTTTACTTCTACCCTTCAAAATCCCATCATTGGCAATGTTACTGCTTCGAATCGTGGAGAATATCAGGTTACTGTCATTTCTGGAGGATGCATGATTACTTCAGAGTCTATTTTTGTTGATATAGTTGAAGGAGTGACAACCCCAAAGGCGGAACAGGAGGAGTACAAACTTTGCCTCGATAACAACGGAACTTCCTTAATTATTTGTCTGGAAGAAACGATAGATGTAGGAAGATTGGAATTGTACAGGTCTTCCGATCAAATGCTCATTTCATCCAGTCAGTCCTCGTGTATCATTATCAACGATCTAAGCCTGCTTGAAAAAGGAACTAACAGGGTATTCCTAAGAGTGGACGATGGGCTATGTGCATCCATTCCCTCGCCAGAATTTTCCATTATCCTTGAAGACATACCCATTGTAGATGCAGAAGCTGAGGTAAACCCAATTTTTATTTGTGATGATAATCCAGTCACTGTGGTATCTTTAATAAAAACTCCTGAAGTAATAATTAAGTGGGATATCGTAGACCCATATCTGGATATTGATGCTTTGAGTGGCAACTTTACCAATGTATCTGGAATCAGGGTAGGAGTTAACAGAATTGCATTAACCTATAGTACAGATCTATGCCGGGATTTTTCTACTGATACGGTAGCTATCATAAGAGGGGAATTGCCTGATGCAGCAGATGATTTCTATGAATTGGAAATGATAGAAGATGTGCTTCTGACTGTGTTTGAAAATGACTTCATACCTGAAAATTCACAGATATCGATTATCAGTGAACCTTCATTTGGAAAAGTTGAATTGACTTCAGAAGGTATTCTATATATGCCTGATCCGAGATTTTCCGGCACCATTACTTTCACCTATTCTGTTTGTTCTCCCTTGTGTGAAGATATATGCTCCGAAGCAACAGTTGAGGTTGTAGTGGGAGATGTAGAAGAGTGTATGACTCCTACTTTATTTACACCCAATGGTGATGGATATAATGATTACTTTGCCATTCCCTGCCTTGCATCGGGTCAATACCCTGGTAACAGACTCACAGTTTTTAATCAATGGGGGCAAATAGTATTCGAAAAGGTTAACTATGAAAATGACTGGCAAGGCACCCATAATGGTAAAGACTTGCCTGTAGGGACGTATTATTATATCCTCAATCTCGGGACAGGTTTTGGAAATATTGGAGGTTTTTTAATTCTTGAAAGATGATAAAGATCAAATTAAATATAGCGTGTATTTTTTTTGCTGTCCTTACTCCTTACTTAATCTGGGGTCAGCAAAATCAATTATACACTCAGTTTGCTTTTAATAAGCTGGCTATTAATCCGGCTTATGCAGGTAATGATCAGCATTTTACCATGACGGGTATTTACAGAGACCAGTGGAGTGGATTTCCCGGAGCACCTACAACTCAAAATCTTACCTTAAACAGCCCAAGACTTTTTGGAAATGCAGGTCTGGGTCTCAATCTGGAACGTGTAAGTATCGGTATTACCAGAATGGTCAACATAAGTGGGCAATACGCATATAAAATCGATTTGGAAGAAGCTACGCTCAGCTTTGGTCTGAGTACCACTTTACGGAATATGGTGAGAGATTTTACCGATCCCAGATTGGTAGCCCTGGAAGACATCAGCCTGGATGGTGCTATCATTGCAGATAGACTGAGTACTTATTTATTCAATGTTGGAGCTGGTGTGTACGTAAATAATGAGAAATATTTTGCAGGAATAGCCACTCCGGGTTTGATTCGTTCCGATTTGATATTGTCCAGTGATGAGGAAGGAAAAAAGGGACCTTATGTAAGGCAGGTCTTTCTTATGGGAGGAGGACTGTTTCCACTTTCTGACCTGATAGGACTGAAGACTCAATTTCTCATAAGGTGGGCAGAGCAATCGCCTATAAGTTTTGATATCAATGCCGGATTTTTAATGGATAATCGATATAACGTTGCAGTGAATTACAGGTCGGGAGGCAGTAATCAATTTATTGGAGAATCTTTAGGGTTTATTTTTGGTTTTGATATAAGTAATCAATTTATGTTGGGTTTTTCATATGATCTCAACTTAACCGGTATCCGGTCATTTGATAATGGAAGTTTTGAGTTATTGGCATCGTACCGGTTGATTAAAAGCGGAGAAAAAGGGAGAATTGCCAATCCGAGATATTTTTAAAATGATTCAAAAAAGGATATATATAGTTGGATATCTTATTATTCTGACTTTTGGTTATGCGATAAGTCAGCCTATTATAGATATGAATGTGGCAGCGAATGCTATTCTTATTCATGAAGAGGAGATCAATACTTCGTCGTATGAATTTTCTCCCGCATTTTACGGTACTTATATTGGTTTTGTAAATGACCGTGGCAAAAGTGTGTATTATGATAAAATGAAAAACACACCCTTTTTTGACCTCTCTTTCGCAGGAGCCAATATTGATGGTAATCTTTCAAAGAAAGCTGCTTTTCCACCGGTAATAACTACAGAAAATCAGGAAGGCCCTTTTTGCTTTTACAATAATGATCAAACCCTTTTGCTGACTCGTTCTTCGCGTGAACAAACCAACTTATGTATTTACAAAGTGGAAAGAAAAAATGGGGAATGGATCGATGCAGGTAGATTGGATTTGCTCAATAGTGATTCCCATGTGTGCCATCCTACCGTATCCGCTTCAGGCGATTGGTTGGTATTTGCAGCCGCTCCTAATGAAGAAGGCGCAACAATGGATTTGTATATTGCCGAAAGAGAAGGTGATCTTTGGGTCAGAGCTACAAAAATGCCAGAGCACATACTGTCTTCCAGCAATGATTGGTTTCCGAGATTTATGGGAGACAGTATTCTGATATTTGCTTCTGACAGGCCAGGTGGAAAGGGAGGTTTGGATATTTATAGTGTAAAACGAACTAAAGATGGTTGGACAGAGCCACAGGCATTTCCTTATCCTGTCAATTCTGCATTTGATGATTTTGGCCTGGTAGCGGGCGATGGAGTGGCATATTTTTCATCTAATCGACCGGGAGGCGGTGGTAAAGATGATCTCTATAGGATAGAATTTGGAGGGGATCTTTTTTATGACCCAGCCAATGAACTTATAGAAATCGTCGTATACGTACGAGATAAATTGGGATTGGCTCCCATTCGAAACGCACGAGTAGAGATACTCCCCTTTGATTTGAGCAGGATAGGACAGTCTATCCAGTCACTCAATATCCAGTTGGTAGATGACAGATCCAGCCCTGAAGAAATTGTTTTAAAATTACAACCTACTTCCACCTTACCAGAAGACACCGGCTTAACCAATGAATATGGTATGGTACCTTTGCAAATTAAGAAATTAAAAGACTACATCATTCAAATCAAGGCAGACAAGTACATTCCATTTAAATCTCTTTACAGTATCGAAGAGTACGGTCAAAAAATCACTCTGGTATTAGAACCAGCAGAAGAATTGGAATGGGAAGAAGTCGCGCCTAACCCCATTTCAGAGCTGGAAGAAGGCACTGTTATAGTATTTGATCATATTTATTATGACTTTAACAGCCATATTATAAAAGCAGGTGCAGCAACCGAATTGGATGAGTTGGGACAAGCCATGATTGAAAATCCAAACTTGGTCGTTCAACTTAGCGCACATACAGATTCACGGGGGTCACGTGTGTACAATCAAAGACTATCTGAGAGAAGGGCAAGGTCTGCAAAAAGCTACCTCGAAAAAAAAGGCATACCCGGAGATCGAATCATCACTATAGGTTTCGGAGAATCACAATTAAGAAATAAATGCAGAGACAATGTAAGCTGTACTGAAGAAGAACACAGATACAATAGAAGGACAGAAGTAAAAATCTTGAGAAAGTAGATATATCCGGGATTATAGTATAATTCTAAGTAACTCACTCGATAATGTGGTTCATGGTCTAAGTATTTATTCTTATTTGTAATTCATACGCGGTTGTGATGTCAGTCGTTTCTAATTGTCTGATATTTAAATAGAATTAATGGTAGACCTGATAAATCTTTTCATTACATGATGCAACCCTTTAACTTATGCATCGTCTTTTTAGTATAAGTCTTTGAAAATAAATTGATATCAACTAAATGCTAAGTTGACTAATTATTTAGAATGCAGAATGGATTTTTTTTCAAATAGGCACCTTATCCGTCTCTTAAATGATAGAGAGGTCATTGAAATTAGATCGGGCATGTGGGAGTGGATGATTTGCAAAGCGAAAAATAACCCAATCAGTATAAATTGAGAACACTCGAGTACAAAGAAGAACTGGTTAGTAGACTGATGAAAGAAGAAAGATCAGCTCAGTTTACTTTTTATAAAACGTATGCGGATGCTATGTATAACATTTCTTTGAGAATCGTACAGGATCAAAATGAAGCACAAGATATTTTGCAAAAATCATTTATGGATGCATTTAAAAATATTCACTCATATAATGGGAGTTCAACTCCTGGAGCCTGGTTAAAAAGAATAGTGGTTAATAATAGTATAGATTTTATTAGAAAACAAAAACCTGTTATTCAAGAAATTGATCACACCATTAGTTCTATTCCAGAAGAAGTAACAGAAGAATCAGATGAGCAGTATAAAGTAGATATGGTGAGAAGTGCGATAAATAAATTACCGGATGGATACAGAACGGTTTTATCTCTTTACCTTTTAGAAGGATATGATCACCAGGAAATAGCTGAAATAATGCATATAACAGAATCGACTTCTAAATCTCAATACAGTCGGGCTAAACAAAAACTAAAAGAAATTTTAAAAGAAAATAAATACAGTATATCATGAATAAAGATAAACTTGAAAAATTCATAATCGATCACCGGGAAGATTTTCAAACACACACTGCTCCTGATCATATTTGGCTGAATATTGCCAAACAATTGGATGATGACCAACTCCCCACTAAAAGAAAAAGTCCTTTTTTGTATTTTATAAGTGGTATAGCAGCCTCAATGATTTTAGTAGTGACAGCTATTTTTGGATTCCACGTGTATCAATTAAATACAAATAAAAACTATAAAAATGAAATCACTATGATGAGGGAGTTTCAACAAAAAGAAAGTGATTATGTCCGGCTCGTCAATTCCAAATTGGCTTCAATAAATGAAGGAAGTGTGGACCAGTCATTGGAATACGATATGCTTCAACTGGATGCTATATATCAGGAGCTTAAAGCTGAACTCATGTCTTCTCAAAGTGATAACCTGGAATTGATTATTTCTGCTTTGATTAGTAATTATGAAACAAAACTGGAAATATTGAAAACAATGGAGGAAAAACAAACGGAAACCATAAACGCAAAAGAAAATGAAAGCCTTAACATTTAAACTTATCATACTTTTATTAGTCAGTTTTTTCTTTTTCTCTTCAAGCAGGCAGGGAAATGAAACTGAAAAGATCATCGAAAAGTCGTTAAAAGTCGATGACCAAACTGTTGTTCATATAATAAATAAACACGGTGACATCAATGTTTTCCCTGGAAGAAGCGACAAAGTAGAAATGGAAGTGAAAATTACAACCCATTCAGGTAGTAAAAATGCCAGAGAAACTTTTCTTAAAGAGTGTTCCATTGACTTTAGTACTCAGGGAAATCATTTCTACGCTATAAGCAATCCCAAATCTCAGAATAAAGGAAAATATTGGTGGAACAGGATAATGACTTCACCAGTAGGGTATAAAATACATTACAAATTAAATATTCCTCCTGCGATTGAAATTGAACTCGATAATAAATACGGGAATATTAACCTGGGAGACCATAAAGGTAAATTGTATATAAAAAATAGCTATGGAGATATTCAGGCTGAGGATTTAAATAGCCTGACACTTGAGCTAAAATATGGCAAAGGGAAAATTAAGTCTAGTACAGAGGGAGACATAAAATTGGCCTATTCAGTTTTGGAAATGGATGAGATGCCGGTTGCGGAGATCAATTCGAGACAATCAAAAGTGTCCATTGGGAAATCATCAGAGCTTTCTGTATTTAGTAAATATGACAAATATACCATTGGTAGTGTCAACAGTCTATTTAATGAAGGTGCCTATGACAAATTTATAATTGATAACGTTGATAGAATCAAAGTAATATCCAAGTATTCAGGAATAGAAATTGACAAATGTGGACAAAAACTGGAATCTGAACTTACGTATGGCTCTTTAAAAGTCAATGAATTCTCTTCTCAATTTTCAGAAGGAATCATCAATTCAAAGTATACTGATATCTTTCTGTATAAGATGGGAAACCATCATTTATCATTCAAGGGAAAATATACAGGGGTTGATTTAAAAGATGGATATGTCTATACAAATGAAATGACAGATGGATCTGAGAAAAATATAGAGGCTACATATGGAAGTAATAATCCTTTGCCAAGATTATCATTGGACATGAAATACGGCAAATTGGTCATTAAGTAAAGCTAAGCTGTAAGTTGGTTATACACTTTGATTACTACATGACCATTTTGCAGCATTATTTTTTCCTGTGAACATAAGAGTCAATCCCTTTTTGTTTCAACTCTGATACTACGTTGACTGCTCTGTCATAATCATCAGTCCGGGAAGCTACTACGGAGTGGTATTGAGACAGGTCAAAAACCACAATTTCTGCTGAAGAAAAACCCATTTGTTTTAATTTATTGGCCATACCTCCAGCATTGGAATGCATTATATAATTTCCAGCAATGACCATAAATTCTCCTGTGGAAGATGTCATCCTGACAGGAGATTGATTAACAGGTACTGAAGTATAGTCCGTTGTAGAAACGGGTGTAGCTTTTGGCTTGGTCTCTTCTTTTCTCTTCTCAATGGTACGGTCTATTTCATTATAATCGATGACAGTGCCGGATGAAACCGGTTCGTAGTTATCTTCTTCTATTCCAAAAAGATCAACATCGTCGTCGAAAAATTCACCTTCCTCAGCAGCTACATCATTGGCTATATATGGATCGTCAGCCTGGGTACTATTGTTCAATTTATTAAATACACCCAATACCAGTAGATATACGAGAAACATAACTACTGCATAAGACAAAATTTTGAGTACTCTAGTCATAGTTTATCATTTTAAGATGATATAATCGGGTAAAATTACAATTATTTATCATATATAACACTACTATAATACAAATTATTACAATTTATTTTCATTATTTTATTCCTGGTTATAAAAATGATGACTTACAGCAATATAAAAGCCAAGGGAATAAAAGAATCTAAAGTTATTGTGATTGTGAGTCTTGTGTTGGAATGAAGAAATAGGGTAGTAATAATCTTCAAAAATATTTGTAACTACTCCGCTAGATTACGAATTTCAATTAAGATTTATCAATTTCAAATTACGGGATAATGTGTCCTTTGCATTTTTATGTATTGAATAATATTCTTGTAAGTAATATTGTATCAGATATAGTTCTACTGTATTTTAATTATTTTAAGTGATGACTCAAAACCCGGAGTAGAAATTTTGGTTTTTTTATCAGCCTGCAAGTTGCCGGTTTTTATTTTATACTCTGTCCGAAAGTCAAAAGGTTGTTATCAGGGTCAAGCAAAGAAAACTCTTTTTGTCCCCAGGGTTTTACTGTTAATTTGCCGTATGGGTGAATGGATGTTTTATTGTCATTAAGTGTTTGGTAAAGGGTATCAATGTCATTCGTTCTGATATATACCTGTCCATAGTTTTCCTTCGGGTCAAGGTCTTTGAACTGGAAAAAGTGAATTTGAATGTTGTCTTTATAAACCATTAAGTATTCATCATAGTCACCATCACCAAAAAGCTGGAACCCCAATTTGTTCACGTAATAGTCTTGCGTTACCGCTTTGTTTCGCATGGGTAACTTTGGATTTATGTCTGTAAGCATATTTTATGGTATTTATTTGGTATTGAAATTTCTAGTTGTATATGGTCTGTTGTCAGTTTAATTCAAGATAGCTGACGACTTTCCTTTTGTAGAAAAGCCAGGTTAAGTAATACAAGGAGTTGGCTGTAGTCATTTTATTTTTCATAAATTCCAAACACAAAATCACTCCTGTGATGTTCTAAATACTTGTCTTCATAATCAAAAATTTTCTCTAGTGATTTCTTTTTACTTTCATCCAGCTCAATAAAATTGTGAGAGATATCTTTCAGGACGGGCATTAAGAGATTACCCCCATACCCTTTTTCTTCCACTATCCTGAACTTGCTATAAATAACAGGGAGAATATTCTCAGATTCAATGCACTCCGATGGGTCAGAAATGATCATACGTAAAATACCAGATCCGTAATACGTATTCTTATATAAGTTTGACTTGAACATTTTTCTATACTTTTTGTCCAGGAGAGTCAAACATTGGTTGATTTTTCTCATTTGCAGTTTGCTATATTGCAATCTATTCACTCCCACATATTCGTTAATAATTAACTTGCCAGTCAGGATTAATGAATCATGTACTTTACCCAGGAATTTTTCCAGATTTTTAAAATGATGTAAGGATGAATGAAACAATACGATGTCATAATAATTACCAGGTAAAGAGTATTCATACATATCCCTGACTAAAAATTTGATGTTTCTTAATCCTTTTGTAGTAGCTATCCTTTCAGCAGATTGGAGTAAATTTTCTGAAAAATCGGTACACGTAATTTCCCAATTGGGATTTAACATGGCAAATTCTATTTCGTGGCTACAAATTCCTGAACCAATAGAAAGCATCTTTATTTTCTTCTTGTCAGAGTATTTTTCAGAAACATATTTTTCGTAACTTATATCCCTGCTTCCAGTTATTAAATAATTCCAGCGTTTTTTTACATAAGGAATGTCCCACCAGTTTGAACCATTAAAGTTTGAAGCATTGAAACTACTCTTTGTCCTTGTTTTTTCGGATAAGGAAAATTTACTAAATATAAATTTGCTTCCTCTTTGAATGCTTTTCAAATAGATATCCCTGATATCCTCTTTTGTAAATATTCTCATAACCTTATCTTGACAGTAGAATCCAACGGCTGTTTCCCGGGAATTTGAGGACGAATATCTTAATAGCTCTCTTTTTCATTTTTCAACCTAAAAACACCTATATTTTTTGGTTTTAAAGATTTGTAACTACTCAGCATCCGGTGTAAATTAGTTGTTTTGTCATGATTTTTGCCCCAAAAAAGATTTGGGAGCAAAAATCCCGCCAAAACAATTACCGATCCATAATAAAACACCGAGTTGAAACCCGGTGCTATTCATATTTAACCCCCAAAGTTTTGGGGGTTATAGCTGAGTAGTTAAAAGGGTTTAAAACCAAACCGTAGATTCAATTGAGAATATAAGCTATAAAGATTAGACTTTCAACCTTTCGGGCATGCTTTTGGGAATTAAAATGACTTCTTCAGGAATGGACAAAAATAAAATACATCCGTTATTAGAGATTACACCGTGTTTTCCGGATGGAGGAGTGTACAAATAATCTCCCTGATTCAACATTTCACCAACAATTTCGCAACTTCCTTCTAAAACCAGAATCTCTTCCCCGGCCGGATGAATGTGAAATGGGTAAGAAGCCCCTTTTTCAAATTTCAATAAAATGGCTTTAGACCGATTGGTTGCTTTATCAAAATGCAGCGATTTTACGTAGACTCCATTGTAATGTACACCATTTTCGATCAATGGTACCCACGATATTTGCTGGCTTCTGGTGATATAATCCTGGATATTCATGTTCATTTAATTTTTATGAATTGATAAATGTAATGACACAAAGATGTGGATTTGTCAAAGCTTAAAAAATGGATAATCCTGCGTATTTGATGTAAAATTTAGGTATTAAGGCTGTTTAGAAACTCAGTAGGTGAGACGCTGGTGTGTTTCTTGAAGAATTTGGAAAAGTAATACGGATCTTTAAAACCCAATTGAAAGGCTACCTCCTTTATGCTTTTGTCCTCGTACTGGAGGATTCGTTGGGCTTCGGAAATCACCAGTCCGTAAATGACGTTTTGAGCTGTTTTTCCGGTATGCTGTTTAGCCAATTTGTTTAATGTCAGTTCCGTGGTTTGTAAGTGGACGGCCATTTCCTTAAGTGAGTAGTTTTCTTCAAAATGGTTGCGAACAAACTCTAAAAATCTAAGAAACAAGGCTTCCGGTTTCCATAATTCACCCCCATTGGCCATTTTCGAACGGTTGACTTCAATCAACAATAATTCAATTTTGGAATGAACAGATTCAAGATATTGGAACGGCTGATGTTTTAATTCATTTTCAATTTTTTGAAGTTCCGATTCTATTTCTGAAGGATTATTGATGGTAATGATCTCATTATAGTCAAAATGGCAAAAGAGGCTGTTTTGAAAAATGAGTTCGATGTCCTTTTCAGTTTTGCACATGTAATCCAATGTAAAGTCTAACAAATAGCCTTTTGCATTGCTGGTATTTTCGAAACAGTGGTACTGCCCGGAGGTTATGGTAAGTACCTGCTTTTTATTCAAAGTCAGGAGTTTTTTATCTACCATGATGGAAACGTTGCCTACGCTGCACCACAAAAAGAGATACCTTTTAACCCTCTTAGGTTTAAAGTCCATAATGGTTTCAACTCTTTGAATGTTTACCACCTACGAATACTTTTCCTCTTAATGACTATTATGTTTAACAGAATGGATTAAAAGCGGAATATTTCTGTCATGACAAAGTTCTATTAAAAAATCAACACACCGCAAATACCAATATTGTTATTTATGCCTTGTTTACTATTTTTTTGATTGAGCTGCAATATCAAATAGTTTTATTGTGATATCAGAAACTATCTGCATTGCCCCACTCGTATTTGAGAGAACCACAATGGTAGTTTGTTGTTTGGGTAATAACATCATGAAAGTGGATGCACCCGTCTGAGTTCCGTTATGTCCATATACGTTTCCATAATTTGGATTTTCGCCATATAAATACAGTCCAAATCCATAGCCATTCCCCTGTGTTTTAATATTTGGATCTTCAACCATCATTTTAAATGTGGATTCTTTGATTAAACTGAAATGTAAGATCGCATCCCCAAATTTTAATAAATCGTTTAAGCTTGAATAAATACCTCCCCCTGGTATTCTATCACTCAAATTGTTTTGTTTTGCTTTTTTAATTTTCCCTTTTGAATCTTTGTGATAAATCATTGATTTATTTGGAATGTCTATATCATAATACTCTATTCCTGTATTTGTCATTTGAGCTTTGTCCCAAATATAGGATTGTAAAAAAGATTCATAACTCATTCCCGAAACCTTTTCAATTATAAGTCCTAACACAACATAGCCATACGATGTGTAATTAAAAGCTTGTCCAGGTATAGAGATTAAGTCTCTGTCTTTAAACAAAGAAACTGCATCAGTCAAATTGGGATAATTGATATTGTTCTCTTGCTCCTTATTGTTCTTATATCCGCCTATTCCTGATGAGTGCTGTAAGAGATGTCTGATAGTAATATCGCCTTCTTTCTTTTTCGGAAAAGTTGGCAGGTAGGTTTGAATTGGCTCGTCTAATTTCAATTTACCTTGTTCGTAAAGTTGCATTATTGCTATTGCTGTCATGGGCTTAGCTATAGAAGCAATTCTTGTTTTGGTCGTAGTTTGAAAAACTGTATTATTTTCTAAATCCATATATCCAGCTCCTTGTTGCCATTTTATATCGCCATTAATGGAGAAGCCTGCAGCTATGCCGATGGAATGATGTTCAATTATGGCACTTTCTATGAGATCGTCAGCCTTATTATGGAATGATTTCTCCTGTCCCAACAGGATTGTAGCGTGAAGGAGTAGTCCAAATAAAATTAAATTCTTCATTTATTTCTTTTCAATTAAAAATATATAACGTAGTTAGAAACGAATTGGGAGGTGATTTGAACCCATTGTCACCTTCTACATTGTTATACTTCGTTTTTATCTTATTTTAGAATCTCTTTGAGTTTATCCTTCCATATTATTGAAGTCCTCCTCCCAATCTATGTGAAGGTAGTTTTTTGTTGGTTATTGATTCTTATACTAAGGTATTCTTTGATGGAAGTCGTGTTATGAGCAGGTTTAAAAGCGATTATCGTTCCAGAAGAAAAGAATTCTATTCATTTGTTTCTATTTCTGCTCGTCCAAAAAACTCTTTGTATTCCTTTATAGTCTTTAAAGCACTTTTGATAACAATCGCTGTTATTATAATTCTAAGAGGTAATGAACCTTCGCCAGCAAAAACCCAAACTAAGATCAAAAGCAATAGTCCAATTGTCAATTTAACATATGTGTTTAAAGGCTGTCTGATACGTTTGACAAATAATGGTGGGATTATCAATAAGGCTACAATTACACTTATTAATACAATTTCATTGAACGTCATATTGTAATATTTATGTTTACTTCCTAAATGTCATTTTTAGCCCACTATTTAAGCGAATGAATATTCACCAACTTTCAGCCAACGTTAGTATCCCAAACAGTTTCAGGACAAGTTCGTCTTAAAACCTCGAGATAAATTCCAGTCTAAAAATAGCCAAAAATTTTAATTGTAAGGGATTTTTCCACCGATTATTTGAATTCCTCAAAAGTGCATTTTTTAGCACTAAATGCAAATAAAAATTTTTAGTAAAAACAAAAATACGATGATAAAGGCTAAAATTTTCAAATTAAATGGCTCGGAAAGTAAAAAAATTTTCCATTATGTATGTCAGCATTTCAAGTCTAAAATTTAGGTACAATAAAAAACAGTGCTTATATTAATGTAGAAAGCTCGGTGGTGTTATTGCTTTGTGACAAACCATCCCTTAAAGTATTTTCTATCACCTCATATGCTTCTGAAAGATAGCTTTTGAGTGTTTGAAGTGGCTTTGTCCAAAGCCAGGAAAGTACAGATAAGACCTACCAGCCATATTAAAGACCTGATCCAGTTCATTCTTCCCCATTCAGATGCAACTTTTTTGAGTGTTTCTGTATCGGGAAGCTGTTCTGAAAGAAACATAATCTCATTTCTGGGATAAAAATAGGTAAAGGTTAAAATCATAGAGGATATATAAAAAAGTAAAGCTAGCCCCAGATACAACCGAATGGAAGTTGATTTTTTCCAATATAAAATTAATGCCAGCGCGATTAAAATCAGATTTGTAGGGTCTACCAGTAGGAAAAAAGTACCAGGATTGGCAACTACAAAAAAATCTCTGGTAGCGGTTATGGATTGAGGGATGTTGCTTTCCCAGTTGGCTGCATTAACCATGGAATTATATACGAGGGTAAAAAACAACCCGCTTGAAAATGCAACAGCTGCATATAGAACTATTTTTTTCATATTTCGTCATTTTTATTACTGCAAAGCTATCTATGTAAAAAGAGCGCTGATAGTAAAAAAACGACAAAGTCAAAGTTTGTCCCAATCCAACTGAAACTCCAAATATTCTCCCGATAATTCTTTGTGAACAAGGGTAGGCGTGAGCTTAGAAAATTCCTTAAAGTCCTTGATAAAGTGCATTTGGTCGTAATATCCTGCTTCATATGCCAAACCTGTCCAGGATATAGTGGGGCTGCTTTCGATAATTTTATATGCTTTATAAAACCTGGCTATTCGTGCATACATCTTGGCAGGCATACCTAATCGTTCTTTGCATTTCCGCTCAAAATTCCGTACGCTCATACACGCCATTGCAGCAACCCGATCCATATTTGAGTTATGGTTTGCTAACAGGTATTGCAAAGCAAAATCAATTGGTAACGGTTCTTTTACCTGTGATAGTTTCCTGAGAAAATAGGTCTGTACAATATTATCCAGTTCGGCTAAAGAAATAGTATCGTGAGATTTGGCTAAAAGTTCTTCTATCTCCCTGCCTACCACTTCCCTTGCACCGTAACCATTATCAAATATTTCCGTAATAGGAATATTCAAAAACCGGTTTAGCCCTCCGGGCTGAAAAACAATTGCTACGGATTTATGGCTTTCTTCTACCAGTAATTTGAAGGGAGTAATTTGTGCTCCTATTAGTGTACAGGATGTAACATTGTTGAAATGGTTTTCTCCTGATTTTTTGGACTTAAACCGGGTATGAAGATTGATGAACATTGCCTGGTTGGGCGAGGGCATATAATTACCTTCAATACTAACAGGAGTATTGCCAAAATCAGCTTCTATGATAACGATATGCCGTATCAGCGAATGTAATGCAGGATGAATCTTGCATTGTTCTGTGCGGATATTTGGTACCGGGCTATTCATCTTTCACTGACAGAAGCAATGGTTAATATTTCAAGCCTTCCTCTTATTTGGCTTTTGCTGTCTTTGCATTATTGCCGCCAACGGGTTTGGCGCTAACTCGCGTGTGGCCAATACACCTGTGTACTTTCAGCAAGATAAGTATTCCTGATTAAAAATGACATCCCGAACCTAAAAATGCCGCATGCAGAATAAGCGGCGCTTTCAGGTAGGCCGAACTATATACTTAAAA
>JBGTBR010000027.1:0-5954 GCA_041749255.1 Saprospiraceae bacterium
ATATTGCGAAAAAAAGCATTGAGCCAGATAAAGAAAATGAATGATAAATCCTCTTTGCAAAAGAGAAGATTCAAATGTTCATTGAATATAGATTACCTAACTAAAGTGCTTTTGTGCTAATTTGGTGCGGTTGCCCTAATAGAAAATAGAATACCCTAATTCTGTCAATGTTTTCTTTATGACCTTAAATGTATTTCCCTTATCGTGTGAAACAAGGTTTTTAACATTTTCCAACATAAAAGATTTGGGCTTTTTAAACGCCAATATTCTTGCTATATCAAAGAATAATGTTCCCTGTGTTTCATCAAGAAAGCCATGATTTCTTCCCAATGCATTTTTTTTACTTACTCCTGCGATAGAAAATGGCTGACAGGGAAATCCGGCCAAAAGAACATCGTGTTCAGGTATATTCTTCTCATCAATATCTGTTATATCACCAAAAGGCACTTCGCCGAAATTAGCTTCGTAGGTTTTCTTGGCAAATTTGTTCCACTCACTGGTAAAAACACATTTTCCTCCAATATTCTGATAAGCTAACCGAATTCCACCTATGCCCGCAAAAAGGTCGATAAATTTGAATTGTGGTTTTGTGGTTGGTGGAAATGGAATGTCATATTTTAATGGAAGATAAAGTTGTTCGGGTTCGGCAGCGATTTGAAGAATTTCTGCGGAAAGATATTCTTTGGCAGGCTTATAGAAATATTCTGAAGCACCATTCTCATGATTTTGCCAATAGTGTGTCAGGCTTGCAAATCCATCATTAAGATGCTTGTCGATGATGATTTGTAATTCATCCTTAATTTCTGAATATAATCCCATTTCAGTACTTATTGCCTGTTCAACAATGTTAACGCAAAGGTCTAAATTCTTTCTCACATCCTTACTCCAGAATCTCAACACTTTCCAACCATTTCTTAGGTGTTGGTTAGTTACGTAAGTGTCTCTTTCAATGTTACTTTCAATCTTTTTCCACCAGAATTCTCTATTAGTCTGGATTCTGTATTTTTCAGATTCCCAGTCTTTTCCGTGGAAAAACTCACTGTCCACAAATACTGCGACTTTGCTTTTCTTAAATGTCAAGTCTGGTTTCCCCAGAACAGTTTTATCATTCTTTCGATATCTTAACCCTTTCTTCCACAAAGCTTTAGCCAACAAGACTTCATCTTTTGTTCCCCGGCTCTTAATAGCCTTCATGTTCCTGCTTCTCTGCTCTGTGGTTAATACATCCATATATTGCAAATATAATTAATCTGAAGGAAATTGAGGCATTAATTCAATAGATGAATAGGATATAGTTTTATCTGTGCTTATTGTTTTGGTAATCGACTATAGCAATACTTATCCATCATTGCAGAGGGCTATCATAAACACTAAAACCTGTAATATGTCAAAGATCGTCGGTTTAATGTCAATTTAGAATCTACCCAAAACCGCCGATAAGTACATAGTTCTTCAAGCATGATACCTTGGGATATATTTCAACATTGTCTAATCGCTGGGTCTTGCAGATCACTGAGAGTCCTTTTTATTGGAGGCTGTTTTTCGTTATCTTCTTCTTTATTAATAGAGTGTTGATCAAGATTCTTATGATCATTCTAAATTTATTTCTAAGTCAGCACATACGGCTTACAATTATCAAGAATATCTTCGAGAGCCTTCAATATTTCGCTCAAATCCAGTGATTCACTACGGAATATCAAACTGTTATTAAACGAATTATACCCTCTGTGATCACTTGTAACTGTATGTCCTTTAAGAGAAGGATTCATTGACAAATCAGAATAGACCGTGCGAGATTGATTGCCAAACCAATCTTCAATTCGCTCATCATAATGTTCGAAATGGTTACGAAATTTGCGATCAGAGAGAAGACTAGTCTGACTTACTTTGAGTATTTGTCGCAATCTTTCACCCCGTATCCTATGTTTCTTGGCAGGCCAAAGAATCTTGGATACGTTTCCTGCAGCAATGAGAATTGATTGGATTGAACACCAAACTTCGACTTTGTCGAAAGTGTTATGAGGAGCCTGTAAACGTTCAGCAGCTCGTTGTGCAATTTGTGATTGTAGCACAATTTCACCTATAAAAACCATTTCTTGAAGTCCCGTCATGTTTTTTGGTTAATGTGTTATTTTATTCCACAACCGTGTAATAGTTTCACGACTTGTCAATACATTTATTGCTTTAGATATTTCTCAGTCTTAAGTTTCACTTTTGAATAAAATTAATTGGAACCAATGTCCTTTTACAATGACCTCCAATGGCTGAGTACACATCCTTACGACAGTAAGGGAGTATAGTCATTGTATACATTATTCTATTCCGTATTATTATTTTATCAATTGGTTATTAACAATTTTTAAATACTTGAAATGCCACTAATATAACATTTAAAACTGTAGCAATAGCTAGGATCCATGTAATTAAATTTAATTGGCTGGAAGTTTTCATTTGTTGCTTAGCAAGCAATGTTTGGAGTCTAAGCTCCGCATTTTTTCGTGCATCAGGGTCTCCAAATCCAGATCCATCAGAAAACATATTTTCCAGTTCTTTGATTTCTTCTTCTATTTTCATATATACATTTTTTTGAACTTATGTTGCAGAAGCTTTATAAAGTTGTTTACAAATTCCCAAGTGGACAATAGGTTTTTTAAACGCTTTTTCAACTTTTATATTTTTAACTTTTATGGAAGAGAACAATTGTATAATCCACATATAAATTATTCCTTTAATTTAAAACTGCCACTAATCTAATGGATTATTTAACAATACAAAAATATTCGTCGCAATATGAGTTGAAATCTAAGTCGTCTTGCTACTTAGATATCCTGGCAATTTTTGTATGTAGTGTAAATCTATACAATATACTAACCGATGGTTTGTCAAACTATGCCAGAGTATGTGTGGATTGATAGGATCTTGTCACACTGAGGTACCTACTCTCATCTATTTTATAGCTCGCAGATCTTACATTAATTAAAGTATATGACAAGATCCTTGGCTTCATCAAAGACATTGGAATCTACTAGTTTCCAGCTCTTAATTTTAATGTTTTCATGTAATAAATTAAAGCAATCTACAAATATTGATGGAAAAGAAGCTACAGATGTGAAGTCATTTGATTTGAATAGGTGAATTAATTCATTCCCTTCTTGTATACCTTCACCACCGTAATTTGCATAAAGAAATTCTTCGAAGTTCTTTAAATATGTCTCATCATTTGTTTCTACAAAAACATATAACATTTTGCATGCTAAAGCGATTTTTTTTGTAGATTCTTCTATTCCTGGAATTTCGTTAGTTTCAAATAAATCGGTGAGTTTACTTTTTGCAACAAAATATGGGTCATATCCATAATCTGATACCATTATTGGATAGAAAAAATGATGGTGGATTTTATCCCATATTTGACCTTTAAACCAAGAAAGATATAATTTATTACTAGCTATAGATTCGTCATTATGTAATGCCCACCCGATTGCGATAGGTACTCCTTTAAGTTTTATTTCAAAATGAAGTAATTCATGTAATAGAAGTTCATTCTTATCTTCAATATCCTTACCAATTTCAATCACGAGTGAATCGCTCATAATTTGTCCTGATCCATGATGACCAGTTTGAAGTTCAGATACATTAATGGTAACTTTTCTGTTAAATCTCCATTCCAATTTTTTGATTAGTTCAACTATTTTTTCGTCAATTTCAAAATCAGAATGGGTCATTAATCCATCAGTTATTTGAGCTTTTAATATACTCGATACTGATATAATTAACATAACTAGCAGAATTTTCATCTTCATATTCATTAAAATTTTACGAGCCACTTATTTGTTCTATAATTTCTCAGCTAACGTTTTATGAAAAGAGTAGTAGCGACAACGAAGCTAAATCTTTTATCTATTGTTTCGATATACTATTCTCGGAATAATTTATTTTTGAATGTGTTGTCAAGGTGCTTGCTCCAAACTGACGATCTTGATTCTTTTCCTTCAAATTTATTATCTGGGTCTATTTTTTTTAGTTGATTTAACAAAACTGGATAGTTCACGATTAAGGCTGCTGTAATTATCTTTCCGTATTCTAATATATTGGGTTTATTTAAATCAAGATCGTAATCTATCGTTACTTTTTCAGCACTATGTACAAAATTATTCCTCATTCCATACAATTCACTAATCAAAAATGAAACTTCATTTTTGCTTTTCGGATTTCTACACGAAAACTCTGGTATTAGTGAAGAAGTTCTAAGCCTTTTTTCATTTTTAGAGTTCGCCAGAATACTTTCACAAATTGTCATAAGTAGTATAGTCTGAATTGATTTAGACTGGTTAATTAAGTCACTAAAAAGGTACATACCATTTAGAAAACTCAGATTGAATTTATCAAAATTTCCATTTAAGTAAATTGATCCATAAAAATCTAGAAAATCTTCACGAAATTTCTTTCTATTTAACCAGCTTATATCAAAATCGATATTAGGCTTGAAATCTAATAGATTATGATTTGATCTCCAATTATCCTTAGCATAAACCGAAAGATGAGTAGCTTCTTTTAAAGAAGTAGTTGCCCAATAAACTAAAAGGGAAGTTTTGTCTGTTTTCGTTTTGAATACTTTGCTGTAATAATATATTCTTAATGCACAAATAAAACTCTTGACTAGATTTTGTGACTGATAATGGATATATGAAGTTTGTTCTGTTCTATTAAAGCAAAGTAAAGGATATTTTAAAAAGTCAGGAGATCTAGTGTCATGTCAATTATAGTATGACGCAATTAAGTTATTTTGTATCTTTACCGAAAAAATGTCATGGTAACATACAAAGTAACCCTAACAAAAGAAGAAAGAGAGTCATTGATGGCCAATACAAGGCAGGGTAACCATTCTGCCAAAAAAGTTATTCATTCTCTTATTTTACTAAATGTTGATCAAGGATCTTATAATGAGAGCCGGCAAACTAATGAACAGGTTTGCAAAGTATTAAAAATAGGAATGCGAACCATTGATCGTGTAAAGAAACGCTTTGTAATGGAAGGACTTGATGCAGCCCTTGGTGCTGCTCCAAGCAGTCGTATATACGAAAAAAAAGTAGATGGAGATATTGAAGCTCGCTTAATATCAATAGCTTGTAGCAATCCTCCTGAAGGATTTGGACGATGGTCGTTAAGAATGCTTGCCGATCGAATGATTGAATTGAACTATGTTGACGATATTTCTCATGAAACAGTGAGAAAGGTTTTAAAAAAAACGAACTTAAGCCTTGGAAGGTAAGAGGGTGGGTAATCCCTCCCCAGCAAAGCAGTCGTTTTGTTGCATTTATGGAGTTGGTATTAGATGTCTACAAAAGGCCTTATAATAGAGCAAAGCCAGTTGTGTGCATGGATGAATCCCCTAAACAACTCATTAGTGAAACAAGAACACCTATCGCGATGACACCGGGGCGTGATAAAAAATATGATTACGAGTATGCAAGATGTGGAACTTGCAATGTATTTATGGTCAATGAACCATTAGCTGGAAAGCGTCATGTAAAGATAACTGATCGTAAAACAAAGAAAGATTGGGCAATGTTAGTTCGAGAAGTTTCTGATCAATTATATCCTGATGCGGAAAAAATAACTTTGGTAATGGATAATTTAAATACGCATACCGCTGAAGCACTTTATGAAACTTTTGAACCCGCTGAAGCAAAACGAATTTGGGATCGTTTTGAATTTATTTATACACCCAAGCATGGGAGTTGGCTGAACATGGCAGAAATTGAATTGAACGTATTGACAAAGCAATGTTTAAATCGTAGAATTGAAAATAAAGACATAATAGAAAGAGAGGTGAAAGCCTGGCAGAATCACAGAAACAACAAAAATGCAAAGATAAATTGGCAGTTTACAACAAAGGATGCCAGGATAAAACTACACAGACTTTATCCGTCAATTTATACTTGACATGACACTAG
>JBGTBR010000028.1:0-135284 GCA_041749255.1 Saprospiraceae bacterium
CTTGTCAATAGACTACAGATACAACGGTTGATAACAACAATATTCACTTTTATAACCTGGGACTCAAATATTTTTCAAAAATCCACCCGAAATCAATTTAAATGGGCTTAATAAAAAATGGGCTTTTCAGAGTGGACTCATCTATAGCTCTTATAATGAATTGAAGGTGCTTTAGAAGGTTTAATACATTTCGCCTTCATATACCTTGTTGTAAAAAAAATCCCCGACAAGTTGTTTACCTGTTGGGGACTTTATATTTTTATTATGTGCTGATTATCCGTCAGACTTTAATATGCTTGGTTTAGATGTAGGGACACCCTCTTTCTGTTCTACGACATTTCCTTTTACAGTTAATACGCGTGATTGTGTGCCCTCATTCGTTACGATGGTTACTTTCTTATTGAAAGATCCAGGCCGGTTGGTATCGTATCTCACTTCCAATTCTCCGGTTTCTCCCGGCATTAAGGGTTCTTTTGACCAGTTAGGGACAGTACATCCGCAAGATCCCCTTGCACTTTGTATAACCAATGGAGCTGTTCCAGTATTGGTGAATTTCACCTTTCTTAATGGTTCTGATTTTAACTCTATGGTGCCATAATCCAATACAGTTGTCTCCAACTCCATCACTGGACCCGAAAGCACATCCAAGGTAAAGGGTTCATTAGGTGCAGGTGTGTTTTGAGCATGGACAAAAAATGTACACATGCATAAAGTGAATAGGGAAAATATAGTTTTTTTCATTTTACTGGTAACTTTTTAAGTTGAGATAATATAAAACCTTAATCGATTTATATACATAAACCTTTTCTATATACAAATATAGTCAAAATACATTTATTTGAACGAGTTTTTTGTTAAAAAGGTTGTTAAGTGGATGTTAATTGCTTTTAATGCCATTGACCATAAAACTTTATTTCAAAACAACCCATTTATTTTATATAGATAAAATTTTATTTTGTACTTTTACAAAATCAAACCTTCCTGACAATGATTGAGACCCAAAACGTCCAGCTTGACTCACACGGGACTGAAAATGGACAAAAAAATTATATAGAAGAAGTCATCCAGGATTTTTGGATTTGCCTGGTCAGCAGGGAGATCAGTTATCTCGGCAGGAAAGAGGTGTTAACGGGAAAGGCTAAATTCGGGATTTTAGGAGATGGGAAGGAAGTCGCACAAGTCGCAATGGCACGGGCTTTTAAAAAAGGTGATTGGCGCTCCGGATATTACAGGGATCAAACTTTTATGTTTGCTTCGGGAATTTCAACTTTCGAAGACTTTTTTGCGCAATTGTATGCAGACACAGAAAACGACCCTTTTTCCGGCGGCAGACAAATGAATAGCCACTATGCAACTCCTACCTTTAATCCAGATACTGGAGAATGGATCAATCACAAAGAGTTTAAAAATATTTCATCTGATATATCGAGTACAGCTGGTCAAATGGGAAGAGCTGTAGGCCTTGCATTGGCTTCAAAAAAGTTTAGAGAAATGCCTGAACTTTCACATAGTGATACGTTTTCTGATCGGGGTAATGAAATATGCTTTTGTACCATAGGAGATTCCTCTACTTCAGAAGGGGCATTTTGGGAAACCATGAATGCAGCATGTGTCAATAAATTGCCATTACTGGTGGCAGTATGGGATGATGGCTTTGGTATTTCTGTTCCCGTCGAACTACAAACTACCAAAGGAAGCATTTCGAAGGCCATGGAAGGTATGCTCATCGATGAGAAAGGTGATGGCATGTATATGTATAAAGTGAAAGGTTGGGATTATTCATCTCTGGTAGCCACTTTTGAGAAAGCTGCCCATAAAGTCAGAAAAGAGCACATTCCTGCCATGGTTCATGTGGTAGAAATGACCCAACCCCAAGGACATTCAACGTCCGGCTCACACGAACGCTATAAATCAAAAGAGAGACTGGCATGGGAAAGAGAATATGATTGTATTGACAAAATGGCTGAGTGGATGCTGGAACACCATATAATAAATGAAGAAAGACTTACTTCAATGAAGTCTGAAGCCAAAAAAGTTGCTAAAGAAGCCAGGAATAAAGCCTGGCAAAAGAATATTTCCTTCGTTAAAGAAAATAAGGTTCAGTTGCAGAATATTTACCATTCACTTCACAAGGATGAAAAAATGGTAAAACTCGAGCAAGACATACAGAATGCCGTAAATCCATTTTATTCCGAACTGGTACAAAATGCAGAGAGGTTACGATTCCATTTATTGACTAAAAAGAAAGAAGTTCCTTTAAATCTCCATCAATTTCTGGATAATGCTGATAAGATAGCAAAACAAAGGTATTTTACTCACCTTTATTCTGATGGTCCAAAATCTGTACTCAATGTGCCGGTAGTCAGACCAGAATACAATGATGGATCACCACTTCTCAATGGATATCAAATAATCAACAAATTTTTTGAAATCAAATTTGAAGAAAATGACACTTTACTTGCCTTTGGAGAAGACGTAGGAAAAATAGGGGATGTCAATCAAGGGTTTGCCGGTCTGCAGGCTAAATATGGCAAGGAAAGAGTTTTTGATACCGGAATTCGGGAGTGGACAATAGTCGGATTTGCAATTGGGTTGTCTATGAGGGGTTTCAGACCCATAGCTGAAATCCAATACCTGGATTATTTGGCTTATGCGTTTTCACCACTTTCAGATGATCTGGCTACTCTTCGCTACAGAAGTAATGGTATTCAACGCGCGCCAGCCATCATCAGAACCAGAGGACACAGATTAGAAGGTATATGGCATGCAGGTTCACCTATGGCTGTATTGGTACATGCTTTACGGGGTATGGTCATTGCTGTACCGAGAAATATGGTACAGGCAGCCGGAATGTATAACACCTTGTTAAAAAGTGATGATCCTGCAATTGTCATAGAATGCCTTAATGGATACAGACAAAAAGAATTACTTCCGGAAAATATGGGAGAATATACCGTTCCTGTTGGACTACCTGAAGTGTTGGAAGTCGGCAATGACCTCACTCTTGTGACTTATGGCAGCTGCATAAGAGAGGCAGTAGATGCGATTCAGATAATAAAAGAGTTTGGAATTTCGGTTGAATTGATAGATGTACAAACTTTACTCCCATTTGATTTGGAACACATTATAAGTCAATCGATAAGGAAAACAAATAAAGTCATTTTTATGGATGAAGATGTTCCGGGAGGTGCCACATCGTATATGATGCAATGCGTATTGGAAGATCAAAAAGCTTTTCGTTTCCTGGATAGCCCTCCTGCTACCATTACCGCTGCTCCTAATCGCACTCCGTTCGGTTCTGATGGAGATTATTTTGTAAAGCCAACAGCTGAAAATGTGGTTGATAAAGTATTGGATATGATGAGAGAGTATAATCCTTCCAGGTTTGGCATAAAATAATTACCATTTCTCATCAGATTTGTTTTTAATTTTTGGCTTTATTCAATGGGGTGCAAAGCAATAAAGTCATATTCATACAAGTTCTCCAACCTTTTCCCAGCAAACAGATCAGTCTATTTGAACTAATCTTTACCAGTGATATTAGGACCTAAAATAGTGTGAACCAAAACCTATGTAAAGATTTATTAAAGCATTGACCGATAATACTCTTATAATTTTTCTGTTATAAGAATGATTAATAAAAATATTTATACATTACATTTACGCCTTAATTCTAATCGTATTGAATCAGGGTAAGTCCATTATCATCATTCCTACTTATAATGAAATAGATAATATTTCATTGATTATACCGGAAGTTCTCACACAAAATCCACAGTATGAGGTTCTGGTTGTTGATGATAATTCTCCCGATGGTACTGCAGAATTGGTCAAACAATGGATGACTAAGTCTCCTGGAAGAGTGCATCTGATTGAGAGACAAGGGAAATTGGGGTTGGGGACAGCGTATATTGCAGGATTTAAATACGCATTAGACAAAGGATATTCATTCATATGCGAGATGGATGCGGATTTTAGCCATAGCCCGACAGATTTGGTGAAATTGCATTTGGCAATCGAAAGGGAAGATGCTGATGTAGCCATAGGTTCCAGATATGTTGGTCAGGGTGGAGTAAAGGACTGGCCTGTCGATAGAAAATTACTTTCTTTTGGAGCTTCACTTTACGTCCGAATCCTCACTTTTATGAATATAAAAGACCCTACTGCAGGATTTAAATGTTATCGTCAAGAGGTTTTGCGATCTATGGATTTTAACCGCATACGTTTTATTGGTTACGCTTTTCAGATTGAGATGAAGTATTATGCGTATCAATTGGGATTTAAATTAGTGGAAGTACCCATTATTTTCAAAGACCGGGTGAGGGGAAGAAGTAAAATGCAAGGCAGCATAGTATATGAAGCCATTAAAGGTGTGATTACTATGCGTATGAGAGCCATCAAGGGTTATTATAAGAAAAGAAACGGTTGATTCCCTTCCAGGTTGGGAAATCTCAAGTCAGGACACCACATCAAAGTTCAGAGTTTAAATGATTCCTTTATTTTCTGATTTTTATTGGATGCATACAGAGGAGTGCTATAAACACTTTTTTGTGATCAAACCCCGTATTTAAATCATATTATAGTTTAATTTTATAGGTATTATTTATATTAACAATATAATATACATAAAATATATTTTGATATATAGATATTTTATATATTTGACATGATTTACCAACCTTCCTGAGAAAGGCTTCCTTCAGAAATGCATACTCCTGATAAGTCAAGCCCATCATTTCTTTTACACCAAACTAATAGTCATTTTAGAATATGGGATAGTATTTATTATTATTTTTTAATAAAAAGTGGGAAAAAGTGGAAAATTGTGGGAAAAAAGTGTAGCTTTGATAAACGTTTGAGAAAGATTTGTCATAATGAACCAACTGAAAGGAGAATTCGAGTGTAAATTAGATCCGAAAGGCAGATTAAAACTGCCATCGGTACTCATTCGCCAATTAGGTTCTTCAGGCAGTTCAACTTTTACAGTCAATAGGGGGTTTGAGAAAAATCTGATGATGTATCCCAACGAGGTTTGGGAGAAGAAAACCCAGGAAATCAATCAGAAACTCAACAACTACAACAAGAAACACCGGCAATTTATCAGGTATTTTTTCCGAGGAGCTACAGAAATGATTCTGGACAGTGCTGACAGGGTACTACTGCCAAAGTCATTGATGGAGCATGCCGGGCTGGAAAAAGAGGTAATACTGTTTGCCTATCAGGAACAGATAGAGATATGGTCAAAGGATCAATATCTTAAAGAGCTTAATAATGAACCAGAAGATTTCAGTGATCTCGCTGACGAGGTTTTTGGAAGTAACTTGCCATAACAACCTTTTCATGAGTGACTATCACATTCCGGTATTATTGAGTGAAAGTTTGACAGCGCTTAATATTAAACCAGGAGGAATATATGTCGATATGACTTTTGGAGCAGGAGGTCATTCGGCATCCATATTGGAGAAACTTGGTTCGTCAGGAAGATTATATGGTTTTGATCAGGACAGAGACGCTACAGTCAATGAAATGAAAGATCCCAGATTCATTTTCATACAAGCAAATTTCAGGCACATTCAAAGGTTTATGCGATTGTATGGCCACACGGAAATTGATGGTGTATTTATGGATCTTGGGGTTTCTTCACATCAGCTCGACCAGGCAGAAAGGGGATTTTCCTACCGATTTGATGCAGAGTTGGATATGAGGATGAACAATCAGGCACCCAAAGACGCTGTCAGGGTTCTAAATGAATATCCTGAAGAAAAATTACAGGAAGTATTCAGCAAGTATGGAGAAGTACAAAATTCACGGACTTTGGCAAAGGCCATAGTTCAATATCGAAAACAGACTTTGATAAGGACGACTTTACAGTTTAATTCCATATTACAACCATTGGTACGGGGTCATGAAGTAAAGTATTTCGCCAAAGTATATCAGGCTATTAGAATGGAAGTAAATGATGAGATTGGGGCATTGGAGGAGGCACTAAGAGGTTCTGTAGCGGTATTAAAAACTGGTGGAAGATTGGTTGTGATCGCTTATCATTCGATAGAAGATCGTGTGGTGAAAAACTTTATCAAAAGTGGAAATGCTGAAGGCATTTTAAGAAAAGATCATTTTGGAAATGTTTTGCGGCCTTTAAAAGCGATCAATAAAAAACTCATTTTGCCTTCAGAAGAGGAAATGAAAAAAAATTCTCGGGCGCGTAGTGCGAGACTAAGAATAGGAGAAAAAACTTTAACCATGAACATATGAGGACTAAAACTCAAAATAAGAAAACTACATTTTTTTGGTCCAAAGGGATTGAATGGGTTTTTGTAAATCTACTCTATGTATGCTTTTTAGGTGCATTAGCACTGTTGTATATTGCTAATGCCCATGCTGCCGAACAAAAATTAAGAAGTATTGAAAATTTGAAGAAAGAAGTGAAGGAGGAGGAGTGGAAATATATGAGTATACAGAAAGAAATTATGTCTGGCAGTATTCAATCCCAGGTCGAACACGATGTGGCCGAAGAAAAATTAAGTGTAGGCAAGAAGTTGCCTAAAGTGATCAGAGCAGGAAATCCATAGAATTCCAGGAGAATGGATAAGAAAAAGGAATTACTCATAAGGGCTTATCTGGTGCTATTTTTTTTCATAGCATTTGCAGGTATTATTGCTTTCAGGGTAATCACCATCTCTATGATTGAAGGAGATAAATGGAGATCCAAAGGAGCTCATCATATTCAGTGGAAATCACAGGAAGCAGACCGTGGAAGTATATATTCAGACGATCACAGTCTCCTTGTAACCACACTACCGTTCTTTGACGTACGAATGGATACTAAAGTTGCCAGCGACTATGAGTTTTTTAGAAACCTGGACTCTTTAGCCTGGGGACTTAGCAGATTAAGTCCACGATACAATTCTTACGAGTGGAAGAATTCATTATCGATAGCCCGCAAGCAA
Organism: Saprospiraceae bacterium; assembly: GCA_041749255.1. Lineage (GTDB taxonomy): Bacteria > Bacteroidota > Bacteroidia > Chitinophagales > Saprospiraceae > JABDLO01. Next base: position 6,951 of record JBGTBR010000028.1, read on the forward strand.
AGCAACCGATATTTTAGCATTGCAAAAAATATCAATGCTGATGATCTCGACAAATTTAAATCACTCCCATTGCTTAGAAAAGGAAGATTTGGCGGAGGCTTGATCATTGAGAGAAAGAGTACACGTGAAAAGCCATATGGTCAACTGGCCTCAAGGACTTTGGGAGAATATAGAGAAAATGCAGACAAAGTGGGTCTGGAGGGGTATTTCGATAAATTTCTTTCTGGTCCAACTGAGCAGAAATTAATGAAAGAGATCAGTACAGGCGTATGGGTACCACTTCATGATCTCGATGAACATGAAGCTGAAAAAGGAGATGATATCCATACCACAATAAACATAATAATGCAGGATATCGCTCATAATGCATTGCATGAAACTCTAAAAAATTACAATGCTAAAGAGGGTACGGTTGTTGTCATGGAGGTGGAAACCGGCGCAATTAAGGCCATGGTTAACCTCAATCAGTCAAGATCTGGCAAATACGAAGAACTGTATAACTGTGCAGTGGCAAAAAGTACAGAGCCAGGCTCCACTTTTAAAACTGCGTCAGTACTTGCGATGTTGGAAGACGGCTTGGCAGATCTCAATACCGGAGTAGATCTTGGTGGGGGAAAAAAGAAGTTTTATGACAGGATGATGTACGACAGCAAGCCACATACCATACATACCTCCGATTTGAGGGAAGCTTTTGAAATTTCCTCAAACGTGGGAGTAGCCAGCCTTGCTCATAAGCATTACAACCATAGTTCTGAGCAAAGAAAGATGTTTTACAAAAGACTCTGCAGTTTTGGTTTATGTGATGTGTCAGGTGTTGATATTCTTGGAGAGCCCCGGCCTTTCATAAAAGATCCTGAGAAAAATAAGAAGGAATGGTATGGAACTACAGTACCCTGGATGTCTCACGGCTATGAAATGCATAACACGCCATTACAGCAACTCATGTTTTACAATGCTATTGCTAATAATGGAAAGATGATGAAACCCTATCTGGTCAATGAGATCAGAAATAAAACGGGAACCATTAAAAAATTTCAGCCAGTTGTCATCCATAACCGAATAGCTTCAGAAGCATCGATTAATGCCATGAGAGAATTGCTAGAGGGAGTAGTTAACAGGGGCACTGCAAAGAATATCAGATCAGAAATCATAACCATTGCTGGTAAAACCGGTACGACACGAGTAGATTATTCCATGCCGGATGAGGTTAAAAAGTACAACGCATCTTTTGCTGGATATTTCCCGGCAGACCGACCGAAGTACTCTATAATAGTGGTTGTATATGAGCCCAAAGGAGCTTATTACGGAAGTAGTGTGGCAGCACCTGTATTTAAGGAAATTGCAGAGAAATACACTATTATAGATCAGAACATGTATGCCTTTGCTTCTAATGTCCAGACTGAAGAAATGATTCACTTGCCAGGTAGGATAGTAGGTCATAAGTTGGATTTGATTCGAATTATGCAATACGTACAAATCGGATATAAGGACAAGAGCAGAAGTAATTGGGTTGAAGTAGATCCATTCGAAACCAGAATGCTGGTTGAAAATAAAAAAATCAGTAAGTCATCTCTTCCCGACGTGAGTGGAATGGGAGCAAGAGATGCTGTTTACGTTCTTGAAAACCTTGGTTTTCAGGTTGATGTACAAGGAGTTGGAAAAGTGTATAAACAGTCACTGACCCCTGGTATTGAAAATAAAGGACAAGAGATAAAAATTTATTTGAATTAAAATAAAGCATTGTACAATTGAGTACCAAAAAGTTATTTGACATATTGCCAGAACGAGGAATTGCAGGAATTTCAGGAGATGAATCGGTTGAAATCGATGGTTTGTTTCTGGATTCAAGATCTGTGGTACAAGGTGGAGCATTCATAGCCAAAAAGGGAATTGTAACGGACGGCCACCAATACATTGAAAAAGCTGTCAAACAGGGAGCTAGAGTTATTTTCGCAGAAAAGGGAAGACTAGATCGACCCATTGAAGGTGTAACTTTTGTCTTTTATGAAGACGCCAAACAGTTTATCGGTGAGCTGTCCCATCGTTACTTTAACCAACCCAGTCTACAAATGCAACTGATAGGTGTTACTGGTACCAATGGAAAAAGCAGTACCGTAACCCTTTTGCATCAATTATTTTCGGCTTTGGGTTATAAGGTAGGATTGCTTTCAACCATAGAAAACAGAATTGGGAATAAAGTGCTGGAGTCTCACTATACCACGCCTGATCCGGTTTCTCTCAATCACTTGCTGTATCAAATGATGTCAGCAGGTTGTGAGTTGGTTTTCATGGAGGTTAGTTCTCATGCCATCGATCAAGGGAGAATAGCGGGCTTACGCTTTAGAGGTGGAGTATTTACCAATATCACCCATGACCATCTGGATTATCACAATACGTTTAGAAAGTATTTAGAGGTTAAGCAGAGTTTCTTTGACGGACTGGATGTACATGCCTTTGCCTTATCCAATGCAGATGATAGAAATGGGAAGGTTATGATACAAAATACCAGAGCCAAAAAACATTTTTATGCTTTGAAAAGTCCATGCGAATTTAAATCCCGGATTCTTGAAAACACTATAGAAGGTATGTTGATGGAGATAAATGGGACACAAGTTCACTGTAATCTTTTTGGAGAATTCAATGGTTACAATCTCACTTCTGTTTATGCGGTCGCTTCATTACTGGGTTGTTCTCATGATGAAATCCTGGTTTCATTAAGTTCGCTAAAAGGAGTAGAAGGGAGGTTTGAAAAGGTATCAGGTAATGCAGATGGAATTACAGGAATCGTAGATTATGCCCACACTCCAGACGCATTAGAAAAGGTGCTTGACACCATTAAGGATATAAAGTCTTCTGAAAGTAAAGTGATCACAGTCGTTGGTTGTGGTGGAGACAGGGACAAAGCAAAGCGGCCAATTATGGCAAAAATTGCTCAGCGATTCTCACATATTGTCATACTTACAAGTGATAATCCCAGGTCAGAAAATCCGGAATTAATCCTCGACGATATGATGAGTGGAATTTCAGAACAGGAAAGACAGCAAATAGTCAGGATTGTTGACAGGAATGAGGCAATAAAAACTGCTTGCATGATGGCGGGTAGTCGCGACATCATTCTCGTAGCTGGTAAAGGTCATGAAAAGTATCAGGAAATAAAAGGGGAAAAGTACCCCTTCGATGATAAAAAACTCCTATTGAAATATTTATTTCAATAGGAGTAATAAAGTTCTATTATCATTCTCAGGTTGGTTTTAACAGTTGCAGCAGATCCCTGCGAGTAAAGACTTCGCAAATCTGCTGGACTGTTATTTAAAAACAATAACAGTGCCACTAAATTAAGTAGGAATAAAAATAATTGATTATCAATATAAAATATTTGAGATAGCATGCTTTATTATCTTTTTAAATTTTTAAAAGAAAGTTACGATATACCTGGAGCAGGGCTATTTCAATATATATCATTCAGATCAGGAGCCGCTATCATTTTATCTTTAATCATTTCGATGGCATTTGGCGACAGGATCATACGTTCTTTGAAAAAATTGCAGGTAGGAGAGACCATAAGGGATTTGGGATTGGCGGGTCAGGTGCAAAAAGCAGGAACTCCCACCATGGGAGGATTCATCATTATCCTATCCACTCTGATACCTTGTCTGCTTTTTGCAAGACTGGATAATATCTACATCATAGTCATGATCATTACCACTATCTGGATGATGATCATAGGCTTTGCTGATGATTATATCAAAGTATTTAAAAAGGATAAACAGGGGTTGAAAGGTATTTTTAAAGTAATTGGCCAGGTCGGTTTAGGATTATTTGTGGCTTTGATCATGTTGCTTCACGAAGATGTGGTTGTACGAGTGCCTTTAGATCTCGCCTTAGCCAATGGATACAATATTGTAGACATAGTTAAGACGACATTACCGGCTGTAAATCTCGAACCCAGGGTGGTAGAGATGGCTTACATAAAATCTACATTGACAAATCTTCCATTTTTAAAAGGAAATTTACTGGAGTATGAAATAATTCTCAGCTTATTCACAGAAAATCCGCGAAAATGGGCGTGGTTGGTTTTTGTTCCCATATGTATTTTAGTGGTAACGGCTGTTTCCAATGCTTCGAATCTTACGGATGGCATAGACGGATTGGCCACTGGAGTTTCAGCTATCATTGGAGCCACCCTGGGTGTATTGGCTTATGTATCCAGTAATACGATTATAGCCTCTTACCTCAGCATATTGTTCATACCACATTCAGAGGAGCTGGTCATTTTTGCATCCTGCTTTTTAGGTGGATGCATAGGGTTTTTATGGTTTAATTGTTATCCAGCCAAAGTATTTATGGGTGACACTGGAAGCCTGACCATAGGTGGGATCATTGCTGTACTGGCCTTACTTCTCAGAAAGGAGTGGTTAATACCCATTCTTTGCGGAATTTTTTTGGTAGAAAACTTATCCGTAATGATCCAGGTGGGATATTTCAAGTATACCAGAAAAAAGTATGGTGAAGGCAGACGAATATTTAAAATGTCTCCTCTTCATCATCATTACCAAAAACTGGGTATGCACGAGTCCACAATTGCTACTCGCTTTTGGATAGTGGGTATTATACTGGCAGTAATTACGATCATTACTTTAAAAGTAAGGTAATGATATGGATAGAATTACGATCATAGGTGCTGGTGAAAGCGGAATAGGTGCAGCCCTATTGGCAAAAAAATCAGGCTATGAAGTCTTTGTTTCTGATTATGGATTGATAGCAGATGTTTTTAAAATAGAGTTGAAAAAAAATAAGATCCTTTTTGAAGAAAAAGGACATACCATTGACAGATTTATTAACGCTGATACGGTGATACGAAGTCCGGGAGTAGCAGGCGATGTGCCTGTTCTTTTAAAAACGAGGGAATCAGGTGTGCCCGTTATTTCCGAGATAGAATTTGGTTTTCGTCATTATCATGGCAAAATCATAGGTATCACAGGAAGTAATGGTAAGACGACCACGACCGGGTTATTACACCATCTTATCTGTCATGCCGGAATTCCGGCAGCAGTAGGAGGCAATTACGGTACTTCTTTTTGCAGATTACTGGCAGAAGATAGACAAGAAGGAATCACTGTGTTGGAATTGAGTTCATTTCAACTGGAAGACATTGAAGGTTTCAGACCTGATATAGCCATCTTGCTCAATATAACGGCAGATCATTTGGACAGATATAATTATGATATCCAATTGTATGCAGAGGCAAAAATGAAATTGGTTTCACAGCAGCAAAGTGAAGATATATTCATTTTCAATGGAGATGATCCCATTATTCAGCAATGCCTGGAAAGCAAGACATTGAATATGAAGAAAATATCTGTCATTTTTAAAGATTTTGAAGAAGGAATTTGGTCAAAGGATCTGAATTCATTTTTTGACATAAGATTACCAGGTAAGCATAATTTATTGAATGCTGCATGTGCTGTTTTGGCTGCGCGTGAATTGGGACTGAGCGATCAGGTCATTAATTCAGGATTTAAAAGTTTCAAGAATCAGCCTCACAGGATGGAGTTTGTTGCTGATATTTATCAGGTTAGTTTTATTAATGACAGCAAAGGAACCAATGTAGATTCTGTATGGTATGCTCTTGATGCAGTGGCAGGTCAGACGGTATGGATAGCGGGTGGCACAGATAAAGGAAATGATTACGATCCATTACTGCCCCTGGTTAGGGAAAAAGTAAAAGCACTTATCTGCCTTGGCATAGACAACCAAAAACTCATGAAATTTTTTGGTGCAGATGTGCCGGTAATTCATGAGACCCGCGATATACGCGAGGCCGTTAGATTGGCTTTTGACCTGGCAACTAAAGGAGATACAGTTCTCCTTTCACCGGCATGCGCCAGTTTCGACTTGTTCAGAAATTACGAAGATCGGGGTATTCAGTTTAAGAATGCAGTTTTGGATTTAGCAATGGAAATAAAATAAATAAATTAATAGGATTGCAAATAGTTAAAACATATCAAAATCTAAAGGGAGATAAGATCATCTGGATGATCATTGCTCTGCTATCGATTATATCGATTCTTGCAGTATACAGCTCTGTGGGTAGTATGGCTTATAAACTTCGGGGAGGGAATACTGAATATTACCTTTTCCAGCATTTGATATTTGTTGGCCTTGGAGTGTTTTTAGCCTACTTATCGTATCAGTTGCATTATATGCAATACTCCAGGCTTGCCCCGCTATTATTACTACTTGCCGTTCCATTATTATTATACACTCTGGGCTGGGGTACAGAATTAAACAGTGCAAGGAGGTGGATTACCATTCCGTGGATAGATAAATCCTTCCAGACATCTGACTTTGCCAAATTGGCATTGATCATTTATGTAGCTCGTTCGCTTGCTACCAAACAGGATTATATTAAAGACCTCAGGAGTGCCTTTTTACCCATAATTGTGCCAGTAATACTGGTTTGTGGTTTGATTGCCCCGGCCGATTTGTCGACAGCAGCTTTATTGTTTGTAACCTGTATGATGATGATGTTTATTGGCAGAGTATCACTTCGATATGTTTTTTTATTAATAATGGCTGGTGTCATTTTAGCTTTGATTTTAATTGTTGTGGGGCAGGCATTTCCAGAATTTGTACGACTGGAAACATGGACATCAAGAATTGATCAATTTATGGTTTTTGATGATGGAGCTTATCAGGTATTATATTCCAAAAAGGCTATCGCTGAAGGAGGATTTTTTGGATTAGGGCCAGGTAATAGTGTGCAAAGAAACTTTTTACCCTATGCTTATGCTGATTTTATATATGCCATTATTTGTGAGGAATATGGTTTAATTGGTGGCCTGTTATTACTGGGTTTGTATTTGGGTCTATTATTCAGATGTGTGAGTATTGTTACAAGATGCCCAAAGGCATTCGGAGCCATTTTAGCGATGGGGCTTTGTCTGAATATTGTGATACAGGCATTTGCAAATATTGGAGTTTCGGTACATTTACTTCCGGTGACCGGATTGACACTACCCCTTGTGAGTATGGGGGGAACATCGATCATGTTTACATGTATTTCCATAGGGATCATACTCAGCGTCAGCAGATATGTAGATGAGGCAAAGAAACAAAGTATAGCATTAAATGAAATAGAAAAAATCAATGAAAGTGCTCATTAGTGGAGGAGGTACAGGCGGCCATGTTTTTCCGGCCATTGCTATAGCAGATGCACTGAAGGAAATAATTCCCGGATCCGACATATTATTTGTCGGTGCTCGCGGAAAACTTGAAATGGAAAAAGTCCCCAAAGCGGGATATCCTATTAAGGGTCTCTGGATAAGTGGCCTGCAAAGATCTTTGACAATTCGAAATCTCCTTTTTCCGGTGAAAGTGATATACAGTGTATGTGTTGCCTTCTGGATAACATTAAAATTCAGACCGGATGTAGCCGTAGGGGTAGGAGGGTATGCCAGTGGTCCGGTTCTTTTTGCATCGGCGATATTAGGAATACCTACACTTATTCAGGAGCAAAATTCCTATGCTGGTTTGACCAATAAACTGTTGGCCAGATGGGCAAAAAGAGTTTGTGTAGCCTATGAGGGTATGGAAAAATTTTTCAATCCCCAAAAAATAGTTATTACTGGCAATCCGGTAAGGAAAGATATCACCAGGATACATGAATTGGAAGGAAGGAAGGTGAAAGCTGTTCAGGGTTTTGATCCTGAATTACCATTGGTCATGGTTTCAGGGGGAAGTTTGGGAGCGCGAACCATCAACAGAGCGATAGCAGCAGGAGAAAGCAGGCCGACATTGCTTCACGGATATAATCTTTTGTGGCAGGTGGGAAAACTTTACTATACGGAGTACAGTGCTTCTAAAGTAGCTTCCATGAAGAATGTCAGTACTGTTGCATTTATAGAAGATATGACTGCGGCATACAGTATGGCGGATCTGGTGGTTTGCAGAGCAGGTGCTCTAACAATAGCAGAGTTGACATTGATAGGAAAACCGGCCATATTGATACCATCACCAAATGTATCGGAAGACCATCAAACCAGCAATGCAATGGCATTGGTCAGTGAGGGGGCTGCGATTATGGTTAAAGATAGCGAAGCAATTGATCAATTATTACCGATAATTAAAGAATTATTGGGAGATGAGGAGAAGAGAAAAAAATTGGCAAATGCCGCATATGGCATGGCTAAAATAGACGCTGCCAGACTTATAGCGGAAGAAGTAATTAAAACCGGGAGGAGATGAATAGTTCCGGGCTGGAAGAAATAAATAAGGTTTTCTTCATCGGAATTGGTGGTATAGGAATGAGCGCCTTGGCAAGATACCTGAAAAGTCAGGGAAAGGTCGTTTCCGGATATGATAAAACATCTACAAAGCTTACCAAAAAGTTGGAAAGCGAAGGCATTGAAATACTGTATACTGACGATCATGCAAAATATCCATCTGATATTGATCTTGTGATCTATACCCCTGCTATACCATCCTCTCATAAGGGTTTATATTGGTACAAAGAACAGGGATTTAAAGTGATAAAAAGATCTGAAGCACTTGGATTGATCTCTGAAAACAAGAAGTGTATAGCGGTAGCTGGAACACATGGTAAAACTTCTACGAGTGCATTGATTACTCAGGTTTTATCCAGTTCAGAGATTGCTTTTTCTTCCTTCATTGGTGGATTAATGTTACCAAATGGTATCAATTATGTCAACCGTGGGTCTGAATGGGTAGTCGTTGAGGCAGATGAATATGATCGGTCTTTTTTGAAATTAAATCCGGATATAGCTATCCTGATGTCCATGGATGCGGATCATCTTGACATATATGGTGATCACAAAAGTATGTTAGGAGGTTATTGGGCATTTATTGAAAAGATCAGATCAGGGGGAACACTTATTTTTAAGCATGACTTAGAGGTCCTTTTTCCTGATAATTGGAAAGAGAGATTAAAAGCAAAAAAGGTTTCTCATGTTTCGTTTGGATTGGAAAATGGGATGGCTTACAGTAGTGACATTCAGGTTAAGGATGGAAGATTTGAGTTTTCTTTTAATTGGGAGAGAATAAAAATTGATCAGATCTCATCATCCATGCCCGGAAGGCATAATATAGAAAATTCGACAGCTGCCATCATTACAGGTTTGAAACTCGGAATGGCGGCAGAAGATATAAAAAAAGCAATAGGAACATTCAAAGGAATATTCCGGAGATTTGAAAGATTGTTTGAAGATGAGGACTTGGTGTACATAGATGATTATGCACATCATCCCCGAGAATTGGATGCAGCCATATCAGCGGCCAAGGAATTATTTCCCGGCAAGAAAATTACCGGAATATTTCAACCTCATCTCTATACCAGAACCAGGGATTTTGCACAGGAATTTGCTACGGCCCTAAACCGGCTTGACAGTATTATTCTATGTCCGATTTACCCGGCAAGAGAAGAGCCCATTCCCGGAGTGACATCAAAAATAATTACCCGGTGTTTGACAAATGACCAGGTTTGGAATTTAAAAGAAAGCGAGGTGGTCAATTTTTTAAAAGATCATAAGACAGATGTGATCATGACCCTGGGGGCAGGTGATATAGATCTTTTAAGAGAACCTATAGTATCATGGCTAGTAAGTAGAAAAAATTTAAAGAGATAAATTTTAAAAATGAGTAATAGCGATCATAAATGGAACAGAATTAAATCCACTCTTACGTGGTCGATCTTACTCATTGCCATAGGTGCAGGGTTGTATTTTAGTACAATAAGAAAATCTGCTACCCTGATCAAAAACTTACAGGTAGTCATAGAATCTCCGAATACGGACAGGACTTTAATTACCGAAAAAGAAATAGCCCAAAAACTCATGATATATCTTGGATATGAAGTCATTCACGCATCCATAAAAGATTTGGATCTGATGGATATAGAAAAAATGTTACAAGATGATAAGCGGATAAAGAACGCCGAAGTTTATCTCGACTCCAGGAATAATCTCATCATTCGTATTACTGAAAAAAAGGTTATCAGTAGGGTTCAAAAAAATGAATTGTCCTATTATTTGGATGTCGAAGGCAAGCAGATACCGGTTAAAAAAGGTAGAGCAGTAAGAGTGCCATTGGTGACCGGGCATGTAGGTGAATACAGTTTTGAAAAAATACAATCGGAAACAAGAAATAACCTGCGGGATGTATATGAACTGTCAATGAACTTGATCAGTGATGAATTTTTATCGGCATTAATTGAGCAAATCGATATAGACAACCAGGGCAGGATAACCATGGTGCCTAAAATAGGAAGAGAAAAGATTACTTTATATGCCGAAGGTTCAGAAGAAAAATTATTTAAATTAAAATATATGTACAAGGACGGTCTGCCTAAAGAAGGTTGGAATAAATACACAACTTTAAATCTCGATTTTGAGAATCAGGTTGTGGCCGAACTTAGAAATAGCAATTAATAAACCATAATATTATTTAATTATGAAGGATATGCATATACAGAACAGTAAAGTAGCCGTAGCTTTGGACATTGGCACTACAAAAATATGTGCCATTGCCGGAAGGCTCAATGAGTATGGCAAGATCGAAATCCTCGGAGTAGGCACCGTCAAGTCTGAGGGTGTGTCACGTGGAGTAGTGATCAACATCGATAAAACAGTGCGCTCAATTCGCGACGCTGTGGATATCGCAGAGAGGAATGCCAGTTTAAAAATTAAAAATGTTCACGTTGGCATTGCCGGTCAACACATAAAAAGTCTTCATCACCATGGACTTTTGACACGTGACAATGCTTTGAATGAAATCAGCCAAGCTGATGTGGACAGACTTATTAAGGATATGCATAAGCTCGTGTTACCTCCTGGAGTTAAAATCCTTCACGTCATTCCGCAAGAATACACTGTCGATGATGAACGCGATATCATGGATCCTGTGGGAATGTCTGGAATCAGATTGGAAGCCAATTTCCATATTATTACAGGACAGATTACTGCTTCCCGAAATCTTATGAAATGTGTAGAGAAAGCGGGTTTGGGCATTGCCAATTTAACTCTGGAGCCTATAGCTTCTTCTTCAGCAGTCCTCAATGGTGAAGAAATGGAAGCAGGAGTGGTACTGGTTGACATTGGTGGAGGAACGACTGATGTTACCGTTTTCAAAGATGGTATTATCAGGCATACAGGAGTGATTCCATTTGGAGGTCATGTTATAACCAAAGACATTCAGGCAGGATGCAGTGTGTTGATAAACCAGGCAGAAAAACTCAAGGTAAAATTTGGTTCTGCTCTCTCTGATGAGATATTTGATAACCGGATTATTACCATCCCGGGCATCAATGGTAGGGAGCCTTCAGAAATATCTGAAAAAAATCTGGCCAGGATCATCCAGGCCAGGGTAGAAGAGATTTTTGACCAGGTATTGTTTGAAATCAAACGTTCTGGTTATGAAGATAAGTTATTGGCGGGAATGGTACTTACCGGAGGGGGGTCTATGCTAAGGCACATAGATCTGCTCAGCAGCTACCATACTACCATGCATACAAGAATAGGCCATCCCATCGAACATCTTGCTCACGGTTATACCAAACAGTTGGCAAGTCCTAAATACGCTACAGCAGTCGGGCTATTGAAAAATAGCATAGATAATGATCTCCACCAGGATTATGTAATAATGGATAAAAATGGAGAAGAGGAACCTGCCTTGGTAGGTGTGGAAATGGCTGAAGATACAGGCATTGCAACAAGAAAAGAGGACAATTGGTATAAAAAGTTTTTTGAAATGACCAAAGAGTTCTTTGATCCTAAGCCAGATTCTGATTTTTAACGAACTATTGATTAAACTTAAAAACTCATTTACTATGTTATTCGATATACCAAATCACGAGAGCTCAATCATCAAGGTCATAGGCGTTGGTGGTGGAGGCGGCAATGCTGTAGGCCATATGTTCCGTCAGGGAATTAAAGGCGTAGATTTTGCCATTTGCAATACAGATCACCAGGCTATGGAAAACAGTCTTGTTGATTTTAAAATACAATTGGGTCCTAAACTTACAGAAGGTAGAGGGGCCGGCACCAAGCCCAATGTGGGTAAGGAAGCCTGTATTGAATCTATTGATGAAGTTCGCTCATTTGTAACCAATCAAACAAAAATGCTGTTTGTAACGGCTGGCATGGGAGGGGGTACCGGCACAGGTGCTGCTCCAATAATCGCCAAAGCAGCAAGGGAAGAAGGAATCCTTACTGTCGGAGTGGTTACACTTCCATTCAAGTTCGAAGGATTACCAAGACAACGGCAGGCTCTGGAAGGACTTGAACAACTTAAAGCAAATGTGGATGCCATTCTGGTGATTTCCAATGATAAACTAAGACAAATTCATGGAAATTTGACATTATCCGAAGCATTTGCTCAAGCAGATGAAATCCTCACTACCGCTGTAAAAGGTATTGCGGAAATCATTACCGTACCCGGCTATGTGAATGTAGATTTTGAAGATGTAAATACTGTCATGCGCCAGAGTGGAGTGGCCATTATGGGCAGTGCAACTGCTGAAGGAGAAGATAGAGCCAGACAAGCGGTTTCAGCGGCTTTAAATTCACCTCTTTTGGAAGATAATGATATTCGGGGTGCCCGACATATTCTTCTAAATATAACTTCAGGTACAGATGAAGTGACTATGGATGAGATAGGAGAAATCACCGATTATGTGCAGGAAGAAGCTGGTTACGGAACAGATCTTGTGTGGGGTAATTGCAGAGACGAATCGTTGGGACATAAAATCAGTGTCACCATTATCGCTACAGGCTTTGGGGAGGGAAAAAAGAAAGATAGAAATCCTGTAAAAGAGAAGATCGTAGTGGGATTGGAGGATGAACTCCCTGATGAAGATGGTATTTTTGCTAAAGGTTATGCTGAAGGCGATAAAAAATTTACGATCGATTTTGGTGAAGACGAAGTCAAACAAACCATCGATGGTTTTGGGATTAAATCGACTCCGGTTGAGTCCCCTTTCGCCCAGGACAAGCCTTCTGTAAAGGAAAAGTCTGACTCTCCTCAAACTGAATTGACAGAATTGGAAATGGAAAGGAGAAAATACCTGAGGTTGAAAACTTCTAAACAAATGGATAGCCCGCATGAGATAGCTGAAATGGAAAACACCCCCGCCTATCAGCGACGCAAAGTAGAATTAGAACATAAAGATTCTGAAAAGCATGGCGGATATTCGCGCAATAAAGTTTCTGTCGATGATGATGGGCCTTTTATGAATAGCAACAACTCTTATTTGCATGACAATATTGACTGAGTAGTCAGTGCTTGATGTAAAAGATTTTTTATCCTTTAGCAATAGTGGTTTATTGTTGAGATCCCGGCATGTCCGGGATTTTTCATTTATTGTCGGTGTTGAGAAGTTAAGGTTAAGGATAAGGTTGAGGATGAGGTTGAGGATGAGGTTTTTAGCTTTTAGCATTTATTATTAGCTATTAGCTATTCGCAATAAATATGTCAATAACCAAATAACTTCGACAGGTATGAAGGTCGGAAAGTCGAAGGTCGGAAAGTCGAAGGTCAGAAAGTTGAAAGTTAACTAAAACCAAAACTAAAACCATTTGCTAATGGATACGAACTACGCGCTAAATAGGTCGAAGGGTTTCAATGTGGGAAAGATAACATTGACAGTTCACTGTACACCGTACACTGTTGACATTCAATGGATTTGGCTCGTGAACTCCATTGGTATCACAATCCTTCAAATTAATGAAAGAATCATTTTCAAGGAACCATGCCGAATTTGAACCCAAAATTTCTTATACAAACTGTAGGTAACTACTGATCACAAACGACTTTCCTGGATGCTCATCAAATAGGCAATGATTTCAGCCAACCGACCTTTGATCTCTTCTTCCTTTAAATATTCACCCTCAGAAAATACCTCACCCCATATCGGCATATCTCTTGAGCCATGGGCTTCAACCATTTTTCTGCCATCGATAATGTTGGCAATTTCTAAAATGGGAAATTCAGTCATCTTCCGATCTAAAACAATTCTTGTCAAATCAAAGGGTTGCCTGGTAAGGTCATCCATTTTAAGTCCTTTGCCATCTTCTCCATGACATGAACTACAATAATTCATATAATGCTCTTTTCCGATTTTCGCCTGTGCTGCTCTTGACCCTTTAGGTGGACCCTGGCTACAACTTAATATAAATACACTTGCAATGAAACCGGTTAAGGCAAGAACCCATTTTGACCTCCTTTTTGCTTTAAAAATAATTTTTTTCATAATTACAATTTTGATTGGTGAAATGATAGAATAAATACAACATAATATTATAATAGATTTTAAATATCACAAATGATGTATTAAGGTACTGAATAATGATCGATATCATGCTATTAGAAACCAATATGAAAAAATTGTATTTCAAAAATGCTTCAATGTGATTGATAATGAAAAGATAAGAGCGAATATTTTTATGTGAAAAACAGGTTCGTCACTAAAGGTGGATGTAATATTAAAATATGTTGCCATTAGGACATGTAACTACACAACATCTTTTATTTTTACACATCATTTGACCCTTTTAATAATACTATTTTGTCAGGTCAATGAAAAGTATTTACACTTATTTGTGGTATGGGTTGTAATAAAGCAAGGTTTATATGAAGGAAAAGAAAAGAGTAGCACTTGTCATATTGGATGGTTGGGGACATGGTCAGGATCCGGAGAGATCAGCTATAGCAAAAGCATATACTCCATTTATCGATTCTCTTTATGAAATATTACCCAATGCTGAATTGGTCACCTATGGAGAGGAAGTGGGTCTGCCGGAAGGACAAATGGGTAACTCCGAGGTAGGCCATTTAAATATTGGTGCTGGTAGAGTAGTTTATCAGGAACTGGCGAGGATCAATAAGAGTATCAAAGAAAGAGAGTTGGACCAGAATCCAGTTCTGATGGATGCGATACAATACGCCATCAAAAATAATAAGCCTATACATTTAATTGGCCTGGTATCCGATGGTGGTGTGCATTCTCACATCAACCATATCATTGGATTATGTGATATTTTGAGCAGATATCCCAACTTGAAAGTCTATATTCATGCATTTCTGGATGGCAGAGACACAGATCCTACGAGTGGAGCCGGATATCTCCAGGCACTCCACAACCACATTGAAGGCAGCAATGCAAAACTCATCACTGTGATCGGCAGGTATTATGCCATGGACAGGGATAAGCGTTGGGAAAGAATTGCGAGAGCCTACCATTTACTGGTAGAGGGTATTGGTTTAGAGGCTGATGATTTGGTTGATGCTGTCAAAAGTTACTATGCTTTGAACAAGACTGATGAGTTTATGGAACCCATTATTTTAAAAGATGGAGGAAGAGATGGGTTAATCCAACAAAGGGATGTAGTATTATTTTTTAATTTCAGGACTGACAGACCCAGACAGTTAGCAGAGGCTTTTATTAAAACCGATTTCCCTCATCTGGATATGAAAAAAATGGATCTTTATTTCTGCACTATGACAGAATACGACAAGAGTTATGATAATGTCCACATATTATTTCTAAAAGATGACCTAAAGAAAACGCTGGGTGAAATAATCTCCGAAAATGGACTTACTCAAGTAAGGATAGCGGAAACTGAAAAGTATCCGCATGTTACATATTTTTTTTCTGGAGGGAGAGAACAGGAATTTCGTGGTGAATCAAGAATACTTATTCAGTCTCCGAAAGTAGCCACATATGATCTGAAACCAGAGATGAGTGCCGAAGAGGTTACGAATGCATTGATTGAAAATATTCGAAGCAGCTATCCTGATTTTATTTGCCTCAACTATGCCAATGCAGATATGGTAGGGCATACAGGTGTTTTCATAGCAGCCATGAAAGCTGCAGAAACTGTAGACTCCTGCCTGCACAAATTAATTTTAGAATTGGAAAAGCATAAATATTATTACATAATCATTGCCGATCATGGAAATGCTGATATGTTGATCAATCCAGATGGATCTCCTAATACATCCCATACAACCAATCCTGTACCTATTTTTGTAGGAGGCAGGGACATCGCTATAACTTCACATGATGTGGTGAATGGTAAATTGAGCGACATAGCTCCTACAATTCTGTATTTAATGGATATTGAGGCTCCTCCGGAAATGACGGGTAATATTCTTATTTTTAAAAAATGAGGATATTGTGTTAGACTTTTTATCTAAGCCTTACTATTAATTCATTTCTACTTTTCACCTCCATTTTTATGAATATATTCTTTATATGGGTTTTTACCGTATTCAGAGAAATGAATAATTCATCTCCTATTTCTTTATTAGATTTTCCGTGCCAGATCAATTCGACAATTTTAAATTCCATATTAGTGAGTTGTTGATCCATAAGTGAATCAACTTTATCCTTTAAAAGAATATGCATATTCTTTTCTGCAGTATACCGGTATATAGCTATTTCAATGGTTGTTAACAGATCTTTATCTTTAAAGGGTTTGACGATATAACCATAAGGCATAGTGGGTTTAGCACGCTCTAAAGTGAGTTTGTCACTGAAAGATGTAAGGTAAATAAAGGGTATTTTATAAGTATTTCGGATAATATGTGCTATGTCAATGCCGTCCTTATCTCCTTTGAGGGCAATGTCCAATAATACAAGATCGGGATATCTGCTATTTAACATATCAATAGCTTTTGTACTGGAGTAGGCTTTTCCCGCTACTTCATAATTGTGAATGCTTAATACCCGTTCAATATCATCAGCTATAATAGGTTCATCTTCTACTATAAGTATTCTCTCTGACATTTTTTAAGCAGCTTTTTGATAATCGCGTATGATGAGTTGAACAGAAGTGCCTTCTGAGGTTTCTATTTGAATCTCAGCTTCTAATTTCTCAGCAAGCGATTGAATAAGTTTTTGGCCAAAACTTTTTTTCTCTTTTGAGGCTATCAGGTCAATACCGATACCATTGTCTTCTACTTTAAAAATTAGTTTTCCATTTTCTTCTTTTAAAGTCACGGTCAACAACGCATCTTTTTTTTCTTTAAACGCATGTTTTAAAGCATTGCTGATCAGTTCATTAGCAATAAGACCGAGCGGGATTACGGTATCGATATCCAGATAAAGGTCTTCAATGTTAGATTGCAGTTTTACTTCTTCAGAATGTATATTGTACGCTTCGAAAAGTCCTTCAATTAAATGGGTAAAGTAATCCTTCATGTCTACTCCTGTCAAATTGTCATCACGGTAAAGATTTTGATGAAGAAGAGCCATCGAATGTACTCTGTTTCTTCCTTCGGCAATTGCTTTCACGGCACTTTCGTCTTCGATGTAGTGAGATTGTAATTTGAGAAGGCTGGAAATAACCTGAAGATTATTTTTTACGCGATGATGGATCTCTCTGAGGAGAATATTTTTTTCTTCAAGGGCATGGCTGATTTGCCTGTTTTTATCTTGAAGTTGACGATTTGCTCTCATTTTGACGCGTTGTGCCCGTATAGCCAAAAGCAATACACTTATAACCCCAAACAGGACAGTTAAAAGAAACCAGAAAACGGTAGACGATTGTTTTATTTTAAGGTCTTTCAATTCGTTATTGGCAGTTAGAAGTGCAATTTCCTGCTCTTTTTTTTGAGATTCAAATCGAGTGAGAGCATCAATGAGATTTTTGTCCTTTTCATCACTTAGAAGACTGTCCTTTAATGATGTATGCTCTTTCATATATGAATATGCCAACCTGTAGTTTCCCAGAGCTTCATAGCTGAGTGTGAGATCTTTGAGTATTTCTTTTTCTTCAGGCTTAAAATTGTTAGTCCTTGCCAGCATGAGTGCGTCATGTAAAAATGCAATAGCTGATTGTGGTTTTTTTTGTAGAAGGTGGATGGAACCAATACCTTTTTTTGCCATACATCTCGTGAAATTATCCAACATGTCTTCTTCCTTAAGTACTTCCCGGTAGAGCTTTTCAGACTCTGCCATTTTATCTACCATTTTCAACGTATTGGCATAATTCACTTTAGCCATATTGTAGAAATTAAGAGGAAAAGACTGTTCGGGTATTTGCATTACCTTTTCGAGCATGATTTCACTATTGATATAATCACCTTTGCGGTAATGAATGTTACTTAAATTATTCAGGCTGTAAATTTGACGGGTAAGGTCGTTTCTTAAGACGGCCAATTGGTAGGATTTATCAAAATATATTATTGCCAAAGAATCCCTTTCCGTACCCTCATATATGGCACCCAATGCATTGTACACGGAAGTGAGTGCAGTGGAATCCTTATGTGTATCAAAATATTTCTCACCTTCTAAAAATTTTTCAAGGGCTTCATTGAATCTGCCCAAGGCTGTATAAGCATTACCTTCGTATATTAAAGAAACAGCATGCATCCTATCTTTTCCTGCTAATAGGGCATGTTTACCCAGCTCACGGGTATATTCAAGTGCTTTTTCAGGATTTTCAAATATGGTAATCCTCCTTAGTTGATCGTATAGTACCATGCGAACTGAATCTGTTTGGCTTTCCTTTAATAGGTTTAATAGACTGTCTTCTTTTATCTGTTTTTCTGAAAGAGAATTGACACTCTGCCCAGACAGATGTGGTATAAAACTCAATATGATAAGTAAAAGAACTGCCTTCAATGGGTTTAGAAACCTATTCTGTGCCATCATGATGTACTTTTTTTATGATGTGGTCGGCTCTCAAAAATATAATATTAGTCTTTAGATTCCAGATTTTTTGCTATCATTTCTTCAATATCTTTTAATTCCTGTTCTAGTTGATCATATAGAAGCGGAGTTTTATCAGGTTTCGATTGGTTGAATTTGTCTGTTAACACAATCACTTTTCCTTTTTTATTTTTCTGATCTTTTTTGTCCTTCATTATAGATACGCTTTCTAATATTCTGCAAATATTGAAAGTGCAACACTCATAAAATTCACTCCTTTGGGTGATTATTAACCAAAATACAAACTACACTTTTGTTTTTATTACGACTCATTAAAACCCAGATTATATGAAAAACTTTCTATTGCATTACAGGATTTTTATCATTGTGTTGCCATTAATTCTACTGATCAATCCACTTTCTGGCCAGGACGAGTGGTATGAGGTGATGAAGGATACAGAACTCAATATTCCATCCTCACCAGCATTTTCCATGATGGGGGTAAATCCGGAAATGGTGTTAAGACCTTCTGACCTTCGTTCATTTAAAGTGGATTGGCGCATAAAGAATTATAATTTGGCGCCTGATCTCGCAATAGAAGGTCAGCCGTTCTGGCATTTTTTGTACAAGAAGAAATCATGGTCTGAAATTGCGAATATGAGTGATTGGGAAAAACGATTATCGACCCTGAGTTTGTCATTAGGCACTGCCAAAATAGATGGAATCAATCATGCGGCATATTCCTTAAAACTAAATCTTTATAAGAAGGAGGATCACTTATATAATACAGCTCTGCTTCAGCAGATGCAGCAGGAACATACTTATACTTTTATGGAGCTAAATGCAGAAATGGATTCATTGATTTCAATGAGAAATGCTACCCAAGATCCTGAGGAAAGATTGTTTTACAACAGTGAAATTGAAAGACTGCGACATGAGATAAGGAATATCAATAATGTACTCAAAAGCCAATACAGGTTGAAAATGGAAGAGTACCAACTCAATCATTGGAATCGCACTATGGTTGATGGGGCATTTGGAATGGTGTACACCTATGATAATGGCGGAATTGACAGCCTTAAAGTGAAAAGAGCCGGAATGGCAATTTGGGTTAATGGATGCTTGCAAATGGGTAATAATGGATTACTGACAGGATTATTGAGATATACAGGGATCAATAATAGATCCAATCTGGCTATTGGAACGAGTTACCGGTATGGTGGCCCAAAGTTTAATTTTTATGCTGAAGTTGTATATGAACGATTGGAAAATTACTTTGACAGCACTTTGGATGCTCCTTTTGCAGGAGACGAATATTTCGCAGCCAAATTTGAACAGGACATAGGTAACGGGTGGTTTCATTATAACAGTGATGGATTTATTTCACAATACACTATAGCCTATGGTGGAGATTTTAAACTAAGCAGAAATATATTATTGAATTTTGCCATCAGAACTCAGTTTTCTCAAGATTTTCAACTCAATCGCCTGATCCCTGTAGCTAATGTGGTTTGTCTGATGAATTGATTATAAAGAATAACTTATAATGTAGGATAAAATAATAACTTGGTAGTTTAATAGTGAAGTTGAATTTTTTATGGTGGTATTTTTGCTCGAAAAAAAGAAATATAATGTCAAAAAGTGTAGCTACTCAGAATCCAATGTAAATGAGTAGTTTTGTCATAATTTTTGCCCCAAAACTTTGGTGGCTATTCTTATTTAACTCCTGCGGAGTTATGGTTAAGTAAGTTCCAAAATGTAACGGTTCCCTTTAATTCTGAATGGCTATAAATATTCTATAGCATTCTTTTATTTAAGCCTGACAATTATTGTAAGGAGTATGATAAAGGATTATCTTGCGTCCTAATAAAGTCTTAGCATGGTTTGGATAGTATTTGTTTCTTTGATCTTGATTTTGCTTGCACTTGATTTAGGGGTATTTAATAAAAAAGCGAAAGTACTTGGTGCAAAACAAGCCGGATTATTTACTATGATGTGGGTTTCTATTGCATTGCTTTTTGCTTTGGTGGTGTATTATTTATATAGTAGCGAATATGTCGATAACCCACAGATGCTAGAGCCTCTGGAAGCTACCATGCTTTATCTGACAGGTTATTTGGTTGAACTTTCACTAAGTATGGACAACATCTTTGTTATGTCCATGATCTTTTCATACTTTGCTATCCCCAGAAAATACCAACACAGGGTACTTTTTTGGGGAATACTCGGAGCCATAGTGTTTAGGGCGATTATGATATTTATGGGGGTTGCCTTATTGGAAAGATTTGATTGGATGATTTATGTTTTTGGGGTAATCCTATTAATTTCTGCCTATAAAATGGCAAAAAGTGGAGGTGAAGATATTGACTTTAATCAGAATCCAATTGTCAGATTGGTAAGGAGGGTATTACCCGTAACAGATGAGTTTGAAGGGGAAAAGTTTATAGTTAAAAGAAAATGGATGTGGGCTGTAACTCCACTGTTTATCGTATTAATTGTAATAGAATTAACAGACATTGTATTTGCCATTGATAGTATTCCGGCTATTTTGGGAATTACTACCGACCCATTCCTGGTGTTCAGTTCAAATATCTTTGCCATTTTGGGTCTCAGATCTATGTATTTTTTGCTTGACTCCTTATTGGCGCGTTTTGCTTATCTCAAGTATAGCCTTATTTTTATTTTGAGTTTTGTAGCTGTAAAAATGCTTCTCATTGAAGTGGTGCATTTTCCGGTTTGGCTATCACTTTTAGTCATCCTCCTGGCTCTTATTTCCGGAACACTTGGAAGTTGGATTATTTCCAGGAAAGTTGAAAAATTACATTGAAATTTTATTTTTGATAACTTCAGCTATTGGTAAATTATTGATTTTACTCTCCAGCCAGGATATAATGTCCAGATATAAAAATGGCCTTCTCTCATATGGATCGTCGCGAAGAATTTCCAATTTGGTTTTTAATTTTTTAAATTCGGGTATAATATCTTCCCTTTGCATGGAGGGCGTTTTCCTCAAAAAGCGAAAAATTTCTTTTTGAACCTCCTGCATATCTTCCATTTTTAAAAGAAAGCGGTAAACTGATTTGACTTTATAAGATACCAGCATTTCATTGCCCAGGTCAAAATGGGCTATCAAATTGAGAATTTGTGCAAAACACTGAATATCTTCCCGGAAATTAGGATATACATGATTGGTGATCTTATTTAAATATAGGATAGCATTCTCTAAATCTCCATGACCAAAATAAACACAGGCTATTTTGTAATAGAATACTAATATCCTGTTAAGGTCCCAATTATAAACATTGGTTTCCAGAATTTTTTCCAAAGGTTTTACATAAGAGACTCCTTTATCGTATTCTGCAGTCAAATACACCCGATTAATTCCATGAATGTATGAAAACAGTGTCCAAAGAGAAAGCGAATTATGATCTTTGAGTACTTTTGGATTATTTTCAAGGTCTAACAATTTTTTGAATATTGGCAAGAATTTATCTAATCTCTGTGCCATGAATAAAGCATTGAGTAGATTGTGAATTCCTTTAAAATACAGTGGTGTGTCACTGTACATTTTTTCTTCGTCATCTTCAAAAAGATCTACCCAACTTTGCGCATAGCGGTAATATTGAGGAAAATCCTGAATCATATTATTGTACCAGACATACGATTGAAAAAACGACAACTTTTCGTAAAAATCTAATTTATGAGCCTCAACAGCCGGATGGTGAGTCTGAAAAAATTCTTTAATGAATCTATAATCTTTTTTATCTTTTACGTATCCATACTGAAGGTAAAAGCCATATAGTAATAGCGAGAAATTTTCCAATTCATTTCGTACGGAAAGTTTATATAATAATTCATTGGAAAGACTTTGTATTTCTTCTGCTTTTCCAAACATAGAACCGGTGATGTGTTGTGATTCAATGTGGCGCTCAAAATCTAATATATGAAGAGCCAGATTATAGTTCTGTATGGCAATGGCTGTTTTTTTTGCTTTTTCCAATAAGTCCAAACTCTGTTTATATAATCCTTTGTTATATAGAATTTGAGCGTAATCCATATTTTCTCTGATAGTCATATCCTGAATTTCATTTTTTATCAGGTTGCGAAGGCTCAACATAATCTGCTTGTATAGATTGGCCTTAATATTGGAAATCTGGGCTTTCTTAATTCTTGGAATTTTTTTTAATATCGATTCTTCATTATATTCACCATGCTTGTCTATAAAGTCAAATAACTGCATAAATAATTTATTATCCGATGCGTTATCCCGGTTGACAAAAAGGCGAAAACTTCTTTTCTCACCTTTCGAAAGGCTTTTTATGAGCTGTAAAAGATGATCTGTTTGTTGCTTTGGCATTGTAAAAAAGAAGATTATAAGTGTAAGATAATCAATATTATATAAGCTAATGATTCATTTTTTGGTTTGTAGTATTAGAAATCTTTGATTTATTAAATGCAAGTGTCAAAATTATATTTGTTTAACGAAATAAGTTATAAGTTATCAAGTAAACAAATAAATTATGTCAGGAGGGCGAATTCATATTTTTGACACTACTTTGAGAGATGGGGAACAGGTGCCGGGGTGTAAATTGAGAACTGAACAAAAATTAATTCTGGCCGATGCGTTGGATAATTTGGGGGTAGATATTATCGAGGCTGGTTTTCCTATTTCCAGCCCAGGTGATTTTAACAGTGTAGCAGAGATTTCTAAGCTGGTCAAAAATGCCACAGTATGCGGACTTTCCAGGGCTGTGGCTAAAGATATAGAAGTGGCAGCAGCAGCTCTTGAGCATGCTAGAAATCCAAGAATTCATACGGGTATTGGTACTTCTGACAGTCATATATTTTATAAATTAAAAACCTCAAGGGAGGATGTGCTTGAAAGAGCAGTGGCTGCTGTAAAATTGGCTAAATCCTATGTGGAAGATGTTGAATTTTATGCTGAAGATGCAGGTAGAACTGATAATGCCTATTTGGCAAAAGTCATCGAGGCTGTCATTAAAGCCGGGGCAACTGTTCTCAATATACCCGATACTACGGGATATTGTCTCCCTCATGAATATGGGGCTAAAATTAAATACCTCCGGGAAAATGTTAAAGGAATAGAGAATACAATCCTTTCAACACATTGTCATAATGACTTGGGCATGGCTACAGCCAATTCAATAGCGGGTATGGAAAATGGAGCCGGACAAATAGAATGTACAATAAATGGTATCGGAGAAAGGGCAGGAAACACTTCTTTGGAGGAAGTTGTCATGATTATTAAACAAAGATTTACAGGTAAGTATCATACTGGTATCAAAACACCTTTGCTCAAGGGAATGAGTGAGATGGTTTCCGATAAAATGGGTATGGTAGTACAAGCCAATAAAGCCATTGTAGGTGCTAATGCCTTTGCCCATTCTTCCGGTATCCATCAGGATGGTGTGATCAAAAGGAGAGATACTTATGAAATCATTGACCCCGCAGAGGTGGGAGTGGATAAATCCTCCATTGTATTGACAGCCCGATCAGGTAGAGCTGCTCTCGCTTACAGAGCAAAAGAGATTGGTTATAACCTCACCAAAGATGAGCTTGATGAAGCATATGTTTCCTTCTTAAAATTGGCGGACCAGAAAAAGGAAGTGGATGACAGAGATCTGGAAAAATTGTTAAAATTAATTGTGTTTGTAAGCATATAAGAAAACTATGGCCAAGACTTTATTTGACAAGATATGGGACGCTCATGTCGTAACATCCATTGATGGGGGTAGAGATGTCCTCTATATAGATCATCATTTTATACACGAAGTAACCAGTCCACAGGCATTTGATGGGCTTCGTCAAAGAGGAATAGATATTTTCAGAAAGGATAAAATAACTGCTACTGCTGATCATAACGTACCCACCAAAGATCAACATCTGCCCATCAGAGAACCATTGAGCAGGTTGCAGGTAAGTACCCTTACTGATAATTGCAGGGAATTTGGATTGGAATTGTACGGTTTGGGCCATCCATATCAGGGCATCGTTCATGTCATAGGACCAGAGTTGGGTATTACCAAACCTGGAATGACTATTGTTTGTGGCGATAGCCATACGAGTACACACGGTGCATTTGGAAGCATTGCTTTTGGAATTGGTACCAGCCAGGTCGAGCAGGTTATGGCTTCTCAATGTCTCATCCTGACCAGACCTAAGACAATGCGAATTATAGTAAATGGTAAACTGGATAAAGGCGTGTCTGCTAAAGATGTGATTTTATTTATAATTTCAAAATTGAGTGCAGCCGGTGGTACGGGTTATTTTGTCGAATATGCCGGAGAAGTATTCCAGGCTATGAGCTTAGAAGAAAGAATGACCGTATGCAATATGAGTATTGAAATGGGTGCCCGTGGAGGATTGATTGCCCCAGACGACAAGACGATTGCTTATGTTCAGGACAAGCCGTTTGCACCAAAAGGGGAAGAATTTGACAAAGCTTCGGCTTTCTGGAAAACCCTGTATACTGATGTTGATGCTGTTTTTGATGCAGAACATACTTTTAGCGCCTCTCAGATAGGACCCATGGTAACCTATGGAACCAATCCGGGAATGGGCATAAAAATTGACGAGGTCATCCCAAACCAAACCGATTCAGTCTCTTTTGCTAAAAGCCTGCAATACATGGATCTTTCAATAGGCCAGACGTTACAGGGACATAAGATCCAGCATGTATTTATTGGGTCATGTACCAATAGCCGAATTGAAGACCTCAGGCAAATAGCCAACTTTATCCGGGGTAAACAAAAAGCCAGACATATTCAGGCATATATAGTTCCCGGATCACAATTGGTGAGGAAACAAGCCATAGAAGAAGGACTGGATGAGATTTTTCATTCAGCCGGTTTTGAATTAAGAGAACCCGGCTGCAGCGCCTGTTTGGGTATGAATGAAGATAAAATCCCTGATGGAGAATACTGTATTTCCACATCCAATAGAAATTTTGAGGGAAGACAAGGCCCGGGGGCAAGAACCATTCTGGCCAGTCCTCTCATGGCCGCAGCAGCGGCAATCGAAGGGCATATTGTAGACATAAGAGAGTACCTAAATTAAAAAAAAATGGAGAAAATTACCCTATTACAATCAACTGTGGTCCCTCTTCCCGCAGAAGATATCGATACAGACCAGATCATCCCTTCTCGATTTCTCAAAGCGGTTACACGAGACGGTTTTGGTGAAAACCTTTTCAGAGACTGGAGATTTGACAAAAATGGACAACCTGTTAGAGACTTTGTACTCAATAATCCCATGTATAATGGCAAAATATTATTGACGGGCAGAAATTTTGGATGTGGCTCCAGCAGAGAACATGCAGCATGGGCCATATATGATTTCGGATTCCGGGTAGTTATTTCCAGTTTTTTTGCCGATATATTTATAGGAAATGCCCTGAACAATGGATTGTTACCAATACAGGTGTCAGACGAGGAGCTTGAACTTCTGTTTACGTTCGTCGAAAAGGATCCAGGCATTATTGTTGCAGTTGATCTTCACAATCAGAAAATTTCGATTGATAGGGATGATTGGCATACATTTTTTGATATCGATGGATATAAAAAGTTATGCCTGATAAACGGGTATGATGACATTGATTTTCTGTTAAGTATGAAAGACAAAATCAAAGCTTTTGAGCAAGAACAATTAACATATTGACTATGAGTAAGTTGAAAAATATAGCTGTATTACCCGGAGATGGAATCGGGCCGGAAGTTATCGCTCAGGCAGTGAAAGTATTGGAAGCCATTGGAGAGAAATTTAAACATCCATTTCAGTTTGAATTTGGCTCAATTGGTGCAATTGCAATTGATAAAACCGGCAATCC
Organism: Saprospiraceae bacterium; assembly: GCA_041749255.1. Lineage (GTDB taxonomy): Bacteria > Bacteroidota > Bacteroidia > Chitinophagales > Saprospiraceae > JABDLO01. The sequence continues at coordinate 33,464 of JBGTBR010000028.1, forward strand.
TTTGCCTGAATCGACTTTAAATATTTGTAGAAATAGTGACGCTATACTTTTAGGAGCTATAGGAGACCCTAAGTACGATAAGGATCCCGATGCCAAAGTCAGACCGGAACAGGGATTGCTCAGGCTGAGAAAAGAACTTGAACTCTTTGTCAATATCCGCCCTATAAGGTTGTACGATAAACTGGCAGGCCTTTCCGTTGTCAAACCTGAAGTGTTAAAGGGTGTTGACTTTATCATATATAGGGAATTGACAGGCGGAATTTATTTTGGTAAAAAAGTTAGGAAAAAAGACTATGCTTCTGACGAATGTTTATACCATCGTTACGAAATAGAAAGGGTTAGTCACCTGGCCTTTCAGGAGGCAATGAAACGCAGAAAAAAGCTTACCCTTATAGATAAGGCGAATGTACTTGAGACATCAAGGCTTTGGAGAGAAGTGGTGATGAAAATGGCTAGCTCTTATCCCGAGGTTACAGTGGATTACCTGTATGTTGATAATGCTGCCATGCAAATCATAATACAACCATCCCGATTTGACGTGATGTTGTGTAGCAACATGTTTGGAGATATCCTTTCTGATGAGGCCAGTGTTCTGGTTGGCTCATTGGGATTATTACCCTCATCTTCCAGAGGGAATACCTATAGTATGTACGAACCGGTGCATGGTTCTTATCCTGAAGCGGCCGGTAAAGATATTGCAAATCCAATGGCAACTATATTATCCGTAGAAATGATGCTCCGTGATGCCGACTTAAATGAGGAGGCAGATGCAGTGAAAATGGCTGTGGAGTTTTGTATGGAAAAAAGCATACTAACTGAAGATCTCAAACCGGATATCAATTATTCGTGCTCGCAGATGGGTGACATAATGCAAACATTGATAGTTGACGGACCTGAGGCTTTGAAAACAAAGTCTTTGCGTGAAGCGAATTCCACCATCGTATAATAAAATAAAATTTTGGAACATGTTTTGCAATGTAAATAAAAGATTACACCTTTACTTCAATGAATATAACAATCCATATAATACATATTATCTCCATTATTATTAGCGTGGTTATTACCGGCTGACAGGGAGGAATATATATTTATAAATAATAAAAAATACCCTCCCTGCCGGAGGGTATTTTTTTTATGCAATAGTATGAAACAAAAAAATAAATACAGTCGTCACGTAACCCAGGATCCGACGCAACCTGCGGCAAAAGCTATGTTGCATGCTACAGGTCTCACAAATGAGGATCTTGAAAAACCTCAGGTAGGCATTGTTAGTATGGGATGGGAAGGAAATCCCTGCAATATGCACCTAAATGACCTTGCAAAGGATATTAAAAGTTCAGTTCAGGATGCCGGGTTGATAGGGCTTATATTTCATACTATAGGTGTCAGTGATGGCATATCGATGGGTACTGCAGGTATGCGGTTTTCACTTCCTTCCAGAGATATAATTGCAGATTCTATTGAAACAGTCGTTTCAGCTCAGTGGTACGATGGTGTCATCACCGTAGTGGGATGTGATAAAAATATGCCAGGAGCCATGATGGCACTGGGCCGGCTCAACAGGCCTGGCTTAGTCATGTATGGAGGCACAATAGCCCCCGGCTGTCATGCAGGGAAAAATCTCGATGTGATATCGGCATTTGAAGCTTTGGGTCAGAAAGCAGCTGGTAGAATAGATGAAGAAACGTTTTCTCAAATCATTCAAAAAGCGTGTCCGGGTCCCGGTGCCTGCGGAGGTATGTATACCGCAAATACTATGGCCTCAGCCATTGAAGCTATGGGGATGTCATTGCCATACAACAGCTCCAATCCCGCTATTAGCAATGATAAAAAGATAGAATGCCTATATATAGGAAGGTCAATTGATCTGCTTCTGGAAAGAGATATAAAACCTTCTGACATTGTAACCAGGAAGAGTATGGAAAATGCCGTCAGGCTTATTACAGTGTTGGGCGGATCTACCAATGCCGTCCTTCATCTTATCGCCATTGCCCACGCATTTGAAATCGACTTCACTTTAAATGATTTTCAGTCATGGTGCCAATCTACTCCTTTTTTAGCCGACCTCAAGCCGAGTGGCAAGTATGTTATGCAGGATTTGCATGAAGTGGGAGGTATACCCGGAGTAATGAAAATGATGCTAAAAGAAGGTCTTCTCGACGGAAACCCTCTTACAGTTACCGGAAAGACAATAGGTGAAAATCTGGAAGATCTCCAACCTCTTAGTCAGGGACAAAAAGTGATTTACCCCATTCACCACCCAGTAAAACCTACTGGCCATATTCAAATTCTTTATGGAAATTTAGCAAAGGAAGGCAGTGTAGCCAAGATCACGGGTAAAGAAGGCCTGGTTTTTAGGGGGAAAGCCAGGGTTTTTGATTCTGAAGAACTCGCCAATGAGGCCATTCAAAATGGGAAAATCAGCCAGGGCTCTGTTATAGTAATTCGCTTTTGCGGTCCTAAAGGGGCTCCTGGAATGCCTGAAATGCTTAAACCAACTTCTTCTATCATGGGTGCAGGACTGGGTGGAGAAGTTGCACTTATTACCGATGGAAGGTTTTCAGGCGGAACCCACGGATTTGTAGTAGGCCACATTACGCCTGAGGCATATAGCGGAGGTGTCATAGCCTTAATCGAAGACGGAGATACCATCCTTATCGATGCGGAGAGGAATACAATCGATGTAGATCTTACAGATGAAGAGTTGGAACAACGCAAAAAATTATGGAAGATTCCTGATGATAACATAAAAGGAATGTTAAAAAAATATAGAGACAGTGTCAGTACAGCTTCTAAAGGCTGTGTGACCTGCTAAATGTAAAATATTAAATCATGAGGACACATTTATTGACAAAGCCGAAAAAGAATGCTGTAAAAATCGAAACGGTTTCAGGAGCTGAAGCATTACTTAAGTGTCTGCTCGAAGAAGGTGTAGATATTATTTTTGGTTATCCCGGAGGGGCAATCATGCCCGTATATGACGCACTGTACTTTTATCAGGACCGATTGAAGCATATATTGACCAGGCACGAACAAGGTGCCATCCATGCCGCTCAGGGATATGCCCGGGTACAACGTAAACCGGGTGTGTGTATTGCCACTTCGGGTCCCGGAGCTACCAACCTTTTTACTGGATTGGGGGACGCTTTGATGGATTCAACCCCATTGGTTTGCATTACTGGTCAGGTGTTCAGCCATCTTTTGGGATCAGATGCTTTTCAGGAAGTGGACGTCATTGGATGTACCACTTCAATTACCAAATGGAATTACCAGGTAATGCATGCTCAGGAAATACCTTACATCATGGCAAAGGCTTTTCATGTTGCCAATACAGGTCGACCCGGCCCTGTACTCATCGATATCACCAAGGATGCACAGTTGGAAATGATGAATTATTCCTATGAAAAAACTCCTATGGTCAGGAGTTATTTACCAAAACCCATTATTGATTTAGAGAAAGTTAAAAAGGCAGCTAAGATTATAAATGAAGCCAATCAGCCGATGATTCTGGCTGGACATGGCATTCAGATCGCAGGAGCACGAGATTCGTTCCTTAACCTGGTGGAAAAGTCTGGAATTCCAGTAGGATGTACTATACACGGTTTATCAACTATACCTAAAGACCATCCTTTTTATATGGGTATGCTGGGTATGCACGGCAACGTAGGTCCCAATAAACTGACCAATGAATGCGACGTGCTTATTGCTATCGGAATGCGATTCGATGACAGGGTGACCGGAAATCTTACCCGTTATGCCCGGCAGGCTCAGGTTATACATATAGAGATAGACCCATCAGAAATCGATAAAAATGTAAAAACACATGTAGCCATCAATGCAGATGCCAAAGATGCCATCGATGCACTCATACCGCTACTCGAACCCAAAAGATACCCTGCCTGGTATGAGAAATTCAGAAAGTTTGATGATGAAGAATACACTAAAGTGATCAGTAGGGATCTCGATAAAGCCAATAACAAGTTTATCACAATGGGTAGAGTTGTAAAGGCAGTATCTGAACAAACGAATGGGCAAGCCATAGTCGTGACGGATGTGGGTCAACATCAAATGGCTGCTGCCCGGTATTACGATTATCTGGGGAAAGACCAATGGGTTTCTTCCGGGGGAGCGGGAACAATGGGATTTGGTCTTCCTGCTTCTATAGGTGCAAAATTGGGATCACCTGAAAGAGAAGTTGTAGCTTTTATCGGAGATGGAGGCTTCCAAATGACAATTCAGGAGTTAGGGGTATTATCACAGTGGAATATACCAGTTAAGATCGTGCTATTGGATAATGAATTCCTGGGCATGGTGCGCCAGTGGCAGGAGTTGTTTTTTGAGAAAAGGTACAGTGCTGTAGAATTAAAGAATCCTGATTTTGTAAAAATTGGTGAAGGATTTGGCGTCAATGGTAGAAAAATTACTAAACCTGAAGAGTTAGATGATGCTATTACAGAGATGCTTAACTATGATGGACCATATCTTCTCCACATCATGGTGCATAAAGAAGAAAATGTATTTCCTATGATAGCTTCAGGGAAGGCAGTAGACGAAATTGTAATGGAATAAGATAACTACAAAAAATATTGGAGATGCAAGAATTTACTTTAACGGTTTTTTGTGAAAACAGGACTGGACTAATGGCTAGAATTGTGAGTATTATTACCCGAAGGCATTACAATATAGAGAGCTTTTCAGCTTCACAGTCGTCTATAGAAGGCATTTACCGGTTTACCATAATGTTGATACTGGAAGAGGAACAAGTGCGAAAACTCATAACCCAGATAGAAAAACAAGTGGATGTACTTAAGGCATTTTATTATAAAAACGATGAGATCATTTACCAGGAAATAGCCCTGTACAAAGTTCCTTCAGATGTTTTTTTTGGTAGTGATAAAGTTGAGAGAATCGTACGAAATCACAATGCCCGCGTACTTACCATCGAGCCTGAATTTATTGTAATAGAAAAAACAGGGCATCAGTCGGAGACTGAAAGCCTTCTCAATGAACTCAGGGAAATTGGAATATACGAATTTGTACGCTCGGGAAGAATTGCTATTACCAAACCTATGGAAAATCTGAACAGATATCTTAAAAGTGTCAATCAGTACAAGGCACAAGCATAAATATTATTACCATTCATATAAATTAAAACAGTAGAAAATGGCAAAATTGAATTTTGGAGGAGTTGAAGAAAATGTGATGACCAGGGATGAATTTCCGCTGGATAAGGCAAGGGCAGCAATGAAAAATGAAACCATCGCTATCATTGGATATGGAGTTCAAGGCCCGGGACAGGCATTAAATCTAAAAGATAACGGGTTTAATGTCATCATAGGCCAGAGGAAAAAATCCGGATCATGGGATAAAGCAGTAGCCGATGGTTTTGTACCCGGCGAAACTTTGTTTGATATTGAGGAAGCTGTCACCAGAGGCACCATTATTCAGTACCTTTTATCCGATGCTGCTCAAATTGAAGTATGGCCGAGGATAAAGCCCCACCTGACAAAGGGAAAGGCCTTGTACTTTTCACATGGATTTGGCATCACATTTAAAGAAAGGACTGGTATCATCCCACCAGCGGATATTGATGTTATACTTGTTGCTCCTAAGGGGTCGGGAACTTCCTTGAGAAGATTGTTTTTAGCGGGCAAAGGATTAAATTCTTCGTATGCTATTTTCCAGGATGCGACAGGCAGAGCCAAAGAAAGAGTCATATCCCTGGGGATTGGGATTGGTTCCGGCTATTTATTTGAAACGGATTTCAGGAAGGAAGTATACTCTGATCTTACAGGCGAGAGAGGCACGCTTATGGGAGCCATTCAGGGCCTTTTTGCTGCACAGTACGAATTATTGCGAAGCCGTGGCCATTCACCATCAGAGGCCTTTAACGAAACTGTGGAAGAAGCCACCGAATCGCTCTACCCACTTATAGCAGAAAATGGTATGGATTGGATGTACGCCAATTGTAGTACCACAGCACAAAGAGGAGCACTGGACTGGTGGAAGAAGTTTAGAGATGCTGTAAAACCTGTATTTGAAGAATTGTACGACAGTGTAGAGGCGGGAACGGAGGCTCAAAAGTCCATTGATTCAAACAGTCAGGCCGACTATAGGGTCAAATTGGAAAAAGAACTCAAGGAATTAAGGGAATCTGAAATGTGGCAGACGGGTAAAACAGTGCGAAATCTTAGACCTAAAGTGTCATAATACTAGTATAATGAATAGTAATGAGCGCATCATGACCACAGCAACGACAAACAGTCTGATCCCAATCACTTCCATACTGGAAGCTGTTGAGAGGTTGCAGCCTGTGGTCATGCGCACACCATTGCATAAAAACCATAATCTTTCAAAAAAATATGGTTGTCAGATCTTTCTCAAAAGGGAGGATATGCAGACTGTGAGATCATTTAAGATAAGGGGTGCCTATAATAAAATCGCTTCCTTGAGTCATGAAGAACTGAAAGAAGGAGTCATCTGTGCAAGTGCGGGTAATCATGCTCAGGGGGTAGCCTTTGCCTGTGCACGGCTAGAAGTAAAAGGATTGATTTATATGCCCACCACCACTCCCAATCAAAAAATTAGTAAAGTCAGGCATTTTGGTGGAAACTTCGTCGATATAGTACTTTATGGAGACACTTATGATGATGCTCAGCAAGCAGCCCTGGCTAAAGCGAAGGATACAGGAGCTGCCTTTATCCATCCCTTTAATGATGATACTGTTATAGCCGGCCAGGGAACAGTAGGAGTGGAGATCGATGAAGATATGGTGGAAAATGTCGATTTCCTGGTCATTGCAGTAGGTGGTGGTGGCCTGATATCGGGAGTTGGGTCCTACTTTAAAACAGTAAGTCCTTTTACCAAAATTATTGGAGTAGAATCTGAGGGAGCTCCTGCTATGACTCGTTCCCTGGAAGAAGGAAGTCTTGTGACGCTAAAAAAAATTGACTCATTTGCCGATGGTATAGCGGTGCGTAAAGTAGGAGAGAAAACCTTTGCATATGCCCGTCAGGTAGTAGACAAAATGGTGACTGTCCCTGAAGGGAAGATTTGTTCGACCATACTGAGTTTGTATAATGACGAAGCCATTGTCGTAGAGCCTGCGGGAGCTATAGGTGTGGCCGCCCTCGACGAACTCAAGAATGAAATTAAAGGAAAAAATGTGGTGATTATCTTGTGCGGAGGCAATAATGATATATCGCGCACTGCAGAAATCAGGGAGAGATCACTTCTTTGGGAGGGAAAAAAACACTATTTTATCATTCGCTTCCCACAGAGGGCAGGTGCTTTACGTGATTTTCTTCACGTACTTGGGCCAGATGATGATATCGCCCATTTTGAATATACAAAAAAACGCAACAGTGAAACTGGACCGGCTCTTGTTGGGATCGAATTGAAACGCAAAGAAGATTATGAGGCACTGATTACCAGGATGGAAGAACAAGGTATTCAATTTTTAGCCATCAATAACGATCCTATGTTATTTGAAATGTTGGTATGATTGAAAAAGTAGGGTATGCATTCGCGAAATTATAGAATAAAATAGTGATGTCAAAATTCCCAGAGCAGTTATCCGGGTGTGGGAAGGGAGCAGACGGCTCATTGGTAGCCCATCAGGAATTTTATTGTCCTTCACAAGGCGGCACAATGGTGTGCTCGCATCGTTTGCATTCCAAGAAGTAATACGGTTATAGATTTCTTTCGTCTTTTAAAATCACATTATCAATCAGACGAACATTCTCAACCCGGACGGCAGTGCACGCTACTACATACTTATGTTCATCAAAATGTTGTATTTCCTGGAGAGTATATCCGTCGACGATCTCAAAATATTCCGGCGAAAATTCAGCACTATTGAGCATCTTAAGAGCCATCGCTGATAATTCTGAGGGATTTTGATTCGGCAATGATTTTTTAACTTCACAAAGTGTGTGGTATATGTATCCAGCTTTATTTCGGGCAGCCTGAGAAAGAAGGGCATTGCGACTACTCATGGCCAGGCCATTTTCTTCTCTGACAATTGGACATACAACCAACTGTACGGGCAATTGAAGCTTTTCGATCATATGCTGAATAATGGTAAACTGTTGAAAATCTTTTTGACCCATGTATAATTGATCGGGTTCAACAATATCCAAGAGTCTTTTAACCACCCTTACCATACCGCTAAAATGTCCCGGGCGGTATTTTCCTTCCATAACAGCATCAAGACCATTGAGTGGGAAGGTGTAAAAATTAATTTTATCTTCATTGGGGTAGACTTCATTGACTGAAGGAGTAAATACAATGTGGGTTCCTGATGACGAAAGAAGACTTAGATCTGATTTCAATGCCCTGGGGTATCTCTTTAAATCTCCAGGGTCATTAAATTGAGCAGGATTGATAAATATTGAAGCCACAGTTACATCCGATCGTTTATTGCTTTCATTGATTAAAGATATATGACCTTTATGCAAGGCTCCCATAGTGGGGGCAAAACCGATGGTCTTGCCATCTTTCCTTTCCCGTTGAAGCTCTTTTCGCAATGAAGTAACCCGGGTTTTTCTTTTCATCTTAAGATATTGGCTTTTATATGACACATACTAAAAACTGAGATCATTCCGCTTACGATAAGGCAATGCTAAAAGAATATATTTCATAGTCAAAATTGTTCATACCACTTGCGTATAATTTTTTCAGCCAATTTGCCCTGAGGTGTGTAATCCCTTTCAGGATACCCTTCATGACCTTTCATTTCAGGAAACCATTTCCATAAAAATCCTCCGGCCCAAAAGGATTCCTGGTTAAAGGTAGAGAGTAAAGCGTAATAAGCATTGGCCTGAGCTTCCTCATTAATGGGAAGGGACTTAACATCTTTTTCAAGAAGCCAGGTTTCTCCTGCGCATCCATCTACTGATAAATATCCGTATTCGGTAAACAAGATCTGTTTTTCATGTTTCTCTGCAAATTTTTTAAGTTGTCTGACCACTGGTTTCCATTTCTTTTGCAAAACAAAAACTGAAGGTTGCTTATGATGGGATATGGGGAAATACGCACTTATACCGATATAATCCATCATATCCCACAAAGGGAAATCACGGTAATGATCCCAATTGGCTGAATAAGTAAGTTTACCAGAATAAGTTGACCGTATCTTTGCAGTGAGCTTACGCCAAAACTCTTCTCTTTTTATGATTGCAAATTTGTATTCTGTTCCTATGCAAAATATGTCAACTTGCATTTCCTCCGCAATACATACAAGGTTTATAATATATTCTTCGTAGGATTTTTCCCAAATTAACCAGTCTTCCTCTTTGGTGAAATTCATGTCTCCTACCCAGCCTCCGGGAATATAAACCTGCGGTTTTAGCATAACTTTCAACCCCGAATTTTTCGCTTCTTCAATGGTTTGTCTTATACCTTCAGGAGTTTCACCCCACCACTGCCTTCTATGGCTATATCTTACCATAGGTTCGCCCTTGTGACTAAAAGCAAATGGGACAATGGCAATCCAACCGGCATTTAATTCTTTTATTTCTTGAAAGGGATTTTGACCGAAGGGCTGGGGAGGTGCCACCAAGGTAATTCCGGAAACTTTTTCTTCAGTATTGAAACGTTTTTCCGCAGTGTGTCGAAGAGATATAAAAAGTAGTGGGCCGGAGAGTAAACACATTAACAATGCCCATTTAATATTTGGATATTTGTATGACGATTTTTTGTGAAGCCACGTAGGATACATTACATTTTTATTTAATAAATAATAAAATTATAATTTATAAAAACTTGTAAGTCAATAATAAGAAAATTTGAAACAGAACTATTTACATACGCTACCAAAATTTTTTATAGATTCTATTAAGTTGGCAAGATATATGCAATTCCAATAGTATTCAGTAACATTTGGTGAAATGTAGCAAAAAAGGCCGGTAGCGGGAAACTGTCGGTCTTTTTTTATTGAAGAGAATCTAAATATTGACTTAAAGGAGAAAATAGGGTATAGGATTGGCTTACCTATTTTGAATAGATTATTGTATCCACTTAATGAGATCGGGGCAGTTTCCAAAACTTTTGTCTACTGTTATATAAGTAGCATCCATTTTATCTTTTACCCAATTGCCAAAGTATTCTGCCTTTTTATTTTCCTTAGCAAAAAAAGAAATTTTATCATAATCCAGAGAGATACTGGCGCGGTGAGGCCTTTTTATACTTTGTAGCTGGACAAGCTGATAGTATGTTCCCCTTCTGGGATCAGTTGACTCTATGGGTTCTGAGACTTCTCCGACCTCCAGATCAATGATGGCAAAATACACGTCAGGATCCAACTCTTTGGTTTCAAAGAAAGTTGTATTATTCATTCGGTTGGTCACCCTGCCACCATTGTTATAAGAGGCAGTTTTAGGATCTGAAAATCTTCTTACTGCTGTTACAAAATCAATTTCGCCGGAATTGATCATCTTCTTTAAAGAATCAGCTTTAGTTAAAGCGAGACTTAAATCTTCTTCAGTAATTTCTGGCTTTAATATGATATGCTTGACCCTTACATTCAGACCTCTTCTTTCCACTTGCTTTATGATGTGAAAACCAAACTCTGTCTCTACTATATCTGAAACTTCACCTGGATCGAGAGTAAAAGCGACGGCTTCAAATTCCGGAACATAGTTACCCCGTGAGGCAAACCCCAAATCACCCCCTTGGCTGGCTGTTCCGTCTTGTGAATGTTTTTGTGCCAGTTCTTCAAAAGTAGCCATTCCACTGTCGAGTTCAGCTTTAATCAGTTCCATCTTTTCGAGGGTTTTTTTCCTCTCTTCCTCATTGATGATTGGGAAAATGACAATCTCTCCGATTTCTACTTCTGAATCGAGATAGGGTAGACTGTCAGTTGGAATTTTGTTAAAATATTCCATAACCTCTTTTGGTGTTATATCAACACTCTGGATAAGTCTCAATTGCATCCTGTTGGCCAGAAGTAACTCTTTTTGATCCTCCCTGTATCTTTCTTTCATTTCTCCGATGGAAGCACCGTAATAATTTCTGAAAAACTCCTCATCATTATTCATTTGACTGAGTATACTTTGGAACCTCAGTGTCAATTCTTGTTCTACTTCTTCATCTGAAACGATTACACTGTCCAGCTTTGCGTGATGTACTATGAGTTTTTGTGCTATTAGAGCGTCCAAAATATTGCACTTTGCATCTTCACTCACATTGGCATCTCGTGTTCGTGCATAAGAGAACTCCTCTTCAACCTCAGAAAGTAAAATATATTCATTTCCAACCGAAGCGATCACTTTATCTAAAACATAAGATTGTTGTGCAGAGAGAGGAATATAAATAGTGGAATATATCAGTAAAAGTCCAGGCAATATTGTAAATGTATTCATGAATCTATTCATTGTATATTTTGACTTTCTTTAATTCTAATGCCCTTTCGTAGAGTTTTTGCTTCATGTTTTTCAAAAGAACAATTTTCCTGTTGTACAGGATAATCTTTTCAATTTTGTCTTCAATATATTCTAACGGAGCCTCCTCATTTTTATCTCTAAATTCAAAGACTTTAACAAAATATTGATTTCCGTCCTTCACTCTGTCCAGGTTCCTTCCTGATTTTAATTGGGTTTCTGTGAAAGTATTTTCAGGCATCAGTTGCAACAAATCAGAATATAAAAACCATTCATTTTCATAATACGAACATACAAGTCTATATTTTTTGCAATAGTAGTCTAAATATTCCTGTTTTTGTGCAATCCATTCTTTCTTAAAGTCATTGATCTCTGAAGTATTTTGAGGCACTATGGCATAATACGCTCTTACAATAGGTGCATTGAGTAAATATGAAGATTTATTTCTTTGAAAGTATCTGAGTTTTTCGTCGGCAGAAACAGAAGTATCTAATTTCTCATGTACAATTTGTTTTTCAAAATTGTGAATGATAAGTGATTCTTTGTAATCCTGTACCAGTTTTTCAATGTTCATTTCTTTAGGCAGGTAATTTTCTGCTTCTTCCAACAGAATGGTTTTCCTGATCCATTGATCTACAAAATGATTTACAAAAATAATGGAATCTTCCGTATCAGAGAATTCGGGAAAAATGCCTTCCACATCACTTAAATAAAGAGTTCTGCTTCCCGCTTTAGCAAGAGTTTGATCTGATTGTCTGGACGAACTGTTTTTACATCCTGACCAAAGAAGCAGAATTAAAAACATATATGGACAACATCTGCTCAAGCTTTTAACTTTTTATAACCATTTCAATTACATCCTTGTAAATAGTAACCGGATAATTTGATTTCAGCTCTTTTACCCACTTTTCTTCCAATGATTGTTGATAATGTGCCATTACATACCCTCTGCTTTCTTCCAAAGATTTAAATTTTTTTGGATATATGGTTTCCAGCTTATAAAATGTAATATTTCCCACCTCATCATCATTCATCAATTGACTCACAGAAGAATTTTTCCATTCCATATTTTTTACTCTGGAATCTTCAGCATTTATGTCTTCAAAAGTGATATCCAAAACCGTTTCTTTCTTATTGTATTTTGACAAGGTTTTATTTATTGAATTTTTGGAGGCATAAGCATATACTTCCTCGGCCAAACCGGTTTTATTTTTAGGTATGGATATGATGGCCAATTTTGCTTCGGGTGTATAGTAATAATTTTCTTTATGTGCATTATAATACTTTCTCAATCCTGCTGTATCGGTACTGGCTTTATCCCAGACTGTATTTTTGCTGATTTCAAACAAAAGAATCCCCTCTTCATATTCGCGCATGAGAGATTTGAAATCAGGGTATTTATTTTCCAGATTCCTCTCTTCATAATCCATAGCCAAAATTCTTACGTACTCATCGAATAGAGTATAAAGAGCTTCTTTGGGAGATTTTTCTTTATTGTGTCTCATACGCAATCGGGCATTTTTCCTGGCAAAATCAACAAAATGATCAAGTGTATAAGGATACTCGGATCCAAAAGAAAGTAATGTGGGATTTGATGATAATTCTTTTTCCCAACGATAGGAATAAAAACTTTCGTTCAGGGTAGATGCAAAAGAATCTAGAACAATCTCATTCCAGGTATAACCGGTTTCCTCTTTAATTTCCTCAATCAGAATATCTTTGATATTGGTAAACCTTTCAAGTGTAGGCAATTGGGGTTTCATTCTTCTTTTAAATTCGTCATAGGATTCCTCTGGTTTGCTAATCCTTTTAATCAAGTGCCATCCAGCCTTCGTTTTAACAGGTTCCGATACATCCCCATCGTTTTTAAGAGCAAATGCAGCTTCTTCAAATGTATTGTCAAATGTATTGATGCCAAATGCCTGAAGTCTCCCTCCATTGGATGAAGTTACTCTGTCATCACTTAATGTTTTTGCCAGTTCAAAAAAGTCAGCATTATTTTTTGCCAATTGGGATATTCTATTGATTCTTTCTTTTGCAGCAGCAGCATCTCCTTCTTTTTCTCTTATGAGTATATGGGCTACTTCGATCTTCCCATAAGCAGGTCTTTTATCTATTACTTTCACAATGTGAACACCCAACCGGGTTTGGATAGGTTTTGATATTTCACCGATAGAGAGATTATAAGCTGCATTTTCAAGGTAATAAAATCCCGAGGGTAACCAGGCAGTTATATAGCCTAAGTCACCTCCAAATGGAGCAGTGTTTTCATCTTCAGACATTTCCAAAGCTACTTTTTCAAAAGCTTCTCCTTCGTGAAGCTTGTTCATCGCCAAACCGGCTTTACTATGAGCCTCTTGCCACTCTGATTCAGGAGCATTTCTTCTTACCTTGAAGAGCATATGGCTGATGCGAACATCCTGATTTCTTCTTTCATACATTTCAGCCAGCAACCTTTCAGATAGTTCTTTCTCCATCAAGTAAGATCCTGCCAATTGTTTTCTGTATCCTGAAAGTTCTTCAATTAGTTCGGGTAAAGTGTCCAATTGCAATTCTCTGGCCTTTTTAACCTTGAGCTTAAAATTGACAAATAATTGTAAATATTCTTCCACACTTTCTCTCGAGTAATTTGCATCTTCTCCATGATTTTTTTCATAGATATAAATGAATTCAGAGAGTTTTACAGGTTGTGAACCGATTTCCAGTAATACAGGATCATCCTGGCCGGTAATCCCCCTTGTCAGGAAGACAAAAATAAATAGGATTCCTATAAAGCGTTTCAATAGTATTATCATTGTATTCTTTGCAAAAATAGCGTAAATCATTTTATTCAATGCAATGGTCTCCAAAACCGTTTAAAACGAACAGTAACATCTATTTATTTTTAAGCTTCATTAATATTGAGCGTTGGAAGATATATAAGGCTCCAATTCCTGTGCAAGGTGCAAATATTATGACCATTCTTATCATTCATATACATATTTTCTAATGATTCTTGGTGAAATTCTGGTGAGAATTTCATAAGGTATGGTGCCGGCATCTTTTGCCAGCTCTTCTATGGGTCTGTTTTTACCAAAGATTTCAACTTCATCCCCTGATTGAATGCCTGGAGCGGCTGAAATATCAATCATCGATACATCCATGCAAATATTACCAATAAATGGTAAATAGGTTCCTTTATACCAAACGTGGCTTTTTCTGTTCCCTGTACATCTTAAAAGCCCGTCTGCATATCCAACATTGACGATGGCTACCCTGGTATCCTTTTCCAATACTTCTGTGAGATTATACCCTATAGCATCCCCTTTTTTAAGATCCCTTATATGGATGACTTTCGATGTTAAGGTATGAACTTTTTTTAAGGCATCGCTTGCAAATGCAGAAATTCCATACAGACCTATTCCCAATCTTGCATAATCGTATTTTAAATTGGGATGTCTTAGGATACCTTCGCTATTCAAAAGATGTCTTTTTATATTTTTGTTTAATTGTTGTGATATGGATGTGTGGAAACGTTCAAAAATGTCAGCCTGCTTTTGGGTATATTCGTCGAATGCTGGAAGGTCTGAGGCGCTCAGATGTGAAAATATAGTTTCTATTTCAAGATGTGTGTTGTTTTTGAGCTTCAGGCACAAAAGATCTAATTCACCTTCATGAAAACCTAAACGGTGCATTCCGGTATCCAGTTTCAAATGAATACCCAACGATTGTTGATAATATGCAGCTTTGTGGCTCAAAGTATCGAGAATGTCCAGACTGCTAATAGCTGGTTGAAGATCGTGATAAAAAAGGAGATCGAGTTTTTGAGGATCGGGATTAAGGACTATGATTTTATTGCTTATCCCTTCATTTCTTAAATGTACTGCTTCATCCACATGGGCTACCGCAATAAATGCTGGATCGTGGTTTGCAATTTCCCTGGCTACTATTTCTACACCTGATCCATAAGCGGCTGCTTTCAAAACAGGAATGATCAAAGTTTCCTTTTTTAATTTACTTTTAAAATATTGTAGATTGTGATGTATAGCAGTAACGTCTATCTCAAGCTTAGCACTATGAGTCGTCTTTTCCAGTTTTTCAACAAGGGAATCTAACCTGAATTTCCTGGCTCCTTTTATAAGAATAACTTCATTGTCCCAGGGTATTTGATCAATGACCCGGTACAGACTCATAGTGTCCGGATAATGGAATCTCAATGCTTTATGTTCAATTTGAGCTGATGCTTTGCCCACAGTAATCAGTTTGTTAAGATTGTAGGGAGACAGGACTTTTTGAATTTGTTCTGTAAAAGATGGATAATCTGATATGCCTGCGAAATCGGTAAGGATAAGAGATGTTTTTTTCCCCTTTGACTCAGTGAAAGCATGATCCAGAGCAAGGGTAAGCGATGATTGATCAGCTACATAAGCATCATTAATGATAAGGCAGTTACGGTTTCCGGCAATATGTTCAAGCCTCATGAACAAAGGGGGCAAATGAGTTAATAACGATGTCAGTTTTTTTGGATTGACACCTAAATACAATGCAGCAGTAAGGCAGTGCATAACATTTTCAAAGTAGTGATTACCCACCTCATGATGAATCACAAATTCTTCGTTTTTAAATCGAATAGTGGTAAACTTCTCTTCGCGATGAGTAACATTAACATAATGATGTATGCCCTCTCCCCAACTTATTAATTCTTTATGACTAAATTGAGAACGCACCATTGAATTGACCAAGGGCTGGTCTCCACAAAAAATGATTGTGCGACTTTCTTCAAACAAAGTCAGTTTTTCGGCTAACTTTTGCTCAATGGTTGGAAATCCATCGGCGTGTGCATCACCTATATTGGTAATGATTCCTATTTGAGGATGAAACAATTTTTTCAATACTTCCATATCGCCAGTTGAAGAAACTCCTGCTTCAATTATGGCAATTTGATCACTACTTTGTATTTGACACAAGGAAAGAGGTACGCCAATGGCAGAGTTGTAGGATCGGGGACTTTTAAAAACTTTAAAAGTGGACTGAAGGAGATGGTATAGCCACTCTTTAACTATCGTTTTTCCGTTACTGCCCGTTATGCCTATGTCAGTCAATTCCAAAAGGGAATTACAATGATTTTTTCCGGTATTTTGGAGAGCTTTTAGTACATCTTCAGCAAAAAAATAATTACAATCATCGAATTGCGGTTTATAGTCTTTTTCGACCACAAAATTGCGAACTCCTGAATCATAAGCATCAGGTATAAAACTATGTCCATCTCTAAGAGGACCAGGAAGACAAAAAAATACCGTTTGCTCTCCGTGTATAATCTTCCTTGTATCTATAGCCAACTTATTTAAAAGAACATTTTCATCTGCTATTGACAAACGGGTTTCTGATAATTGTTCAAATTCATACACCGTAAACATATACAGATGATTATTTGAGGTCAAAACCGATGTCTCGCCTGTAATATTTTCCTTCAAACGATATTTTTTCAGCACTTTTTAAGGATAGATCTACAGCATCTTGTACAGAGTTAGAAATAGAAGTAATGGCCAGGACTCGTCCTCCATTTGTAAAAATACGCCCATCCTTATCCAGTCGTGTTCCGGCGTGAAAAACCAGACTATCCGTGATTTTTTCAAAACCTGAAATTTCTATACCTTTTTTGTATGCTTCGGGATATCCGGCAGAAACCAACATCATGGCAGCAGCTGTTTTATCTATTATTTCAGGAGTAATATTTGAGGATGGCCACTTCAAAGATTGGAAAAGTGTAAGCAGATCATCTTTAAGCCTGGGGAGTATGACCTCGGTTTCAGGATCGCCCAGGCGGCAGTTATACTCAATAACAAAGGGTTCATCTTCTACTAATATCAACCCAAAGAATATGAAACCAATATATTCCATACTTTCTTTGCGCATGCCTTCAAGTGTGGGAAGTATGATTTTCTCTATTACTTTTTTCTTTAAGGCTTCATTGAAAAAGTGAACCGGAGATATTGCACCCATCCCCCCTGTATTTAATCCGGTATCATTTTCACCTATTCTTTTGTAATCTTTAGCCTCTGGAAGCATATAGTATCTGCCAGTTCTTGAATCTGTCAAAACGAATACCGAAAATTCAATTCCGGCCAAAAATTCTTCCAAAACAACAACCGACGAAGCTTTACCGAATTTACCTTCCAGCATTTCTTTGAGTTGGATTTTGGCTTCATCCTGGCTTTCAATGATCAATACCCCTTTACCAGCAGCCAGACCATCGGCTTTTAAAACATAGGGGCCTTTTTGGTTCTGGATATATAATAATCCTTCATTCATGTTATATGAAGATACTTCAAGGTATGATGCTGTGGGAATGGCGTATTTTTGCATGAATTTTTTAGCGAAAGATTTGCTGCCTTCCAACATAGATCCTTTCTGTCCAGGACCTATGATATAAAAATCAGTCAGCCGCTCATCTTCTTTGAGATAATCAGCGATACCTAAAACCAATGGAGCTTCCGGTCCCACTATCAACATTTCAATGTTGTTTGAGAAACAGAATTCTGCAATTTGACTAAAATTTAAAATATCAAGGTCTACATTGATTCCCCATTCTCCGGTACCTCCGTTCCCGGGAGCTATGAATAGCTGCTTTAATTGAGGACTTTGTTTTAATTTCCAGGCAAGTGCACTTTCTCTACCTCCACTGCCGAGTAAAAGCACATTCATATCATTTTATTCTTTTTCAAAAAAGCAAATGTAATCCTTTTTGTGTCCCCGTTGAGTGATTTATGGCAGCATATTTGATATATGTAAATTGGACATAATGTATTATATAAATTTTCATTTATTTTTATACTTTTTTGATAAAAGTTTGACTTCAATAGGCATACAATTTTATAACATTCGTTTAGGATGCTATTGGATGTGTATAGATTAAGAAAAGAACATACATTTTTAATAATCATAAGCTATGCATTGTGTTTGTGATTCCCCAATTTAATAAATATCAGGATTGAAAAATTTTAAACTATGTTTGCCATCCTGAAAGTGTTGGGGGTCTCTACATATAATTTTATTACAACACCTATACATTTTTCACAAGTGAAAAATCAATAATTTTGATTGGATACATTAGAGGAGAGATTACGTTTAAGTCGCCTGCATATATTTATATAGAAGCTGGGGGCATTGGATATCAGGTACATATTAGCCTCAATACCTATTCGAAAATTGAAAAGCTGACCGAAGTAAAGTTGTTTACCTACTATTATGTAAGGGAAGACGGGCACAGTTTGTATGGATTTTTTGACGAAGAAGAAAAGACCATATTTTCAGCTTTAATTGGTGTTTCGGGGATCGGAACAAATACAGCAAGATTGATTTTATCCGCAATGGTTTTTGAAGAGGTGAGAATGGCCATACTGCAGGAAAATGTGGCAGCTTTTGCTGCTATAAAAGGTATTGGACCCAAAACTGCCAAAAGGATCATATTAGACCTTAAAGATAAAATGGTAAAAGATTCAGGAGATATGGCCATTTCAGTTCACTCGATCGACAATACACTTCAGGATGAAGCGTTATCTGCTTTGATCGCATTGGGCTTCCCTAGACAAACAGTCATAAAAGTGATTACTGAGGTTTTAAAAAGCAATCAGGATATTACAGGTGTAGAAGATTTAATCAAGAAAGTTTTAAAGCAATTGTCGTAATACAATCTTTAAAATATTGATGCGTTATTAACAAATATTTAAGAAATAGGACCGAGCAATGGAGAGAAATACTCCCGATGAGATAAGTTGATATGAGAGAAGTGTACACCATTTTATTGGTATTGACTGGGATGTATAGTACGGTTGCTTATGGTAGTGAACACCATGTGCCTTTGCCGGCCGATATCATCGAGTTTTATCATTCTCCTCAGGATACATTTCCAATTAAGCCCAGATATGGTGACTTTATAAACGATCAGCCATATAATCCATTCGATATTTATCCACCTCAAATTGAGCAAAAGGTTGAATACGATCCGGTTACTGGTAATTATATTGTATTTGAGAAAATAGGCGATGAATATTTCAGGACACCAACTTATATGACTTTTCAGGAGTATTCACAGTGGAGAGCCAGGCAAGATGAAAGAGATCATTTTAGCAGATTGGCCGGTGTGAGTACAGGTAAAAAAGTAGGAGTTGAAATTGCCGATCCGATGGAAAAGATTGATATACAAAAAAATCTGATTGACAGATTATTTGGCGGATCGGAAGTCAGTATTCAACCTCAGGGAAATATCGACCTGACTTTTGGTCTTGATTATTACCGAAATGAAAACCCCAATCTACCATTAAGGCAGCAGTCACCAGGAGTGCTTTTTGATTTCGATATGAATATCGAAATGGGTGTTGATGGTAGGATTGGAAATAAACTTAATTTAGGATTCAATTACGATACTCAGGCCACTTTTGACTTTGACAGACAGATCAAACTGGAATACGACAGTGAACAGTTTTCTGAAGACGATATAGTAAAGAAAATTGAGGCAGGTAACGTCAGTTTACCTCTTCGATCCAGCCTTATCCAAGGAAATCAAAATCTATTTGGATTAAAGACAGAATTACAATTCGGTAGATTGCGGCTTACCGCCATAGCATCGCAACAGAGGTCGGAGAGGAATAATATAAAGATAGAAAACGGAGCTTCGATACAAACATTTGATATCAGACCTGATGAATACGACGAAAACAGGCACTTCTTTCTTTCCCATCACAATCGCGATACTTACGAAAGTAATCTGGAAACATTACCATTCATACGATCGTCTTTCAGGATTTCCAGACTGGAAATATGGATTTCTGAAGATCGGGCAGATTATCAACCGGGTACGAGAATCATCGCAGCCATTGCAGACTTAGCGGAGCCCAATGCAGATAAATTTACCAATACCAATGCCACATACGATCCGCCGATGATACAGGATCCATTATTGATAGGCTTGGATGGATTGCCTTTAGCGGATAACCGCTCTAATCCCCTTTATGAAGCTATTATTCAGGATGCGGATATCAATGACATTGATAAGGCAGCTACCCTGCTCAGATCCAGGTACAACATGGTACAAACCAGAGATTTTGAGGTGTACAGAGGCAGAAAATTAAATCCTTCAGAATTTACATATCATGAACAACTAGGATTTATTTCTTTGAGTCAAAGACTCAGACCGAATCAAGTTTTGGGAGTGGCCTATCAGTATTATTACACAGCCAATTGCGATGAAATATACCAGGTAGGTGATATGTCCAATGAAGGAGAAGGAAATACTGCTACAGCTTCAATGGAAGTGGTCTCTCCAAAACTATCGTTTGTCAAGATGCTCAAGAGCACCAACCAAAGAGTAGATCTGTCCACGTGGGATCTGATGATGAAAAATGTATATCCGCTCAATACAACTCAAATTACACGGGAAGACTTTGAGTTTGATATCTTTTTTGAAGATGATAAAGACGGTTCATTGAAAAAATTTCTGCCTTTTGGAGATTTGCGTTACCGTCAGTTACTGGAAGTATTTAATCTCGACCGATTAAACGTAACAATGGATCCTCAACCGGATGGAATATTTGACTTCATTCCCGGGGTGACTGTCATTCCAAGAACGGGATCAGTAGTATTTCCTGTTTTGGAACCCTTTGGCCGTTCACTGGTTGACTTGATAGACGACCCTCACCTGGCAGATAGTTTGAATTATAATGCTTTATATGACACCACACTTATAGGAGCAAGGGAACAACTTGAGCGGAATAAATTTGTGATGAGGACAAGAGTTAAGTCTGGATTTTCAGGTGAGGTGCAATTAGGGCCCTTTGTTCCTCAAGGATCAGTTAGGGTTACAGCCGGAGGAAGAACTCTTGTAGAAAATCAGGATTACGAAATCGATTATTCCCTGGGAAGGTTAAGGATTATAAATCCGGCCTATTTACAACAAGGAACTCCTGTCAATGTATCATTTGAAGATAATGCCTTATTTAGTTTGCAACAAAAGACCATGCTGGGATTGAGGGCAGATTATGAAGTGAGTAAAAAATTAAGCTTAGGTGCTACTTACCTTCGATTATTTGAAAGGCCATTTACCGAAAAGGTGAATCTCGGAGATGACCCTATCAATAACAGAGTATTTGGTTTTGACCTCAATTACAGTACAGAATCGAAATTTTTAACTAAAGCAGTTGACAAACTACCTTTTATCAGTACTAAAGAACCTTCATTCCTCAATTTTTCTGCTGAAGTGGCTGCATTAAAACCCGGCCACTCGGGAGCGATCAATTTGTCAGATGATAATAGCGGAGTGGTGAGTATAGACGATTTTGAAGGGGCTTTCACCGGGCTATTATTGGGAAGCACCAGAACAAATGATTGGGTACTGGCCAGCACACCTTCAGACAGACCGGAATCGGACATTCCTGATTTGGTCAATGGAGCCAATCGAGCCCTGTTAAACTGGTACGTCATTGATATCTCAGCGTTGAATAATGCAGATGATAGAAGTGATTCGTATACGCGGCTCATACAGCAGGATGAACTTTTTGACAGAGATGTTCAGATAGGTTTATCAAATTTATTCACATTTGACTTAAGCTATTACCCTACAGAAAGGGGACCCTACAATTTTGATTTGCCCGGAGGTACACCTTATTCAGCTGGTGTTGCACTTAATCAGGATGGTACGGATGTGGTACTCAATGATCCTGAATCCAGGTGGGCGGGGATTATGAGGTATTTTCCCAATACAGATTTTGAAGCCGCTAATTACGAATCCATTGAATTTTGGATGTTAAATCCATTTATGGAAAGACGCGATGGTGAAGAGCATCTGCCCGGTGAAGTTGGAAAAATGGTATTTCATCTGGGAAGTGTTTCTGAGGATGTTTTGAAAGATAACCTTCAATTCTACGAAAACTCTATTCCTGTAGATGAGGAAAACAGACCTAATACTTTAAGGAGCTCACCTTGGGGTCGGGTGAGCAATGTCGTACCTGTAGTGGATGCCTTTGATGTACAAAGAGGAAGTGTTCAGGATGTTGGCTTTGACGGCATGAATGACGAAATGGAACGACAACATTATACGGAATGGCTTAATGCTTTGGGATCAGCATTTCCTGTGCCTCAGAAAGTGCTGCAGGATCCCTCTAATGATAATTATGCATTTTTTAATGATAGTCGCTTTACAGATGAAGATTTGCTGAGCAGATATAAACATTTTAACGGGCCTGAGGGCAATGCTCCTCTTAGTGGTCAGGTAGAAAATCAAGAACAACGATTAAGGGGAAACCCCCGCCCTGATAAAGAAGACCTCAATAATAATAAGTCACTTGATTTAGCGGAGAATTACTTTCAATATGAAATCGATATCATAAATTCAGGTGGAGAGGTTGACATGAGTGGGTCTTCATATATCAGAGAGGTACGTCAGATTACAAATCCACAAAATGGAAATGTAGAAAAGTGGTATAGAGTACGTGTACCCCTGAATGATGGTCAGAAAATCAATGAAATAGAAGGTTTCAGGGCAATACAATTTATGCGAATGGTTTTGACAGGTTTTTCTTCTGCCAAAACTTTCAGGCTTGCTGAATTCCAATTGAGAAGAAATCAATGGAGATTGTACCCAGCCAGATGTTTTAGCGACGTCAATCCTGTTTTTGATTTTGTTATGGACGATGTGGGAGTAGAAGAAAATTCATCCAAACGACCTTTCAACTACATTACCCCCAAAGGCATTAAGCAGGAAAGAGTTTTTAATACTTTTTCCAACTTATTGCAAGATGAAAAGGCCATGTCTATGGCTTTTTGTGGAATGGGAGAAAAATGTGAAGCTTCTATTTATAAACTTACCCAGTTGGATCTTACCTTTTATAAACAGTTGCAGATGTTTGTGCATGCAGCCAGAGATCCCGATAACCCAACCCTTGAGGATGGTCAGGCATCAGTATTTATCCGATTGGGTAAAGACTTTGAAAACAATTATTACGAATATGAGATGCCTCTTGTCTTATCTGATGAAAATCTGGGAATAAGGGACCAGGATAATATCTGGAGAGATACCAATTTTATTGATATAGCATTTGAGAAATTGACAGATTTAAAATTGCTCCGTCATGCACAAGGGGTTCCACTTACTGAAATTTTTGAAGCTCCTGACCCGGACAAACCTCATGCTAAGCGCAAAATTAAAGGAAATCCCAGTATTGGTTATGTGAAAGTCATACAGATAGGTGTCAGGAATATAGATCCTGACAGTCCACCTTCTGGTCATTGCGGAGAAGTATGGGTAAATGAATTAAGGGCTTCCGGGCTAGAACAAAGGGGTGGGTATGCCGGATTGGCAAGGCTTCAAATGCAATTAGCTGATCTAGGCGAATTAAATCTAAGTGGAGCTTACTCCAGTATAGGTTGGGGTGCTATAGATCAAAAGATACAAGACCGGGCGCGAGAAGAAATAACCCAATACGACATATCTACCAACCTTGAATTAGGGAAATTTTTTCCAAATAATTTTGGATTGAGCATCCCCTTGTATGCTCAATATTCAAAATGGATTTCACGACCATTATTTGATCCTTTGCAGCAGGATCTTTCTATAGATCAGGCTAAACAGTTGGTTGATACTCCAGAAGAGAGACAAGAAGTAGAGGATCGTGCGCGAGAAACCACTACTGTCAAAGCCATAAACTTTACCAATGTAAAAAAGAATGCCACTGGAGCATCTCCACCTAAACCCTGGAGTGTAGAAAATGTGAGTGTTACATATGCTTATTCAGAAACGGTAAACACCGATCCTATTATCAGGGAAAATAGAATGACAGAGACCAATTTGGGGATGGATTATAATTACAATTCGCAACCTAAATACTGGCAACCATTTAAAGATATTAAGACAGATTTTCTTGCGATTCTTAAAGAGTTCAATTTTAACTTCATTCCGAATTCTGTTTCTTTCTCGACCGACGTACGTCGTTTCAGAGGAAACCGGACGTTCAGATTTCCAGACGAACCTGTTTTCACCTTTGACAATAACCGATTTATGTGGGACAGGAGATATCGGTTGAAATGGGATTTCACGAAATCTTTAAAATTTGACTATACTGCCAATGCTTCATCTATTATCGATGAACTGCGACAGACCGGAATAGCTGATGATCCCAATGATCGTCCCTGGGTGAATGAAACGGGTCAGGATTTTACAGAATTGGTAAGACAGGATCCCGGAAATGTCAGAGAGTATTGGTGGGATAATTTTAAAAATCTGGGTCGGGCAAAAGGCTTTGATCAGCAAATAACTTTGAGCTATACAGCTCCAATCAGGTATTTGCCTATGATGGATTGGGTAACCATTCGTGCAGATTATGTTGCCGATTATTCATGGCAGGCGGGATCGTTGATTGTAATTGATGCATTGGGAAATGGGCCTGGAAATATTATACAAAATAGTCAAAGAAGAAGTTTAAATGCCACTTTTGATTTTAAAGGGCTCTACAATAAATGGTCTTACTTGAAAGGAATAAGTGGG
Source organism: Saprospiraceae bacterium (assembly GCA_041749255.1). GTDB lineage: Bacteria > Bacteroidota > Bacteroidia > Chitinophagales > Saprospiraceae > JABDLO01. Next base: position 58,361 of record JBGTBR010000028.1, read on the forward strand.
CAAGCTGACGGCCCGGCTGGAAGAACGATAGAAAGACGAACCAGGGGAGGGGGAGGACAGGATGCAGCAACGAGAGCTGAACCAGAAGAAGAAAAATCAGGCCCTTCAGTGTTTGAGAAAATTTTAATCAGACCATTGATGTCACTACGAGATATTCGAATAAATTATCGAGAAGACCTATCTACTCTACTTCCAGGATTCAATATGGAACCTCGCTTTTTGGGTCTGAGTCCTGGGTTTGAGGCTCCTGGCCTGGGATTTGTCCTCGGTTTACAACCCGATCTGAACCCTTCCAATAGCAACAACTGGCTTTTTCGTGCAGCGGACAGGGGGTGGATGAACTCAAGTCCAGTATTAAATGATCAGATTTCCCAAATGCAATCGCACAACATCGATGCAAAAGTGACATTAGAACCATTTAAAAGTTTTGAGATAACTGTAGATTTTATGAAAAAGTACAGACGTACTCATACTGAAGTGTTTAAGAACAAAGACGGAACCGGGGATATTGAATTCATGCAGTTAGCCGGTTTTGATATGGGTGGTTTCGAAGAGACATTTTTGTCATTGCGAACACTTTTTGGAAGACCTCCTGAACTATTGTATTCTTTATTCAAAGAAAACAGAAGAGTTATATCGAATCGCTTACCCAATATTCCGGATCCTCCAGAACATGCGACTGACCCTGGATATAAGCAAGGATATGGGGAGAGACATTACGATGTGATCGTACCTGCATTTTTGGCAGCTTACCAGGGTGTTGATGTGAATACCATCGATTTTGATATTGAAAGCAAAATGACAAACAGATTGAGAATACCTGCCCCAAACTGGAGTCTCAGGTATGATGGACTAAGGAATCTCCCATGGTTTAAGGACTTCCTTTCCGGATTTATGTTAACCCATGGCTACAAATCCACTTTACGTGTGAATCAATTTAACAGTATCCCCAATTATAACCAACAACAACCCTTCGATGCTCTGGATAGGGCCAATAATTACTACACGAGAATTGAAATACCGCAGATGAGTATCGCAGAGTCGTTTGCACCTCTTATTGGAATTAATTTCAGGACTAAAAGCGATCTTAATATTGATTTGCAATACAAAAAAGGAAGACAATTGGACCTGTCACTCCAAACTGATCTTAGAGAGCAAAGAAATACGGAGTTTGTTTTTGGATTTGGATATACAATCAGAGACTTCAAAGGGTTTTTTGGAGGTGGCGGTGCAGACAGAGCTCCAAGAACTCGTCCGGGTGAGCCTGACGCACCTCAGAGGGGTAGAGTAGAATCTACCAGAGGGCGTACTTTAAAAATGAGTCTTGATTTTTCAATAAGAGATAATATATCGTATGTATTTAATTTCCTAGACACATCTGATATACCAGAACCCGAGAGAGGAGTTAAAGAAATAAGTATCAACCCCACTGTGGATTACGATATGACTGATAATTTGACACTTAGATTTTTTGTACAATATCGAAGGTCTGAGCCAAAAACATCATTATCATTTAACACTACCAATATTAACGGTGGGGTTACTTTGAGATTTAAGTTAAATTAAAAGTACAGACATTTTTTGGTGTGGAAGTCAAAGAATGTTAACCCAATTTGACATTGAATTTAATATTGATTGGTTATGAGTTTATATTTAATTTGAAAAACTAAATGAGCTTACATTTTCTTTATTCTCATTACTGAACAGATAATCTTTATTAAAAATAATTCGTTGAAACAACTATTATCGGATTAAACGAAATTTGAATAATGGATTTTACATATGATATAAATCGTAAAACAATCTCTCATATAGAATCATCCTTTCTTCATACTCCCGGAACCCATTTTCGTTATACATCTAATAAAAAGAATTGATGAGTTGCATACAATAATAATTTGAGTAAAATTTTATTACTATTAAATGAATCGTAAAGCCATTGTTGCAATTATCATTATTATGAGTGGTGCTCTTCTGGGTATAGCCATAATACAATGGTTTTGGATCAAATGGTCGGTAGATCTGGATGAAAAGATATTTGATGATAAAGTACTCATTGCCTTAAGCCGGGTTAAGGATCGGCTATCAGAAGACGCCCGTTTGTACAGTAAACTCACTGACATTAATCTTGGATCAACAGACCCATTAAGCCAAATTAAAAGCAATAACCTGTTAAGAAGCATCAGAGAATCTTCAGAGGGAGACTGGAAGCAAAAGGCTACTGATGAAGAGATTAGACGAAATCTCCTTCTCATTCAAAAAGAATCTTTTTTTGACAGCCAACAAAAAGAGAAACTCAACACATACATGAGTCAGGAATTGGCAGCGCAAGGCATTATATTATATTATGATTATGGTGTTTATTCTCACGAGTTGGGAGGATTTACTATTTTAAATGACAACTTTACGGTTCCCATTCGCATTGTGGATGTGTCCGAGTCACATGCTAAAATAGAAAAAAGTTTGTATAATTCTCATTATGAAATCCCGCTTTTTAAGCCAGATGAGACTTTAAAATTGTATTTTCCACAGAAAATAAAATGGATTTGGTCTTCGGTTTTACCACAATTGGTCTCATCAATAGTTTTTACATCTTTGGTTTTATTTTGTTTTATTTATACTATCTATGTGATATTTCGTCAGAAGAAGATATCGGAAATAACCAATGATTTTATAAATAATATGACGCATGAATTTAAAACGCCTATAGCAACCATCTCGCTTGCAGCCGACTCTATTGATAGCCCTATGATCATTTCTGATCAAAATAAAGTCAAAAGATTTACCCATATCATTAAGCAGGAAAATAAAAGAATGCTTGATCAGGTAGAGAAGGTTTTACAAATTGCTTTACTTGATAAAAAAGATTTTAAACTAAAATTAACCGAAATTGATCTAAATGCTTTAGTTTTACAAGCGGTAAAGAATACTGAACTTCAAATAGTTCAAAGAGAAGGAACGATCAATATGGATTTGGGGGCGGAACCATTAATGATCAAAGGCGATGAGACACATGTTTCCAATATTATCTATAATTTGTTGGATAATGCCAACAAATATTCTGAAGATTCTCCGGAAATCAATGTTCGAACATTCAGATCAGAGACTGGCGTACATCTGGAAATAAAAGATAAGGGAATTGGAATAGCAAAAGAATCTATAAAGCATATCTTCGATAAATTTTATAGAGTGCATACTGGAAATCGCCATGACGTAAAAGGATTCGGATTAGGTCTAAGCTATGTAAAAACTATGTTAGAAGCACATAAAGGGACAATAAATGTACTAAGTGAATTAGGTGAAGGCAGTACATTTGAAGTTGTTTTTCCTGCTTCATCGTAATGGGTTGAATTAAACAATTGAGTTTATATAAATGATAGAATGATGGGAATAAAAATTTTACTGGTAGAAGATGACAGAAATTTTGGAGATGTATTAAAATCTTATCTTGAGATGCATGACTATGATGTGGTTCTGGCTACTGATGGGGAAGAAGGTGGACAGGTTTTTAAAAAAGGAGCATATAATTTATGTGTTCTGGATGTAATGATGCCTAAGAAAGATGGATTTACATTAGCGAAAGAAATTAGAGAACAAGATCAAAATGTTCCTATTGTTTTTTTGACTGCCAAAACTTTGAAAGAAGACGTGCTCGAAGGTTTTAAAATTGGTGCTGATGATTATATAACAAAACCATTTAACTCAGAAGAGCTTCTTTACAGGATCAAGGCGATACTGAAAAGGGCTAGTGCTAAGGATGAAAAGGAAGCACAAATTAAAGAATTCACAATAGGAGATTATCATTTTAATTACCCCCTAAGGATTTTGACTTATTCAGGGAATGATGACAAAAGCAAAGATAAATTGTCACCTAAGGAGGCTCATTTGCTAAGGATGTTTTGCTTGAGAAAAAATGATGTGCTAACCAGATCCGAAGCTCTTAGCACTATTTGGGGTGAAGATAATTATTTCACTGCCCGTAGTATGGACGTGTTCGTAACGAAACTCAGAAAATACCTGAGCAAGGATGAAAATCTCGAAATTGTTAATATTCATGGAAATGGGTTCCGACTCATCGACAAAAGAGAAGTTGATGTGATGTAAGATGAGCTCCGGCTTAATCATTTTCAACAAAATAAGTATATATGCGACTCTATTGAAGAGTTCAATGTTGTATATGACCTCCCATTTCATTGTAAATACTCAGTTAAAACCCCTCCCCAAAGCTTTGGGGACTTTTGGGGTTAAATATGAATAGCACGGAGTTTCAACCCGGTGGTATATGACAAAACAACTCATTTATACCAGATTTTGAATAGATACAATTCTTTTATAAATCCACTTTTTAGGTGTGATGACAGAAATCTCCTTTTGTATCGGTTAAAGTAAGTCATCCGGAAAAACTTTATCCATTTAAAGACTTTTCAAATATACTATGTATTGTCATTCAAAAATGAATTGTATTTATTAATAATGGTATTTAATTGAATATTCATACGATTTATAGGTTTTAAGTTAAATAGAATTTGCTTTTATGCTCTTTTTGTTGATATATTTGCATTGTATTCGAAAGTGAATTACAATAATACTGTGAGGTGATGAAAGAGGTAGACATGCCCTCCTGTCTCGGGGGTGGGGATAACACAATAAACACAGAATAACGGGTTGACCACTGAAGCCAGCGGGTCAAATTTGACCCGATGGTTAATGTTCTGCTGCTAAGTGCTCCGTGGAGGTTCGAATCCTTCCCTTACAGCACATTTCCTGGTTAATAAATACAGGAAATATTAAAATCTCTTCCATATCAATAATAAGAAGGCAAATGTGGACATTCCGTATTTGCCTTTTTTATTTTTACTTTTACATACCTGCCTTTTTTATAATACCGTTTCTTACATATTGCAAAATCTTTTTAATGTAGCTCTATCTTTACTTTTTTAAAAAATGGCAATGAATCCTAATCAGCGAACTCAATACAAAAATATATACGTAGCGGCTACCAGCCAGCATGTCGGTAAAACCACTTCAACATTAGGACTGGTGTCGGCTTACATGAAAAAAGGCTTAAAAGTAGGATACAGTAAACCTGTAGGTCAAAAATTTCTGGATGTAGCCAATATCAGAGTTGATAAGGATACCTTGCTTTTTGCAGATCTCATAAATTTTGATATCATTCCTGAAGTTCATAGCCCCGTAATTTTGGGAAAGGGTGCTACACAATTGTACTTGGATGAACCCGGGGCAGTAGACCTGGATAATATTCTGATCAATGCCAGGATCAAACTGGAAAGTAACAATGAGTTGGTTATTTTCGAAGGAACCGGACACCCCGGTGTAGGTAGTGTAGCCAATATATCCAATGCAAGAGTGGCTAAACTGATGAATGCTCAGGTGATCATGATTGCCGAAGGAGGAATTGGGAGTACTATCGATATGCTAAATATGTGTACTGCTTTATTTAGGGAAGAGGAGGTGCCCATACTAGGAGTGATTATCAATAAAGTGCTACCTGAAAAAATGGAAAGTGTAAGATACTATGTTGGTAAATGGCTGGATTCCAAAGGTATACGGCTACTTGGTCTTATGCCTTATGACAAATCACTCGCATTCCCATTGTTAGCCGCAGTGTCAAAAGCCGTTGGAGGAGTAATAACATACAATAGTGAATATGCCGGCAACAAAGTGGAAAGCATATTGGCCGGCTCACTTATTGACCTTCAGGAATTGACTTCTTCACAGGATCTACTACTTGTAGTTGACACCAAATCTATCAATGATGCGATCAATAAGATACGATCCATTAGCAAACTCAATGATATTGACTGCCCTCTATCTGGTATTGTTGCTACCGGACCCGGAAACATGGATGGAGAAACACTGACCTATATAGAGGAAAATAAGATTCCTTTGGTCAGGACTAATCTCGATACTTACGGTGCAGTGATTAAGATAAGTAAGATTGAAGTTAAAATCAACAGGAGCACGCCCTGGAAAATCCAAAAAGCAATTAAACTGATAGAGGAGAATATTGATCTGGATGAAATAATTGAAGCGGCTAAATATCGATAAAATCCCTTTGTATGTTACTCTGGATGTTCATAAATACCTAACTTATTAGTTGAATTTGCCTTCCATAAATATTCTTCAATGGGTTGAATATTTTCCACCAATAAAGTAACTTCAAAAAATAAAATAACTTTTCTTTGCTTTTGAATAATTATAGAAGCAAACAGTCCTATTTGTATGCAATTCATAGGCAGAATCTTGTTGTTACTCATAATGATCACTCCGGTCTTAACCATAGGGCAAGATTCTTCATTTCCCGATCGATCTTATAACATTTTGAAAATTGATGTACCTGTTTTTATAGATGGGAGATTGAGTGAGGAGATTTGGGAGAAAGTGGATCATATGGGATATTTTTATCAATATTTTCCGGAAGATTCGGTCCGTGCAGTAATGGATACGGAAATCCGTATGGTTTATGATGATGATGCACTTTATATTAGTGTTATTTGCAAGACTATCGGAGATTATTATGTAACTCCATCTTTAAAACGTGATTTTCGTGCAAGTGGAAATGATAACATCACATTCATTTTTGATGCTTTTAATGATGGAGCAAATGCTTTTTTCTTTGGAATAAATCCATTTGGTGTTATGAGAGAGGGTCTCATTTCAAATGGCGGTCAGGAGTTAAGTGATTTTTCTGTCAATTGGGATAATAAATGGTCCAGTGCAACATCTATAGGAAATAAGCAGTGGATAGCTGAAATTCGCATTCCCTTTTCCACATTTCGCTTTAATAATGGAACAACGAAGTGGCGGTTTAATTCTTACAGGTTTGATATGCAAAGCAATGAAAGATCTACCTATGTCAGAATTCCCAGAAATCAGTGGATTTTTTCATTGGCATATATGGCAGATCTAGAGTGGCAGGAACCCCTTACTGGAAGTGGTACCAGCATGTCCGTTATACCTTATATTGCATCTGGAGTATCAAAGAATTTTGCAGCGGGAACCCCAGTACAGAGAAATCTGGCTATTGGAGGTGATTTTAAGGTAACACTGACTCCGGGGTTAAATTTGGACTTGACGGTAAACCCGGATTTTTCGCAAGTAGAAGTAGATCAACAGATTACAGATCTGAGTAGATTTGAAATATTCTTTCCTGAAAGGCGTCAGTTTTTTCTGGAAAACGCTGATCTGTTCAGTAGTTTTGGCTCTGAAAGGATCAATCCGTTCTTTAGCCGACGTATAGGCGTGGCTATTGACACCCTCACCGGGACACCAGTTCAAAACACCATATATGCAGGTGCCAGGCTTAGTGGTAAATTGAGTGAAAATTGGCGTGTTGGTCTACTGACTATGCAAACTGCCAGAGAAGATGATTTTCAGCTTCCCGGTTATAATTTTTCCGTTGCATCCCTTCAAAGAAAATTTGGATCCCGGTCGTTTGGAGGTATTATCTTGGTCAATAAACAAAACTTCGGAAGCGAGACCGGTTTAACCAATGATTTTAATAGAGTTGTCGGTTTGGATTATACCCTGGCGACTTCGGATAATAGATGGTTTGGAAAATGTTTTATACATAGAAGTTTTACCGGAGGATCAAAGGGCAATGACTGGACTCATGGACTCAGGATATCGAGACTAAAAAAGAGGTATCAGATGGATTGGAATCATGAGTGGGTGGGTGAAGACTATAATGCCGAAGTAGGATTTGTACAAAGAAAAGGCTACAAGCGCATTAATCCAGAAGCTAAATTATTTTATTATTCTCCTGCAGGTTTCTTCAATCAACATGGCCCGGTTATCGGATTGGAACAAATATGGCAATCGGGTTTTGGAATGACAGACCAACGGATTTATGCGGGGTACAGAATATCGGGTTCGGACAATTCTGAATTTTCTTTGTTATTGAACCGCGAATATATTTTCCTGTTTAGTGATTTTGATCCCACTGGAACCGGATCTACTCCTTTATTGAACGGAACTGACTACACGTATACCTATGTAGTCGGAGGATATAGCTCTGATCAGAGTAAGACTCTATTCTATAATGTGAGCCCCTTTTTAGGTCACTATTTTAGTGGTAAACGTTTGGGAGTTTCAGGCGACCTTAACTACCGGTGGCAACCCTTTGCAGTATTTGGGTTAAGATATGATTATAACTATTTTGACATGGAATATCTGCCTAAACATAAATCTACTATACTTCTTGGTCCCAATATTGAATTGACTTTAAGTCGGAAACTATTTATAAATACTTTTGTACAGTATAATAGTCAATCTGAAAATACAAATATCAATTTACGATTGCAATGGAGATTTGCCCCTGTTTCTGATTTCTTTCTGGTGTGGACAGAAAATTATTTTTCATCCGGTGACCCATCCGATAGGTTTGTATTCGATATTGTAAATCGATCATTGGTAGCCAAAGTGACCTATTGGTTAAATATATAAGACATTTGTAGAGAATATACCCTTTCTGATCTAAATAGCACAACTCCTGTCTTATTTCGTTGTTAGTTTTGTAGTTGTAAATTATGCCATGAAGAAAATACATTTTACATTACTGTTGCTGCTGATTGTCAATGTGGGTATAGCCCAATTTCCCTTCCCGGGAGGAGCCAAATCCGGTATAAAAGGAAAAATTGTCGGAACTTTATTGGATTCTATCACAAATGAAACCATTCCTTTTGCATCAGTAGTACTGAAAAAAGCAGGAAGTGATAAAATTTTAGATGGAGTGATAAGTGATGATTCCGGTCAGTTCAGGTTTAGTGATACCCAGATTGGAAAATACGATATCTATATTAGCTTTCTCGGTTACGAAGAAAAAACCTTGAAAGGTGTTGAAACTACCGGACAAAATCCTGATATTGACCTGGGTACTATTCTTATATTAACCAATGCTCTCCTTCTGGATGAAGTGCAGATCACTGAAGAGAGATCCCTGGTGGAGAATCAGGTTGACAAACTTGTGTTTAATGCTGAGCAAGATGCATCACTTGCTGGTGGAGATGCTACGGATGTATTGAGAAAGGTGCCTACCCTTTCGGTAGATTTAGATGGAAATGTTTCACTGAGAGGCTCTCAAAATGTCCAGATACTGATAAATGGTAAACCATCAGGAATGTTTTCCAGCAATGTGGCTGATGCCCTCAGAATGTTTCCGGCAGATCAGATAAAGAGAGTTGAAGTCATTACGTCACCATCAGCCAAATATGATGGTGAAGGAAGTGCAGGCATCATTAACATAGTAACCAAGAAAGATCAACTAGAGGGCATTGCCGGTAATATAAATACATCAATTGGTAATATTCAAAACAATGCCAATTTTGGTTTAAATGCAGGAAAAGGTAGATTTGGGCTGACTACAAATGGGGGTGTTTTTTATTCAAGGCCGGTAAATGCGATCAATGAATTTTACCGGGAGCAAACCATAGGTGGCTCTACCAGTGTAATAGAAACTGAGGGCAACAATCGCACATCGCGATTGGGTTTCAATGGCTCCTTGAATGCTTTTTATGACTTTAATGCATACCACGCCATCAATACATCTGTAAGTCTAAGGGGATTTGGATTCAACACTGACGGTTCTATTCAGGGTCGGGTTGAAGATGAAATTCGAAACTTTATGGATAATTATAATAGAGACAATGAAGGGAGCACCTTGAATTCAGGCTTCGATTGGTCTTCTGATTACACGATGAAGTTTCCTGGAAAAGAAGGCCGGGAGCTGGTTTTTGGTTACCAATTAATCGGAAATGTAAATAATCAGGATTTTACATTTACAGAAATACACGACAATCCAATTTTAAATAGAAATGAGCAACAGGACAATGAGGGTCTTAATCTGGAGTCTACCTTACAAATTGATTATACCCATCCTTTTACTGCTGCCAGTAAACTCGAAGTGGGTGCAAAAGGAATTATCAGAGACATAGATAGTGATTACCGCTTTAACATTTTTAATGAAAGTACCGGGGATTATGTCACAGATCAGTTGCGCTCCAATCTATTTTTTTATGATCAGGATGTATATTCTGCCTATGCAAATATGACAACCATAATTAGAAAAAAGTATTCACTGGTTACCGGTCTACGTTATGAACGTACTGACATAGCAGGGTTATTTCAGCAGGGAGAAGGTCAGTTCAGTAACGGGTATAATAGCTTTTTACCAAACATTACTATTGCCAGAAATTTAAAAAACTTCAGAACTCTTAAATTGAGTTACAACCGACGAATCCAAAGGCCTTCACTCAGATTTGTCAACCCCTTTAATAATTCAGTTGAAATATACAACCAAACAGTTGGAAACCCATTTCTTAATCCGGAATTGGTCGACCAGTTAGAATTATCATATAATTTTAATTTTAAGGGCTTTTCAGTTTTTGCCTCTGCTTATCACAGAATCACCACAGATATCATTGAACAAATAGTCGGTGATGTTAATGGGATTTCCATTAATTCATTTGATAATGTGGGAACCAACCATTCCACCGGGCTTAATTTTTTTACCAGTAAAAATATAAGCTCTTTGACCGTAAGAGGAGGTGGAAACTTCTTTTTATATAATGGATCTGGCGTCGTAAATAATGAAAGGTTAAATACCAAGAGCTTTCAATACAATCTCTTTTTTAATGGTGATTTAAAAATTTCAGGATCCATAAAAATGGACTTTTTTGGGTTTTTCAGAGCGCCAAATCAAAGTTTGCAGGGTATTACACCCGCATTCTCTATATGGGGCTTTGGTATTAGAAAAGATTTTAAAAATTCAGGAATTGGTATCAGAGTGATCCAGCCCCAGAGAGCCAATCAGGATTTTTATTCAGAATTGCAAGGACCTAACTTTGTACAGACCAGTTTGTTTAGCGTACCATTTCGTTCTATAGGTATCAATTACCGGTATAAATTTGGAAAAGTGGACTTCAAAGAGCGAAAATCCAAAGTCACCAATAAAGATCTTAAAGAAGGTGGGGATGCGATGCAACAAGGAGGAGGAAACAACAGTGGGAATTAATCAATAGTAACTATCAGCATTACCCATTATTGAAAATGGTGTCATGCACGGTATTGAAAATGTATAAGTGAGAGTAAATACCGATCTAACCTTTAAGTATTCATTTTCGCGAATGGCTTCATTGACAGGAAGCCATTTGCATTTTGTATGAAAACCTAATCTTTAATTTAGATGGATTCAAGAACAATTATTTCATATTAATACATTATCTTTTCTCAGTAATGATGTAACTGTTCAAGTGAAAATGAAGATGGAAAAACAACAATCATAGTATTAAAAACAAGAATAGCTTCCTTTGACTATGCAGGGAAGCTAAATGGAGTGTTTATATATTTGGGTATATTACTGGCCTCCGAAATTCTTTTGCCGATACATAGCACTCAAAACCTCATTGCGTCTTTTGACTGAAGGCTTTTCAAAATTTCTTCTTTTTCTCAATTCTTTGATCAATCCAATAGACTGAAATTTTCTTTTATACCTCTTCAGTGCCCTGTCTATGGATTCGTCGTCTTTAACATTAATTATCAACATAAAAAAGTAATTTATTTTTTGGAAACGCAAAGATAAATCAAGAGTCTCATATGTGCAATAAGTTTTTCATTTTTTTGTGAAGGATGTAAATAAAGTGGATTTGGAAAAGGATAGGTTCGAAAATTCTCAATCATTTTTCTTGCATCCCTTCCCAGGAAGTTTTTTTGCATAACCTTGATGGGTGTCTCAATTAACTATAATATTTGAATAAATTTAACATAAAGTTAAATTTATAAATAAATTAATGCGTTGATAAACAAAAATATATTATTTAATAATATTTTTCCACAGATAAATTGAATAAATATATTTAACTTTGAGTATAAATTTTAATCATCACTAATTAAATTGCATTGCCATGTCTGAAGTTATAGAAAAGAAGAAAGTATTAAAAGGATGTGAATTTATCATTGACACTGAAATGAATCATGATTTTTTTATTCCTGAGAAAAAAACAGAAGAGCAGGGGATGATAAAGGAAATGGTTGACACTTTTGTTAAGACTGAAATTTTTACACGAGTCGATCAAATTGAAGAACAGGAAGAGGGGTTGTCAGCTCATTTGATGGAAAAGTTAGGTGAACTAGGACTTTTGGGTGCTCACATGCCTGAAGAATATGGCGGCCTTGATCTTGATTTTAATACCAATTCTTTTATTAGTGAAGCCATAGGACCATCAGGATCTTTTTCTGTGAGCTTTAATGCGCATACGGGGATCGGAATGTTACCAATATTATACTATGGTACTGAAAATCAGAAAAGCAAATACCTGCCTATGCTGGTTAGTGGTGAATGGAAAGCGAGTTACTGTCTTACAGAACCCAGTAGTGGATCAGATGCATTGGCAGCAAAGAGCAGGGCAGATCTCTCTGATGATGGCATGTATTATATTTTAAATGGACAAAAAATGTGGATATCCAATGCCGGATGGGCAGATATCTTTACTGTTTTTGCAAAAGTCGATGGCGATAAGTTTACTGCTTTTATATTGGAAAAAGGCATGGAAGGATTTACCTTGGGTGCAGAAGAGAAAAAGTTGGGCATCAAAGGATCCTCCACCAGACAAGTTTTTATGGAGAATGTAAAAGTACCTGTAGGAAATGTTCTGGGAGAAATCGGAAGAGGACATCTCATTGCCTTTAATGTATTAAACATAGGTAGGTATAAGCTGGGTGCCAGTTGCCTGGGAGGAGCTAAAGCCATGACCGATATTTCCATAAAATATGCCAATGAAAGGGTTCAGTTTAATAAACCTATATCATCTTTCGGTGCTATTCAAACCAAGATTGCCGATCAGGTTATTCAATGTTACATGACAGAATCCGCCATTTATCGCTGTTCTGATATGATTAATGAAAAGGTAAACTCTCTACAAGAAGAAGGAAAAAATTTCGTTGCAAGTAAATTACAGGCCGCGGAAGAATATGCCCTGGAGTGTTCCATCATTAAAATTGTGGCTTCAGAATCATTAGATTTTATTGTAGATGAGGCTATGCAGATACATGGTGGTATGGGATATTCAGAAGAGGGAACGGTAGCCAGAGCATACCGCGACAGTCGTATTAACAGGATATTTGAAGGCACCAATGAGATCAATAAAATGGTGATCATAAATACACTGTTTAAAAGAGCTATGGCAGGACAACTCGATATAGCCACTCCGGCTATGGCGGTTCAATCAGAGTTGATAAACGGCCAAATGACCTCAGTTCTCAAAGATGGTCCATATCAATTGGAGTTCGACACAGTAGGCAGGTTTAAAAAATTGCTTAACTTGATTTTAGGAGCGGTAGGTAATGAAGCCATAAGTGGAAAGATTAACCTAAAAGAAGAGCAGGAATTGTTAATGGCTATGGCTGACATGGTCATTGAAGTATATAACACAGAATCATTGTTGCTTAGAACAGATATGCTCAGAAATGTTGCGAGTGAATTGAATCAGGAGATTTACGAAGCCATTCTTCGAAATTATATCTACGATGCAAGTCATAGAATGTTAAAGAGTGCATTTGACGCTGTTGGAATATTTGCAGACCCAACGATGCATGGAATGTTTGCCAAAGGCATTAAACTATTGACTAAATATCCTATTCAAAATGTAAAAAAGTTGAAAAGGACTATCGCAGCTCCTTTTATTGAAGCCAACTCTTATATATTATAATTCAGGTTCTTCTATCGCATTTTTGGTTGCTTTGATTTACCCTGTCATTTCCTGACTGGTTGTATCAATTAGAATGGGCAATTCATAGTGTGAAAATAAATGTCAGCATATCCTGAATAGTATTGCCGTAAGAAATTTTTATATTCGTACTTCAAACACAAGTAAATGCGCAATACTACTTTAGCGGCGTTCATTCTGGCAGGCGGTACCATGTTAGCATGTGCTTCGTTTTTTTATTATTGGTTGGGCTTTAGCATGATAATAGAAATGTTAGAGAAAACACATGTTGTTCCTGAACTTTACAGAACTCTCAATCTGGTATGGATTCTCACTACAATAGCACTGTTTCTTTGTGGTGTCTGGGGTATGTTTATCGGCATCACGATTCGAAAAAACCTGAGATACATGAGAAAACAAGCTTTGATTCTTGGGGGAGGGATGATCAGTTTTGGGATTTATGGATTTTTAACTCCATTTCCCAATTGGAAGTTATTCATTTTCCTTGCTATTGGTTTGATCATTTTTATACCCGCTTTGTTTCTGGCTAAAAGCAAGGGTCCTTATTTCTAAATCGAATTCTGTAAAATGGTAACTGAACTTAATTCAATGAAATGAATTAAAGTCATAAATGATGTCAAATTATACTTGCCTGATGAGTCCTTCCTGAGAAACCGAAACGAGTAAATTCCCACTGGATGAGAATATCTTGCCCTGGCAATAGCCTCTTGCCGCAGACATATTGGGACTTTCGACAGAATAAAGAAGCCAGTCATTCATGTCAATAGGACGGTGAAACCACATAGCGTGATCCAGGCTGGCAATTCGCATAGGTGTGGTAAAGAGCGACATTCCATGAGGCATTAAAGCGGTGATGAGGAGATTAAAATCAGAAGCATACGTGAGTAAGGCTGTATGTAATTTTTCGTCCTGCTCTAAATTTCCATTCACTTTAAACCAGGTATGATTTCGGGCTGGCCTTATGCCTGGATTAAATGGATTATAATGCTCAACAGGATGAAAAATAATCGGGCTTGCGGGAGAAAAAATACCTCTGGGTTTAATGTTGAATTTCTCAGCAAAATCAGCAAAAATGTCCGAGAAAGAAGCTAGTTTATCGGGCCTGGTTACATTGGGCATAAGAGATTGGTGATCCACACTCTCCTCCCTGATATGAAAGGAAACTGCAGATAGGAATATCATTTTATTATTTTGTTTAGCTACGACCCTTCTCACATCAAAACTTCTTCCGGTTTTTATTTCCTCCACTTCATATTCTATATCGAGCAGGTTATTTCCCGGGTGCAAAAAATAGGAATGGAGAGAGTTAATGTATTTGTCATCCGACACTGTACGTGAAGCAGCTACTACTGCTTGCGCCAAAACGTGTCCGCCATAAATTTGCGGAGATCCTATGTCCAGATTTTTTCCTTCAAAAAGATTTCCTCCTTTGTTTTTGAGATTGAGCGATTCCAGTAATTGAGGTAGCATATTCATCATTACGAAAAGTATTTAGCCAGCCAATTCAATATTCTCATGGTATGTTTTCCGTATGGAGGCAGAAGATTTTTGGTGAGTCCTAATTTCTGATCCATCATTCCCCTCTGATTTAAAAATTCTAATAGTCCGTCAAAACCATTGGAGTTTCCTATACCACTGGTATTGATACCTCCGAATGGAATGCTCTCATTGGCAAAATGAACAAGTGTATCATTGACAATGCCTCCTCCTGCAGTTGTATTCTTGAGGAAATAATTCACATTATGTTTGCTATCAGAAAAAATATATAATGACAGAGGCTTAGCCATCGAATTTAACTTGGCCACAGCCTCCTCGTTATTATTGAAGGATATAACGGGTAAAAGGGGACAAAAGATCTCTTCTTTCATCATGAGCATTTCATCGCTTAATCCATCGAGTAGGGTAGGAGATATATACCTCGTGTTATCATCTGTTTTACCTCCGTATAATACTCTGGCTCCTTTAGATACTGCATCCTGCAGCAGATCTACCGATCTTTTAAAATGCCGGTCTGAAATAATTCTTCCAAGATCAGGACTTTCCTGGATATCTTTTCCAGAAGAAGAATAATGGTTGTCTATAACGTGGATCATTTCTTTTACCAGTTGATCTTTTTTACTGGAATGCACAAGGATAAAATCAACAGCAATACAAGTTTGCCCAGCATTATATAATTTACCCCATACAATACGGGGTGCCATTTTTGACACATTAACAGTTTCATCTACTATGCATGGACTCTTTCCTCCCAACTCCAACGTAACTGAACTCAAATTTTTTGATGCAGCTTCCATTACGATCTTCCCAACAGAAGGACTTCCTGTAAAATATATATGATTAAAAGGGAAACTCATCAGTACTGTTGTTTCTTTTACCTCCCCTTCAATAACAGCCACCTCTTCTTCATTAAACAAAAAGTGAATCATTTTTTTCAAAATTTTGGAGGAGGCAGGTGCGTATTCTGAGGGTTTGATAATAGCAGTGTTGCCTGCGGCTATAGCAAATAATAGAGGTTTGATTGCCAATTGTATAGGGTAATTCCATGGAGAAATGATAAGACATGTTCCTTTTGACTCATACCAAATATAAGATGTAGCTCCAAACAGGGCCAAAGGAGTGGACTTTTTTTGGGGTTTTAACCATCGATTAAGGTTGCGTTTAAGGTTTTTAATGATTCCTATCAATGCGACGACTTCTGCACCAAATGCTTCTGCTTCAGGCCTTTTCATATCTTTATGTATTGCCTGAATAATTTCTGATTGGTTCTCCTTGTCAAGGAGATAATCCAGGATCATCTGAAGTTTTTGCTTTCTTTCCTTTGCACTGGTATGTCTCACTTTTCGGGCATACAATTGTTGTTTTTCAAAGATGCTCTTCATTTCTTCCGGGCTCAAATAGGTTTTATTCATTTTTAGTATTTGCTAGGTTTTTTTTAAATATATCATTATAAATATAAGCGCCAATGTTAAATGAAGAGTAAAAATTCCGGGATGTACTCCCATTGAACCTGCATACAAGCCATAATAGTGCAAGCCCACAGCTAAATGAAATCCAACTATTGTCAATGCTGTAAAGCGAATCAATTTTGCAGATTCTCCATAAGTATAAATGAGATAACTAAATAGGCCAATGGTTATTGCAGCAATGCCATATAGCCTGCCTAAATTAAGTGAAGTAGTTGAAGGTGCTTCAGCAGAATCCAGCATGAGGAGAGACGGTGATAAAACTACGACTACTCCTGCTCCGGTTTCTATAATGGCATTGGCAAGGAGGATACCTTTGAGCGATCGAAAAATCATATAAACAATTTGAATTATTAAAATAGTTTTAAGCTCATAACAAAAGTAATATTTAATTACTGACCTTCCCTTACTTTCAAATAAGAGGGGTATTCAATTAGCTGGATTTATATAACCAAATGCTTCTCAACTGATGGTTTCCATTAAAAAACTCACTGCAAAGTTATTGGCATATTCCGGGTAAAGAAATTATACTTGTAGATTCAAATTAGCGCGCAAAAAGCAAGATTCTGTAAATTGTAAAAATGGAATTGAACTTTCTCAAATTACACAGTATAAAAAAATTAACTCAAAGTAAAGAATTTATCTACAATGTAATAGTTTTGTATAAAAGGAAATCTCAGCAGGATTTAAGCTGACGTTAATTATGTGACATGCATACTAATATTAACATATGAAGTAAAATTTATGAATAAAATACTTAATATGGTATGTTTAGCCATTTATTCTATCTTTCAGAAGAAAATTTTGATTTTGAGGGAGGATTTAGCACAAATGAACGTTTCAGTATATGATAATAAGATCCCTTCTTTAGTAGATGGGAGTTTTACATAAAATGAATTGTACTAGTTTATAATAAATGAAAGATACTAAAAAGTTGATAAAGGGGGGATTGATTATAGAATCTGCAGAAAAAGTGTTTGCTGCTGTAGGGTTTAAAAATGCCAAAATGGAAGATATAGCTGCAGAAGCCGGGATAACCAAGGTTACACTATATTCCTATTTTCAAAGTAAAGAAAATTTGTATTTAGCTCTGACATACAGGGCTTTACAGGCCTTGGTTGAGAGATACTATCATATAGTGGATGAATATAAAGCAAAATCGGGACTGGAAGGTACCATTGCTCTTCTCGAAGCCTTTATGGATTTTTGTGAGGATAATTATTTGTATTCAGAAGCACTATTAGACTATTTTGCAATGGTTAGGTCAACCTCTGGGGGTATAGATGAATCTAAACTGACGGAAGCCACAAAAGACAGTATTTATTACATGAAACTTCAGGATTTACAAAATCTTCCTTTTAAGTTAACAGTCAAGGAAATTGAGAGGGGCAAGAGGGATGGCAGCATACTCACTGCCATTGATCCTATGTTCCATACGCTTCATGGATGGACTATGGTTATAGGTTATGTTAAAGTGATTGCAGCCTCTGGTGCCAGTACTACGCCTTTATTTAATGTAAGCTTAAAAGATTTAAAAAAATTTAATTTAAAGTTGGCCCAAAAATTATTGAGCAGTGGTGTTATGCAAAGCGCTATGCACTGATGTTGAAATAGAATTTTGGTTTACATTTTTATTCTCATCCCCATAATAAAACCTAAGGAATGCACCTTGTCGGAATTTGGACCAATACCTGCAAGACCTATATGTTGTCTGAGGGTAGGAGAGAAATATAGATAGGATTGTGTGCTTAACTTTCTTTCAACTCCAAATCCCAGATCCAGCGTCATGAAAAGATTTTCCAGTACATCACCACCTTCAAAAACGCCATTACTGAAATCCTTATGAGCCAATACAGAGGAGGAGGATCTCAAAGTCGCAAAGAATCTTTCCGGATCTTCAATAATTTGACCATTTTTCTTTACTTCATAGTCGGCAAGGGCAACGAGATTAAAACTAATTCCAGCGCTGGTGTAGAAATTCCATTTTTTATGGGCATCCGCAAAATAGTATTGCAATCCCAATGGGATGGAAATCATGTCAAATCGTATATTTCTGAGTGATGTTTGGTCGTAAGAAGTAAAAAAACTTCCGGTTGTTTCATCAATGATTTTGGGTTGATAGGACTTTCTGGCATAAATAATACCAGTGCTCATAGCCAAATGGTTCTTTCTGTAACCATAACCTATACCCATTTCTACTCCCAAAGCTTCGGTACTGTAAGCATCTATTTTATTGATATAGTCAATAGGTGAGTTTACAATATTAACGGTAGGAGAAATGTGAAATGCAAGAAATGAAAATTCACCCGGATTGGTTACAGGTGTAATGGTCAGTAATAACTCATTGCCAGTATTTTGTAACAACTGAATATCAGTTGGTAATGTATTTATGTTGACCATTTCTTTACCCGGCTCGTCTGACTTAAAAAGATAACTCAACTCCGTAGACTGAATTGGTTCAACATCCAGGATTGGGCTATGGGTAATCACTACCTTACTGTTTAGTGTTTGGATGGGAAGCACGGATGTACTTATATTGAGCACATGGCCTATTTCTCTTCTTGAGGGAGTTCTAGTTTCTCTCAGTAGATTAATAGAGGTTGCTGGTGCGTTTTGATGTGGTTTGATGTCAGTTATTTGTGCTATTTCAATTGGCGAACTTTCATCATTAATACCATTCAAATCCATATCTATCTCATTCTGAGCTATATGATATGATGAAGGATCAGTAGTGGTTCCCTGGTATACGTTAAAGAAAGTGAATATTATAAGGAAAATGGTAGCGGCTTCGACAATTTTAGAAAAATAAATACTGGTTAAGAATAATTCCTGGCGCTCCAGCCTGTCTTTTAAAATATGCCAATGGGACTCATCATAATTGACATGAAAGTCTTTGGTTTTTTGAGCAATTCTTTCGTCGAATTGATCATCACTGGCTTGGTCTTGCTCCACATTTTCCAGGATTTTCTCAAACTGATCCCAATCATTTGGAGGGGAGATGGACTCCAGCTTTTCCAGTTTAGATTTTATGATATGATCGAAGTTCTTATTTTCCATGCCTTGCCTGCAATATGATCTTTAATTTAGTTCTGGCTTTAACCAGATTCGACCTGGAAGTACTCTCTGTGATGTTCAGGATTTCCGCCACTTCTTTGTGAGAATATCCTTCTATCACGTATAGATTAAATACAGATCGGTATGCAGGTGTAAGGTGTTGGAGGGATTCCATAATCTCGCGGGCACTTAACTCACTGATGACATCCGGATCAAATGATTTTACCGTATGTGCCGAATTGATGTCTTCAGTTCTCCTTTTTGAAGTTTTCCTATATTGATCAATAGCAGTATTTATCATGATCCTTTTGATCCATGATAATAATGATGTGCCTGGTTTGTATTTACCGATGTGATTAAAAACCTTGATAAATCCTTCATGCAGGATATCCAAAGCTTCATGTTCATCACTGGCATAACGCAAACATACAGCCATCATCATACTGTAGTGGTCTTCATACAGTTTCTTTTGTGCCCATCGTTCTTTATTGACACAGGCCTGTATAAAGTCCCGTTCTTCATACGAGAGATCTAAAATAAAATCCATACGATAAAGTTATGGCATTTTCCTCACATAACCATAATCTGCATAATAAAAAAACGCATAAATATAAAATTACGTTGCTTCCATGTTATTTATAAAGTAAATATATCATGACTATACAGCTAACTCAATAAGATTAACCTCCAAGGTGTTGAGGTCAGGCTCCCTGCTATGGGGCTTTGGGCTCAAAACAACTCATTTATACCAGATGTTGAATAGTTACAAAATATCTTAAACGATGATTATTTTTTTCGTAAGACCTTTTTTACCCCATGATAGCAGCGAAATAATAAAATAGGATATTATTATTTATTTTTGTAATATATTTGTTCTGAAAGACTACAAAGGAATATTTTAAATAAACGTAAAAGTTGAGCATAAGCCAAAATTGATGGAAGATCATATAGTGTCCCTATCAGGGATGTACAAAGAATATTTTTTAGATTACGCCTCTTATGTGATTCTGGAGAGGGCGGTACCGCACATTAATGACGGCTTGAAGCCAGTGCAACGGCGTATTTTGTTCAGTATGAGGCAGATGGATGATGGGCGATTCCATAAAGTGGCTAATATTATAGGGCAGACTATGCAATACCATCCTCATGGAGATGCAGCCATAGGGGATGCTCTTGTCAATCTCGGCCAAAAAGATTTGCTCATAGACTGTCAGGGCAACTGGGGGGATGTGAGAACAGGAGATTCTGCTGCTGCTTCCCGATACATAGAGGCACGACTTACAAAGTTTGCTTTAGAGGTAGTTTTCAACCCTCAGACTACTCAATGGCAGCTTTCTTATGACGGTCGAAAAAATGAACCCGTCACCCTGCCTGTAAAATTTCCACTTCTTTTAGCTCAGGGTGTGGAAGGTATAGCTGTAGGATTAGCTACTAAAATACTTCCTCATAATTTTAATGAACTGATCAAGGCATCCATCCAGATATTGGAAGAAAAAAAAGTGAAGGTCTATCCTGATTTTCAAACAGGGGGTTTAATAGATGTCAGTGAATACAGTGGTGGTAAGAGAGGAGGCAAAGTAAAAGTGAGGGCAAGGATTAATATTTTAGATAAGAACACCATAACTATAACAGAACTTCCATATGGAGTTACTACAGGCAATATGATTGACAGCATTCTAAAGGCCAATGACAAGGGTCAGATTAAGATCAAAAAGATTTCTGATAACACGGCCAGGGATGTCGAGATCCTCATTGAGCTCATGCCAGGAATCTCCCCTGAAGTAACCATGGATGCTTTGTATGCATTTACTCAGTGCGAAGTGTCTATCTCTACCAATGCCTGTGTCATCATAGACAATAAACCTCACTTTCTTACCGTAGAGGAAATCTTACGTACAAGTACTGAGCAGACAAGAGAACTTCTAAAACGGGAATTGGAAATTAAGAAGAGTGAATTGGAAGAAAGGTGGCATATGGCCAGTCTTGAAAAAATATTTATCGAAAAACGCATTTACAGAGATATAGAAGAATGCGAAACCTGGGAATCAGTCATGACCACCATCGATACCGGATTAAAGCTTTATATAGCTACACCCAGTGACAAC
The DNA here is from genome assembly GCA_041749255.1 of Saprospiraceae bacterium. Classification (GTDB taxonomy): domain Bacteria; phylum Bacteroidota; class Bacteroidia; order Chitinophagales; family Saprospiraceae; genus JABDLO01. The sequence continues at coordinate 80,225 of JBGTBR010000028.1, forward strand.
ATAGGCCCGGGGGAAACACGTCTGGTTTTAATGCGCAATGTAACCCAGGACGACATCATTAAACTCACGGAAATCCGGATTAAGAGAATATCGAAGTACAATACTTTTAAAGCCGATGAGCTTATAGCAAAAATAGAAGAGGAGCTGGAAGAAGTAAAATACCACCTCGCCCACATTACTGAATATACCATTTCCTGGTTTAAGAATTTATACGAAAAATACAGTCAGGGTAAAGAGAGAAAGACGGAAATTACTTCCTTTGAAAAAGTAGAGATTCAGCAAGTGGTTGCCAATAACGCAAAACTGTATGTGGACAGGAAGGAGGGATTTGTGGGCATGGGTTTGAAAAAAGATGAATTTGTGGCTGATTGTTCTGATATCGATGACGTGATTGTTTTCACCCGCGACGGTAAGTGCATCGTAACCCGAATTGCCGATAAGACTTTTACAGGAAAAAATATCATTCACGTAGATGTATGGAAAAAGAATGATGAACGTACCACTTACAACATGATCTACCTCGATGACACAAATGGCAGATCCATGGCAAAGCGATTCAATATAAGCTCTATAACAAGGGATAAGCCATACGAGCTTGCCAAAGGGGGAAAGAATACCAAAGTGTTATATTTTACTGCCAATGACAATGGTGAATCTGAAGTCGTTCAAGTTCAACTCACCCAATCCTGCACGGCGAAGAAGAAGATATTTGATTTCGATTTTGAAGAAATTGCTATAAAAGGGAGGGAGTCAAAAGGCAATATCGTCACCCGGTATCCTGTCAGAAAAATCACTCAGATGTCAGTGGGTAAGTCTTCCCTGGGAGCCATGAAAATATGGATGGATGAAGTGAGCGGTAGGCTGAATACAGAGGAAAGAGGAAAGTATCTGGGAGCCTTTGATACCGGTGCAAAAATTTTGATCATGTATCATGATGGCACATACAAAGTGGAAGAATTGGATTTAGCCCGAAAGTTTGATCCTGCTAAGATTATGTATGTACACAGATATTATCCGGAACTACCCATTTCCGTTTTGTATTTTGAAGGGGAAAAGGGTTGGTCGATGGTCAAGCGATTTTTGATAGAAACAACTACTTTGGATCAATCTTTCCTGTTTATTTCGGAGGCCAGTGGATCAAAACTATATTTTGCCACTCAAAAGAAAAAACCAAAAGTCAAATACAGTTACAAGCAAAACAATCAAAAATTTGAGGAGGAGTTGGATTTCGAATCATTTATAGAGGTGAAAGGATGGAAAGCCATAGGTAACAAACTGGGTGATTTTAAAGTGCTTAAGGTCACAGATTTAACTCCTGAAACCAAAGAAAATATTACCGAGAGTGAAGATGAAGGGTCTATTTTAAAAGTTCAAAAAAATACAGACCCAACATCTGATCCTGATCAAACCTCCAATGGAAAATACAAACCAGGCGATACCATTGAATTGGAATTCTAGATAATTATATTTTAAGTAGCTTCTCAGCTATCTCCAAAGGGGTAAAATTTTGTCAAACTGAATATCAAGAAAGGTTTCATAAAATTGATATGTGTAAGATAGTCGGTGAATGAAATTAAACCTTAAAAAAGTAAATCTGATTAATGATACTAAGCATCCATTACATTTTCTATCGTATAACACATTCAATATAAAGTAATTTTATGTAATGTAAATAAACCTTCTTTTAAAGTATTGGAATAGGTCATTTGAAGTGGCTGCAGATAAAGTGAAGAATCTATATTGAACCAGGAATATTGGTAATATGATTTTTCACCTAAAGGTATTTCGTTTAAATAATTAAATTGAATGTCATATACATCTAACTTTAAAGATTTTTCAAGAAGTGGATTGGAAACCTTGACATTAAAATCGGCTTTATCCCAAATAATTCTTGTATAATAGGTGTCCGAAATTTTCTCCAGTTGATTATAGAAAGCATTTTCTGTTGCATGTATTTCAGGAGCATATGGAATGGATTGATCTAACAAAGGTTTGTGCACCATTGAAGATACAACCGGAACCTGTACAATATTATAGTTGACAAGGTCAAGAGAATAGGTTATTGGTGAATAAACCTGATTCAGAAATACCTTATTATCGTATGGCTTGGAAATAGTTGGAACACATAAATAACCAAATTCACCCTTAGATAAAAAGTTTTCAGTGTGAAAAAAAGGTATTGAAGTCAAAGTTAGAGAATCTAAAGAAAAAATACTGACGAAAGAAATGTCATTTTTGTATGGTTCATTGTAATGATTTCTAAATAAAATGCAATTAGCTTTACTGTTATAATACAATCTGAAGTGATGGTCTATCACAGGAAAACTTTCCCATATTTCATCCCTGAATATGTTTAAAAAATTAAATTTTGTGACAATATTGCTTTCATCATCAATAATGAATAATTGGAATAGTTGGTTGTCAAAAACAAATATGGAATCTAAATTATGGATATGAAATCCATCAATATTGACAATGGCTTCAGGTCCATTTCTGTTTAAACTAATTCGTTTCTCAAATTTAAGATGAGAAAGATTATATATATCAATGCTATGCATTGTATGATTATAACCTCCAAAAAAGGTAATATTTTCCTTGTTTTTAAACGTTGAAAAATTGAGATAGTTATTAGGAGATGACAAGTCGACTTCAATATGTAATGTATCTATAGTAAATTCAATATTTTTATACCCTTCTTTATTATTCTTGTCTGTACAGGATACAATCCAAAGTAACAATAAAATGATGATAAAAAAGCCTCTTACTGCGTTCATTTTGTGTTTTTAAATTTGATGTGTGATTCCAAGTTTGTACAAACGTTTTTTTTATTCTTATAAATAAATTATAAAAATGAAATGTGACTGACTCAGTTATTGATATGGGTCAGTCACACATTCCGGCCTACATTTAAATTCTATTCGCTAAAAGCTTGATCATCACATTCTTTCTTTTGTTCGCATGCTTCGTAATTGCCTGAAGATGTACATCCAGAATAACCTTGTTGCAAGCTACACCATGTTTTTTTACATTCTAGCGGAGGTAAAGGTCCAATTCTTTCTGCACAAATTGCTCCAAAAACAGCACAAACCCAAAATGAGAGAATTAAAAAAGTAATGATTTTGATAATAGATTTTGTTTTCATGTAGCTTAATTTAATAGATTAAAAAATACTTTTAACCCCCAAGTATACACACACACACACATATCAAAATATTTGAATACATTTTTTTTTATTCTCAGTAATTTCAGAGCTAATGCCTTATTATACTTTTAAGAATTTTTTCATTTAAAAACCTTCATATCAGCTCCCTCACCTTTCGTATTTTATCCACAAGTTGAAAAGACTGTCTGTAGTCGAGGGTTTGCTGACCGTCACTGAATGCTTTTTCGGGGCATTCGTGTACTTCCATGATGATACCATCAGCTCCTGCAACTGCTGAAGCCAATGCGATCTTATCCACGTATTTCCTCACGCCTATACCGTGCGAAGGATCGGCTACTACCGGTAAATGCGATCTGTCTTTTAAAATAGCGATGGCGTTAATGTCCATGGTATTTCTGTATGCCGTCTCAAAGGTTCTAATACCTCGTTCACAGAGTATAATTTTTTCATTGCCGTTGCTAAATATATACTCTGCTGATTGCAATAGTTCTTCAATAGTGCCCGACATCCCCCTTTTTAATAATACCGGTTTATCCACTTTGCCCAATTCGTCCAACAGGTTAAAATTTTGACTGTTCCTGGCACCTACCTGGAATATATCCACGTAATCGTGCATTTCCTCTATTTGCGATACCTGCATCACTTCCGTTATGATCCTGATACCATTTTCCCGGGCTTTGCGGTGCCAGATCTTCAGTCCTTCCATACCCAGGCCACGAAAAGAGTAGGGAGAACTCCGTGGTTTGAATACACCTCCCCGCATGATGTGTATGTTTTGTTCCTTTAAGTGGCGCAGAGTACTTTCTATTTGCTCTTCACTTTCGATCGAACACGGACCGGCCATTATCTGAAAATGACCATCGCCGATTTTAATTCCATCGCCAAGATCTATTGAGGTTTTACCTACTTTCCACTTAGTAGAGACAAGTTTATACGGGTCGCTTACTTTATGAATATCTCTTACCCCCTCCATTGAGCCAATTTCACGCAAATCGATCTCTTTCTTTCCAATACATACCAGGTAAGATCTAAATTGGGTCTTTACCTCATTGAATGAATACCCTAGCATTTTTACCTTTTTTTCAATGTCAGTTCGGGACTGATTGCTAATATTTGATTTGAATTGTATAATCATGGTCTGATACTTTGTATAAATGATGGAATAGCGGATTGAAATGGTTTACCTTCTCCTAAGACCCGGATAAAAGCACTGCCGATGATAGCTCCATGACTGTAAGCACATGCGGTGAGATAACTCTGCCGGTCATGAATACCAAAACCAATTAAAGTAGGACTTTTAAGACTCATTCCTTTTATTCGTTTAAACCAGGCTTTCTGTTGCTCAGATAAGGTTTGGCTTTTGCCTGTAATGGAGCTTTGAGATACGACATATATAAATGCCGTACTTAGGCGATCAGCCATTGCAATCCTCTCTTCGCTTGTCATGGGTGATATCAGAAAACTGATGGCCATTCCGTACTCTTTGAAAAAATCCTGATATTCCCTTTCAAAAATATCCATAGGCAGATCAGGGATGATCATCCCGTCGATTCCGGCAACGGAGGCATCGTTTAGAAATCTGCCTATACCGTACTGCAAAACCTGATTGTAGTATCCCATAAGGATAATAGGGATGGAAGTCAACTTTCTGACTTTAGTCACCTGTTCGAATAATAGAGAGACCCTCATACCATTTTTGAGTGCCACTTCACTACTTTGCTGTATGGTCAGTCCATCAGCAAGTGGATCTGAATAGGGCATGCCCAATTCTATGAGATCCACCCCCGATTTTTCAAGTAGGAGAATGATCTCTTCAGTACTATCTAAATCAGGATAACCGGCTGTAAAATATACGTTAAGTATATCACCCCCTTTCTTGATAATGGTTTTGCGTATTCTGTTTTCAAATGTTGTTGTCATATCACACCACTATTTTTTGTATTGATATAGTCTAAAAAAGTGTCGAGATCTTTATCCCCTCTTCCCGAGAGACTAATGACCACATGATCGCTTTTTTTAAATGAAAGGTGCTTGAGAATTGCGAGAGCATGGGCGGTTTCCAATGCCGGGATGATGCCTTCTTCTTTCGAGAGTTGTAAAACGGCTTCCATTGCTTCGTCATCTGTAGCAGCATAAACGGTGGCACGTCCGCTTTTGATCAAATGCGCATGTAATGGTCCTATACCCGGGTAGTCTAATCCGGCAGACATCGAATACGGTTCTGTGATCTGCCCATCTTCAGTCTGCATGAGCAAAGTCTGGCATCCATGGATAATTCCTTTAGTACCTAATATACTGGTAGCAGCTGAATGACCGGAATCAATGCCTTTACCGGCTGCTTCTGCCAAAACAAGTTTTACTGCTTCCTTTTCGAGAAAGTGATAAAAAGCACCTGCTGCATTGCTGCCACCCCCTACACATGCTATGATGTAGTCGGGGTTTTCACTTCCGGTTTTTTCTTTCAGTTGCCATCTTATTTCTTCAGAGATGACTGCCTGAAAACGTGTGACCAAATCGGGGTAGGGGTGAGGCCCTATGGCGGAACCAATAATATAATGTGTGGATTCAGCATGGTTGATCCAGTCTCTGATGGCTTCATTGGTAGCATCCTTAAGCGTTTTGCTTCCACTTTTTGCGGGCATAACGGTAGCACCCAGCATTTTCATGCGTGCTACATTGGGTGCTTGCCTTTTGATGTCCACTTCGCCCATATAAATTATGCACTCGACACCCATGAGAGCGCATACTGTAGCGGTAGCTACTCCGTGCTGACCTGCTCCGGTTTCTGCAATAATCCTTTTCTTCCCCAATCGTTGAGCCAGTAGAATCTGACCTACTGTATTATTGATTTTGTGAGCCCCTGTATGATTGAGATCTTCCCTTTTCAAATAAATATTTGCCCGATATTTGGCTGACATTTTTTTTGCAAGATATAAAGGTGAAGGTCGCCCCACATAATCGCGTAAAAGAATATTAAATTCCTTTATAAATTCAGGTTCAGAAGTTATATCCAGGTATACGCGTCTTAATTCTTCAACATTAGCGTACAACATTTCTGGTATAAAAGCACCACCAAAATCACCGTAAAATCCTTTATCGTCTGGATGGTAAGATATGGTATTGGATATCATGTTATAGATTTTTATTTTTTATACGGGAAACAAAATCCCGGATCAGATTTACATCCTTTCTGCCAGGCTCAATTTCAAACCGGCTGTTTATATCTGCTCCTGCAAATTGAGGATGTTGAATGGAAAGCAATTCCCCGGCATCCATAATCCCTATGCCGCCAGCCAGTAAAAACGGCACATCTCCTTTGTATTGGTCGAGATAATCCCAGTTAAATTTTAATCCAGAACCTCCGTGTTGGGAAGTTTTAGTGTCAAACAAAAGGTATTTTACAGATGAATATAAGTTAGCCCGATTAAGATCTTGTAATTCACGTACAGAGATGGCTTTTACAATTGGAATATGGGCAGCAAGCTCATCACAGAATCCAGGGCTTTCCTCTCCATGGAGCTGAGCCAAATCTAAATTGTACTGGTCTTTATAGTTTAGAATCTCAGTCATTCCGGCATTGACAAATACTCCTACCCTCGAAATGTGGGAAGGTAGATAGGTCACATCAATATGCTCTGCAAACCTGCTGGAAAGCTTGTAAAAATTAATACCGATCATGTCAATGTCAACTGTGGCAATCTCTTTTAAGTTGTCATTGTATTTTATTCCACATACTTTAATAATCATGTTGCATTAGATTTTTGTTTGACCTCATCAATGAATAGTTTGCAGGCCATACCGGGTGAGGGCTCTTTCATAAAAAGTTCACCAATGAGAAAACCGTTGTAACCAGCCTCTTTTAAATGTATAATCTCGTCAGCTGTACGTATTCCGCTTTCTGAAACCTTAACCTTGTCAAAGGGTAATTGATCAATTAATGAGTAGGAAAATTTAAGATCAGTTGTAAATGAACTCAAGTCCCGATTATTGACGCCGACGATATCGACTTCATCGCAAAGTTTGTCAAGCTGGGGTGCTGAATGCAATTCCATAAGTACTTCCATCCCCAGTGATTTGGCAATTCCTGCCAAATTTTTTATTGATCTTTTGTCCAGTATTTCTGCTATGAGCAAAATGGCATCTGCCCCGATACTTCGTGCCTCTATAATCTGATATTCTTCTAAAATAAAATCTTTCCTGAGGATGGGGCAAAAATTAAACTTGCGCGCTTTAGTCAAATCATGTGAAGTTCCACCAAAGAATTTTTCGTCTGTCAAGACAGATAGTGCCGATGCACCAGCCTGCATATAACCTATGGTAACTTCCTCGACATCTGCATACAAATTGATAGAGGAGACTGAAGGAGACCGCCTTTTAAATTCTGCAATAATTCCCGACTTATCATCCCGGAGTATATATTTGCACAGGGATACTGTTTCCGTTTTGAAATAAGTGGATTTTTCCAATAAAGGTATGGGAAATAAAGATTCACGCAAATCGACTTCCTTTTTTTTCTCTTCAACTATGGTTTTCAGAATGTGCATACTTTATATATTTGTTTTATGTCCTTGATTCAAAATTCCTTCATTGCGATCTAGGCATTTAATGATAACAGCTTTTTGAGCGCATTACGGGCTCTGCCCGAAATTAATGACTCCCTGGCTTCATAAATGCAGTCTTCTATAGATTTTTCCGGTTGAAAACATTGGATGCCAAGGGCTGTATTGACAATCACAACATCGTTTTGTGCCCGGGTACCTTTCCCATCCAGCACCTGCATAAATATTTGTGCTGCTTCTTCTACGGTATTGCCACCAAATATATCCCGGGGATTATAGACAGGCATTCCAAAGTAAGAGGGAGAGGCAAGGTATTCACCGTCTGGGCGTATCAGTTTTACAGGACCTGTGAGAGAAACTTCGTCATAACCATCGATCCCGTGCAGTAAGATGTATTGTTTGTTTAGTTTTTCGTGCAGGTATTGATATAGCCTGGCTAGTTTCAGGCTGAATACTCCCACCACCTGGCGTCCGGGTTGGGAAGGATTCACGAGTGGTCCCAACATATTGAAAAAAGTCTTTACTCCCAATTGTCTGCGAATAGGCCCGACTCCTTTAAGAGCCGGATGGAAAAGAGGGGCATGAAAGAAACAAATATTTGCTTTATCTATCTGCCGCTTCAGTATATCGGCTTTATTGGTAAAAGAGTAGCCCAGATATTCCAGTACATTGGAAGACCCACAAGCCGATGATACTCCATAATTTCCGTGCTTGGCGACCATATATCCCGCTCCGGCCACAACAAAAGAGGCCAATGTGGAAATATTAAAAGTGTTTTTTCCATCTCCCCCCGTTCCGCAAAGATCGATGGTGTCCCTGTCTTCCAGATCAATCACCAGGCAAAGATCGAGCAAAGCAGACCTGAATCCTTCCAGCTCTTCCACTGAAATAGTACGCATCAGGTATACACTGATAAAAGCAGCTATTTGGGCATCGTTATATTCATTTTTTGATATATTGATTAATACCTCTTTAGCCGTTTCCTTATCCAGTTTTTTGTGTTCAAACAATTCGTTAAGTATCTTTTTCATGATCTGGATTTGCTGCGTTATTGATTGTTTTTTGAACGGGTCGAATTAGAAATAACATTTTCTTTATGTACAGGCAGAGCTAAAAAATTTGCAATCATGGTTTTTCCGTGAGGTGTCATAATGGATTCAGGATGAAATTGAACACCATACACCGGGTAATTTTTGTGATGTATGGCCATAATCTGACCTTCATCATCGCTGGCCGTAATAAGCAGCTCTTTGGGTAAGGTTTTTTTATTAATTACCCAACTGTGATATCTTCCTGCTTCGAACGTTTCAGGCACCTCTTTGAAAATAGGAGTATCTATGTTTGTCTTATTCATGAGAGTGCTTACTCCGTGGTATACATCAGCCAGATTATATAGTTCTGCACCGTAGACTTCTCCTATAGCTTGAAGTCCAAGACACACACCCAATGTGTTTTTATTAGATCCCCATGTTTTGATTATATCTTTAAGCAAACCTGCCTCCTCTGGTAATCCCGGACCCGGGGAAAGAATGATGTAATCGTAGTCATTGATTTCTTTCAGTGTTACCTCGTCATTTCTCTTGACAGTTATGGGATGTTGTAATAATTCTTCAACAATATGCACAAGGTTATAGGTAAATGAATCGTAGTTGTCTATCACGATTACTCTTTTATGCTTTACAAATGGATTCATAATACGAGTGTTGTCTTTTTTCAAATCTTTTCTGCTCTTGCAAGAGCCGTCTTCAATGCTCCCAATTTGTTATTGACTTCCTGTAATTCTTTCTCTTCATCAGAATGGATAACAATACCTGCACCAGCCTGATAATAGAGTGTACCTTTCAGACTCAGGAAAGATCTGATCATGATTGCGTGATTAAGGTCTCCATTAAATCCAATCATCCCCAGACCTCCTCCATAAAAGACCCTTGCTGTGGGTTCAAATTGATCGATCAGTTGCATGGCCTTGTATTTTGGTGCTCCACTAAGCGTACCCGCAGGAAATGTGTCGGCAAAAACCCGGTAAGGACTGATCGATTTTTTGAGGGTGCCTTTTACTATGGATACTAAATGGATGACATGGGAAAAGTATTGTACCTCTTTATATTTATGTACAGCTACATCGGTAGTATTTTTACTTAAATCGTTTCTGGCCAGATCTACCAACATTATGTGTTCTGCATTTTCTTTAGGATCCTGAAGCAACTTCTGAGCCAGATCGAGATCTGTTTGTAAGTTTCCTGTTCGTTTAAATGTTCCGGCAATGGGATGGATTTCAGCTATTCTGTTTTTTACTATCATTTGAGCTTCCGGAGAGGATCCGAAAATTTTATAACGACTATAATCGTAATAAAATAAATAAGGACTGGGATTAATGGCTCGCAAAGCTCTGTAAACGTTAAATTCATCCCCTTTAAATTTTTGGCTATATCGCCTCGAAGGAACCATTTGGAAAATATCACCTCTTTGGCAATGTTCTTTGGCTTTGCTGACGATCTTTTTGAAATCCACATCAGTCATGTTGGCTTCTTCTTCCCCGTCCATTTGGAATGAATAGGTTTGGTGATCTTGTTTATGTATAAGATTTAGGATGTCATCCATTTGTGAATCGCTGTCTTCCGGTACATTCTCTATGACATATAGGTTTTCAAAAAAGTGATCAAATACGATGATGAACCGGAAAAAATCGTACCGTATATCGGGGATCCCGTAGTGGGGTTTGTTTTTATCAAATTCTATATTCTCGAAATATTGCACGGCATCGAAGGAGGAGTATCCAAACACACCATTGTATTTTTTAACCAGGGGATCATGGGTAATGTTTATAGACGATATAAAAGTCTCCAGGTCTTGCACAATGTGATTTGAAGAAGGAAATGGAGACATTTTACCACTTATGTGAAGAGTGCCCCGATGATAAGTACATGTAGCGAGGCTGTCGAAACAGAGAAAACTCATCGAGTCTTCTTTACTGGAATAATCAGAACTTTCTAAAAGGAGAACTTCAGGATAATTCTCCCGGATTTTAAGGAAAAGACTTACTGGTGTGGTAAGATCTGCCAATAATTTTCTATGTTGACTACTGATTTTCATTTTTTAAGTTTTGAGTCATTTTTTATATATATACATACAGGAAAATAAAAAAAGACCTGCCGGAAACCGACAAGCCTTTTTTATTTCTCGATACAAATAGAATGGCTTTAGATTTCCGGTATGGAATTCTTTATGTGCCACCACCAATTTGTATTGTTACAATGCATGTTTTATAATTTCGGTGCTAAGTAAAGGAATTCCTTTGAATTCGAAAAAGAAAAAATGTGATTTTTTATAAAAGCGTTTATTGGGTGTGTTGCGGAAAACTCTTTTTCAGACGGTTAAATTAGTTTTTATTCAGCATTATGTAGGCTGAATGAAAGAAAAAAGGGAGTATTTCACGCAGAGTCCGCAAAGATTTTTCACGCAGAGATCGCAAAGAGGTTTCACGCAGAGATCGCAAAGATTATTCAGCAGAGGTCGCAAAGAGGTTTCATGGAACCACAAAGAGGTTTCTCGTAAAGTGAAAATGACATGTCTTCAGGGAACCACATAAAAGTACACCGCCATGAAGTGAGAAAAACTACCCAATAAAACAAATAAGTGGAAGATGGCATGGTTGAGGGGTATTTTCTGTATAAGGTAAAAGACAGCACCAATGGTATATGAAAGTCCACCAGTGATGACCCAAATAAGTCCATTAACATGTAAATTTTCCAATAGGGAATTGATCGGGATTAAAATCAACCAACCCATGGCTATGTACATGAGAGTTGACAATAGATTAAAACGTCCTATATAGAATATTTTCAAAATAATACCTGTTAAAGCCAACCCCCAGATGACGAAAAACAATACCCAACCTAAAGTGCCTTTAATCGTTACGAGTGCAAATGGAGTATAAGTACCTGCTATGAGAACATAAATTGCCGCGTGATCTAAAATATTTAACCTGTACCTGAGCAAAGGTTTTCGGGAACGATGATAAATAGTAGAGGCCACGTATAATATTATGAGACTAAAACCAAAGACAAGAAAACTTAAAATAGACCAAAAATACCCGGTTTCGAATGCCCGGATAATTAAAAAGAAACAGGCAATCACGCTCAATATTATGCCAGTGCCATGAGAATAGACATTCAGCTTTTCTTCAAAATCAGAATAGTAAGTAAGTTCGTTTTTGAGTTCCATCAATAAATGCTTAAAATAAAATTCAAAAAATGCTTAACACAGTTTTACCCTCCTCCTGTTTTCTTTTTGAGAGGATTCCATTCTTTGATCTTGTCTTTGATCTGATCTACATCTTTAGGACTATTGATTTGTATACTGTCAAATTTGGGCAGAATAACATCATCCAGTCCAGTCTTTTTCTTTATAGAATCTAAAATGCTCTGCTTCTCTTTATCGATGATCTTTTGCAGACTATCGCGCACTTCCTGAACCTTTTGATCACCTAAATTCTGAAGACTATCTATCATTTTATCCCTGGTTTTTTCCAGTGTATCGATTACTTTTTTTTGAGTTTCACTTACCATGTCTTTTAATTCTTCTTCGCGTTTTGCCATTTCCTGCTTCACTACATCGTCCAGTTTTATTTTGGACTTTCCCGATGGAGCTATCTTGAAAGTTGGATTATTAAAACTTCCAGTCATTTTAATATCCACAATAAGAAATTCTCCCTGATCTATATTGATACCAAATTTTGCTGCTTCTATTTCGAGTTGAGAAAGGCCTGCATCTAAAGCTCCGGTTATGGGATTTTTTCTGAGATACTCCCTGGGTAGTGCAAGCTGAAAGTTGTAATCCAGTTCGCGACCCAATCCGTGTTTTCCCCAGATACCCATGGTGATATTATTCCCCAGGTCAAAGGTTTTTTCCTTGAGTTCGACCATACCATTGATGACTTCAAACCAATTCCTGGAATTTTGTATCGTCCAGTTTTTGACTACATCCACACCGAGGGTATTTCCGAGTTTTTCCAGGGGTGGGAGGCCTTTGATTTGACCATTGAGGGTCTCCATATAACCAGAGGCATTCAGGGAGTTGAGAACAGGCACCATTTTTTCATTTAATTGCCCTTCCATCACCAAAGTAGTATTGAAAATCCCATCGATAAATTGAGCTACCGGTGCCAGTGACTGAAAAGTATTAAAGGTATTAAAAGACTCTTTAAATCCGATGGTGGCCAGTTCCAGTTTAATATTAAATGAAGGATTCTCAACATTTTTTGTTGAATACAAGCCTTGAAAAATAAATTTTCCTCCAAGTATATCTCCGGTAAGTTGATTCAGATCAGCTTCTTCATCAGCTATATCCAATTGGCCTTTGAGATTGGATATGTTAAAATTGGTGTATTTCAAGTCTTTGATATTGGCTGTGATGGCAATATTCAAATCCTTTGGTATTACCAAATGAGCATCCTGTTCATTACCACCTGTATTCTCTACCATAAATGGATTGAGATCCAACTTGTTGGATGCAATATCAAGCCGACCGGTTAAAGGTTGGCTACCATTTAAATAACCATTCCATCCATCGAGTTCACCATTAATCTTTACATCGCTTTCGATGTGGGTAAGACCGGTATTCCGCAAAGTAATCGTATTGTCGTTTAGATTGCCTGACAGGGTAACATAGTTAAAAGTATACTCATCACTGTTCAACTCATTGATTTTGCCATCAAATTCTATTTCCATGGAGGGTAATTTAGTCCTTTCCTGAAATCCGGGTCGACTATCAGTATTTTGATTGGAATTTCCAGCATATAAATTATTCAAATTTAGTTTTTGGCTTTCCATCCTGACACTCGCTACGATTCCACCCTTACCGGTAAGTAAAGCAAGTGGATTCTTCATATCCAGGCTTCCTTTCAGGTCACCCACCGGATGTTCAAGTCCGTCAATAATTAATGCCATTAGTGCTGGACTGGCAGTCAAGTTGAGTGACTTTAATTTTATTTCGGGAGTATCCCTTTTTTTTATTCGAATATCTGAAGCAGAAGCAGTACCGCTAAATACGATGTTTTGGTAGTTTTGATTTTCAATGTCTGCTATTGATGATTTCAATAATATGTCGGACACAATTTTACCTCTGAGCTCAGTGCCAGACTCTAAAGGAATGACATCCAGCCAATTGGAAAGATTTATATTGGATTTTAATCCCATATCGACATAACCACTTTGCGGATTTCCGGTATAAAGTAAACGACCATCAAAAAAATCCTCATCCATTCTAAAGCGGAAAAAAGGTATATCGGCTTTGATGTGATCCGGTTGAGAGAGATTATTACCAATCTCAGCATTTAGAAAAATATCCTTAATACTTTTGGGTAATTGCTGATATTGTACAACACCATTATTGATGTTAACCTTCATCTGATAGTGGGGAAATTTGCCTGTATCAGAGTTATAAATACCTTTGATAAAAGCAGTAATATTGCCGTCTCCCTGAATAGTGGCACCCTTCAAATCTTCAGTATACACAAAGGGCACTATAGAGTACAAATGACTGAAATTGGTTTCCAAACTTGCAAACGTCAAATCAATGTCCATATCATCTTCCAGGTATCTGACAAAACCATCCATTTTTACCTGTAGTTCATTAATGTACATGATGTTTTCCTTAAAAGTATAGGTTTCATTAGGTAAATCCACATGAAGTACAGCATCGAGATTTGCATTTACCTTATGCAATACAGGCATACCTCCATATGTAATGGTAAAATCATCGCTTCGGGTTTTAGTAGTCAGATCAAAAATGTCCTGGGTAAGAGCCCCTTTTCCTTCATGATAAACCTGATGGGCTTCAACGTATAAGCCGTTGGCATAGTTTTTAAAATGTATTGTTCCATCCCGGGCTGTATAGCCTTTTAGGTCTATGGTATACTCAGCTTGTTCTTCACTTTCTCTGGCAATGAGGTAATTAGCCGTAACTCCATCGCTGAGAATAACCAGATTAAGCAAGGGTTTATCTATGGTCACTGATTTTATATCGTATGGAGTTGACTTTTTAAACAAAGAGATTAACCCGACCTCTACAACTGTTTTATCAGCACTAAATAGAGGTATCCCTTTAAAGGTATCGATACCCGCCACTTCTAACTTATCAATGCTAAGCCTGGCTTTTGGGAAACTTCGGATAAAGGATAGAGAAATATCCTCAAAATCCACGGAGGCGTATAAAGAGTCATTTAAAGCATCTTTGACTCCTTGCTTAATATCATCCTCAAAAATAAATGGCAGTAGGATCAATGCGATTATGATACCTCCAAAAACAAATGCTATGATGCGTAAGATTCGTTTTTTCATCTTTTTTTTATTATAAGACGGAAATTGTATTTTAATTTCATAATATTCATCATGTAACTATATAAAAAGCTATTCGGTTTTACGATTCTGTCATGGCTTAATGCCCATAAAAACTTTTAGAATATCGGTTAACTAAAGAATAACGAAATGGTAAAAAAATTAGATATGCTCTTTTATTAAAAAGCTCGTCAGGAATAATTGTTTTACCATTTAAACAAAGAACATAAAATAACATAAATTGGTTTTAATAGAATCAAAGTCCATACAAACCGGAGATTTCTTTTTCTAGTTTTGATGTGATTTTTTCCCTTCTCGGTTTATAAGAAGCTGTTAAAAGTTGGTTTTCAGGCGTCCACTCTTCGCAATCAATAACAAACCCTTTTATGCGTTGATAGTTGGGTAGATATTCATTGATTAGATCGATTTCCTCCTGTATTTTAGCAATAACTTTGATATTGTGAACCATAAAACGGGATTCTGTCCAATGGATGTCTTTTTCTACACACCATGCTTTGAGCATATCCATGTCAGGTATAATGATCGCACCAGCAAAGGGCTTATTGAATCCAACTACCATAGCCTGTGCTATATATGCAGAGCTATTCAATTGATTTTCCAGACTTTGAGGTGAGATAAATTTACCGGAAGTAGTTTTAAAAAGATCTTTGTTCCTGTCAGTGATTACGAGGAATTTTTTTTCATTGAGTTTTCCTATGTCACCGGTTTTTAACCATCCATCCGATGTGAATGCTTTTTTGGTTAGTTCAGGTCTTTTGAAATATCCTTGTGTTACATTTGGTCCTCTGACCAGAATTTCGCCTTCCCCATTTTCATTTTGTGTATCGATGAGTACGTCTACTCCCGGCACAGGTATCCCAACTGTACCGAATTGATTCATACCAGGAGAAAAGCGGTTGACAGTAATGATAGGAGAGGTCTCTGTCATGCCATAGCCACTGACTACTTGTATACCTGCGGCCGTGAATAACCTTGCTATATCGGGATGAAGTGCAGCTGCTCCCACAGCAATATATTTAATTTTGCCCCCCAGCCTTTTTTTCCACCATTGAAAGACCAAAAGTCTGGCCACCCACAACTTCATCAGATATATGGGGTTTTTAATGTTTGCATCGTATTTCTTTCCAATCCGGACAGCCCATTGAATGATCTCTCTCCGAAACGGACGCTGCCCTATGGCTTTTTCTTGTAGATATCCATACATTTTTTCTAAAACCCTTGGAACTGAAGTGAAAAATATGGGTTTTACTGTCCGAAAATCATGAACCATGGCTTCCCGGCTTTGGCAAAAATACACATTGGCTCCAAAGGTGAGATATACATAAAAAGCCACTCTTTCAAAAATATGGCTAAAGGGTAAAAAACTCAAAACCCGATCTCCATCTTTTAAAGGTAAAATAGTCAGTATTGATTTAATGTTGCTAACGATATTACGATGGGTTAGTACAACTCCTTTTGATAGTTCTGAAGTGCC
Source organism: Saprospiraceae bacterium (assembly GCA_041749255.1). Classification (GTDB taxonomy): domain Bacteria; phylum Bacteroidota; class Bacteroidia; order Chitinophagales; family Saprospiraceae; genus JABDLO01. The sequence goes on from JBGTBR010000028.1 coordinate 96,779, forward strand.
CGATGTGTACATGATGGTGGCGATATCTTCAGGCAAAATGCTTTTTTTTATTTGATCAATTTGACTGTTGTCCATAGTGCGAGGTATCTTATCTGTAAAAGGGCGAAAATAACCACCCTCTGCACGGTTCGTATGGAATATTTCCATGTTCTCTTCTATAGAAACTGCTCTGAATTTGTAAAACAAAGATGTATCTACTGTAATGCAAATCTTTGCCTCAGTTTCCTTTATGATAAGTTGAAATTCGTCGGTTGATATGGTATAATGTAAGGGAACTAAAATTACACCTATATACTGACATGCCATATCTATGCAAACCCAATCTACTAAACCCGATTGGGGAATAATGATGAGTTTATCCCCTTTTTTCAATCCCTTTTGTATCAAATGGGATGCTAAATAATAGGATCTGTCCACTACCTCATGGATTGAAAGTGATCTCCACTCACCGCCTGAAAAGTAATTTAATGCCTTTTTCTGGGGATATTTTTTTACCTGGTATTCGACAATATCAAAAATGCGGGTAAAATCCGTATGTGACTCACGACTCATTTTGCTGAATTTTGGGTGAGTTGATATGGTTGGCAGGTGGCAGGTATAGTAATTCGTACAATATTTCGTAATACTCAGAAAAAGAAGGTAAGTTATTATGCCCTCCACCCTTTATGGTATGCAAAGTAACCTGACCAGGAGCGATTTCGCGTAGCAGAACACTATGGCGATAAGGTATGAGCCGATCTTTATCACCATGAATGATTTCTACTGGACATTTTACCATTTTGATATATTGGTCAGTGCGCATATTATACCGAAGTAACCACCGAACCGGCAGAAAAAAAATATATCTTTTAATATTCATTTCGAAGCTGTAGAAAGGAGAGTCAAGAATCAACATCCGTGGATTATTCCAGGAAGCCACTCTGGTTGCAATGCCCGTACCCAAAGATCTTCCAAAAACGACAATCTGGTCTTCCGGATATCTCTCTTTAATCCACTTATATACAAGTTGTGCATCGTCAAATAATGTAGTCATGTTTCTCTTTCCACGGCTTTTACCAAATCCACGATAATCCATCATGATCATATCATAGCCATTGCTGACAAAATCTCTGGCAAATTTTCCCCACCCTTTGATACTTCTTGAATTTCCCTTCAAATAGTAAATGATACCCCTGGAATTGGGAACTTTAAAATACACTGCATTGACTCTGCCTCCATCCGGCATGTCAAAATTAAGCTCTTCAAATGGAAAAGGGTACTTATATTCAAAGGAAGATGACAGGATTTCCGGCCTGAAAAAAAAATAGTGTTGAAATAAGTACACTATAATACACAGTGCAACATAAACAATACCTATTATGATAAAAATAAATTCCACCGGATCGTATTTTTCCAAAAGTTAAAGTAAACAAAAATTGTACAACTTCAGAAATATATATGCGACTATCGAAGTTTACTTTCTATTCATTTTATGATAAGCCCCTAAACTTGTAATGCATACGAATATTTCGTCTATTACCATTCTGCTCTGTTTTTTTGTAATACTTCTCGGTTGTCAAAAGAATCAGGAAGAAATGCCTGACGATACCACAGATTTGGATGAGATCTATTTCCCATCAAATGTGGGTGATGAATGGCAACATGTGGGTTTCGAAGACCTGGGCTGGAATATTGATGCAGAACAACCGCTTTTAGATTTATTGGAAGAAAAGAATACCAAAGCTTTTATCCTACTAAAAAACGGGCGCATTGTGATTGAAAAATATTTTGATGGTAATTCCATGCAAACCAATTTGCCCTGGTTTTCAGCCGGGAAAACATTAACGGCATTTACAGTAGGTTTGGCTCAGGAAAAGGGTTTTTTGAATATAAACAATAGCACTTCAGACTACCTCGGTGCGGAATGGACAAGTCTTAATCCAGTCATGGAAAATGCCATAAAAGTTAATAATCAACTGACCATGACTTCTGGTTTGGATTATGAGGTAAATGACCTTTTTTGTACAGATCCTGAATGTTTACAATACAAGACTGATCCAGGTGCACAATGGTATTACCACAATGCTCCCTATACACTCCTTACTCAGGTAATTGATAATGCCGTCCCCATTGGTTTTACCCGATTTTTTAACAGTGAATTAAAAGATCCAATAGGAATGCAGGGATTTTGGTTGAAAATAGGGTTTAACGAGATCTATTTCAGCTCGGCCAGAAGTAAGGCCAGATTTGGACTTCTCACATTAAATAAGGGAAAGTGGAAGGATGAAATCATAATGAGTGATACAAACTATTTTAGAGATATGATCACCACTTCACAGAGTCTGAATAAAGCATATGGATATTTATGGTGGTTAAATGGGAAGTCTGAGATAATAGTGCCTGCTTCTACGGTTGTATTTCAAACTGAACTAATCCCTTCAGCGCCAGATGACCTCATTGCAGGCCTTGGATTTAATGATCAGAAACTCTACGTTGTGCCGAGTGAAGGATTGGTAGTGGTCAGAATGGGAGATAGTGCTCAGGAAGTGTTACTGGGACCTTCCAGTTTTGATGAATTGCTGTGGCAAAAAATAGTCCAATTGTACAAATAGAAGTATGAGAATAAAAACTCAAAATCTAAAGCACTTCTCCCAGTTTTTCGTGATACATCCTGAAATGTCGTAGATTCCAATGTGTGCCTCCCGGTATGATTACGAATTCATCATCTTCATTGAGAAAATTTTTCAGCAACATTGCCGACTTTAAAGGGGTAATTATATCTCTGGTACCATGGAAAATGATGGTTTTACCTGAATAGGAGGCCAAAAAATCTCTGGTAGGAAAAGAATATTGGATCGGGATATATTTTAATAGTGGTTTAGCAATGGGCCAAATGATCCCGTGCAAGTGATCAAATGGAGTTTCCAAAATGAGTTTTGAAAGTTGGTATTTGCCTGCCAGATTAGAAGCAACAGCAGTTCCAAGAGAGCGTCCATATATATAAGGATCTATAAAGGAAAGGTTTTCCCGGGACCATTGCAAAACAAGTTCAGCATCTTTATATAGTAATTTTTCTGTGGGAATTCCAGTGCTTTTTCCAAAACCTCTATAATCGATCATAAGCACATGGTATCCCAATGAAGTTAAATCTATGGCATATTTACCCCAACGCTTAAGATTTCCCGAATTTCCGTGAAAGTAAATAATGTGCCCTTTTTCGATTTTTTGGGCCGGAAAATACAGGGCATTTAACCATTCTCCATCAGAAGTAGGGATAAAATATTCCATATGAGGAAATTCAAATTCGAAGCGATAATCCTTATCGAGTTTAGTGCCTTGAAAAATTACCTTCTGATGTATAAAATCGCTGAGCATCCAAATAGGGTTATTATAATGGCAAAATTTTATTAATGATCTAATAGGCCATTAAGAAAATGTCCTTTCCGGTAAATGATTTCACCATCTACGATGATCTCACCGTCTTCCATCATATTGGCTATCATATCCCAATGAATGGGTGACTGGTTGGTTCCGCCAGTTTGGAGATATGATTGACCAATAGCCATATGGATTGTTCCCCCTATTTTTTCGTCGAATAGAATATTTTTTGTAGCAGATAAGATGTTGTAATTGGTACCAATAGCAACCTCGCCGAAATATCTGCTGCCTTCAATATCAAACACCCTGTCCAGGACATCTTTTCCTGTTTGGGCATCCCAATAAACGATCATTCCATCTTTAACCTCAAGAGTGATACCCTGTACCTCTTTTCCCATAAATATAGATGGGTAATCAAAGTGAATAATTCCTTGTACAGAATTTTCTATCGGTCCGGTAAAAACTTCACCTGAAGGCATATTGGTTCGGCCATCAGAATTAATCCATTTCCTGCCTTTTACAGAAAAGGTAATATCGCTTTTAGCATTTTGATACGTTACCTTATCTGCTTCATTGAGAAAATCTACCAACTTCTGTTGTTTTCTGCGAATTTGTCGCCATTCGCCAGCAGGATCATCAGCGTAGAGCATGCAGGCATTGTATACAAAGTAGCTATATTCTTCCAGGCTCATTCCGGCTTCCTGAGCACAGGCATCTGTAGGGTACTGGCACAGAGTTCTTTTCAGATTACCATCTGCGGTTCTTTTAAAATAAAGATCATTGATGTTTTTAAAAGCCATGTGCCGGGCTTTCGATTTTATGGGATCCACGTTTTGATCTTCCCTCACATTAAAAGGAGCTCTAATAGACAGATATGCATCAAAATCTTTAATAGCAGTTTCTTTCAAAATGGGAACACGTGAAATGACATCCTCAGTACCGTAGTCAATGAGAATGCGGTATTGTTCCCTGAATGAAAGGTCTATCTCCACATGTATGCCTTTGCCTACCGCATCTTTGTATATTTCCTGAATGAGAGGGATAGCAGGGATAGCAGACGTTATATACAAACTTTCTCCTTCGCGAAGCTCAAGGCAATATTCTGTAAGCAGACGGGCATACTTATGCAATAAGAAAGATTGGGCTGAATCTAATTTTGTCATTACCAATGTTTGATTTGGTAAGGATATCTCGTAGTGTATTGATCTTCAATCATCTGCTTCATTATTTCTCTTAAGGATTTTATATTTTCTTTCTCTTTGGCAGAAATAAAAATAGTGGAATGCTGAAACTCATTTTCAAGACTTTCTTTAAGTTCTTTTAAAATCTCCGATTTGTCTGCTTCGGGTAAATATAGGTCAAAATACCGATCTCGATATCTGTCTATTTTATTAAAAATGAGCAAGGTAGGCTTTTCATAAGCATGAAGTTCCTGTAGAGTCTGATTAACAGTTCTGATCTGATCCTCATATTGTGGGTGTGAGATGTCGACCACGTGGAGGAGAATATCGCTTTCTAATACTTCGTCGAGGGTAGATTTAAAACTTTCAATCAGGTGGTGAGGCAGTTTTCTAATAAAACCAACAGTGTCCGAAAGCAGGAATGGCATTTTCCCAAACACTACCTTTCTAACGGTAGTATCCAGTGTAGCAAACAGTTTATCTTCTGCAAACACATCAGACTTGCTCAGGAGGTTCATAAGGGTTGATTTTCCCACATTGGTATAGCCTACCAAGGCAACTCTTACCATCACATCTCTGTTTTTTCTTTGTGTTTGGGCCTGCTGGTCAATTTTCTCTAACTTCTTCTTAAGAAGGGAGATTTTATCTCTTACTATCCTTCTGTCGGTCTCAATCTCCTGTTCTCCGGGTCCTCTCATTCCTATACCTCCCCTTTGTCGTTCAAGGTGTGTCCAAAGGCCCCGGAGGCGGGGGAGAAGATATTGCATTTGTGCTAATTCTACCTGCGTTTTGGCTTGAGCTGTTTGTGCTCTTCCTGCAAAAATATCGAGAATTAAAGTACTCCTGTCGACAATTTTAACTTTGAGGGTTTCTTCAAGGAAAGAAGTTTGTTTACCGGTAAGATCATCATCAAAAATGGCCAGAGAGATGTCTTCATTTTCTTCAATATATAACCTTATTTCTTCCAGTTTCCCGCTTCCTACAAACGATTTAACATTGGGATGTTTGAGTTTTTGTACATACCTTTTTACTGAAACTGCTCCTGCCGTTAAAGCCAGAAACTCAAGTTCATCTAGATATTCTGCCGCCTGCTCCTCTTTTTGACCGTCTAGAATCAGTCCTACCAGTATAGCAGATTCATCCTCTTTTTTAACTCCCTTTGTTTTTTCTTTACCTATTTGCCAGTTATTACTCATATATTTTATTGACTATTCTTTAATATTGCTACAATGTAAGTCGCTGAAAATTAGATACCTTTTTTAAGCCATGATTCAGGATCGACTTTACTTTTGTTTTTCCAGACTTCAAAATGTAGTACGGAGTTATCCGCAGAAAGTTTACCTAATACGGTGCCGGCCTTTACATCCTGATTGTTCTTGACTTTCACCTCAGCCAACTTAGAATACACAGTATAAAAATTTCCATGTTGCAATATGACCATATTGTCATACCCAGGAATGGATGTTATTCCTATAACTTTACCATTGTGTATTGATTTAATTTGTGCTCCTGGTTTACTGACGATATCAATTCCATTATTATTGATCTTTAATCCTTTAATAGATGGATGTGGTTGAACTCCAAACTTATTGCTTACATAACCAGACTCAACCGGCCATAGGAATTTACCCCGGTTTTCTTCAAATGATTCTGAAAGAACGACGGTTACCTCTTCCGATTTAACGGTTTTTTCCCGGTCTCTTCGCGCAAGTTCAGCAATAATGGCATCTTCTATTGCCTTATTGAGTTTTTCCCTTTCATTTTGTGCTATCTCAAGGTCTTTCCGGAGCCTGGACTCATCACGGGAAAGTTCTTTTAAATACTGATTTTCCTTTTCGCGTTCCGCTTGAAGTAGTTTAAATTGTTCTGATGATGATGACAACAAATCATTTTGAAGATTTTTATTTTCTTCTATTTCTTTGATCCTTTCAGAAATATCATCACTAAGTGTATTGATTTCTTTAGATTTTTCTAAAGTATAATTTTCATATTGTTTAGCGTATCTCCAACGTAAAAAAGCATCGTTGATATTTTTGGCTGATAATAAATACAACCATGTATTGCTACTCAGTCTTTTTACGTATTGGTAGCGAAGTAATTGCTGATATTGACTTTTTATAGCATTTACCTCTGCATTCAAATGACTCAGGGTTTCATTATTTTTTTGAATGTCTTCGTTGGCTTGCTTTATGGATTTTTTGATGTTTTGAATAAGTTCTTCGCGTTTGGCCATTTTATCCTGAAGAGCCTTTAGCTCATTGATCTTAGCTGACCTGGAACGAGTAGCCTGATCGAGACTTTTTTGTGTAAGCTCAATCTCATTGATGATTCTGTTGCGTTCACTTTCCAGCTTCTCCCTTGATTGGGCATACATTTGTAAGCATCCAAAGGTAAAAAATGTTATGACACTAATAGATTTCCACATATTGGGGTGGGATGTTAAAAATGGTCCTTTCCGGTTTTTCAAATTCAATAGATTGAAAATCAAACTTAAAATACGCTCTTTTTGAGTTGTTTAAAGGAAAAATATATTCACGAAGATACGGAATTTTACCCTTCCCTTCTAATTTTTTATAATCTCCGTATCTAATATGAACCTCTCTTTTTTGGACATCGGTATAAATGACTTCTTCTAGCAATAAATCAAAAGCATTGATTTTGTATGCTACCAATAGATCACCGCTTTTACCCTTCAACCTGTAATGATGGGGTTTCTCAAAACCCACCTGTATACTATTTGTATCCGGAATAATGGCATTAGACAGTATCATTTTTTGCATGTCGTCAAAAGAAATGTCAATCTGCAATTGGTCCTCAATATTTTCAATACTTCCTTTTTCAAATTTTTTATCAAGCCGGTATATGATAAACAAAGAATCAGGAGTCAGAAGCATACGAGTCGCTTCAACACTGTATTTCTTGAAAACCATCCATATGATACTGTCTTTTTTAACGCGTAGATATACGGTTCCACCGACATTTTCTTCAGGGCTTTCAATCTTTACTTTTGCCCGGGTAACAAACCAATCGAAATCCAAATTTCTTTCTTCCAGTGAATTGACTAATTCTTTAGTTGTACGAAGGGGTGGTTCTCCTTTATATATCAATGATTTTTTGCTACCGCATGACAATATTGTGCATATCAATAACAATAAAAACACGCCTTTTAATAAAGTAAATGTTCTTTTGATTCCACTAAACCGTAACCCTGTTACATTAAACAACATTTTACGGTTTTGCTCCGGATTTCCTGAGCTTTTATGCCTCATCATGTTATTGATTGAGTTTTTTCAGAAGTGAGGCACCTTTGGCTCCTAACTTTACGGCCTTTTGCCAGTACAGGAAAGCTTTATCTATATCGCCATTGGCTTCAAATATATCTCCTCTCACTTCAAGCGCTTTTACACTTTGCCCCTTGCTTACATCAAGAGCATGATCAATGTGGATTTCAGCATTTTTCATGTCTCTAACTGATAAAAACGATTTGGCTAATTCGGTATGTATATGAGTTCTTTTCACCTCATCACCTGCTGCTACCATTAAGCCTTCTTTTAAAATATCTATTGCATCAGTATATTGTCCGGAAGCATTTAAAGCTATACCGGAGTAAAGATAATTTTCAGCCTGATTGGGAAAGTAATCCAAAGCACTCATGGAGTACTTTTTCAGTTTGTTGTAATCTTCTTCTTGAGCGAGAAGCATTAATAACTGAAGCCAAACCTCATAAATCTTTTTCTCTTTATCCAGGGTTTTAATATAAGCGTTTATAGCTTCTGCATTTTGTCCATTAAGGTAAAGGGCATCTGCATAAATTGCCATAGTCTTAGGATGGTCGGGATGGGTAAGACTGAGTTTTTCGGTAACTTCTACCAGGGATGCAGCAAGCATGTCATCATGGCCAGCTGCCAATTTTTCTATATATGGAATAAGTTCTAGTACCTTGGCATCAGGATCAATGTCTTTTCTTGCTATAAGTGGTAGGAGAGACCTCAGGTAATGGTTTTCATCCGTTTTTTCTGTATGCAAAGAAAGCATAGCTGTATTGGCTCTCACATCATTCGGATCCAATTCCAGAATTTTTTTATACCATTCAACTGCTTTATGGTTCTGTCCTTTTTGGGTAAGAAATGTTGCTAGATTGTTCATATAGCGAATGTCACCAGGATAAGTTTCTACCAGTTTTATCAACTCTTTTTCCGCTTCTGGAAGTTTACCATTTTTCTGATAAAGGTTAAATTTGAGTTTGACAATGGGCTCATGAATAAAATGTTCACTTTCCCAAAGATCCATTTCAGCAATGGCCTCCTCTTCTTTCCCAGCTCTTATGAGGCATTTGGCCAGATTTTCAATGTGAGACAGGTCAGATGGATCGAGCTTTACCAATGCCTTAAACCCTTCAGATGCCTCATCAAATTTTTCTCGTTCGAGCATCAAAGTGCTGTAATGCATCATAATCCAGACATTGTCAGAGCCGTTCCTGGAAGCTGCATGGGCATACAATTCGGCACTTTCAAAATCTTTATTGGCCATGTGGGCACGAGATAGTTCAAATGCTATGGTGGCATTGTTTCTATCATTGCGATACAATTCCATCAACTTTTCAATTGCCACATCATAGCGCCCGGTATACATTTGAATCTGGGCTTCCAAAAACTGGTCTTTTTCTTCAATATTTTCTTTCGTCACCCTCTCCTCCTGACTGAGTAAGTATAAGGGTATAAAGAGAATCAGAGCAAATGGTATGTACTTTTTCATTTTTATCTTTAATCCGTTTAGCGATGAGGCTTGTAGTTAATTTATTGACTTTTTACCCTACGCATTGCCTATATGTTTCTGAAAATCTTTTTATTTGACTGCCGATAAGTCAATGAGCAGGCAATGGGTATTTAAAATATCGTTCACATTGTTCTACTAATGAAAGACATGGACAACCTTTATATTGTTTTGATAAAATGCGTCTTCAGAATAAACGCAATACTACCAACCTAAAGGATTCCAATCGTTAAACGTTTACTCAACGATGGTTATTTTCATCATATTGGTGCGATATCTTTTATGCAGAGGCATACTTCCGGTATTTATAACCACATCACCCACTTTCACTTTTGATTTTTGCTTTAAAATTTCGCAAACATCGGTAACAGTTTCATCCGTAGTTGTAAATCGATCGTACAGGTAACATCTTACTCCCCAAACCAGATTTAAAGTGGCCAACATATGGAGCCTGTCTGAAAATATATAGATATTACACTTCGGCCGGAAACTGCTCATTTTGAAAGCAGTATATCCTGATACAGTATGGCCAATAAGAGCTTTGGCATTAATATCATCGGAAATAGCAGCCGCTTTCAAACAGATGACATCAGAGAAAAATGTATGCGAAATTTTGTTGGGTTTAGGTCTTTTTCCCTGTAGTTCGTAGTGGTTTTCAGCTTCTACTATGATCTTATTCATGGCCTTCACCACCAGGTCGGGGTGTTTTCCTACCGAAGTTTCACCGCTGAGCATGACAGCATCTGTTCCGTCAAGAACTGCATTGGCCACATCGGTAACTTCAGCCCGGGAGGGACTTGGGTTTGTGATCATACTTTCCATCATTTGCGTAGCCACAATGACAGGTTTGGCTTTTTGAATACAATTATTGATAATTTGCTTTTGCAATGCGGGAAGTTTTTCCATAGGAACCTCCACACCCAGGTCTCCACGGGCTACCATTATTGCATCGGAAACTTTTATAATTTCTTTAATGTTTTTGAGGGCTTCCGGTTTTTCTATTTTTGAAATGACCCTGGCCGGATGTTCGGCTTTTGCTAGTCTTCTTTTTAAATCCATCACATCGGCTGCTTTTCTTACAAATGAAAGAGCGATCCAATGGACAGGCTGAGTTACCATAAATGCCAGATCTATAAGGTCTTTTTCTGTAAGAGAAGGAAGGGAAATGGCAGTATCTGGCATATTTACCCCTTTGTTGGACGAAAGTATCCCTCCGTACAGAACTTTGAGCTTCACATTGGAAGTCTTATCACTTTCTATTACCTCTAATACAATCTTACCATCATCGACCAAAATTTTTTCACCCACTTTTACATCCTGAGCAAATTGTTCATAACTCATGAAGATACCATCTTTGGTACCTACTTTTTCTTCATTTGTAAAAGTGATGATGTCACCATCATCCAGCTGTAACGCATTATTTTCTATCTTCCCTATTCTTAATTTAGGACCTTGCAAATCGGCCAGAATGCCTACATGGGTTTGATGTTTTTCATTGATTTGGTTAATGCGTTTAATTACTTCTGCATGCTGTTCGTGTGTGCCATGACTAAAATTTAATCTAAAAATGTCAACACCGGCCTTTACCAGTTTTAACAGATTATCATAGCTTTCAGAAGCTGGACCTATAGTCGCAACTATTTTTGTTTTCTGATGATCCTTTATGATATTTTCTTCCAAGTTTTGTTTTTATTACTTAGTGTCAAAATTACAATTATAAACTGCATTTTTTACCAAACGCATAAATAAAAACATCTCATTTGCCCATCACATGTGGAATGTAAACAAAGGATATTTAAGTACAAAGGTAAATGTTAAACCAAAAGTTTTGCTTTATTATATTGAAATTTGTAAGCAATTTATACTCAATAAGATCATAACTTTTTGTCATATATGTTTTTATATCAACTGATTACGTTAATTTAACGGATAAATAACACTTAAAAAAATAAAGAAAAAGTTGGTAATGAGGACTTTAATAGTTTACTTTGCACTCTCATTTTAAAAGCATTAATTATGTCAGAAATCGCAGATAAGGTAAAACAAATTATCGTAGATAAGCTTGGAGTAGATGAATCAGAAGTTGTCAATGAAGCTAGCTTCACAAATGACCTCGGTGCAGATTCACTTGATACCGTAGAACTTATTATGGAATTTGAAAAGGAATTTGATATTTCTATTCCTGATGAACAAGCTGAAAATATTCAAACTGTAGGTCAGGCCATAGATTATCTAGAATCGCAGAAGTCTTAATTGTCTACTTGCGAGACAGTATTATTAGAGAGACTATCCAATCCACAAGTCAAAACGACTTGTGGATTTTTTTTTGGATGTTGTGTTTATTTTTATTCCATATCTCTCATCAGATGGTGTCTTACAGGCTGAAATTCTGATTTAGTTTTACAGCATTTGGTCGAAGACTACATTATCCGGGTTTCCATTTAGTTTGATATGGTTTAGTGTTGTTTTGGCATCTAAAGTAATTTATGCTTTAAAATTTCAAAAATTCATTTTTTTTTGATATCGATAATATACTTATATTTACCTTTAGTGCACAAGAAGTGGGGTAAAGGTAAGTATAATGGCATTGAGATCATGTTTATGCCCACAAAATAAGGTATTTAATTAGATCGGGCGGTTGTAGATCAATTCTGTAAACATTTTATGAAAGGACTAGTAAAATTGTATGTATGAGAAGAGTAGTGGTCACCGGTATGGGAGCACTCACACCCATTGGAAATAACATCCCAGCTTATACCGATGGATTAAAAAAAGGCTTGAGTGGTTGTCGGGGTATAACAAAATTTGATGCATCTCTTTTCAAGACGCGTTTTGCTTGCGAATTAAAGGGATTTCAAGTTGATGAATTTATGCATAAAAGAGAAGCCAGAAGAATGGATCCGTTTTCTCAGTATGCAATGGTAGTTACAGATGAGGCTGTTTTAAATTCAGGCTTAGACCTTGAAAAAATTGATATGGACAGGACGGGTGTGATTTGGGGAAGTGGAATTGGTGGATTTGAAACAATTGAAAAAGATATAGAGGAGGCTACTTTACGAGTAGGAGAACCAAAATATTCGCCTTTTCTTATTCCAAAGCTCATTGCCGATATAGCACCAGGTCACATTTCTATAAAATATGGATTTAGCGGCCCTAATTACACAACGGTTTCTGCATGTGCTTCAGCTTCGAATGCAATAGCATGTGCTTTTGATTATATCAGATATGGCAGATGTGATATTATGATATCTGGAGGTTCTGAAGCATCCGTCACTAAAGCGGGAATTGGTGGGTTTTCTTCAATGAAAGCCCTTTCGGAAAGAAATGATGATCCCGCAACAGCATCCCGGCCTTTTGATAGAGGTAGAGATGGATTTGTATTAGGTGAAGGTGGAGGGGCTCTAGTTCTGGAAGAATATGAACATGCGAGAAAAAGAGGTGCAAATATCCTATGTGAAATTGTAGGATGCGGATTGACTGCTGATGCATATCATATGACAGCGCCACATCCTGAAGGCCATGGAGTCATCAAAGTTATGAAACAGGCACTATCTGATGCCGGATTGCGACCAGAAGATGTGGATTATATCAATACCCATGCTACCTCAACACCATTAGGAGATGTAGCAGAAATACTAGCCATTAAAAATGTATTTGGTACAGATAATAAAAAATTGAATATCAGTGCTACTAAATCGATGACGGGACACTTACTTGGTGCAGCAGGGGCAGTTGAGCTCATTTCAGGGATTATTGGTATGAATCAAGATTTTGTACCACCTACCATCAATCACTTTGAACAAGATCCTGATATAGGTGATAAACTTAATTTAACTTTAAACGAGGCCCAACCCAAGAAATTGAATGTGGTATTGAGCAATACATTTGGTTTTGGAGGTCATAATTCTAGTATTATCATCAAAAAGGTATAGAGAATTGTGAGAATCATCAGAAAATTTTACAATTCCACCATATCTCCTGACAGGGAGTTGGCTAAAAGTTTAAAACCCATACTGGGGTTTACCCCCTCAAGGATTCAAATATTCAAACTTGCTTTTTATCACAGGTCCATGAACAATGGACAGGCTGAATCACCGGGCACCAATGAAAGGCTGGAGTTTTTAGGCGATGCCATTCTTTCAACAATCGTAGCTGAATATCTCTTTAATAAATACCCCACTCAGGACGAAGGTTTTCTCACAAAAATGAGATCCAAAATTGTTAAAAGAAAGACGTTGAATCATGTGGCTGAGCAAATGGGTCTTGATATCATATTGTCGGAATACTCATTGGGAAATATGAGCAAATCAATGTTAGGAAATGCTCTGGAAGCTATGGTGGGAGCTTTATACATCGAGTTTGGATATAGCAAAACCAGAGATTATATTATCTCAAAGATCATCATGAAATATCTCGATTTTGAGCTACTTGAAAACACAGATGATAATTATAAGAGTATACTGCTGGAATATTGTCAGAAAAACGGAAAAACGATTCAATATAATCTTATCAACAGGTTTAAAGTGGATAAGCGTGATAGATTTAAAGTAGGTGTGGAAATCAATGGTGTTTTAATCGCGACTGCTGAGGATTTTAACAAGAAATCCGCTGAGCAATTGGCATCTAAAAAAGCTTTATCTATTCTGGATGTTGATCAGGGAGATGAATAAGGTAAGGTAAAATCTATGGATTCTTTAACCCAGATTGTGCTCGGTGCAGCGATGGGAGAAGCTGTGGCCGGAAGAAAACTTGGAAATCGTGCTATGTTATGGGGTGGTATAGGTGGTACCATTCCCGATCTTGATGTTATAGGTAATCTCTTTCTCAGTGAAGTAGATGCCCTGGCATTTCACAGGGGTATATCACATTCCATATTTTTTGCAGTAGTGTTCTCCTTTTTTATAGCCGCTTATACTCATTGGTTATACAAGGGAAGAACCTATCAGCATCCTGTATATAAATGGTTGGTGTTCAGCATCATATCTATTTGCATGATATATTTTGTATGTATAAGTTCATTCCTAATATTAAGTTCGTGGAGTGGGATAGGTGGATGGATATTTTCCATTGGCTTAATTGGAATTTTAGGTTATTTTTTGTTTGTGTTCTATAAATATTATATTAAAGTCCGGCTTGAAGAGGTGAATGTGAGTTATACCCTGTGGTATTTAGTGTTTTTCGGATCCATATTTACCCATCCTATTCTCGATTGTTTTACCACCTATGGCACTCAATTGTTTGCTCCTTTTTCAGATTACCGGGTTTCGTGGAATACCATTTCAGTTGTAGATCCTATCTATACCTTGCCATTTCTTGCCTGTCTGATCACTGCAGCTTTCTTTCACCCTACATCGACAAAGCGGAAGTGGTGGATAACTGCCGGGTTTGTTATCAGTACAATGTATTTAATCATTACCGTTTACCGAAAAGATATGGTAAATTCTGTTTTACATGATACACTGGATTCAGCAGGGATTGAATATACAAGATCCATGACTACACCAACCATTTTAAATAATATACTCTGGTCTGCTACAGTAGAAAGCAGGGATAGTTTCTATACAGGTTTGTACTCATTTTTTGACAGTGAAAAGACATTTAAACTCAGAACTATACCAAAAAATGAGCATTTGGGAGAACCTTTTATTCACAATAAAGAAGTGAAAATATTAAAGTGGTTTACGCATGACTATTACGCATATATGGTAAGGACTGATGGTTATATTCAGATGAATGATTTAAGGTATGGAACACTTGATACCGGGGAACCGGGAGAAAATAGTTATATTTTCAGGTTTATTATAAAAGTAGATCCTTTAAAGGGTACCCAGATCATGATACCTTCTGGAGGACCTCCTTCTGACCGCAGGAAAAATATGTTAGAAAACATGATAAAGAGAATCAAAGGTATCTAGTGTCGTGTCACACATATTCTTGACAGTCCAAGTCTTGCTCTTTTCCAGCCTGTTTTCGGAAAAAAATCCTTACGTAGTATTTACTATGCGCGGATTTTTTTACTCAACAGCCAGAAAAATACCTGCGACTTAACCGTCAGAATACATGTGACACGACACTAGTGAAAGGATTGAACGTTACCTTTATAAAATGGAATGAAAAAATGGTACATAAACATTATGTTTATTATATGTATATTTATCAATTATAATATATAATTTAAAATTTGGAATTCATCAATCCAATGTTATTTAATAATAATTAAAAAGATGCGGGCATTGGTTATAAGCGGTGGAGGTAGTAAAGGAGCTTTTGCTGCCGGAGTTGCTCAACATCTGATCGGGGATCTTGGGTATGAATACCAAATGATTGTAGGAACCTCAACCGGCAGTCTTCTTGGTCCTCTGTGTGCGACCGGTAATATGGATAAAGTGAAAGAAGCCTACACTACCGTAGGTCAAAGCGATATTTACAACATTTGTCCATTTATCATCAAAAAATTACCGGATGGCAGTATAAAGAGCCGAATTAATCATTTCAATGTCCTTCGTATGTTTATTCGTCGCAAAAAGACATTCGGGGAACACAAAAATTTGAGAAAAACCATTGAGCGATATTTTACCAGGGAGGATTATGAATATATCAAAGCATCAGGAATAAAGGTAGTAGTTACTGTAGCCAATCTGACGCTTAAAAAAATTGAATTTAAATATTTGCAGGATTGCACTTATGAAGATTTTTGTGATTGGATGTGGTTATCGTCAAGTTTTGTACCTTTTATGAGTTTGGTGGAGAAAGATGGATTTGAGTATGCCGATGGTGGTTTTGGAAATTATATTCCAGCTGAAGAAGCCATTGCCCAGGGAGCTACGCATATTGATGTCATAGTGCTTTCTCCCAGACATCGGAGTGTAAGGGTAACTAAAACACGTAATGCGTTTGATATCCTGCTCCAGTCTATGCAATTTATGCTCCAGCAAATATCTTATGACGATATACTGATTGGACACTTACAGAGTATCTATAATGAAAACATTCACATACGTTATTTTTTTACTCCCCGCGAACTGACCGAACACCCATTCTATTTTGATAAGGAACAAATGAGTCAATGGTGGGAAGAAGGATATGCGCACGCTCAGGCGAAAATGAAGAATGTCTTTAAATCGAATGAAATAGTAACCATACCTGGACTGTTAGAGGGAAGGTAAGTCGACTATCACAGAATGTTGTTGCTAGTTTTTACCCATTTATAATTGTCACATCGATTTCATCAAACTCAATCATAAACAGCGGGTTTTAATAATTATTTAGCTCGATTCACAATGATTATAAAAAAGGCAGCATCAATGATCAGAATGCTGCCTTCTTATTATATATTCCTGGATGAGCTTATTTCCAGGGAAGATTATTTATTTTTTGACCTATTCTGAACCCCAGGTCAACACCAGCATCAGCATCCATCTGAAAATGGACACCTATAGGAATTCTGCTGTAAGCATTTTCAAAAGCCATATCTTTTAGCCGTTGAAACCTTCGTGGTGTACCATTGAATTCTGTGCGTCCCTGATGGGTGCGATCTGTAAAACTGTAATTGGCACCAAATATATTTTCCAAAACTTCAGTAGCAGCTGCTCCGAAAGTTGCGTGACCTGAAGGATAAGCGGGGAAAGGAGGCGTGAAAAAATTACCTGAACCATCGGGACACATAATGGTGTTCCAGTCTTCCTGACCCATATGTCTTCTTATGTAATCTACAGGCCTTAAATAGTTGTATTTATACTTCTCATACCAACATCTTACACCGGCATCGTTTAAACCCATTCCCACTTTAGCGTATACGTATACCGCATCCATCATATCCATTCTCTCCAGTTGGATTAATTGATTTGAAATGGCTATAAATCTTGCAGATGGGGTTATTGTAAGCGTAGGGCAATCATCACTCCAAAATTCCGCAATCCATTTGTCTTCCGCATTTCCTCCGGATTTTATATCATTAACAAGATCCATTACAGCACGGGCTTCTTCATATAGTCGGGAGCCTGGAGTAGTTGTAAATTCATGAGGAGGCGCTACTACATCTGTTTCATCAGCAGCGAAAGTAAATGCTTTCCCCCAGTGTGGTAGAAGGGCAGGGGTATAGTCGGGATAGGTTGGCTGCCACATTTGAGCACCTAGTGGTGGGAAGTAATTGGGATCATGATTTTTTAAAAAGGACTGATGACCCCATTGGTCTGATACAGACCAACCATAAATGGTATTTGCGACATGTCTACCCCATTCGCTCGAACGGAAAAACACCTCCGGAGACACACGGCTTTGGTAAATTTTGTTGTTGGTATTTATCAAATCCCTGATTCTAAACTGCTGGTTTGAAGGAGCGGTAGGAAAGAATAAGTTAAATGCAGTTTCATAAGCAGAATGAAGTGCAATTTCCCAATCGATGTTTTCATTTCGACTGGGGGGAGTCAAATTCAAACCATCATAAATGTGCGCTATGGACTTGTATCTTTCCTGAAATCCAGGAACTACGGTTTCGTAAGCAATAAAGCCAATGAAACCAGAAGCCCTGCCAGAAATGGGAGGTCTGTAACCCGCAGTAAATCGCTCTACATCGGTAAATAATTCATTCCATTTTAATGGTACTATATAAGAGTACTCAGGTGTTGGTTTAATATCTACTATGGTTTCCTGATCACAACCAATGAGGACAAAAATAAAAATAATAGGGTAGAGTATTTTTTTCATGAAGTTCGATTTTAATAGTTATAATTAAAATTATAAAAGTTGAGCTATATAATTTCCCTGTCACCAATCAAAAACAGGTTTGGCTTTTCTATATCTCTTTCAATAGTAAAAGTATTAGAAATCATGAAACAACATCAATGGAATTTATTAGAATTTACTTAAAATTTAAGGTCCATTTTACATAATCTAATGTAGTTTTGAATATTAATATGACCTTAGAGGATTCTAATAAATTAATGTAAAAATTGCAAAATTCGGTAGGGGACTTTTAGTTTTTATTACTGGCAAAGAACTCATAATGAAAATATTACTGATAGAAGATGAAGAAAATGCTGCTAAAACACTTCAAAAAGGATTGACAGAATTACAATTTCATGTGGATCATGCTTGTGATGGTCAGGAAGCCCTTAAAAGAACAGAATTTCACAGATATGATGTAATCATTTCAGACATAGTTATGCCACTTATGAACGGTATTGAATTTATCAAAAAGATAAGAGAAAATGGGATAAAAACACCGGTTTTACTTTTGTCGGCAATAGATGATATCGATAATAAAATATCTGGCTTGAATACCGGTGCGGATGATTATCTGGTAAAACCAATTCATTTTAATGAATTAATAGCCAGGATCAATGCCTTAGTGAGAAGAAGTGAAAGCGTATCTGATAGCTCTGTTAAATTGACATTTCATGACCTCGAGATCAATCTTACCAGCAAAGAAGTTATAAGATCTACAAAGAAAATTATTCTTACAACAAAGGAATTCGCATTATTGGTATATATGGTGAAAAATCAAAGTCGTGTCATTTCAAAAACTGAATTGACAAAATTTGTTTGGGATATTGATTTCGAAACAAATACAAATGTTGTAGAAGTATATATTAATTATCTGAGGAATAAAATTGATAAGCCTTTTAACAAAAAACTGATTCACACAGTGTTTGGATCAGGTTATATATTGAAATCAGAATAATCAACATAGTGGAAAGTTGTATTTTTATCGTAAAATGATTATGTCCAAATTTAATGTAAATAGGATATGAAATCCTTAATATAAAGGAGTAGAAAGTTTTTAAAAATTGAAAATGAGACCAATAAAAATAAGTCTCCTATAATTACAATGTAAATGCAAATTCGTACCAGACTGACACTCCAATTTATTTCCATTTGTGCTGGAATTCTCCTAATTTCCTTGTTCTATATATATACTCAGTTTAAAAATAATCTTCTGAATGAATTCAACGAGAGCCTTCATTCTAAGTCAATTATGATTGCTGAAATGGTGGTGGGAAAAGTATCTGACTATCCGTTTCATAATTTAAATACTCAACCCTTAAATGAATATCAGGATTTGTATAGAGAGAATATTTCTATTTATGATCAAGCAGGTCAGATGATTTATTCTTTTAATCCAAACTCTTCTGATTTACCCCGAAATAAACTAGCGGAAATAATTTCAAGAAAAAAATATTTATTTAGTTCTGAGGATTATCAGTCTGTTGGTATCATTTACACCAATCAAAAAGGGCTCAAATTTGTAGTAGTAGCCGAAGGAATGTTTAATCCGCTTCATTTAGAAAACTTAACCAGAATTCTGCTTTATGTATTTTTCTTATGCATTTCGCTAATTTCTTTAGGAGGATGGATTTTTGCGGGTCAGGCGCTGGCTCCTATCCGGTCTATAATGAACCAGGTTGATGAAATTATACCTAATGATCTGGGAAATAGATTGAAGATGTCAACGCAAGGAGATGAAATTTCGAGGCTTGTCATTACTTTTAACAGACTTCTGGATAGAATTCAAAAGGCTTTTAAACTGCAGGAAATGTTTTTATCCAACATCTCTCATGAAATCAAAAATCCATTAAATATCATCATTTCACAAATTGAAGTAACCCTTGCACGTGATAGAAAAGTAGAAGAATATTTAGAAGTATTGGATTCTGTTCGTAAGGAAAGCATGGAACTCAATGAAGTGGGAGATAAGTTATTGCAACTTGCAAAAGTAACATCTGAAGGAACAGTGATTCATTTTAGTCCCATACGTATCGATGAATTGGTATGGCAATCCAGGAATTCTTTGATAAAATCAAGTCCTGAATTTAAAGTACATATTGAAGTGAAGCAATTACCAGAGGACGAATCTAAGCTTTACACACAAGCCAACGAACATCTGCTTAAGATATGCCTGATAAATATTATGGAAAATGGCTGTAAATTTAGTTCTGACCATAGTATAAGGGTAGCATTGAGCATGAAGGACCATGATAGGATTATGTTGGTCATAACGGATAAAGGTCCAGGAATTTCCAAAGAGGAAATAGACCTGATATTCAACCCATTTTATAGGGGAAGACATGTCAGTAAAATTAAGGGAGCGGGCATAGGACTGACTCTAGCAAAAACAATTCTTGAATTGCATAACATTGAATTGCAAGTGGATAGTGTAACGGATGAAGGCACTCATTTTGTTTTAATTTTTCCTAAATTCCAAAATAGAACTGAGTCATGAAATTAAATATAATCCATAGAACAATGATATTCATGGCTATGGGCATCGCAGTATTGATTGGTTCTTTCCACAAAACTCAAACCGATCCTTATATTAACAGTCACAATGAATTGATAACAGATTGGTATGATGTAATACTTGATGTTGAAACTTACTCTGAGGGTTTCAGATTTCCTGTAGTTTCGAGAGCATATGCGTATATTGGGATGGCTGCGTACGAATCAGTAATAGATAAAATTTCTCATGACTATGTATCCATTGCTCACAGATTTCCAGGTTTACAGTTATCTGTTTGCCAGGATCAAAATGAATTGATTACAGGATTGATTTTGAATGCTTGCTATGCCCAAATGATTGAATTGATGTTTCCTCCATTGCGTGTGGATGTTCATTTGAAATTAAAAAGTATTGAGTCAAAATGGGAAAATATTTATTCAAGAAATGCTCCACAGAAAGCAACAATAGAATCTATTAATCATGGAAAGTCATTGGCGAAAGCTATTTACCAATGGTCAACTACAGATAGTCTGGGTCATTTGTCACATCATTTTAATTATGATAGAAACTATTTACCAACCATAGGAGAAGGAAAATGGTCACCCTCGAAATATTTACCTATGCCAGCCATGTTACCGTATTGGGGGCAGGTAAGACCGTTTATTGTTATTACAGATTCTCTATTAGCAAAACCTCTTCCTGAATACAGTACAGATTCTTCTTCCATTTATTTTAAGCAGGCATTGGAAGTGTACACATTACTTACACCATTAACTACAGAAAATATGCAAATAGCAGAATTCTGGATGGATGATCACCCTGGTATTGTTTTTAGTCACCCTGGACATTGGATAGCTATTGCAAATCAAGTAATCAAAAATGAAAATCCACCTTTAGGAAAAACTTTGGAAACGTATTTAAAGCTAGGGTTTGCCCTACATGATGCATCTGTTGTGTGTTGGAATTCTAAATACAAATATAATCTGATAAGACCTGAAGTATTTATCCAGAAATATATTAATCATACATGGAAACCTCATTCTCCTGCACCTTCTCACCCCAGCTATCCTTCAGGCCATTCTACTTTTGGTGGTGCAGCTGCAGAAATATTGACAGATCTTTATGGTGAAAATTATTTTTTGGAAGATGAAAGCCATAAAAGGAGGGTTCATTTTAAAATTAAACCCAGGAAATTTCAATCATTTAAACAGATGGCAATGGAAAATTCTATGTCTCGAATTTTATTGGGCGTACATTTTAGAATGGATTGTGAAGAAGGAAGAGAACTGGGTACCAAAGTGGGTATGAAAGTTAATCAATTACCATTATATAAGTTGGATAATAAACTTCTCAGCTTTAGTAGGCAATATAAACCGTACAAGTAATTCATTAACTACAACTTTGTTATTTTTTTGATTTAAACCATAATTGCCTTCAGAAACTTTGTTGATAATATGTGGACAATGATAGGATACATATCATAATAAACAGCTATTAATAATCTTTGGCAGAGGCTTCTATATCATCATCTATGCTGTCGTCAAATTTAAAATTTTGCAACTGCCATTTTTCTGACGGTTTATACAGAAGAAAGGTAAAACGAAGAGGCTGTCGCTCGTACTTTACCAGATACGTATAAAATTTTAAGGAAGTGGTCAGATCTTTTTCCCTGATTTTTTCAAAACCATTATAATTGCCAATAAGGTCAATAAAGTTTTTTAATTGAAACACCACATTATCTATTGCATCTCTGCTATCCTCCATCATCCATTTATTTGTGGCAAATGCATTGTATATGGCATCATCCGGACTAACAAAGTATTCTTCAAAAAACTGATCAATAATTTCCTGCGCATGATCCTGGCCATTGGATACAGATTGGAAAATGATCATCATGATCGTAGTTATCCAGAAGTACTTTATAAAAGGAAAGAAGCATTGTTTCACTGCTGTACTATTTTATGATAAATATAGAATATTTGCGAATAAGTGGAAGTATATCCATTTTAAAATTAATACCGATTGGAAAAGCGAAGTTTTTAGTATACTCAAATTTTGGATTTTTAAAATAAGAGTGTTCTTCTCTAATTGCATTTCTCGATTTAGAAGGTAAAAGTTGTGTTGCATGATCATTCCATTATCAGCCAAGACCGAGTTGAGAAAGGATAAAACCCCAAAAATAGAATCAATCCACTCCTGGTTCCGGCCACTGGATGTCCATAATGCGAAGTCGGTTATTCTTTTTTACATTATAGGTACTTGTAGCCACGACTTTTTTCATAAGGAATCCCAAAAAGATGGCTGTACCACCTATTGCCACTGTATCCCATCCAAAATCCCAGTCTTCGTTCAGAAAATGGGTTACTCCTGCATAGGCAAACCATCCCCCTCCAAATCTTATTAAAAGATCACCAAATCCCCTTGCCCACCTTTTGTACACTTTTACTTTGGTAATTTCATCGAGTTTTACCATACCAGACGTAAAATACACCATTTCATTTTCGAATTGGATGGATTCAATTTTTTCATTAAACCATTTTTTCCCTGTTGAAGCAGTTTGATACATGAAGTAGTCTCCTATAAAGAAGCGGGTAGATACCGGGTTATCATAATGCTCCAATTGAATAAATACTTGCCCGGAAATTGTATGCATCATTCCGGTAAGGAATAAGAGCATAAACATATATCTGGATAGTATTACAAACATTTGTCATGATTATACTGCAAAATAAAAAATTTACCCGGAATTTAGATGAGTAGCAAGCCGGGTGAGTATTTTTTTTGTGGCCAGTTCAATCACTTCGTAATCCACCGCACTCTCAGCTATAAAGACCGCCATGATGGCAAGACTTTGCGTTGAGTCTTTCAATGGATCTGTGATAAGGTGCTTATTTAACCGGTAAGCTTCTCTCATCCTTCTTTTCAGCGTATTGCGCATCACTGCTTTCCTGAATTTCTTTCTGGGTACAGATGCTGTATACAGTACAGGGCTTAATTCCCGCTCAATGGGTAAATAAATGAGTTTTATCGGATAAACAAATATGGATTCACCTTCCTTGAATAGCCGGCTTATGGTTTTAAGGCTTTTTAATTTTTCGTTTTTGGAAAAAGTGAAACGCATCATAAAGGGTGGAGTAATAATATAAACAATTTCTTTAAGGTTAAAAACAGGGCTTTACGCATTAAAGATACTCTATGGGTTTGGGGAAATAAAAAATCCGGATAACCAATTAAGCGATCCGGATATTTTAGAAGTTTATGGTGTAAGACTATTTCAATCCTTTTTCATCAGAAACAGTAAGCCTTAGTCTTCCCTTAGCTCTTCTTCTGGCCAATACTTTTCTACCGTTTTTTGTACTCATTCTTGACCTGAAACCATGCTTATTGGCTCTTTTTCTTCTCGACGGTTGATATGTTCTTTTCATCTTTTATCTCTTTTTTTCAAAGTGGCTGCAAAAGTAATGTGAATAAATTAATAATCCTAATAATTTAGGATCTTATCCATTCATAGAAATTAAAAATTCTTCATTGCTTTTTGTACCAATCATATACTTCCGCAAAAACTCCATAGCTTCATCGGGTTTCATATCGGCAAGATGCTTCCTGAGAATAAACATTCTCTTGAGCATACCTTCATCCAATAATAGCTCTTCTCTACGTGTACTTGACTTAGTGAGATCAATTGCGGGATATAACCTTTTATTTGCCAGAGATCTGTCCAATTGTAATTCCATGTTCCCGGTACCTTTAAATTCTTCGAAAATAACTTCGTCCATTTTTGAACCGGTGTCGATAAGAGCAGTGGCTAAAATGGTCATAGATCCACCACCTTCAATGTTTCTAGCGGCGCCAAAGAATTTTTTGGGTTTATGGAGGGCGTTGGCCTCCACACCACCAGACAACACCCGTCCGCTCGTAGGAGCTACCGTGTTATAGGCTCTTGCCAACCTCGTAATAGAATCAAGCAATATCACCACATCATGTCCGCTCTCAACAAGTCTTTTTGCTTTAGCCAACACGATATTGGCTACTCTGACATGATTGTCTGCTGGTTCGTCAAATGTAGACGCTATTACCTCTGCATTGACACTTCTTTTCATGTCGGTCACTTCCTCAGGTCTTTCGTCTATCAACAAAACGATGAGATAACACTCAGGGTGATTATGAGCAATGGCGTTGGCAATATCTTTTAATAAAAATGTCTTTCCGGTTTTTGGTTGTGCGACGATTAATCCCCTTTGACCTTTTCCGATAGGAGTAAATAAATCGATCATCCTGTTACCGTAATCTTTACCTGCAGGATGAGTGGTTAAGCTAAATTTTTCTTCCGGGAATAGAGGAGTTAAATAGTCAAAAGGTACTCTTTCTCTAAGTTGCTCAGGAGTAAGACCATTGATTTTTGATACCCTCAAGAGGGCGAAATATTTTTCCCCTTCTTTGGGCGGTCGGACTGCTCCTCGAACGGTGTCACCGGTTTTCAGACCAAATAGTTTGATTTGGGAAGGAGATACATAAATATCGTCAGGAGATGACAAGTAATTATAATCGGATGATCGTAAAAATCCGTAACCATCTGCCATCATTTCCAATATACCCTCTGCTTCTATAACGCCTTCCAATTCAGGTACGAATTTCGGAGCTTGAGGTTTTGGACTTTCTTTTACATTTTCCTGTCTTCTGTGATCGCGATCCTGTTCAGATCTGTTATCACCAGAAGTATTCCTTTGTGGAGCATTTCTTGGTGTATGTTCGCGTTTCCTGTCCGGTTGTCTGGAATCCGGTTGTCTTGATTCGGGTTGTCTTGATTCGGGTTGTCTTTTATCGGGTTGTCTGGAGTCAGGTGGTCGGGAATCGGAGGTATCTTCTCTACTTTCTGACTTTGCATGTCTTCCATTCGCTGGAGAATTTGTCATGGTAGGGGTGGGTTTTCGAATTCTCCTTCTCCTTCTGGCTTCTTCTTCCTCACTGAGATCTTCCTTCTTTTCTGGAGCATTCATCTCTTTTCCGGAAGTTTCTTTTTTAATCGGAGTTTCTCTGGGTTTTTCGGATGATTTCTCTTTATTTTCCCCTTTAAGAGCCTGCTGATCGAGTATTTTGTAGATGAGATCCTGTTTGCTCAGTCTCTTGAAAGATTTTAAATTGAGCTGTTCTGCTAATTCTCTTAGTTCAGGAACGAGCATTTCGTTCAATTGCAAGATGTCGTACATTAGTTTAATTTAAATAGATTAGTTATACGAAAAATATATTGCGGTAGTTAAAACCTGTTAATTCTGATTGAAAAAGTGGAATTTAGGGCAGCCACCAAAATTGTGTGCAAAAAGAAAAGTGCTGATTTGCACTGCAAAAATACATTTAATATTTAATATTCAAAATAGTACCTTTGCATTTCTTAAATATTTTTTTCAAGAAAAAAGTTTTAGCAACTAGCCAATATTGATATTTAACAGGCAATATAGCAATAAAAATTTGTAAATCCGTGCTTATTTTTATTTGTTATTGGTGCTTTGATCAAAAATATAGATTATAGTGAGCCTTGCGAATATTGTCTTTTTTATTTTTAAGGTGATATATGTTGAGTTTTTATGCGGTTTATATGTATATTATTACCCTTTTTTAATGCTTTATAATCATACTTGGACTTCATATTTATAAAATTTTCTTTAATATTTTTAATAACTGATCAATGCTTGAAATAAATAACATCAGACAGCATAAGGATAATGTGATTAATGGCCTTAAGAAAAGAGATTTTCAGGATTTTTTATTTCTGGTTGAAAATGCGATTGCTCTTGATGATAAACGCAAGGAAAACCAAACAACTCTTGACCTGACTCTTTCTGAGGTTAACCGGATGTCAAAAGAGGTAGCCAGGTTGTTCAAAGAGGGAAAAACCGGAGATGCCAATGTGATTCGGAACAAAGTTTCCGATATGAAAGAAGACATCAAAGCCCGTGAGGAAGAATTGAGAAAGGTAAAGTCCGAATTAGAGGTAGTCTTACTTTCTATTCCGAATGTACCTCATGAATTGGTACCTAAAGGTTCATCACAAACAGACAATGAAATTTACAAAGATTGGCCTGCTGCTCTACCAGATTATTCCAATTTGTATTTACCACATTGGGAAATAGCAAATACAAAAAATATTTTTGATTTAAAGTTGGGAGTCAAGATTACTGGAGCGGGATTTCCGGTCTTTAGAGGAAAAGGTGCCCGCCTTCAGCGATCGCTTATACAGTTTTTTCTGGATGAGGCCGTACATGCCGGATACGAAGAAATCGCACCACCTCTTTTGGTTAATCCGGAAACTGCAAGAGGTACCGGTCAACTTCCCGACAAAGAAGGTCAGATGTATTATATACAGGAAGACGAACTTTATTTGATACCCACAGCAGAGGTACCTGTGACGAATATTTTCAGAGATGAGATTATAGATCCGGCTGATTTTCCCATCAAGCTCACGGCCTACACACCATGTTTCAGACGTGAGGCCGGCTCTTATGGAGCTGATGTAAAAGGTTTAAATCGGGTTCATCAGTTTGATAAAGTAGAGATCGTGCAAATACAACATCCCGATAAGTCTTATGAAACTTTAGACGAAATGGTTTCACATGTAGAGGAATTACTCATTAAGCTGGAACTGCCATACAGGATACTGCGTTTATGTGGTGGTGATTTGGGATTTGCTTCAGCGATGACGTATGATTTTGAAGTGTATTCTGCTGTGCAGAAGCGATGGCTGGAAGTGAGTTCTGTATCTAACTTTGAAACTTTTCAAACCAATAGAATGAAAATTCGATTTAAAGATGAAAAAGGAAAATCAGTATTGGCTCATACTCTGAACGGAAGTGCACTCGCATTGGCAAGGATTATAGCTGCCATCCTCGAGAATCATCAAACAACAGAGGGAGTTGTAATTCCGGAGGTTCTGAGAAAGTATACCGGTTTTTCAATTATTTAGTAAACAAAACAAAAGTTATACAATTATGAGTATCGGTTATTTTGTCATTTTAGGTATTTTTTCCTTGGTAGGTATGTTGATCAGCAATCAACTCAAATCTAAATTTAATAAATACAGCAAAATTAGAATCTCCAGTAATTTAAGCGGAGCAGAAATTGCAAAAACCATGCTTAACCACTATGGCATTCACGATGTAAGTATAATCCAGGGTCAGGGTTTTTTAACTGACCATTACAATCCCACGACGAAAACAGTGTCATTATCTCCGGAGGTATATGGGGGAAGAAGTATAGCTTCTGCGGCGGTGGCAGCCCACGAATGTGGTCATGCCGTACAACATGCCACTGCCTATAATATGCTGACTTTGAGGTCTAAACTGGTACCAGTGGTTCAGTTCTCATCTAAAATTCAACAATTTTTATTTATTGCTGTCATATTTGGAATGGGAGCCAACATGGGGGGAAATACTTTCCTTCTTATACTGGTAGCCACTTTTGGTTTAACCGCTTTATTTTCCATTGTAACCTTGCCTGTCGAATTTGATGCCAGCAGAAGAGCTTTGGCATGGCTTGACAATTCGGGGGTAACAGCAGGAAAGGAATACGATGGCGCCAAAGATGCCTTGTGGTGGGCAGCTATGACGTATGTTTCTCAGGCTTTGGCTTCTCTTGTAGTATTTTTATATTTTCTGATGAAGTTTATGGGTTCAAGACAATAAAAAAAAGAATTTTATATATTTGTCTCATACAGAAATCAGAAGCTAAATGGAAACCATAGAGAGCACATTAGTAAAAGGTACAGAAGAAATGGAGTCCGCATTAGAACACCTCAATGCGGAACTCACAAAAATCAGGGCAGGAAAAGCATCTCCTTCCATGTTAGGCAGTATCATGGTTACGTATTATGGAAATCCAACTCCATTAAATCAAGTGGCCAGTTTGAATACACCTGACTCAAGGACCATCAGTATACAGCCCTGGGAAAAGAACATGCTTGGCCCTATAGAAAAAGCCATTTTTTCTTCTAATCTCGGAGTAACTCCTATGAATGATGGGGAGTTTGTGAGGATAACTATTCCCCCTCTTACAGAGGAAAGGCGAAAAGATCTTGTCAAACAGGCCAAAGGATTGGCAGAAGAAGCCAAAATATCTCTGAGGAATGCCAGGCAAAAAATGATGGAATTTATAAGGAAAGAAGTTAAAGCAGGGTATCCTGAAGATGCAGGAAAGAGAAAGGAAACTCAGGTTCAGGATCTGATTACAGATTTTTATAAAAAAGTGGATCAGTTGATAGAGCTTAAAGAAAAGGATATTATGACTGTCTAGGTTTTATATCTATACCATTTCTGTATTTGAAATACAAAAAATCACTGCCGGCCTTCACTTGTTGAAGGCCGGTTTTTATTTGGGTTTCGGGTATGATGTATTCCTCTTCTGTATAATATTGTATGTTGTAAAACACAATTTTCCCATTTTCATAATAAATGAGATGGTTTCCGTCAAACTGAATATCAGATTCAATTTGAAAGGGAAATCTTCTCATATATTGACCAAAGTTGTCGAATAATAGTATTCCTTCTGTCCTGTCTTTGAGTATTACTTTTCCTTGCTTTTCTTGCAGAAAATGGGGCTGGATTTCCTGTAAATTAAGTTCTACCATTGAAATGCTTGAAATTATACGTCGACCTTGCGGGTCTATTTTGAACATTTTGTATTCTGTATGATCATAGAGCCAGTAGTTTCCATCTGTAGCAGAAGCCACCAAAGTGGCACCCTGAAAGCCCAATTCCAATACATTAAATCGATCGATCTCTGAGAGTGTGTTATCCAGAATGATGACAGTCCCGTAATCTTTTTTATAAATAAGTATTTTCAGTGGATTGGTGATATCCATGTATGTAATTTTTCCCAAAGTGTTATCGGCATACGTGTATATAAGTCTATGATTGGCATCATACAGGTATATCTTATTTCTGTCATCCAGCACGTAGAGGTTATTAAAGGGATCCACTTTGAATAATACAGCATTGACACTTATGGAATAGGTGTCAGTGTTTTGAACAAGATATGCGCTTTTGCACGATACTGACACAAGCATACTAAGAGCTAGAATCCAATAATTCATCATGGTCATTTTTAAAAGAGAATAAAGATCTTATATTTCAAATGAAAATCTTATATCCATAATTAACACAAACACAAAGATAAAAGTAAGAATTGGAAAGCATTGTTTTAGGTCGTTAGCTTGTTATACAGTCAATTGATAGCTCTTTTTTTAAAAAAATAAAAAAATATTTTAGATATAATAATTCCCTTATGAGTAAAAGTAATAGGGATATATAATTAAATAGGTATTAAAGCCCTCATGAAGAAGTTATCATGCACAATTACAGGTTAAAATATAGATAGTTTTCTACTTAGCTCTTTTCAAAAAAGGTTATGGTGTGGTTAGATATAAATCTGTCATATTCATTCGCTTATTTGCCAATGATCACTACAATTTTTTGATTTTTTGCTTATACAAATAAATGACAGGATACTTGTTCATTTTTAAAATATTAGTAATACCTTTGCGTCCGAATTTCGAAAGCGTAGAGTATACATGCGATATAATATGAATATCAAAGCAATTTTCCTGTTTATTTTTTCGGTATCTGCAATGTCCCTACTTCAGGCAAATAACCAATATGAAGAAAGTGGATGCAGCAGTCAGGAACATCATGGCGAATTTAATGTGGGAGAAATAGCTCTTCACCATATAGCTGATGCCAATGTTTTCAGTATTGGCCCTTTTCAGATTCCTTTGCCGTGTATATTGTATGCCCCCGGTTATGGTTGGGATGTATTCATGTCGTCAAAATTCAAACCGGATTTTGTAGGGCATGGTGATGGACATGTTGTGTATAATCGCTATGTTCTCCACGGAGGTATGGTAAGAAGGATTGCCGGTGATGATTTTCCAATGGGAGAAGTGAACGTAAGTGGTTTTGTTCATAGAGAAGAACTGGTGGAGGGCAAGAAAAAAGATGCTTATTACGCATGTATTGAAGATGAACTTATCCCTCTGGACAGTAAAAGCACTGCTGATGGAGGGCTTTTTGGGGGTGGCATTACATCGTATTACGATTTTTCTTTGACCAAGAATGTCGTTTCCATGATGCTTATGTTTATATTTTTATCCTGGTTGTTTTTAAGTATTTCCAGATCTTACACTGCAAGGGAAGGCAAGTCACCCAAAGGAGCACAATCTCTGTTTGAGCCCATCATTGTATTTTTAAGAGATGAAGTAGCCATACCGTTTTTAGGTCATCATTGGGAGCGATATTTTCCATTGTTGTTAAGCCTTTTCTTTTTTATATTATCATTGAATTTATTTGGTCAAATACCGTTTTTAGGCAATGCCAACGTCACGGGCAATTTGGCTGTTACCATGGCATTGGCTTTGATCGCTTTTCTGGTTACAAATCTTAATGGGAATAAGCATTACTGGTCTCACTTATTTTTGGCTCCCGGTGTTCCGGCGTTTGTGAAGCCGATTTTGATTCCGGTAGAGGTGTTGGGGATGTTTATCAAACCCATGACGCTTATGCTGCGTTTATTTGCCAATATTACGGCCGGACATATTGTGATGGTCGTATTTGTCGGATTGATTTTTATATTTGGAAAATCAGGTGAGAGCCTGGGTGGTACCGCAGGTGCTGCTGTGGGTTCTACTATATTGACAATGTTTATGATGGCCATAGAGCTTATAGTAGCTTTTGTGCAGGCCTTTGTATTTACTATATTGACCGCATCTTATATAGGGGCGGCCACAGAAGAAGCACATCATTAAATCATTTTTTATAAAACTGTGTAATTATGACAGGTTCAGTAGTAGCAATAGGAATGGGATTGGCAGTAATTGGTGCCGGATTGGGCATTGGTTGGATTGGTGCCAAAGCAATGGAATCCATTGCAAGACAGCCGGAGGCTGTAGGTGATATCAGAGCCAATATGATCTTAATGGCTGCCTTCATCGAAGGTGCAGCATTGATCGCATTGCTTTTGTCATTTCTTGTAGCTTAAGGATCAAGAAATTTTTGTTAAAGGTATACTGATCCTTCTGCGGTTGGCACGAAGGATCAGTATTTTTAAAAGAAAAACGTTTTAATAATTATAAATTACAATACGATATGTTCTTTTTAGCAGAATTATCACCCATTAAACCGGATTTTGGTCTCTTGTTTTGGACGATTATCATCTTTCTTTTGTTTTGGGGATTAATCGGAAAGTTTGCTTTCAAGCCCATTGTCAATGCTTTAAAAAAAAGAGAGCATGACATACAGGAAGCTTTAGATGAAGCAAAGAAGGCCAGGGAAGAGATCGCCAACATGAAGTCTGAAAATGCTGCCTTATTGGCATCGGCCAGAGAGGAGAGATCAAAGATTATTCAGGAATCAAAAGAAACCGGTAATGCAATGATTGCAGAAGCGAGGCAAAAAGCTAAAGAGGAATATGAGAAGATTGTCAACAATGCCAAAATAGAAATTGATAATCAAACGAAATCAGCTATATCTGAGATCAAGAATCAGGTTGGAAATATTGCTATTGATGTGGCAGAAAAATTACTCAGAGAAGAACTGAAAGGCGATCCGGCTAAAGAAAAGTTTGTGAACAAACTTGTAGACGATATTAGTTTTAATTAAAAAATATAGAAAAGCCACCCCTATGTCTACTACAAAAATAGCTTCTCGTTATGCTAAGTCCCTGATTGACCTTGCCATAGATCAGAATACTCTGGAAGAAGTATTTACTGATATGAAAGCTTTTCTTACCATTGCCCAGATGAAAGATTTTAGTATATTTCTCAAAAGCCCTGTGATCAAAGCGGATAAAAAAATAAGAGTTATCAATGCAATATTTGATGGAAGAGTACATCGGCTCACGATGGCTTTTTTGAGAATTATTACCAACAAAGGCCGGGAAGAATACTTACAGGATATATCAGCTCAGTTTGTCCATCAGTACAACGAGCTCAAAGGAATTTCCAATGTTAGACTGACCGGCGCCTCCGAGTTAACAAAGGCTCAAAAAACAGAAATTACACAAAAATTAAAAAAGGAAGGGCTGGTGTATGATAATGTGATTATAGATGAAAAAGTAGATCCCGGAATTCTGGGAGGATTTATTGTCGAAGTAGGGGATAAGCTATACGATGCAAGCCTCACAAGTAAGCTTAGGCAAATGAGAAAAGAATTAATGAAGTCTTAGTAAATAAAATATTGGTTAAGCACTAAAAGTCTAAAAAATGATAGGAATAAAGCCCGATGAAATATCCGCAATATTAAAGCAACAATTGGCTGGAGTAAATACAGCCGCGGAGTTGGAAGAAGTAGGATCCGTATTACAGGTGGGAGACGGTATTGCTCGAGTATACGGCTTGTCCAGTGCCCAGGCGGGTGAACTGGTACAGTTCGAAAGTGGCGTACAAGCGATAGTTCTAAACCTGGAAGAAGATAACGTAGGAGTTGTATTATTGGGATCCAGTGATGGTATAAAGGAGGGTTCCGTAGTAAAACGCACAGGCAAGATTGCATCTATAGATGTAGGCGAGGGTATGTTAGGCAGGGTCTTAAACCCATTGGGACAACCCATTGATGGTAAGGGTCCAATCGGAGGGAAGAAGTACGAAATGCCACTTGAGAGAAAGGCTCCAGGTGTCATTTACCGGCAGCCGGTAAACGAACCTCTGCAAACCGGTATTAAAGCCATCGATTCTATGATACCTATCGGAAGGGGTCAGCGGGAATTGATCATCGGTGACAGACAAACAGGAAAATCTGCCATTGCCATTGATACCATTATCAATCAGAAAGAGTTTTATGAAAAAGGAGAGCCTGTTTATTGTATTTATGTTGCCTCTGGTCAAAAAGCATCAACAGTAGCACAGGTAGCTAAAGCATTGGAAGATGCAGGAGCCATGCCATATACTGTTATTGTTTCTGCTCCGGCTTCTGACCCTGCACCACTTCAGTTTTACGCACCTTTTGCTGGAGCGGCAATAGGAGAGTTTTTCAGAGATACTGGTCGTCCTGCTTTGATCATTTTTGATGATCTTTCCAAACAGGCGGTGGCGTATAGGGAGGTATCATTGTTGTTGAGGAGGCCTCCGGGAAGAGAAGCCTATCCTGGTGACGTTTTTTATCTCCACTCAAGATTGCTGGAAAGAGCTGCAAAGATTATCAATAACGATAGCATAGCTCAAAGTATGAATGACTTACCTGATTCAATGAAAAATGCCGGCATAGTAAAAGGAGGGGGATCGCTAACCGCTTTGCCCATCATCGAAACACAGGCAGGTGACGTTTCAGCGTATATCCCGACAAACGTTATTTCTATTACCGATGGACAGATATTTTTAGAATCAACCTTGTTTAACTCAGGAATTCGCCCAGCGATCAACGTGGGTATATCTGTATCCAGGGTAGGTGGTAATGCACAGATCAAGTCAATGAAAAAGATAGCGGGAACTCTAAAACTTGATCAGGCCCAATATCGCGATTTGGAAGCATTCTCCAAGTTTGGTTCTGATATTGACCCGGCTACCATGGCAGTGCTCGAGAAAGGCAAGAGAAATGTGGAAATACTCAAGCAACCTCAATATTCTCCTGTGTCGGTCGAGAAACAAGTGGCCATTATTTATTTGGGTACCATGGGGTTGCTTCGTGATGTTCCTGTTGAAAAGGTGGGAGAGTTTGAAGATATCTTCCTTACAACCATGGAGCAAAAGCATAAGCCGGTATTGGAAAATTTCAGAGCCGGCAAGTTGGAAGAGGCAGACCTGGAAATAGTACGGGAGTTGGCACAGGAACTTGCTCCTCAATTTAGAAATTAACAATTAACTTGAGTCAAGCTACGGGATTATGAGTGGGAAATTAAAAGAAGTAAGAGAAAGGATCAAGTCGGTAAAATCAACCCAACAGATCACCAGAGCCATGAAAATGGTATCCGCTGCAAAGTTGAGAAGGGCTCAACAAGCCATCGTGCAAATGCGTCCCTATGCTGAAAGACTGAATAAAATACTGATTAATATCCTCACCAACCTGGAAGGAGACGCCGAAACGAGTTTTGGTACAGAAAGACCATTGCAACATGCCGCTCTGGTAGTCATAACTTCTAATAAAGGTCTCTGTGGCGCATTTAACACCAATATCATAAAAGAAGCTAAAAATAAGATTGATGGGGCTTATAAAGAATTGTATGAAAGCGGGAATCTGACCATCATACCAGTGGGAAAAAAAGCTTATGACTCTCTAAGAAAAAGTCATAAGAAGGCTAATTTCATTAATGATCATGTGCCTTTGATCACTGATTTGACTTTTGAAAATGTTGAAAAAGTGGCCGAAACCCTTATGAATGGATTTCAGTCTGCAGCTTACGATGAGGTGACTGTTTGTTATGGTAGATTTAAAAATGCAGCTTTACAATTTCCGGAAACCATTCAGTTTTTGCCTGTGAAGAAGCTGAAAATCACCCCTGCTATAGGGAGGAAAGCTTCCAGGGCAGACTATATTTTTGAACCAGGCAAAAGGGAATTACTCAACCAATTGATTCCGGGCATTTTGAAAACCACATTCCACCGATTCGTTTTGGACACCCATGCCTCAGAACATGGAGCCAGGATGACAGCTATGGATAATGCTACCGAAAACGCAGAAGATCTGTTAAACGAATTGAGGATCAATTATAATAAAGCTCGTCAAGAAGCCATCACCAAGGAATTGTCTGAAATTGTAGGCGGGGCCGCTGCCTTACAGGGATGATGACTAGATCACTGACTTAAAATTAAGAACATATTCCGGAGGAAGCCTTGCATTTGCAGGGCTTTTTCAATTATATAAAATAATTGACAGGATAATTAGCTTTTTCATCTTTTACCAGGCTGATAGGTTTCGCGTGCCCGGCTTTCCACATCCTGCCTATAAAATGCGACATCTTTAAATTGTACATTGGTATATCTCTGAGCCTGATCGAAGAAATGAGGTGACTCCGGATTGGAATTTTGCCCCCCTGCAAGAATGCTTTTGGCTTTTAGAGTATCCCCAAACTCTACTACGGCAATGAAACTGTTACCCGAGTTTCCATACAGTTTTTTAGTACCTGTCTTAGCCGAAGCTCCAAAAGAAGCCAGGGAGCCCCATCTTCCCGAAGCAAATCCGACTGGAAGAGATTCTTTTTCATCATCATACTGTAAATCAATATCCCCTGAAAGTCGTTGAAATCGGTTGATGTCTCCCCAGGCTACATTCCATGATCCGAAATCTTCTTTTATACCATCCAACACCTCTTCAAAGAGAGCAAGTAATTCTTTTTGTTCACCTGGTGAAGTGAACAATGTTTTTACATCTGCACCGGTCAATTGATTTAGAATGCCGTATTTAGATACAAATGCCATTCCATAGAAATGGGCAATCGTCATGGCAATTGATTCTTCTCCCGATTGAAAATTCCAGGATTTAAATACCTCTATGGCTTCCTGTATTTCACTCCTTTTACTACCTGTGCGATCGTAAGCGGAAATAAGCGGGGGAATAATTTTTTCGAAAGCCAATACATGAGGGTCATAAGCCAACTGAATCATTTTATCGATATCCATTTCACTGGCATTCTCCAATAACCGGACGGCATTTATGCCCCTGAAATTTTCAGAATCCGGACCCATATATACCGGAAAATTTTCCTTTGCCGGACTGTGGACGCCGGAGGCAGTAAAGGGCGTTGAATTGCAATTTTGTATCCATCCATTGTCGGGGTTGACTATGGTAATGCATTCGTCGACCGTATGTAGTCCCTGCCAGTCTGTAGTCGGATCGCTACCATCTACAGGCTTTGAAAAGTCGAATTCGGGATTTCTCCTGGGTATGAAGTTTCCATGAAAATATGCGATATTACCCTCCGCATCGGCAAAAACCGTGTTATTGGAAGAATTACTGCGTATGTTCATCATTTCCCGGAATTCTTCATAATTTTTGGTTTTCGTTCTTGTGTAACTTTGGATGAGGGCATTCACCGGATCCCAATTGATTTTGGTTGCGACCCATTTTCCGTCTATTGTATGGGTAACAGGACCGTGATGGGTGCGGTACAGATTGAAATGCCTCTCTTTTACATCCTCTCCATCTTTATATTTTATGTTTACTGGAATTGTTTCAACGTCCCTCATCTCATTTCCATAACGATATTGGAGTTTTCCGTCTTTGGAGTGTATTTCTTCTATAAATTCATCAATAAAATCCACCTGTGTAGAGGTGTGCATCCAACCGGTCTTTTCATTAAACCCTTGATATATAAAAAACTGTCCCCAGGTAACAGCTCCATATGCGTTTAATCCCTCCTCACTGACCACGTGTACCTCAGGTCTGAAATAAAAGGTAGTATGCGGATTTATCAACAATATGGTATTTCCGGAAGAGGTTAAAGCACCAGAAAGTGCTACACCGTTGGATCCCCGGGGTTCATCATCTTTTATGTCTTTTTCTTCATTGGTTTCAGTGAGTATTGCTGTTTGATCTTCTTCATAAAATGATTTAATTTTATTCAAAGGAATCTGCTCTATGTCGCCCCCGATAGACCCTTCGCTGAAGTACATGGGAAACCAGGGCTCGTATCTTGTGATAACATAGGGTTCTACTTCTGGATGGGTATGCAAGTAATAATTGATTCCATCAGCAAAGGCCTTGCACAGTTCTTTTAGCCATTCGGGGGCACTATTGTAAGCCGCAATAGCTTCTGAATCTGTCATATATAATTGTGCACGTACATCACTATATATTGCTTTTTCTCCTTCAAGTTGTGCAAGTCTGCCAGTAGCCCAGATGTAATTTCTTTCAACTCGCCGAAAATCATCTTCACATTGGGCGTACAACATTCCAAATACTGCATCGGCATCACTTTTAGCATAAATGTGTGGAATGCCAAAATCATCCCTGATGATTTCTACTTTTTCTGCCCTGGATTCCCACTCGACCACCTCCATCGGTGCAGATACACGACAATTTAAAAGCAGTATTAATAAGAGGATGAAAAGATAATTACTATGCCTCATGATTTTTTACTTTTTATAGTCCAAATATATATTCTTCGAATCACAAAGTAAGCATTCGGGTGCATTTACATATAAAGGTGGTCGGAAAGTCGGAAAGTTGAAAGTCGGAAAATTGAAAATTAACCAAAACCAAAACTAAAACTAAAACTAAAACTAAAACTAAAACCATTTGCTACCAGCTACGAGCTACTAGCATAATAGGTCGAAAGTCGGAAGTCTGAGCGAAGCACAAAAAAGCTAACTGCTAAAGGCTAATGGCTAAAAGCTTTTTGGCTACGAGCTACGAGCTAAAATGAGGTCGGAAAGTCTCAAGGTCGGAAGGTCTGAAAGTCGAAAGTCTAAAGGTCTAAAGGTCTGAAAGTCGAAGGTCTGAAAGTCTTAAGGTCGAGGTTAAGGATAAGGTTTGAGGGTGAGGTTAAAGTTGAGGAGGTCATTTGCTGCGCGTCATTGGGCTTCGTCGTCATTTGCGCTACGCGCGTTATTTTGTTATGAAAGGAACCTATTGCCAACTGCATACTGCCAACTGCATACTGCCTACTGCCTACTGCTACGAACTACGAGCTAAAAATGGTCTGAAAGTCTGAAAGTCGAAAGTCGGAAATTAACCAAAACCAAAACTAAAACCAAAACCATTTACTGCTGGCTTCGAACTGGGAGAACTGCCCACTACCTACTACCTCCATGGGCGACTAATTATGAAAGGAGTAAAAAAACCAGCACCAACGGTGCAGAATCATTAGCCTTGGGTGAAGCCCAAGGCGAAAGTAAAATCCATTTGAAGCACCAACGGTGCGAAATAAACCGCTCACCGCTCACCGCTCACCGCTCACCGCTCACCGCTCACCGCTCACCGCTCACCGCTCACCGCTCACCGCTCACCGCTCACCGCTCACCGCTCACCGCTCACCGCTCACCGCTCACCGCTCACCGCTCACC
>JBGTBR010000029.1:0-55162 GCA_041749255.1 Saprospiraceae bacterium
GAAAAAAACCAGCACCAGTGTGTAATCATTAAATTTGGGTGTTTAGTTGCGCACCTTTGGTGCTTGGGGAAATAGTTGTCGCATTATTTCACCCAAAGCATTGGGTGCTAATGCTCATCGCACCTTTGGTGCTTTTCCAATTGGTTATTTTGAAAGTTTTTTGTTCAGAAGGAACTTTTAAATATATTATCAAAAAGCACCAACGGTGCGGTATCTTTAGTCTTGGGTGAAGCCCAAGGCTAAAGTAAAATCCTTTTTAAGCACCAACGGTGCGAAATAAACCGCTCACCGCTCACTGCCAAAAGCTAACTGCTAAAGGCTAACTGCTTTTTTTGCTACCAGCTATGAGCTACGAACTACGAGCTAAGCGCCAACTTAACTTATACAGTACATTTAACCTTACGAATGTCAGAATATGATTCAGACTTTAAAAAGAGATCTTCTTCCATACTTACTGCAAATCGGGCATTTATAAGGATCATGACCACGGGCAGGGCAATATTCCCTTCCAAAAAATATGATTTGTAGATGAAGAGAATTCCACAATTCTATTGGAAAAATCTTTTTTAAATCTTCCTCTGTCTTTTTGACATGCGTGCCTGTAGATAGAGTCCATCTATATGCCAGTCTGTGAATGTGGGTGTCTACAGGAAATGCCGGATGGCCAAACGCCTGGGACATAACCACAGATGCTGTTTT
This sequence comes from Saprospiraceae bacterium, assembly GCA_041749255.1. Taxonomy (GTDB): domain Bacteria; phylum Bacteroidota; class Bacteroidia; order Chitinophagales; family Saprospiraceae; genus JABDLO01. Next base: position 700 of record JBGTBR010000029.1, read on the forward strand.
ATGACCCACTCCCGGAAGAGATTCCAGTGCTTGCCAGTCATCCGGAACCAGGCCGTCATACTGGTCGATCAAAATGCCGGATAGTGTATGTATAGCTTTGGATTTAGTCGGAGCAAGGCCACATGGTTGAATGATTTTCCTTATCTCTTCTACGTCAAGCTTCACCATGTCCCATGGATTATTTGCCTTTTCAAATAAAATGGGTGTAGTTTTATTGACTCGTGCGTCAGTACATTGGGCAGATAGCAAAACCGCAATGAGTAAAGTATATGCATCCACATGTTGAAGTGGAACCGGTGTTTCGGGATACAGATTCCCTAAAATTTTAGCTATTTCAATTGCTTTCTCCCTTCTTGAAAGCTGTATGGATTGTCTCTCTCTCATAACCGGCTTAAAAACTGCATAGTATCAATGGAATCAGCATATTGGTACAAACCCGGTTTTTGTGTTGTACCTGGCCGTAAAGTTCCAAGACCTTCTAAGCCATTAACACAAACTATACATTGTATTTCGTCCATTTTTGAAATAATTTCATTCCTGAGCCCTTCAAGACCTGAGTAATATGAGTAATGTAGTGAGGCGATCCTGCTGGCCACATTCTCATCTTTTTTCAGAAGAAGACAGTTACTTTGAAGAAATCCCTCTTTATTCAGGATATATAAAGCAAGGTTATAATCGTAATTGTTTTTGTACTTGTTATGATGAATTATTTCAGAATGCCTATCCCAAATAGGCAACAATTTTTGTATTTCGTATTCCTTTGGTAAAAACACCTTAGATACATTTCTGCATCCCAAACCAAAATAGGAAAAAATATCAAAACCCATTTGATATAAATCATTCTCACTTTCATCACCTTTTATTACACCAATCCCATTCCGGTTTTTTCTGATTATGTTGGGTACATTGCTAAAATAATATTCAAAATACCGGGAAGTATTATTCCCGCCTGTGGCAATAACGGCATCAAAATCTTTCAGCCTTTCAACTTCTATAAAGTATGGAGACGTCCTTTCATCCATCTCTTTCAATTTTTGGATAATGTAAGGTATAATGACCTGATCCTTGCTACTGTATTTAATCATAGATATATTGTCTGATAAAAATACAGCCAGGATATCATGAAAACCCACAGCAGGGATATTACCTGCAAGTACAAGACCTATTTTCTTTCTTTTAGTAGTATTATTTATTGAATAACTGCCAACCCAGTCCTGAAGTAAATCCTTTTGTAAAAATTGATGACGTATTGAATCCAGGGCCATTCTTCCATTTTCTGGTGTGAACCAGGGGTTTTGTTTGTACGATTCAACAAGAATTTCGTCTACTTCTGGAGAAGATTCGAGAATGGCGCGTAATTGTACCAGGACATCTATTTTTTCATTCAATGTCATGTTCTCTCCTTACGTGAATTAACATATCCCCTCCACTTTTCCAATACATTTTCAAAATCTTCTGGCAAAGCTTGCTCAAATCGCACATGCTTTCCTGTCGCCGGATGTATAAATCCGAGTACTCTAGCATGTAAAGCTTGCCGGGGAATGATCTGAAAACAATTTTCTACAAATTGTTTATATTTACTATAAATAGTGCCTTTCCAAATACGATCTCCATGATATCGCCAGTCATTAAATAATGGATGACCGATGGATTTCATGTGCACCCTTATTTGGTGGGTTCTGCCTGTCTCAAGCCGGCATTTTACAATGCTGACATAATACAAATCTTCAACTACTTCATAATGGGTTACTGCGTGTTTTCCAAGATTCTCGTCATCGACTACTGCCATTTGAAGACGTGCTGTAGGATGTCTTCCTATAAATCCGCTTATGGTGCCTGAAGATTCTTCAGGACATCCCCAAACAAGTGCAATGTACTCCCGCTCAATGGTGTGTTGGTAAAATTGTTCTGCCAACTGATCCATAGCAAGCTCTGTTTTTGCAACTACCATTAATCCAGTTGTATCTTTATCAATTCGATGAACAATACCTGGCCTGTCATTTTCATTGCTGTATTTTAAAGGCAAATCCTGTCGACTAAGGTAATGAACCATAGCATTGACAAGAGTACCACTGTAGTTACCTATCCCGGGATGTACTACCATTCCCGCTTCTTTATTGATTATGATAATGTGTTCATCTTCATACACAATGTCAAGTGGAATGTCTTCAGGTAATATAAACCCAGGAGTCCGTTTTTTAAAAGGGAATGCTATAACTACCTCATCATGTGGTTGAACTTTATAATTGGATTTAACAGGCTTTTCATTTACAAAAAGATAATTTTCCCTGGCCGCGTTTTGTATCTTATTCCTGGATATGTTTTCCATTTTATCCATCAGAAATTTGTCAACCCTGATGGCTGATTGGCCGGGATCTACTTTTATTCGAAAATGCTCGTATAACTCATCAAAATCGCCAGCATTTTTTACATCTTTTCCATTAATCATGCGCCAAAGTTAATATCTATTTATTGATCAACTGAATACTTAACATACTTTTACCATAATCCAATCTTGGCAATTAAAAGAAAAAGCTAATGCCCAAGGAAAAGTTCATCATGTCAGTAGCACTATTCTTTTTTTCAAAACCATCAATGGCAAAATCAGTAACCGGAATTTCATCGAGTTTTCTGTAGTATGAAGCCGAAATGCCTGGAATAAAGTCCCACCTGGCATTGATTTGCAGCCATCGCATTATTGGATAGTTGACCCCTACTCCACCCCCATATGAAAGAGAAACTGATCCATGAATAATGTCAAATTCATCAATAAATTCCCGGTTTATGTCAAAAAGTGATTGGGTAGCATATAGGATTTTAGGACCAAATAAAAGGTGGACATACATTTTCATTTTCCCGATGTCCAAATCTGGATAGAGTCTGAAAGCAGCCATCAATCCCAATACATGGGAGGAAACAACTTCCCTAAGTTCTAACCCTCCTGCCGCCTGATCGATAAAATTTACATGATAAGATCCCAATTGATTATAAAATAAATGTCCTCCATAAGTATACGCATCAAATGGATTTCTTTGAAAATAAACACCCGTGTGTAAACCAAATGTTTTATGGCTTATATTTTCCTTAAAAACGCCTGTATTAATGCCTAAATTCATTCCAAAGTCAACGATGACTAGTTTTTTGGGTTCTTCAAATTCTTGTTGGGCTAACAAAAAGTTTGTGAAAAAAAATGTAAAAGTCAAAGACCACAAAGCAATACAGATATTTACATGAATCCTGCTAGTCTGTACCAATCCATTACTCATACATAATGATTTATCCATCTTAAGCTTAAGAATTTTTCCTTATATTAATTAGTGCCCATAAATGTCAACGCTAAATAATCATCAAAAGATTTTTATGCCTGCAAGTTTATATATTTGAGGTCAGACAAAACTAATAATATGACTCATAAAAGATCCTTTCGTTCAATATGCGTGCAGGAAATTAAAGAAAACCGCACCACTCCTCCACATCAGTTACCTATATATGCAACTTCTTCTTTTTCATTTGACGATATCGATCAAAGTATAGATATTTTTACGGGTAAAACAGAAGGACATGTATATTCCCGGTACGCCAACCCAACCATTGATTCAGTCGCCAGGAAAATAGCTGCATTGGAGGCCTATGAGACTGGAAAAGAGGCATATGCCTATCTTACCAGTTCAGGCATGTCTGCGATAAGCAGTGTCGTCATTTCATTGCTCCAGGAAGGAGACATTATGCTTACACAGGGTAACTTATATGGTGGAACCACAGAATTATTTCAAAAAGTAGTTTCAAGTTGGGGTATACAAACAATATTTAAAGATTTTGGAGACCTTGAAGCTGTTGAAACTACCATACAAGAACATCCTAAAATTAAAATGATCTATCTGGAAACACCGGCCAATCCTACACTTGCGTGTGTTGATCTTGAAAGAATTACTCTACTGGCTAGAAAATATAAAATCTATACTGTCATCGATAATACCTTCTCAACGCCATACCTCCAAAGGCCATTTCAATATGATGTAGATGTTGTGATTCATTCTTCTACCAAATTTCTTAATGGGCATGGCAATTCAATCTCAGGTGTAGTAGTAAGTTGGAGACCAGAACTTCGTAAACGGCTTTGGGAAGTTATAAAATTGGTCGGTACCAATAGTAATGCATGGGATGCCTGGCTCCTTAATAATGGGCTAAAAACATTGACAATCCGCATGGATAAGCATTGCGAGAATGCATTGGCTCTCGCACACTTTTTAGAAAATCATCCCAAAGTCAATAAAGTCAATTACATTGGTTTGAAAAGCCATGCTCATCATGACATCGCAACAAAACAGATGAAAGGTTATGGTGGAATGCTATCATTTGAAGTAGGAGGTACTATGGCTCAGGCGAAACTGTTTATTAATCGATTAACCATGATTACCATGGCTCCAACCTTGGGGGATGTAGATTCGCTGGTTCTTCATCCGGCGAGTAGTTCACATCTCAACGTACCCAGGGATATGCGCATACTCAATGGTATTTCCGATAATCTGGTAAGGCTATCAGTGGGTATTGAAGATTTTGATGATATTAAAAACGATATAAATCAGGCCCTGGAATCCATTTAAAAAACACATCGTTCAAAGTAAAGTGTGAGATTTAACATTAAGAGCATGCTCAGTATGAATTTTATGGAGCAGATGATCTGTCGCCCAATTCAACAACTTCGGCATTTGTTATTTCTCCAAGTACACAGGTAAATCTGATAATTGTTCTTTTTTGGTGCCAGCCTTGTATACCGTAGGCACCGGGATTCATGTGAAGAAGGTGTAATTTGTGATCGAACATTACCTTGCATATATGTGAATGACCGCAGATATAAAGATGAGGCTTTTCCCTTTTCAATATCTCGTATACCCGTTTGATATATCTTCCTGGATAGCCACCAATATGGGTCATGAATACTCTTACTCCTTCACATTCAAACAGCAAGTCTTCCGGAAATGTGTGGCGGATGATGCCATCATCAATATTACCAAAAACACCTCTGAATATCCTACCGGTTTTAAATGGAGTAACGCTCTCTATATTTCCCATGTCGCCAGCATGCCAGACCTCGTCAGCTCCTTCAGCATATTTAAGCAGATCATCGTGATAATAACCGTGATTATCTGATAACAAAAGTATTCTTCCAGACATTTAGACTTGCTATTTTGAACAATACCAATTACACTTCATTAACAATGCAATATCAAGAATTTTTAATTTCTCTAAATTGCAGCAAAATGGATATCACTCTTACCATTAATACTAGAACTTATATTATGCATTATTATCAAATACAATTTTTCCAAACTGCTTACCGGATTCCATTTTCTCAAAACCTTTCCAACCTTCTGAAAGGGGAATAACTTCATCTACAACAGGATGAATAGAGTGAGATTCGACAAATGAAAGCATATCAGAAAACTCATTATCTGACCCCATTGATGTACCATGTATGGTTAATTGTTTCCAAAATAGGATTTGAGGTTTGAGATTATTTATTCTACCTGCTGTACCACCATATATTGCAATTCTGGCTCCAGCACGACAACATTCTATCAAATGAGGAAATCCTTCTCCTGCGGCACCATCGATCAAAACATCTACTCCACCCGAGATCCTTTTAAGTTCTTTGCCCCAATCAGAAATAGTATAATTAACACCGCCTTTTGCTCCCATAGAAATAGCTGTTTCAATTTTATCATCCGAACCAGAAGTAACATACACCTGACAGCCCAGAGCAATAGCGAATTGAAAGGCGACAAGAGCTACACCTCCGCCAATTCCGGAAATTAAAACTTTATCATTTTCTGTGGTTTTACACTTAGAGATTAAAGCACGATAGGCGGTTAATCCGCATAGGGGTAATGCTGCCACTTCTTCATCGCTCAGATGTCGGGGTGCAAAAAAAATATTATCATCCGGCACGTTGACCCGTTGGGCGAAAGTTCCATGGGTTGGCATACCTAAAATAGTATATACTATAGATGGGTACTCTTCTCTTATGCCCCATCCAACACCGGGATTCAACAATACTCTTTTTCCATCCATCAACCCACAACCATCACTACCTAAAATACATGGTGTTTTGATACCGGGGTACAATCCCCTGGTTATCCATACATCCCTGTGATTTAATGCAGAATACATTAATTCAATTTGGGACCAACCTTCAGGAGGCGATGCTATAGATACATCTGTATATATAACTTTTGAAAGTGTTTCTTTGAGTAATAATGCTTTCATAATACCTAAATATCCGCAGGAATAATTTACATAAAGGGCATTTACCTGGAATGATTTCCTGAACCTCCAAAAAAAAATGCCGGACGAATTTTAAACGCCCGGCTCTACCCAATAATCAATAAAACATAAACAAAAATTCCAATATTTTTCAACGCCTCTAAATAAAGACGATTTTATTTTAATTGTATTTGTATCTGAGAATAAATATAATAGTTTAAATTCTAATTAAAAGACATAAAGTCAATAAAAAAGTTCTAAGGCTCTAATTTAAAAACTTTTATTGTTTTATTCATATTTTTTGAGAATACATTTATAAAAAACATACCAGAATATGGAAAATGATGGTTTTCCAGCACTATATTACTATTATCATAGATTGTGCCAATGTATTTACTGCTAATCAATTGACCTGAAGACGTGAATACTTTAATGTATACTTCTTCTGACCCCATATCATTGAACTTCAAAACGGCATTACTTCTGAATGGATTTTCCAGAACAGTAACATTCATATCACTTAGTTCATCCTTTACAAATTCCGTTACTAATTCTATGGGCCTTGCGATTAGATCCTCATATATTTCACTACCAATGGCATTGTTTTTAATACCTAATGATACCGTTTCATGCAATCCTAAAAGTGTCAACACTTCCATTCCGGGAAATATATCAACATCACCTGTCCAACTTACACGGAGTATATTATCTGCTAAATGATAATTTTCTTGCGAAAACCCAGGCAATTCACTTTCCACTGCTAATAACGTAGCATTGCCTGAAAGAACTATCTCGAGTTGCAAACCTTCAACATTCATGTTGGAATCATCGGTATATAAAACAAGACTACTATTTTCTCTATCCAACTTTTGAACCATTGCAAATGGAGGTACATAATTTCTCAAATGACCATCGTCATGAAGTCGTCCATTTCCTAAATCATCCACATCTCCCATTTTGATGGCTACAAATTTGAGATCGTCAATATCTTTGGTATCAGTAGTTAAAAACATTTTCTCAGGTAGATTTTTAAGGTCAAAGGAAGTAATATCCACATCTCCATTTACAAATTTCCATGCAGGGGTACCATTAGGAAACTGAGGATTGATTCCTAAAATAACTCTTCGTATCCCGATCAGATCAGCACTTGTAATTGTTCCCGAGCTATTTACGTCTGCAGCTATGTATTTGTATATATTGTCAAATGATTGTTGCCCAAGTATGTGTCGTTGTATTAAAAGGATATCCAGGGTAGAGACATCTGTTCTGGGACTATCCTGCTTTCTTGCACTTAACTCAATACTTAAAGCTGATGGAATTTCCAAAAATTCAAAATGACCTGCCTGTCCGGTAAAATAGGTTCCTCCATATTCCGGAAGATTGGTTCGCATTTCAACACTTACTTTATCCAGAGTATTCCCTCTCCTTGTGTTGACTCTCCCTGAAACCCGAACCTGTGTTTCAGCATCTTCGCAAATATCATGGTTATCCTGTACCTGAATTCTCGCTTCACAATAATCCTGATTACCTTCCTGATCTGTGACCCATATTTGTAGGGGAATAATTTGAGAAATACCATTGGGAATGTCTTCGCATGTAATACTCCTTTTTGTATAGTTAGTATCAGGGGAAAACGAAAAAATTAATTCAGATGAGGGTGTACAATTATCAAGGCTTTTGTGATTGAAATCTTCAGCCCAAATGTCTACAGATTGTGATGATTCCATCAGAACTGTTGTCAACGATGAAATACATATAGGAGTTGGCTTTTTACAGTCTTTAACTGTTATAAAATATGAGCATTTTGCCAAATTACCGCATCTATCTTTGACTTCAATAGATATTTTGTGAATGCCGGGTACCGTTTCAATGTATATTTCCTTTCCAGATCCAGATATCGTAGCTACTGTTACATTGTGCTCAAAATACTGCCATTTTATAACGAGATCCTGTACTTTGGTACAATCATCTGTTACCGGAATGGTAAAGGCATACATTGTATTCATGCAATCTTCGTCAAAAAGACAAACTACAGTGTCCTGGCATGCAAATTCAAACTGCGGAGGCGATGTATTGTTAATCTTGATGATCTGATCATACATCCAAATACCTTCAGAAGTCGAAGATTCATATTGGCACCAATCGATAACCGACCACTCCCTGACTATTTTAGTACAGGCTCCTTCCGCGAGGTGAAATACTTTGTCTTTATATGATATACCTAGTTGGGCACATTGTTTATTTAAAAATTCAGGTCTTCCTGAAATGTCAGGGCTTAGAAATGTATCTGCACAAATTTCATCTTCATAGTCAACGGGCCATATAATATCATCGAAACTGAATGGGTTTTCATCTTTTACTGTAATGGTTTGAGTTCGTATTGTTTTATTTCCACTACTATCACGTGCAGTAAATGTTCTAATAATAAATCCTTTTCCACATTCCAGATCTTTAATTGCCGATTCAGTTATTTTCACATAGCAGTTGTCGGAAACCAGACCATCTTTACCTGTTATTCCATAATTAAAGCCATCTACAATGATAATATCATTTCTTTCGGATGGGTGTAAAGCAATTTTTCCGAAAGGAGAAAGATCGTTATAATCAAACTCAGTCCGGCAACTCACGGTCAAATCAGATGGAGGAATGAGCTGAGGTGGCAATTTTTCCTGAACATCGACAATAACCATACACGAATTTTCATTTCCATAAATATCCGTAATAATTAGAGCCACCCTTATCTTTTTACCTGCCTCCTCACAGCAAAAGTCTATGAATGGACCTTTTTGGTTGAGATTGCAGGCATCTTGATCTATTTTAACTACTTCCCTTTTTACAATCTGGCAATTGTCAAAACTGCCTTCGTCCAAAGATTCAGCATACAACCTGGCAAAACCATTGACATTCAAAGCAATGACCGTAAACTCTTTACATACTGCATTGGGTGATTCAGCATCTATCACTTCAAGAATGGTAGAGCATGTATCTTTATTACCACAAACGTCTTTAATTTCATAAATGACCACATTTTTACCTACCGGTACATGGTCAAAATACGGTTTATCGTTCTTTTCAATCAGATTTCCACCAGAGTCAAAAAGGGAGTACATTATGGTATAATCTGAACAATCTTCAATATTAATTGGCAAGTCGACACTTACATGGGTTGCGTAACAAGAAAAATGATCATTGACAATGATTTTTGAAGGCGGACACGAAAAAGTGGGTGCTGACGTATCTTCAACAACTATAATTTGATTGTATAACCGACTTTCCGTTGTGCACCAATCGATAATTAACCAGGCTCTTAGTAATTTATATCCGCTTCCGCATTTATCAAAAAAATGATCTGTAAAGGTAGATTGCAAATCTTTGCAAGGAGAAATTTCTGGTTCTCCCGTAAATGATGGAGACGGATATCCATTGGATAATCGAGGGAATGAATCACCGCACTGCAATGCCATTTCATCATTTCCATCAAAATGGGGTGGCATTGTTACATCTGATAACATCATCCGGCGGATGTAAATCTCCTGGATACAAGATTTTTTATTGCCAAAATCATCAATTGCTGTCCACGTTCTGTATATAATGCTTTCATAATCAGCATGACATTGAAAAGGGTATTCTTCATCGTGCCACTCAACCCATGCGTCGGTGCAGTTGTCAATTCCTGATACCTTATATTTCTTTTCATTTACCTTCTCTATAACTTCGTATTCTGTAAATGGGTAACCAATAAATTCAGGAGAACGGCTATCAGTGCAATCTATGGTATCCACCGTACATTTCAGCTTTGGTGGGCTTTTATCTGAAACATGTAAAATAGTTTCGCAAGAAGATCCATGCGCGCAATCATGTGAAATCACTGCCCTAATTGGTTTTCCGATGTGTTGTTTTCTCAATGTATTATCGGCTATAACTTTCCCGGTATGGTCAAATAAAACTACATTATATCTCTCTACGGGAGGCTGTGGATTATGAACCAGCATACCCGCTGTGATTACCTGTGAGCATTGATCCATCAATGTAACGTTTAACGAACCAGGGCAGAAAAGTGCCGGAGGATTCTGTAATTGAATGGTTACACTATCCGTAACCTGAACCTTGGGGCCTTCACCATCAGGATCATCGGAGACTAAAAGTAGAGTAAATGAACCATTGGATTTATCCAGGACACCAGGTATGTATATTGTTCCCGAAGAGTATCTGACCTTATTAGTATTACCAGGTAAGAATACACCATCTCCTAAGGTAAACCAATACCCATCACTTACCTCTCCTGTGATGGTTGCCTCCAAATCAGCTAAATGCAACCTGTCGTGAGGACATATGGATGTATTATGCCCAGCAAATACGCTGACTTGAGAAACTATACCAGGTTTAGCACCAAAAATAAAGAGAGCAAAACCACATAGTAGTCTTAAATTAAGTATATATAGTATATGTTTTTGGTTTTTATACAACTGATTAAACATTATGAAAAATCATAATGCAAAAAATATACCATAAATTTACATATTAAAAAAGAGGTGAAGTCAAATAGACTTACCTCCTGGGAAAACAAAATCGATATTGATTTTAATGGTGGGTTTTATTACACGTCAGCGGTTTCTTCTTCATGTTCTCTAATGAGTTTTTCCTGAATGTCATAAGGAACCGGTGTGTAGTCTGCCATACGTCTTGTAAATTTAGCCCTTCCCTGTGTTAGGGAGCGAAGAGTTGAACTGTACTGATACATTTCTGCCAGAGGAACTTTAGCTTTGATCTTTTGATAGTGTCCCTGGGTATCCATACCCTGAATCGAAGCTCTTCGGGTTTGCAGGTCACCCATAATATCACCCATAACTGTATCAGAACAAAGAATTTCTATATCGTAGATGGGTTCTAATATTTGAGGACCAGCATCCTTAAATGCCGTTTTAAAAACATGGGTAGAAGCCAGCATAAAAGCCATATCATTACTATCCACTGCGTGCATTTTGCCGTCGTATATACACACTCTTACATTTTGGCAATAAGACCCTGTGAGTGGCCCTTCCTCCATTTTCTGCATTACTCCTTTTTTGATGGCATTGGAATACTTTGAATCGATTGAACCTCCAACGATGCACCAATAAAATGCCAATTTACCACCCCAAGGCAATTCTTCGATATCCGTATTTCGAACAGACAGTCCATCCGGCTCGGGCATACCTTCATAGTAGGGTTCAACTCTCATATGTACTTCAGCGAATTGACCTGCTCCTCCAGTCTGTTTTTTGTGGCGGTATGAAGAATTGGAAACCCGTGTAATGGTTTCTCTGTAAGGAATTCTGGGTCTTTCAAACTGCATGGAAATACCATGGGTTTTCTCTATTCGGTATTTAATAATATCCAGATGAAGTTGACCCTGTCCATGCAAAATAGTTTGTTTGAGTTGAGCTGATTGTTCAATTATGAGAGTAGGATCTTCTTCTTCTATATTATATAAAGCCTTCATTAGTTTTTCCATTTCAGCTTTCGAAGGTGGTACAACGGCAGTCCTGATCCTGGGTTCCGGAAATTTGATTTGTTCAATTACTCTTTCAGTTCCCTTCGTGTTCAATGTGTTATTGGTACTTGTGTTTTTAAGTTTTACGGTAACTCCAATATCACCGGCTACTAATTCATCTACCTGATTCCTGATTTTTCCTTTGGCTTCAAATAATTGGTTGATTCGCTCTATTGTTCCATTTTGTATATTTACCAGTTCATCTCCATTTTTAATAGTGCCACTATACACTTTAAAGTAAGTCACCATTCCTACCTGAGGTTCTGAAAGTGTTTTGTAAATAAAAACGGTAGCTTTATCAGATGCATCGGGTTTTAAAGTGTTACCGTCCGCTAACGTTGCCGGTGGTCTGTCAAAGGGTGAAGGAGCAATATCGTTTATAAAACCCATAATGCGTCCACTTCCCATGTTATGGGTAGCCGAACAGCAAAATAGTGGGAAAACTTCTTGTAAAGCAAGAGCCTTATTTAATCCTTCGGTTAGTTCTTCCTCATTGAGAGATCCTTCTTCGAAGAATTTCTCCATTAGACTTTCATCATTTTCCGCTGCAGCTTCTATCAAAGCATTATGCAATTCATGCGCCCTGTTGATTTCAGAATCTGGTATTTTTTGTTTTTCAGGTTTGCCTCCATCGGGAGGAAAAACATACATGACCATTCTCAAAGCATCGATGATTTTATTAAAACCACCCCCCTCATTCAATGGATATTGAACTGGAAGTACTTTGTTCCCAAATCGCTCCTTTGCCTGTTCAAGAGTGGCTTCAAAGTTTGATTTCTCGTGATCCACCTGATTTACCACAAAAATACAGGGAGTTTTATATGATGTGATATACTCCCAAACCAGCTCAGTGCCCACTTCCACACCATTTGCTGAATTAAGCACCAATAAAGCTGTATCTGCCACTTTGAGTGAGGAGATGACTTCGCCTACAAAATCGTCAGAACCTGGAGAATCTAAAATGTTTATTTTTGAATCTTTCCATTTTACATGCATAAGTGTACTAAAAATAGAATTACCTCTTTCCTGTTCTATTTTAGAAAAATCCGACATGGTAGTACCCGTCTCGACAGTTCCCCGTCTATTAATAGCACCTGCTTCAAAAAGCATGGTTTCAGACAAAGTTGTCTTTCCACATCCTGAATGGCCTAATAATACTACGTTTCTGATATTTTTTGTGGTTACACTCATAGTTATTGGTTTAATTCATATGATTATTTAGTCTTCATGTTCACATTGTAAATCCTACCACATGCAAGGTTTCGCGTGTGCTAAAGTTCAAGATCAACTCCATATTTTTGTCATTGAGCAATGAATATATACATTCTTACTTAATTCTCAAAAGTGAAAAGTTTAAAAAATTTTATTCCGACAAAGCTACCTCCAGATACTGTGGAAATAATTATATTTAAGTGCTTGATTTTGAAATATTAACCTTTAAAGTATATGCAATTTTGCTTAACTATAATTTATTATGAGCTAAAAAAGAATTTGAATTTATTTTTTGTTCATTAATTGAAGAACAAAAAAGTCATGCAGGAATCAAATCCCTGACATCGATGTATTCCATCCCGGCATTTTTAGCTGCCAATATACCTAAAGCTCCATCTTCAAAAACCAAACATTCCTCCGGATGCAAATTCATAATGGCTGCACACTTTAAAAATGTTTCCGGATCAGGTTTAAAATGGGTCACATCATCTGCCGCAACCAAACCTCTGAACCAGTCAATCATATCCATAGCCCTCAATACTATGATCGCCTGAGTCCTGGAAGATCCGGTACCAATAGTCATAGGTATGATCTCTCTATAATGGCATGCAATCTCGTATACAGGAGCAATAGGTTGGTAGTTTCCATTTCGGGAAATGATATCTTCCAGCAGTAAATCCTTTCTAATCTTTACAGCCAAAGGATCGAGATCATAACCGTATAATTCATTGAGTTTCACCACAGAGTGTAATGTGGGAATTCCAGCCATAGCGTTCACCATAAATGGGGTAATCTCCACTCCAAAAAAATTACCCGTTTCACACCATGCTTCTATATGTAGAGGCATGGTATCTACGAGAGTTCCATCCAGATCAAAAATCAACCCTTTAATATGACTGGGAATAAGATTCATTATTATAAATTCGAAGAGTATATCAATGCTGAAAAGTAGCTAATTTGCTACAATAACCAATGTAATCAGGAGAATAAAATGAAAATTTTATCTGATTTATTGTATATAAACTCTATAGATGGTGGTCGTAGAATACGATGATCCCGCTTTTAGCAAAACAGGAGGGAAATGATCCTGATTGGGAGTATCAGGATAATGCTGTGTCTCCAGACAAATGCCTCCAAATCTTTCATACTTCTTATCGTCTTTACCCACAATATCAGAATTTAACCAGTTACCTGTGTAAATCTGCAGGCCGGGTTCTGTAGTTTTCACTTCTAAAACTCTATTAGTGATATCAGACTTCAGTTCGGCACATTTTTTTAATTCTCCCGGTTTCTTGTTCAAAACAAAGTTATGATCATACCCATTACCCAAAATCATTTGTGGGTGATCCGAGTAAATGTCATTCAAGATGGTTTTGGATCGTCTGAAATCAAAAGGTGTCGAGTCTACCATAAGGAAATCACCTGTGGGAATTAAATCGGAGCTAACCGGCGTGAAGTACAAAGCGTCCAATGTAAGCTTATGATCCAGGATGGTTCCATTTCCGGCACCATTGAGGTTGAAATAACAATGATTGGTCAGATTGCAAATGGTATCCATATCTGTATGAGCTAAATAATCTATTCTCAATTGATTGTTATTGTCTAAGCTATATTTGACTTTAACTTTCAAATTACCTGGAAAACCTTCTTCCATGTGAGGACTTACTCTTGACAACTCAACAACTACCCTATCTTTTTCTTCCCATGACCTATAATCCCAAATTTTATGTGAAAAACCACTTATACCGCCATGAAGAGAGTTTACTCCATTGTTTTTGGCAAGGAGGTAGTGTTCTCCATTTAACTGAAATGCGCCCTTTGCAATTCTGTTGGCATACCTCCCAACTATAGCGCCAAAATAAGGATGATCTCCCAAATAATCATCCAGATTGTCAAATCCTAGCACGATGTCGTCTTTTTCTCCATTCTTGTCCGGTACATCCCACCCCATCACTATTCCTCCATAATTTATAATTCTCACTTCAGATATGTTATTCCTGAGCGTAAAAAGTTGAATGGTCTGGTCATTTACTTTACCAAAAAGACTGTTTTCGATACTTGGCATTTAGAATAATGTTTCAAAAGATAACGGACCTTTTTTCTCTCCGGAAAATATTGCACAACTTTCTCTGATGGTAGTTTCAATGGGTATGTAAGTATGATTCAAAATGGATTTAGACTTTTCATTGGAATAAGAGTTATTCAAACGGAGCGATAAAAGCGTTATGTGGGTGATTAATGGAGTACCACCTGTAATCGCGGTTCTGACTTTTTCTATTGTAGCTATGCCCCATCCCAGCCATTCTGGTAAAGAGCTATTGGGAGGCGATACTTTCAGGTTATCTGCCATTAGGAACATAATTTCTCTAAATGTCCTATTTTCTGAATTTGCTACAAATTTTACCTCTTTAGTATCCATTTCAAGTGTTTTTAAGGCCATGTTAGCAACATCTCTGACGTCAACAAAACCAGTTGAACCTTTAGGGTAAAACTTGCTTTGCATTTTTACTTTGCGATACATTTGAAGCGAAGATTGAGAAAAATTGCCTTCACCTAAAATAATGGAAGGCGATATGATCGAGGTGTTTAAACCTTCAGCCTGTGCCCGCCATACTTCTTTCTCAGCCAGGTATTTTGACAAGGCATAAGGAGAGTTGTATTTTGAGTCTCTCCATTCCGTGGTTTCATCCAGGTTTACATTGACTTCAGATGCTCTACCTAATGCTGCTACCGAACTTATAAAAATAAATTTTTGGATCTTAAATTCCAGTGCTGCATTGACAAGATGTGTGGTTCCTTCGACATTCACCTCAAACATTTCATTTTCATTGGATGCACTATAACTCACCATAGCAGCGGCATGAAATACAACTTCCATTGTAGCCATTGCATCATAAACATCAATTGGATTTCTGATGTCAAGGTCTAATACATGAATCTTTTCTATAAAATCCGCAATGTGTAATGTCTGGGAATTCTTTCTTATAGTAGCATAAATATTGCTGTAACCATTCTGAATGAGAATTCGGATGATGTAGGATCCAACAAGTCCATTACCACCTGTAATTAATATATTGCTATTTTTATCCATTTCCTTTAAAAAGTCCCCCAGCCACTATGCTTTTAACAGCACCGGTAGCTGTGGATATTGTATTCGTACGATCCATTAAATATCGCCAACCCATAAAAGCCATCAAAAGTGCTTCTTTAAAATCAATGGTTTGATTGTCTTTAATATCAATAGAAATTTGGTATTTGATCAACCTTTCCGACAGAAGACCCATGATAAAGTGATTATGAGCACCTCCTCCGGTAACCATCATTTTTGTGCCTGCCATGCTCAGTATCCATGGGTATAAGTCCTTTTCCATCCTGTTCACTATAAATTGGCTAAAAGTATACATCATATCTTCAACCGGGTATTTATCGCTTAAAGATCCTATAAAATGTTCCTGTACCCATGAATTGTCTAAAGATTTTGGCGGACTAACATTAAAATATTTCAGGGATTTCCACCGATCGTACAATTCATGCACAAAATTCCCGGTAGACGAAATCTTACCTCTATCATCGAATTCCAAACCCATTCTGGCGGATAGTGCATTGAGTACCTGATTACATGGGCCGACATCCCAGGATATAATCTTGTTATTATCCAGCCTTACGGATACATTAGCTATCCCCCCTAAATTGACCATGATATTGTACTGATTAAACAAATATTGATCAACCAAGGCTGCTAATGGTGCTCCTTGTCCACCTAGCGCTATATCCTGTATTCTAAGATCACATAAAGTATTTACACCTGTTAATGCAGCAATTACTCCGCCATGACCTATTTGCACCGTAATCAACCCCTCTGGATCATGATATAATGTATGCCCATGAGATACTATCATCACAGGCTTTATTTTATTTCTTTCAATAAAGTTTTTGATTTTACTTGCAAAATGAGCATTGAATCTTCCACAAAATGCAAAATATGACTTCAAATCATAATGAAACACTTTTTTTAAATCTTCTTTTAACTCGGCAGAATATTCAATCGTATCCGCGCAAAGAATTGAATACTCATCATCAGATTGAAAAGTACAAAGTGCCAGATCAATCCCATCCAAAGAGCTACCGGACATAACACCTAAAATAGGAGCATCTGACATATGATTCTGGTTTTAATACCTGGTACGCGTAAAGTAAACTTACAATATTATTGCCTTAATGTAAGCGTGTATTCCGCAACCGCTCTGATTTCTTCTTCTTTCAGTAAATTACCAAACCCTACCATGGTATTCTTACCATTTTTGATCAAAGCGATCCTTTCATCCAATGTCATGTTTGTAAGGGTTAGATCTTTAGATTCATTCAATCCCAGTTTACCATCTTCACCATGACAAAGCACACAATTGATTTTATAAATTTTTGCACCATCAGGACCAGAAACGGTCTTTTGTGATTTTTTTTGGCCACATGCAAAAACACATGTAAACGCCAGGATCAAAACACTTAACTTTTGCATATTTTCTAATTTATCTTGATTTATCATCTAATGTAATAAAAGTAATGAATTTACAATCGCATAAAGTACAATTATCATTTCTACTGGACAGATTTTACTTAAATCACTTGGGTAATTCACTCAAGCAGGAAAAGAATTACGATTTCAAATTGCTAATTATTATTGAAAAAATTCACAGTAAATCCAACCAGAAATATAGATTGTGAGAATTGTTAACCATCACATATTTTAACTTAATGCAAATAAAGAAATAAAAAGCTCCTGCTTTTAAAAAAAACAGGAGCTTCAAAAATCTATTAATCAATGAACAAATTCAATTTTTACTGTGGTAGCAAAACATTGTTGATGGCGTGGATAACACCATTTGATGTTTGAACATCTGCAATGATGACCTGGGTATTTCCATTAATGACAACATTACCCCCAACATTGATATTAAGGGTGCTACCATTTAATGTGGTTACTTCTCCGCTTAGCAGATCTGATGATGTAATATTTCCCTCGACTACATGGTACAATAAAACAGAAGTTAAAGTCTCGACTGGAATTTCAGATATGCTACCCACTCCAAGATGGGTTAGAAGTTCTGAAAACGCCTCATTGGTCGGAGCAAAAACGGTAAATGGACCCTCTCCATTGAGGGCATCCACTAAACCAGCTTCCACAACTGCAGCTACTAAAGAACTAAAGGTGTTATTAGCAATGGCAGCATCTACTACATTCGGTAAGGTAATGGATCTGTCAACAACATGGACAACTCCATTATCTGCTATTATATCAGCAGAAACTACATTAACATTGCCATTGATGGATACTCCTCCCATTGTTGATACAAATAAAGACAAGGTGTTGCCGTCAGGAGCTGCGGTTGACAAAGACTGTATATAACCGGTACTTAATGAAGATGATAAAGCCTCATCTGGTACAACATGATACAGTAAAATGGATGTAAGTGTGGAATTATCAATTTCATCCAATCCACTTAAACCAAGTGTATTAAACAAATTTGAAAACGCGGCATCGGTAGGCGCAAATACTGTAAATGGGCCTTCTCCTTGTAAGGCACTTACTAAATTTGTTCGTGAAAGAGCATCTACCAAGGTAGAGAAATCAGGGTTAGACAATGCTATATCTACAATAGAGTTCGTAGGTTCTTCTACAATAGGTTCATTGTCGCTGCAGGATGAAAAACCAAGTAGAATTGCGAATGACATTAAAACGGGAATAACACTTTTTTTGATCAAGATTTTCATTTTTACATTTATTTTTGTTTAATTAATAATGACATATAGTTAAACAAAATAAATTTAAAATGTTTAATAACGACTCATTAAAAATGAAATAAATTCTGTAATCCTGATTTACCGATCAATTCTATCCATTTATAGAATAAATGTACACGTTGGTAAAATTTAATGGAAACTTTTTAACACTCCAAAGTTTCCAGCGTTTATGCTTCGTACATTTGTAACCATTATGGAATCAAAGAATAAAATCATTCATTGTGCTCAGGATCTTTTTACACGGTTTGGCATCAAGAGCGTAAGCATGGATGATATAGCCAGCAAATTGGGCATTTCAAAAAAGACTATTTACAATCTTTTACCGACCAAATATGAATTGGTCACTAAAGTGATCCTATCACACATAGAAGAAGAAGAGATTGTCATTCAGGATATTGTAGCTAAGGCATCCAATGCCATTGAAGAAATGATAGGTATTACCCGCCATGTTCACAAGTTTTTAAAAGACATGACCCCTACCCTCATTTACGATTTAAAAAAATATTATCCGGAAGCATGGTCTAATATTGAAGATCGTCATTTTTCATTTATTAGATCAATCATTAAATCAAATATTCAGAGGGGAATTCAAGAAGGACTATACAGAGAAGATATTCACTCTGAGATTGTAGCGAAATTTTATACCAGGTTGTCATTATTGGTAGCAGATGAAGAAATTTTTCCTACTGATCAATTTTCACGGCACACCTTATTTATGGAACAGATCACCTATCATATACATGGGATTGTAAATAGTGAAGGCAAGAAAGTTTTAAAAGATTGGGAATCTAAAGTAAATGGAAGTTGAGATCAAAGGTTTCGACATTCTCATGTGATTTATGATTTTTTATATTCAAAAACCAATATATATTTTAGATTAAACTTATTGAAAATGAAACGACTATATCTACTTTTGGTAGTAATTTCAAGTGCTATCTTAGGGGACGCACAAACATCTTTTTCACTTTCGGAAGCGATCGAATTCGGTATGGAAAGCAATAGGAATATAGATTTAAAAGAAAAAGATATTCTGATTGCGGACGAACAAATCAAAGAATACAAATCTATTGGTATGCCAAAGATTTCAGGTTCTGTGAATTATCAATATTTCTTCCAGTTACCAGCACAGCCCACCGAAGACTTTCTAACTCCCACATTATACAATATCTTATTCGATGAGGACATCATTGAACGACGAGAGCTTGGGCCTCCTGATGTGGCAACGATTATCTTTCAGAGACCCCACAATTTAGTGGGTGGTGTGGAAGCGAGCATACTTGCTTTTGATGGCTCCTATTTAGTAGGTGTAAGAGGAGCTAAACTCTTCAAAGAATTAGTAAAAAAAGAAGTGGAGGCTACTAAACAGGACATCCGTGGAAATATTACAAAAGCGTACATGGCAGTCCTAATTGCAGAAGAAAACTATACGATGGTTCAAAAAAATGTCACCAATACTGAAAAATTATTAAGTGAAACAAAAATACTTTTTACTGAAGGATTTGCAGAATCGCTTGATGTGGACAGGCTTTCTTTAAGCTATAATAACCTGGTAACTCAAGTAGAGAAAGCTGGCAATTCTATACTTATAGCTAAGAATCTACTAAAATTTCAGATGGGTTATCCCATGGACAGAAATATTGAATTAAGCGAAGATTTGGAATCCATCATTAAAATCATGAATACTGAAATGATAGATATGGAAGAACCCATTAAATACACCAATCGCCATGAATATGGGGCTTTAGAAATGGGCAAGGAATTGAACAAACTCGATATGGAAAGATATCAAAAAAAGACATTACCCAGTTTGAGGCTATTCTTAAATGGTCAGCAAGGCTTGTATCGCAGCAATCTTTTCAGAGGGTCAGAAGCAGGCTTAATACCTTCTGCTTTTGGAGGCTTTGGTTTATCGGTTCCGATATACGATGGCGGTGAAAAAAATTCACAAGTACAACAAGCAAAAATTAATATAGATAAAAACGAAATACAAATACAGGAATACAAGCATGCCATTCAAATGCAGGTAATGAATGCAAAAATTTCTATGGCCAATACCAGAAAAGAATTACAGAATATTAATACAGCTCTCGAGATCACCGAAAGAATTTACGAAAAAACTCAAATTAAATTTCGAGAGGGAGTAGGATCGTCTTTAGAAGTATCTCAAGCAGAAGCCAACTTGTTTTCGATGCAAACTATGTATATAAATGCCCTCTACGATTTGATCTCTGCTAAAACTGAACTCGATATAGCTTTGGGTAATCTTTAAAATTAAATTGTCAAAATATTAAAATATATAGAAATAATATAATCATGAAATCATACATTTCCATCTTGCTATTTACTCTTCTCATCATCGGTTGCAACTCTAATGATGCAGGTAATAATAATCTTGAATCAAAAAAAGGATTGCTTAAAGATAAGAAAGACCAATTGTCCCAATTGTTATTGGAAATTGAAGAATTAGAAAGTGATATTTCAATTCTCAATCCGGTCAAAATGAAAGAGCCTGTTTTGGTTAACACCATACCATTAAAAAGAACACCATTTGAAAGATATGTCGAATTTTACGGGACAGTTATTGCTGAAAATAATGTGAATGTAAGCAGTGAAACCGGAGGAAGAATCATATCTGTACAGGCAAAAGAAGGTGATAAAGTCAGGAAAGGACAATTACTCGTTAAAATTGATATGGAACCTGTCATCAAGCAAATGGATGAAATCAAAACATCACTTGAATTAGCACAAGAGGTTTGGGAACGGCAGAAGAGACTTTGGGATCAGGAAATAGGATCAGAAATACAGTATTTGCAAGCAAAAAATAATAAAGAAAGACTGGAAAAATCACTTGAAGTTTTAGAAACCCAGCTAAAAAAACAAAATATATATTCTCCCATCAATGGAATCATTGAGAACGAAATTTTGAAGAGTGGCGAAACGGCAGGTCCAGCTCAGCCTATACTTCAAATCATCAATATAGACCAGGTAAAGGTCGAAGCAGACATAGCAGAATCTTACATAGGCAAATTGAAACCAGGAGACAATATCAATCTCTATTTTCCTTCATTGGATACGACGATTAGGAGTAAAGTTGACCAGATAGGAACTTCAATCGATGCAGCCAACAGAACATTTAAAATTTCAGCTAAAGTTCCCAATAGAGCAAATTTATTAAAACCCAACCTATTAACGATAGTAAAGTTCAGAGATTATTATGAGCCTTCTGTCATTCAAATACCTGTTGATTATATTTTGGAAGAAGTCGATGGCAGGAAATTTATTTACGTTGTAGAAATGCAAGATTCTTTACACCTAGCTATGAAGAAATACATTGATACAGGTGAAAGCTCTGCAGGGCAAATTGTAGTTACTACTGCATTAGATGAAGGAGTTCTGATGATAACTGACGGTGTTAGATCGGTCTCTCATGCAAATCCAATTAAAATTTCAGAATAAAACAAGGTAAAAAGCATGAATAATTTAGACAAGAATAAAAGGCAATTTTCCCTGACATCTTTGGCTGTGGATAATGGAATTAGTGTGATCCTGATTGCCTTTATGATCATATTGTTTGGGACTGAAAGTTACCGGGATATGCCAAAAGAGCAATTCCCCGACGCTTCATTTCCTACCGTGTATATTAATACTCCCTATTTTGGAAATTCAGCCAGTGAAATCGAAAATCTGATTTCCAGGCCTATAGAAAAGGAGTTAGAGTCTATAAGTGGAATTAAAGATGTCAAGTCTACTTCCATTCAGGACTTTTCAGTAATAATCTGCGAGTTTGTCGCGGACATGGAGATGGAAGAAGCACTCAGAAAAACAAAAGATGCTGTAGACAAAGCCAAGAGTGAATTGCCTAATGATCTTGATGAGGATCCCACCATATTGGAAGTAGCTTTTGCAGATTTTCCGATTATCACAGTAAATATCAGCGGTAATTATAACAATGAGGAGTTAGAAAAATATGCCGACTATCTGGAAGATCGAATAAAGACTATAAAGCAAGTTTCCAAAGTAGAAAAAAAGGGAGTTTTAGAAACTGAAATTAAAATCGATGCTGACCTTTCAAAAATGCAAAGTCTCAGAGTGAGTTTTGCCGATATTGAAAATGCCGTTTCTGCTGAAAATCTAACTATGTCGGCGGGTGAGTTGGTTAGAAATGACTTCCGAAGATCCATCAGGGTCATTGGTCAATTTGAGAATACCCTGGAAATTGAAAACCTGATTGTTAAGAGTGAAAAAGGCCGTCCTATTTTTTTGAAAGACATTGCAAGTGTTTCAAGAGGATATAAAGAAAGGACTTCATATGCAAGAGCTGACGGATTACCCGTCGTTTCATTGGATATCATAAAGAGAAAAGGTGAAAATCTGATTTATGCAGTCGATAATATGAAAGAGGTCGTCGAGCAAGCCAAAATAAATCTACCGGAAGATCTCCAAATTACATATTTTAATGATCAATCTATTAACACTAAAAACCAGGTTAGCAATCTTGAAAACAGCATCATTTCAGGTGTAATTCTGGTAGTCCTGGTCCTATTATTCTTTCTGGGTTTAAGAAATTCTCTATTTGTTGGGGTGGCTATTCCACTTTCGATGTTGATGGGTATACTTTTGCTGCACCTCACCGGATCGACGATGAACATCGTTGTGCTTTTTTCCCTGATTTTGGCTTTGGGATTGTTGGTGGATAATGCTATAGTAGTAGTAGAAAACATTTACAGATACATGCAAAATGGCTATTCTGCCATTGATGCTTCCAAATATGGAGCCGGAGAAGTCGCGTGGCCCATTATTGCTTCGACTGCGACCACATTAGCGGCATTTCTACCTTTGGCATTTTGGCCTGGAATCATGGGTGAGTTCCTCTTATATATGCCATTGACCCTCATTATAGTGTTGACATCGTCATTGTTTGTAGCTCTTGTCATTAATCCTGTGCTTACATCAAAGCTCATGAAAGTGGATAAAAGGGCGGAAACCCCTGAAAAATACAGACGCAAGAGGATCAATATTATCATTGGGTTGGTCATAATGTTGACGATCGGTCTCTTAAGCCATTTTATTGGGTTTGGTTTATTGCGAAATATTATGGGTTTTACCATACTTGTCACATTTGTAAATTTTTTCTTACTCAGACCGGGAGCTTTCCGGTTTCAAAAAGTACTACTGCCCAAACTGGAAAATTTATACGATAGATTTATATTTTTTGCGCTTAGAGGATCAAAACCTATTATATTCTTTCTAAGCACATTTGTTTTGCTGGGATTTGCTTTAATACTTTTGGTATTAAAAGCTCCAAATGTCATTTATTTTCCGGGGTCTGAACCCCTATATATCAATGTATTTGTTGACTTGCCTTTGGGAAAAGACATTGAATCCACTTATTCCATAGTAAAAGACATTGAAAAAAAGGTTGAAGAGGTCATAGCGGACAAAAGACACATAGTGGAAGCAGTCCTTACACAAATTGGGGAAGAAACTGCAGACCCTATGAGTCCACCAGAACCCGGGGTGACTCCCCATAAAGCGAGAATAACTATTGCATTTGTCAAAACCGAAGACAGGGGAGACATCAAAACAAGTCAGATTTTGTCGGATCTGAGAAAAGAAATGAATGAATATCCGGGAGTTCAAATCATTTTAGGCCAAAATGCTACCGGACCACCCACAGGAAAACCAATAAACATTGAAATCAGAGGAGAGAATATTGATACATTATTGGTGTTATCTACAAAAATCAAAGATTATATTGACAGGTACAATATTCCCGGAATTGAAGAATTGAAATCCGATGTCATGTTGGGAAAGCCGGAATTATTGGTTCATATTAACAGAGAAGAAGCGAGAAGGTATGAAATATCAACATGGAATATTGCCAACGCAATAAGGACTTCTGTTTTTGGCATTGAGGTATCTAAATTTAAAGAAGGTGAAAAAGAATATCCCATCATGTTAAGGGCAGATAAAGAATCAAGAGGTGATATAAACGATTTGATTAATCAAAGGATTACTTTCAGAGATCCCGGTTCTGGAAATATCAATCAGGTACCTATTTCTTCAGTAGCCAACTTCGAGTATTCGAGTACTTACAGTGCAATAAAAAGAATTAATAGCGAAAGAGTGATTACCATTTACTCAAATGTAGTAGATGGCTATAACGCCAATATCATCAATGCAGAAATTGCATTGGCCATGGAAGATTATCCTATGCCTGAAGGTTTTGCATATGCTTTTACAGGAGAACAGCAACAACAGGCTGAAGATATGGGTTTTTTACAAGGGGCTTTTACCATTGCATTATTCAGTATATTTATCATTCTTGTAGCCCAATTCAATTCTATTGTAACTCCATTTATAATTTTGATTTCTATCCTCTTTAGTACAATTGGAGTCTTTTTAGGTTATGCCATTACCGGCATGGATATCACTGTCATATTTTCTGGTGTGGGCATCATTTCTTTGGCAGGCGTGGTTGTAAATAACGCTATTGTACTCATCGATTATATCAATTTACTCATCAGGGAAAAGTGTGAAGAATTAGGTGTAGCAAGTGCATCCAATCTGACCGATGCACAGATCATAGGTTGTATAGAAAAAGCTGGAGCTACACGGCTCAGACCCGTTTTACTTACAGCGATTACAACCATTTTGGGATTGATTCCTTTGGCAGTAGGCTTTAATTTTAATTTCTTTACACTCATTAAAGATTTGGATCCTAATATTTTTATAGGAGGAGATAACACTGCCATTTGGGGTCCTATGGCATGGACCATAATTTATGGGCTTATATTTGCCACTTTTCTTACCTTAGTCATTATTCCAGTTATGTACTGGTTAGCACATAAGTATACAGAAAGATTTAAGCGGTTATTTAGTAATAAAACCTAATACATTGTAAAGTTGAACAGGGATAAAATTGATCACATCAGAAATGAGTACTGTGGGATGGAATTGAGGAAAAAAGATATGCATTCCAATCCCATTCATCAATTCAATACATGGTTACATCAAGCCATAGAATGTCAGGTTCCGGAACCTACAGCAATGACATTGGCTACTATCTCCCCTGAAGGAATCATTGGAGCCAGGATCGTTTTACTTAAAGAAATAACAGACAATGGATTTATTTTCTACACAAATTATCAGAGTACCAAAGGAAGATCATTGGACTTTCACAACCAAGCAGCTCTTGTGTTTTTTTGGAAAGAAATGGAAAGACAAGTGAGAATTCATGGTAAAGTAGAAAAAGTGGATTCAGAAAAATCAATGCAATACTTTCAATCCAGGCCAAGAGAGAGCCAGATAGGTGCGTGGTGTTCACCTCAAAGCCAGGAAATTGAGTCCAGAGAAGTACTTGAAACCCAATTAAAAGAAATGACCAATAGATTTCTGAATACAGAGCGATTACCTTTACCGCCATACTGGGGTGGTTATTCGGTTATACCAGATGAAATGGAGTTTTGGCAGGGAAGACCATCACGGCTGCATGACCGCATAAGGTACAAAATGAATAATGGGCAATGGAAGTTATCCAGATTAGCTCCCTGATGTTATATTCATATCATCTTTCAAGGTCCTTAAAAAGACATTCAATTTTTTTATAAAATATGAATGTCTTACTTTTTTCTAAGTTAGATGTTTATATATTCAAAAAATAAATATTCAAAATTTTTTATATAAAAGTTTTGAATATTCGTAAATCCTACATATATTTATAATCCCAAGGCTGAAATAAAAGTTCTTTTAATTGCATAATGGCTCGTCAGGCAATTCATAGTATGGTAAACAATGATGGATTATTGAAAGATAATACATATATTAATAAAACCAGAAAGTTGTGAATAGGAAAGCATTTACCAGTTAATTGTTTTGTTTTTAGGAAGAGATGGAGGAAGAAATTCCGACAAATTTTCCAGAGATCTGAAGAGTCGGGAAGTTAAATTCTGCAAGAAAGTGAAACGTCTTACAGAATAGTATCAATCTCATACTTTAATTAGTAAGAGTTATTTCCCGCTCAAATTCAGGGAGTAAAATCCCAGTATTAGGACTATTTACAAAATGAACAGCCCACGGATAAGTTGTGTTGATTAGAGAACAGAATGCCGGGTCATACTGGCATCTATGCTGGAAGGTATCTCCTGGAGAAACACCTTCCGATTGCGGGTATCCTAAAATCAGTAACAATTTGCCTATGGCAGATGAAGACTTATGGTACTATGCAAAGCATAGGGGGTCATGTTAGCAATAACATGACCCTTTTTTATTTATATTGACATTCAATTATTCTAATCCTAGACTTGCAATTTACCGTATCAGAAAGGAATCAAAATTGAACAATACGTACGTGCAGCAATAACTTTATTTGCAGATATATCACCGTCCTCAAATATTATATTATTTTTAGAGTTAGTGTAACTACTCAGATATGACTCCAGAAAAATATGAAAGCCACCTCCCTCAAAGCTTTGGGGAGAATGATGATAAAATTTTATTGACCCCATAAATATCTGAGAAGTCGCGTTAGTAAAATAAATCGCACAAACAAGTAGACTTGATTTCATTAGGTAGAATAACCAGGTTTTTAATATACTGCTTACTTTTTTCTGAATTAAACAAACTTACAGGCAGGTTATCAATTATTGAATATTGTAAAAAGTTGTATTCTTTTCCAAATCCCTTTTGACAAAATCTATCCATTTTAGCATACCTGAGTGCTACATGGAATGAATCCAGACCAATATGCATTCTATTTTCATTTAATTTATCCATAGATTCCTTATCCACCTTAATAGGGGTGTGATGATCTCTCACTCCGATTGTAGTTATATATTGATGTTGAATACTACAAAACCTGCCATTCATATTATCGTCAAGGTCTACCATTACTGCATAAATTTCGACAGGGATTTTCCCCGTCTTAAATTCTTTTTCAAGTATGGGAAGAATCGTATGTCCCCATTTATTTTGAATAAAATGGCGAAACAAAATTGAATATAAATTCCAAATGTTTTTTTCTTCAAACCATAAACCCAAATCATCCTCACCCAGAAACCCATTTAATCTATAATGATCCAAATATTTTTCCATATTGATTGAATCAATATTTCTTCGCCTTGCAATCCACTCTTTGGCACTATATTCACTATTGTAGCTTTTTCTAATTTTTTATCGGTATCCAATAAATCATATAAAAAAGTTAAATGCTGAATTGTTTTTTTGTCCCTTTTGATTTTTTCCCCTTTTTCAAAAACGTAAATTAGAAAAGCTGTGTCTAGTACATGATCAAACTCTTTCAAAAGTGTAGAAAGTGTTAATTTTTTCAATTTTATTGACTGCACCAATAAGTTCTCAGTGTATTTTGTATCACCACATTGAATACTTACAAGAATAGCATTTTTCAAATGATGATAGAAAGGTCGAGATTTATCAAAAGCATGTTTAAAATGGTCAAGTGCCTCTGGGTAGTTACAAGTATATACTTCTCTTTGTGCAAGGTTAACTTCATGGTAATAATCAGCCTTTTCATAGTAGTTTTTCTCCATACTGAAATGATTCAATACAGCAATGATTGAAATACAAACAAGATGCAAAAACATATAATAAAGATTTATTATAAATAATATTTATGTGAAAATTTTAGTATATGCTTCTGGATAATTTATATTTATTCAACTCGTGTAAAATTTTTTGATTATCTTCTGAAGTGGATAGGCAAAAAGATTTTGCTCCAACAAAATTACGCCACTTGAAAAAAGCCTTATTAAAACTCTAAACGTGCAGTTTTAAATTAAAAAATAAAATACAATAGGTATTAATATTTGAGTAGTTACATATTATGTTTATATAAATTATCAATTAGTTGCATTTTATAAAAGTCCTGGTTTGATAAATACTAAAACACCATTTGAATTTTCTAAAATTTTAGTCTGTAAACTTATTAACATGGGGTTGAGTGCTTTTTTATCCGTTTCTGTAAGGATTGCCTGTATTTGCTCTGCATCTACAAATTTTATTAGACATCCATCGGCATTACCGGAAAAAGGCATTACAACCAAGCCTCCTGTGAAATCTATATCGTTTTGTATACTTGGATACCTAATGCTGTTTTCGCTATTTTTCAATGCATAAATAAAAGCATTTACTTCTTTTTTGATTTGTGTCACAATGATTAAATGATCATTTGCAACCTGATAACTAAAAAACTGAGGAATTTCATCGTTTAAAAATCGAACTTCATAAGCCAAATCTATTTGGCCATTTCCATGAATTTTGAACAACTTTTTTTCCTCTAAAAACAACCAAAAAATTTGTTCTTGATTTTCAACAAAATTTTGGTTCTTTTTTGCGATTATATCTTTATTGCCAACCTGACCAGAAGGAAATGCTTCATTAACTATATTGCCTTTTTTGTCTGTAATAACCAACCTGTTCGTTTCCCATGGCCAGGTTTCAAATACAAGATGGTCTTTAAGACTCGCTATGGCAAATGCTCCATACGTGTTATTAAAGAAAGTTATCAATTCCAGATTATAATTTAAAATGAATATTTTGGTTTCAGTGAGCAGGTAAATGTTATCATCATAAGGATTGATAGTAAAATCTTGAATTCTATCCATTTTGACCGGTAGGTAATCCTCTCTGTTCAGTTTTTTTATAAATGCTCCATTTTCATTATATAAAAATAGCAAGTTAGTTATATGGTAATCAAATAATAATAGTATATCATTATCTTTCAATATTTTATTGATGTTGCCGCCAGTATATTGGTCGTCTTTTCTTTCCAGATTGATAAACCTGTATTCCGGAAAAATAATTGAGGCCTCTGTTGAATAAGAAATCTTTTGAGATTCACTTAAATTTAAAATAATAGGATGCCGCTCTACTTTACAGGAATAATCAATGAAAAAAAGTAGGATACAAATCCAAACTAAAAACCCACGTAAATTCACTCGAAATGTTTTAAGATTGTGCTTATTTTTTGGTACAAGTCCTGACATAGAAGTTCTACTATAATTTAAAGGTTGTTTATAAATACTCCTAAATCCTGAGTTAATTAGAAATATTTTTTCAAATTAAACCTGAAATTTTTAATAAACCAAGATGATTGCAAATTTTAACACTTTCCGCAATGCAAAATTAAAGTCATTGAATGGTGCCACAATCGTTAAAAAGCTAAGAAATAGGAGCTTCACTAGCTATTGATCTCCATAATTATAGTATTTTAAATTTAATTTTTACAGCCATTTCTTTTATTATTGACTCTCTCTCATACTTATTCCTTGTCTCATCTCAATAAATCAAGCCATATGTTAGATAGATTTTAGGGCAGATTCGTTATGGAATAAACCCGTATCAATTGGATTGCTTTTTATATTCAATTGTATATTTACAACTTGTGATAGTACAATTTCTTAGCTCCTGCAAAAGTCATAACAACTAGAAACACAAAATATTGAATAAACCCACGTCAATTATATACTTCATATGCATATAGCCATAATCGTAACTCATAGAGATATTACTACGTTTACCCAAACTCTCCATGAGCATTTGCCGGATATCCGCATATCCATTTATCCCGACATCAGTGATCCGGAAACTGTAGATGTAGTTGTTGCCTGGAAGTATCCCCACGGTTACCTTCAAACATTTAAGAATTTAAAATTAATTTGTTCATTTGGTGCCGGAGTTGATCATATATTTGCTGACCCCTTTTTGCCATCAGACCCGATAATAACCAGAATAGTGGATTCTGGTCTTACTATTTCCATGACCCGATTTATATTAATGTGCGTTTTAAACACTCAATATCAAATCTTCCAATTAAGAGAAAATCAAGAGAGGAAAAGTTGGCATTCGAATTTATCAACTCAACCAGAGCCAAATATCGGTATCATGGGATTTGGGGTTCTCGGACAACATGCTGCCATGACACTGCATCAACTTGGTTTTACAGTTAACGCCTGGTGCAGGACTGAAAAGCACAATATTCCATTTGATGTGTATACTCAGAATGAGTTATCAGAGTTTATAAAAAAGACCAATATACTTGTGTGTTTACTACCACTCACAGACGCCACAAGAGGTATTTTAAACAAAGAATTGTTTGATCAATTACCTGCTGGAAGCACACTTATTCAGGTAGGAAGAGGATTTCATTTAAAAGATGAAGATCTGATTGAAGCTTTACAATCGAAACAATTGAATAGTGCCTGGCTTGATGTTTTTCAAGTAGAGCCTTTACCTCATATCAGTCGTCTTTGGAGTGCTCCGGGAGTTTTTATTACTCCTCACATAGCGAGTATTACTAACCAAAGGTCAGCTGCAATTCAAATTTCAAACAATATATTGAGGTTGAAAAAAGGAGAACCTATACTTTACAAAGTTGACAAGACTGCCGGCTACTGAAATAAAAAGACCTTGTCGAATTCTATAAATAGTATCGACAAGGCCACAATTACAGACCGCCCTAGACTGTAAATTATAATTCTTTAAAGCGTTTTAATCTCAGATAAAAATCAATTTAACATGCAATATAGATCTTTATTTTATTATAAAACAAATGATCATATAATTTTTACAATACCTAAACAAATATACTCATTTTCATTAGTGATTGCAAATACAAGTCTATAACGATCATAAATTTATTAAAGTATATACCGTATTGCACTATATTACAGAATGTTAATTATTTAAATATTCCAAAAATTATTCAATAATATACTTTGATATTGTAAATCGTAATGTACCACACAGAAAAGGCTTACTTTATAACTCTATGTTGTAGTACTGAAACTGATACTTCACATTATTTGTCGTCAACTATTTTTTCATTACTGGACATACCTAAGTTATTTCTCTTCTATTTCGTTCCCATTTCCAGGCCGATTCCATTATTTCATCCAAATTATAATGTGGTTCCCAACCCAAATACTTTTTTGCTTTTGAATAATCTGCATAGATGGCAGGAACATCGCCGGGTCTTCTGGCACCTATACTATAATTGAGTTTTTCACCGCTCATTTTTTCAAAACTTTTAATCACCTCCAAAACCGTTATGCCCTGTCCATTCCCCAAATTGAAAATATTTACTTTTTCTGAAGATTTCCCGGAAAACAAATACTCCAAAGCCAACGTATGAGCTCTTGCCAGATCCATAATGTGAATATAGTCTCTTATGCAACTTCCATCGGGAGTGTCATAGTCATCGCCAAATACGACCATTTTATTCCTGACCCCTATTGCAGTTTCCGTGATTGCCGGAACAAGATTGGCAGCTTTATTAATAGGCAGTTCTCCCAATGCCCCACTAGGGTGAGCACCTGCCGGATTAAAATACCTGAGCATCACGGAATTAAACGAAATGGAATCAGCACTGTCGCAAATGATATTTTCACATATTTGCTTACTCCTGCCATAGGGTGAAGATGCGGGTTTTATAGGAGTTTCTTCATCAACAGGATACGAATCAGGAATGCCGTATACGGTACATGATGAAGAAAAGATCAGGTTTTTAATGTTCTTTTCTTTCATGCACATGAGTAAGTGTATGAGCCCTGTTACATTGTTGTGGAAATACTCAATGGGCTTTTCAACCGATTCACCAACTGCTTTTAAAGCTGCAAAGTGAATGATGCCTTCTATATCCCAGTGATCTTCAAAAAACTTTCTTAATGAGGCCAGATCCAACAAATCAATTGAGAAATTCTTAATATCGTAGTTTGTGATTTGCCTGATTCGATCCAGTACACTTTTGTCAGAATTTATAAAATTATCAAGACTTACAGGATGATAACCTTCATTAATCAAATCAACTATGGTATGGCTACCAATATATCCCATGCCTCCTGTAACCAATATCTTACCTTTTCTCATTTTTACTAATTTTGCAACACCTTAAATAAAGAATAAAGTATGGATTCGAAAAGAATGTTTGAAATAGTGGAAAGTGTTAAGTCAACTATGATTCAAGCCGGTTCACTTATTATGGAAGTTTATCGAATGAATGAATATGAAAGTTCAATAAAAGAAGATCAATCACCCATAACCATCGCTGATACACGCTCCAATCGCTTTATATGTGACCAATTAAAACGCATAGACCCTGATATTCCCATCATATCGGAAGAAAATATAGAAATTTCATTTGAGCATAGAAAAAGTTTTAATTATTACTGGATGATCGATCCTTTAGACGGCACCAAGGAGTTTATCGGAAAGACCGACGAATTTTCGATCAATATTTCTCTTATGTATCGCGATAAACCAGTCTTGGGAATGGTATATACTCCAGTTTTTAAAGATTTGTACTGGGCCGTTAAAAACGAAGGTGCTTTCAGGTCTTTAAACGGAGGGAAAACTGAAAGCATAAAAGTGAATACTTTTACATTGAAAGACAAAGGATTACGTGTTGTATGTTCCCGATCTCATTTAAATAAAGAAACCAAAGAGTATATCCATCAATTCGAATCACCGGTAACCATTCCAAAGGGAAGTGCATTAAAGTTTTTGATCATAGCTGACGGTCGTGCTGATATCTATCCTCGATTAGGACCTACTATGGAATGGGATACAGCTGCACCACAACTCATCGTTGAGGAAGCTGGAGGACAAATTGTAGAAATTAAAAGTGGAAAGGCATTAGTTTACAATAAAGAATCACTTCTCAATCCCCATTTTTTGGCAACAGGTAAGATTGTGTCATGAGCGGGATATCAGCGGTAATTATCTCGCGAAATGAAGAATCCCTTATAGGCCAATGCATCCAGTCCGTGAAAGGCCTTTGCGACGATGTAGTGTTGGTAGATACAGGAAGTATAGATTCTACTGTAGAAATTGCTAAATCAATGGGAGCCAGGGTTTTCAGCAAGCATTGGAAAGGATACGGAGATGCAAAAAATTTCGGAAATTCTCAGGCGCTTTTCGACTGGATTTTATCTGTAGATGCAGATGAGATTGTGAGCGATCCACTGAAAAAATCCATAGTGGAATTGCAACCCATGCACGGTTGTGTTTACCTCATCACTCCTTTGATCAATTATGCTGGTCATTGGGTAAGATTTTCGGGGTGGTACCCAAAATACAAAGTGCGTTTATTCAATAGAAATGAATGTAGATGGAATGACTCATTGGTCCATGAAGATGTGGTAGTGCCTTCAAACAGTAAAAGAATAAAATTAAAAGGAGATTTGCTTCACTTTAGTATCAAATCTCATTTTCACTATATAAGAAAAATAAACAGGTACTCCCTTTTGAAGGCAGCAAAATACAGGAAAAATAACCTGAATCCTTTATGGGTCAAACGATATGCAGGCATTCCTTTTGCATGGTTTAAGTCCTATATACTTCATTTTGGATTCCTGGATGGAAAAACAGGATATACCCTAGCTTATCTTTCTATGTATAAAGTCAAAAAAGAATTGCAGTATTTTAATGAATTGAAAAGCGAGTAGTTTTGGGTTACATTGGTTATTAATTATCTTCCTATCTATAGTTTTTAAGAATTTGTCTGGCCAGAGAAGCTTTGTGGGTTTCATCAGTGCCATCATATATTCGGGAACCTCTTTCTTCTCTGTAATACCAGGCCAATATCGTATCGTCTGTGACGCCCAGGGCACCATGAATCTGAATAGCCCTGTCTATCACCCTCCCCAGCATAGCAGATGCCGTAAATTTGATGGCCGATATATCATTTCTTGCGGCTTTTTGCCCAAGTTTGTCCATTTTATAGGCCGTGTGCAATATGTATAATCTGGTCGCATCCATTTCCGCTTTGGTTTCGGCTATCATTTGTTGTACCATCTGCATATCACCCAGCACTTTCGCACCAGATAATTTTCGGGAGGCCGCTCTCTTGCACATCATGTCAAAACATTTGGTAGCTATTCCCATCCATCTCATGCAATGATGAATACGACCAGGGCCTAATCTTTCCTGGGCAAGCATAAAACCCCCTCCTTCTGGTCCAAGCCGATACGAAACCGGCACCCTTACGTCATGATATTTCACTTCAGCATGGGACAAATTTCCTTCACCCGGATGGCCCATTACGGGAATATTACGAACCAATTCAAACCCCCTGGTATCAGTGGGTACCATAATCATGCTTGCTCGCGAATAAGGATTCTCCTCATCGGGATTGGTTATGGCCATAACTATTGCGAAAGCAGATCCATCCGCTCCTGAGGTAAACCACTTATGTCCATTAATGACGTATTCGTCGCCATCTTTTATAGCTTTTGTATCCATTATTACAGGATTAGAGCCTGCTATGTGTGGCTCAGTCATAGAAAAGCAAGATCTGATTTCTCCTTTTAAAAGTTTATTGGTAAACTCCTTATGATGGGGATGCTGCCCATATTTTAACATGAGTTCAAGATTGCCGGCATCTGGAGCCTGACAATTAAAGGCAAAATGTCCAAACGGAGTAGTGCCAAGCAGTTCGCATAATTGAGCTACCTCCACAAGATTTAGGCCTGGACCTCCGTGCTCTGCACTGTGGTACATATTCCAACATCCCGTCTCCATCACTTTGTCTTTAAGTCCACGCAATATCATTTCGACTTCTTTAAAGGGCATTTGAAGCCATAACATTTCGTGTGGATAAATTTCTTCTTTTAGGAACTCCTCTATCTTCTGATAGTAATTATTCAATCTTTCCGTCGCAAAATATTCAATGATCATAATATTAAATTTTGTCTTTTTCCAATGTCAAAAGCCCACGTTTTGAAGCGCCTTTTACTATCCATATCAATCCCCCAAATCTGGGATCATTCGTCATTCCCTTTTTATATCTCGCATAAATCTGTTGCGCAATAACAGCCACCTTATACAAACCGTATATTGCGTAAAATGTAATTCCGGGAATCTTAATACCAGTCAATTCTTCGTACAATTCAACAACTTCTTTCCTTTTGAAGTTGCCCGGTAGCCAGGTAGTATTAAAGGTTTTAAATATTTCCGGATCTCCTTCTTCCGTCCAATAAGCAAGGCTTGTTCCAAGATCCATCCAGGGATCTCCCACCGTAGCCATCTCCCAATCTACTATGGTCTTGATATCACTGATACATTCTGGGTTTAATATAAGATTATCATATTTGTAATCATTGTGAATAAATGTAGTTTTAAATTGCCCGGGCATATGATCCAGCATCCATTTTCCCAGAATTTCCATTTCTTGCAATTCATCGGTAGCAGCCCGTTTGTAGCGACCGATCCATCCTTCTACCTGCCTCTGAACATATCCTTCCGGTTTTCCCAAATCTACAAGGTCTGTATTGTAGATATCAATGGCGTGCAGCAGTGCTAATTGCTCTGTAAAATTCCTGGATAAAGTTGAAAAATCTTCAGGTTTTGGACTTAATTCTGATACTGACTCAACCCGCAAAACAATACCATCAACCTTTTCCATTAAATAAAAGTGGGACCCAATGATATTTTCATCTTCACATAAAAATAAAGGTTTGGGAACTTTAGAAAAATGACCCTGCAATTTTGACAATATCTGAAATTCTCTCTTCATGTCATGGGCCGTTTTGATCTGAACCCCTTTGGGAGGCTTTCTTAAAACCAAAGATCCGGCATTGGTTGTAATCAAATACGTAAGATTACTATACCCACCAGAAAATTGTCGAATTTCATGTATCGAGAGATCGGGATGTAAATGTTTTTTTAAATAAGGCTCAAGAATGTCAATATTGATTTCATTGCCTTTTCTTACGGGTATTATTTGATCCACAAATTATTTATTTAAAAATATACAATACTTCAACCCAAAGGAAACTTTTAAGAAGTCGAGAAAAATTAAACGCAATGCTGCGATAAAAGAAACGCAATCTAAAGAGAAAATATAAAGCAAAAACTTTTATCAAAGTAAACAAATAATCACTATTACTACAAATTTCACATTCGAAATGATATACGTTTTAAATATGGCAAGGAATTGCTCAAATAGTTATAAGAACACAAAATCCGAAAATTTTACCCATATGATTTATTTATGCAATGGATAGTAGATTTCTTTTAATTTCAGTTCTTCGTTTTGCCATGAGAAATACTTTCTGGCATCTAGGGATGCTTTTGAAAGTCTGGAATATTCATTGGGGTTATCGATTAACCACTGCACAGCATGCACCAACTCTTTAGTTGTATAATGATTTATGAGAAGTCCTGTGTTGTATTTTTCGATGATCTTAACATATTCAGGATATCTGGAATTTATGGTGGGTAACCCTGCATGCATATAGTCAAAAAATTTATTCGCCAATGAAAAATAATAACTTTCGCTGTCTTCAGAGAGAATATTCAAGCCTATATGACTTTTCAGGGTGAGAATTTTTAATTCATCCGGTGGCACTTTACCCAATAATGATATTCTGTCTTTGCATGGATGCCCACTGATTATTTCTTGAATTTCCATAAAAAGATCTCCATCACCCGCAAGCCAAAGATGACAGGTAGGCAGTGATTCTATTGCTTCTACATAAATCTCAACTCCTCTCCCTTTATTGATAACACCCTGATAGAGTAAAATAACTGGATTGACATTTTGTATGGATTTGGGACTGGTAATTGGTTTTTCATCATATAGAGGGACATTTCTTATGATATGGAAGTCCATTTTGTAACGATCTTTAAAAATCTGTGCAAGACTTTTATTGACTGTATAACAAAGGTCTATTCTGCGGATAAATAACTTTTCAAGTATTCTCCAAATGGCTTTTTTCACATTTCTGTTGTGTAATTCAGGAGTAGTCGTATAAAACTCATGGGCGTCAAATGTCATCTTTTTTCTTTGTAGCCAGGTGGCCAGTCGTATTCCGGGTATGGTATCCAGGTCAATAGCTCCGCCTATGTCGTAGCTTTTGAAAAGCAGGAAAAATGCCAATTTCAAATTGTATTCAAAATAAAACAATGGTCCCTTTTGAAAATATACATGTAGCAGAACAACATGTATTAAATCTTTATGCACTTTCAATGAACTGGACTCAAACTTTCGTCCAACCAGGGTTACTTTATAACCATCCGAAATCAGGCTTTTGCATATTCTGTCCATTCTCTGATCCGATAAAGTATCGTTGGTGACAGCAAATACGATGTGTTTTAGAGCTTTGTTCATTCAGTAAATACTATGATTGTACAATATAACAAAGTTAGCTTTCCGCAGATAGTTTTTTTAGGAGTTAGCTGGTAGCAGTGAGCGGTGAGCGGTGAGCGGTGAGCGGTGAGCGGTGAGCGGTGAGCGGTGAGCGGTGAGCGGTGAGCGGTGAGCGGTGAGCGGTGAGCGGTGAGCGGTGAGCGGCGAGCGGTGAGCGGTGAGCGGTGAGCGGTGAGCGGTTTATTTCGCACCGTTGGTGCTTCAAAAGGATTTTACTTTCGCCTTGGGCTTAACCCAAGGCTAGTGATTCCGCAACGTTGGTGCTGTTTTTCTTCTCATCCTTCGAAGATTAGTCGCCTATGGAAGTAGAGGGCAGTATGCAGTGGGTAGTTTTCGTAGTTCGTAGCTGATAGCTCGTTGACATGAATAGCTCGTAGTACGTAGCTCGTAGTAAATGGTTTTTGTTTTAGTTTTGGTTTTGGTAATTTTCAATTTTCGACCTTCGACCTTCCGACCTTCTGACCTGCCGAAGGCGAAAACCTCAACCTCAACCTCAACCTTAACCTCAATTTAGCTGGTAGCTCGTAGCCGACTTTCAGACTTTCGACTTTCAGACTTTCGACTTTCAGACCTTCGACTTACAGACTTTCCGACCTTCCGACCTTCTGACCTGCCGAAGGCGAAAACCTTAACCTTATTGCTACAAAAGTTCTTTTATTTCGGAAGCTTTCTTTACTTTCCCATTACGGATGTCAATTGCTCTTTCCTGTTCTAAAAAGGAAAGCGTAGCAGCTACATTATCTTTTTCCAGAAAATGTCCTTTAATGAATTGAGTTGTTTGTATGTTGCTCCTATTGCTCAACAATAATAAGTTTTTATCGATGTGATCAAGGAGGTTTTGTGACTTATATTTTGTCCTGCAAACATCGCATTGCATACATCGAGTGCTTTTTTCTCCAAAGTAATTGAGTATAAATTCCTGCCTGCACGTAAATTCTAGTTTCAGGAAATCTTTAATCCGTAAAAGTGATTTCCATTCATTATCAATGATCAGACGGATATGGTGTAATTTTTCCTTGTCGATGTTGCATGAAATCAATTTAATATATGGGGAATCCTTTCTTTTTATGTATGTAATCAAACCCTCTTTTTCCAAATTTGACAGATCGCGTTCTAATTCATCTACTCCCATTCCGAGATGGGATGCTATATCTTCTTCTACGATAATTATGGGAAGTTCAAAAAGATTTTCATATCGGGTGAGAAGAAAATGAGCTACTTTGTAATGAGAGGTATCATAATTTCTAAATACAATCTTTTTTACCTTATCGATATCAAATTGTACCCGGGATGGAGAAAGTAAACCTTCGGAAACATAAAGATTTCCCACTTTCATTAAATGTGCAAGCCCATTGGCTACCTTCAAGGGATGCATGTTTAGCTCTTCAGCTATATTTTTCAATTGAACCAGAATAGGTTTGTCTATTTCTTTTCGGGAAAGAATTTCAATACCATGCATAAGTTGAATGACTTCGGATTTAGAAACAGTGTTTCGCTTTGTAGTTTTTAACGTTTGCTTTATTTCTCTCTCAGATATGATAAAAATAGCGAGAGATGGGTTTCCGTCCCTACCTGCACGACCGGCTTCCTGGTAATATTCTTCGATATTTGGTGGCATATCGATATGAATGACAAGTCTCACATCTTCCTTATCAATGCCCATACCAAAGGCGTTGGTTGCAACCATCACTTGTATTTTCCCCGACATCCACTCCTGTGCTGTGTTGCTTCTGTCGACAAATGACATTCCTCCATGATACGAGGAGGCTGTGATTCCCGAATGCCTTAAGTATTCAGACCATTCAATGGTAAGGCGACGGCGTCTGCAATACACTATAATGGATCCACTTGTTTCTCTTATCAATTGTACCAAAGCATTCCATTTATTCGCGTATTTCAAAACATGGAAAGAGATATTATTTCTGACAAAGGAAGACCTGAATATTTTGGGATTTTTCATGTCGCATACTGAAACAATGTCTTGCAAAACTTTGACCGTCGCAGTGGCAGTTAAAGCCATACAAATAACATCGCCCAGTTTATTTCGTATTTTGCCAATCTGTAAATAGGATGGTCTGAAGTTATACCCCCACTGAGAAATACAATGTGCTTCATCTACCACGAGCAATTGTATAGAAATATCCTTAACAGTCTGAATGAAACACTCTGTCATGAGTCGTTCTGGCGAACAATACAAGAGCCCATAGGAAGAATGTGCAAATTGATCCAATACTTCAATATTTTTGCTGGCATCATTACCGGAATGGTACGTCCAGGCAGATACATTTCTTCCTCTCAGTGCTGTTACCTGGTCTTCCATCAAAGCAATGAGAGGTGTTATTACAATAGCTTTCCATTTTTGGTGAATCACGGGTAATTGATAACACAAAGATTTACCGCCACCGGTAGGCAATAATGCCACGGTATCCTCTTGATTTATTACCGAATTAATAATCTCTTTTTGATTATTTCTGAATTCATTGAATCCATAAAAGTTAACCAGTGTATCCTCGATCCTCATGTATTAAGTGATTCAGGTGATTCGTCCTAAATTAAGGATAACATGAATAAGAGTCAAGTATATCCATCCACTTTAACACTTTACTGTTGAGCTTTAGGTAGGTTAAGTGAAATTTGCAGAATGGAATTCGTTATTTAAATGTGGGGCATTTAACATTAAATCCATTATTACTCCTGCCTGGAAATTTGTAAACCAAATTAATCATAGCTGCGAAATAAACATCATTTGCTCCGGGATTACCACGACGGGTTCCCGTATTTACAATAACCGGTTCTGTTTGGCCCAGAAACTCCCCGGTTCTGTTTCCAAGCCGCGCGGCCAGATCGCCATTGCCTGCTCTTAACTCAAAATAATTAACATATGCTGTACTCACATCATCCAAATAATCTGTCATAGTATACCTGATTCCCATTTCCGGATTAAAGTATAGATTATCAGTGAT
Source organism: Saprospiraceae bacterium (assembly GCA_041749255.1). Lineage (GTDB taxonomy): Bacteria > Bacteroidota > Bacteroidia > Chitinophagales > Saprospiraceae > JABDLO01. The sequence goes on from JBGTBR010000029.1 coordinate 41,636, forward strand.
TTTAATAGAAATTCCTCCTCCTAATGGAAAGATGATACTCCAAAGATTATACCTATTAGGAAAACCTGGCATTCCCTGCCCCTCTGTCCCCAAAGGTTGCAAGTCATAGGTGATATTATCAATAATTGTACGAGGATTAAAATGGAAAACGCCTACACCACCATACGCATAAATGCGTAAATTATCTCCAATTGAACCTTGGGATTTATATAACGTAAATTCAATAATTCCTGAGAGTTCTGAAATCCTACTAGAAAAATTCAAGTTTCTGCGCCGCCTCCATTCTTCTACTGAATTAGCATCATCTCCTGAAAGATGACCGTACAATACATTTGCTCGTAAATGTACAGGGCCAGTGATTTGTTTTCTTGCGAAAAACTGTACTCCACTCCTCAAGGATGTAATTGACTCTAAACTAGAGGAAGATAAGTCGCCATAGTAAATCATAGAGCCTGCACCCAATCCTAATTCTAAAGATTGAGAAGTGCTGTTTTGCAATAAAAACAATACTACCGAAGTAATAAAGGTGTAACGCAAAAAATGTATATTTTCAAACAACTGCATACCAGGACTTTTGGGCTGTAATCATTTTCCAAACGCAATAAATATATAAATATTTATATGTCGCCCTATTTATTTTAATTGAATTCGGAACTTGAATGAAATCGGCTTATATTTGCACACTTTAAATTTACCCTTAAACCAATGATATTAAATCTTGTTGAGGATTATACAAAAATACGCTTTTTTCTTCATAAGGTTTTTTTTGTCAACCTTAGTTTTTAAAAAACACTCTTTCATAAAACATTAAAGCTAATGAGATTACTATTAACTCTTGGGATTTTGCTTTTACAATTTCAATATACATTTTCCCAGACAGCACCTAAAAACTGGATGCATTTAGAACCAGAGCAGGGATATTATGGCACATCTGCGGTCAGGGCATATGAAGAATTGCTAAAAGACAAGACCCCTACCAAAGTAATAGTAGCCGTCATCGATAGTGGGATTGACATTGAACACGAGGATTTGGAAGACAATATATGGATAAACTCTAAAGAAATTCCTGGTAATGGCATTGATGATGATGGAAATGGATATATTGATGATGTGTTTGGCTGGAACTTTATAGGAGGGTCTGATGGAAGCCATGTCGATGGTGAAACACTTGAAGTCACCAGACTGTATGCAAGCCTGAGAAAGAGATTTGAATCTGTGGATCCACTTTCCTTATCAGACAGTGAAAAAAAGGAATATGCTGCTTATCTTAAATATAAAAGAGAGGTAGAAAGTGAACAGGAAAAGGCAAGAGAGGCACTTCAAAGAATCGAACCAGTAACAAATACAGTTTTAGCATCTCTTGAAGCCATTGGCGAGAAAATTGAAAAAGATACATTTACCCTGGAGGAATTAGATCTTATAGAAAGCAACGAGCAACTCATTATGATTGGGAAATCGATCCTGCAGCAAGTTACATCAGATATGATGGAAGAAGATTTCTATTTGCCTGGTATTATAGAAATGATTTCCAGCGAATTAAAAGAAGAAAAAAAGTACTACGAAACCAAACTTCACTACCAATATAATCCAGACTACGATAGTAGAAAAGCCATTGTTGGAGACAATTACAATGACAGCTCTGAAAGAATATATGGCAATAATGATGTTATTGGACCTGATGCCCGGCATGGAACTCATGTAGGTGGCATCGTTGGGGCTATAAGGAACAACGGAATCGGTATAGACGGAATAGCACATCATGTAGAGATTATGGTTATTAGGGCGGTTCCAGATGGAGATGAGCGAGATAAAGACGTTGCCAATGCCATAAGATATGCTGTAGATAATGGTGCTGATATCATCAACATGAGTTTTGGCAAAGGGTATAGCTGGGACAAAGATGTGGTGGATGACGCTGTTAAATACGCAGAAAAAAAAGATGTTTTACTGGTTCATGCAGCTGGCAATAGTGCCCAGAATAATGACATAAAAGATAATTTCCCCAATCCGAACTACAATAAAACAGGATTTTTTCTCTGGCCTAAAAAATATGCAAAAAACTGGATAGAAGTAGGAGCCATATCCTATGAAGATGGAGAAGATTTGGTGGCCTCTTTTTCTAATTACGGTGAAAAATCTGTTGATATTTTTGCCCCGGGTGCGGGCATTTACTCTACGGTACCCGGAAACAACTATGAATTTTTGCAAGGTACAAGTATGGCGGCTCCTGTGGTTTCAGGTGTAGCAGCAGTACTTTTATCCTATTTTCCCGATTTAAGTACCCGACAGATTAAAGATATCATCATGAATACGTCTACACCGATTACAGGTAAAGTAAAACGACCAGGAGATGGTGAATTGGTAAGTTTTTCTACATTATGCAAAACAGGTGGAGTTATAAATATGTACGATGCAGTTAAACAGGCAAGTCAAACTAAAGGTAAACGAAAAAAGGTAAAAAGGACACAAAAAAGCAGAGTATAAAATAGTTGGAAACTCAGGTTGAAACGCATTTGGCTAACATCCTACCTCAAAAGTATATGATCCAATATTGTTTATTAGCAAAGTCCAAACCTGGCATCCTGTACATGTATCATACATGTATGCATTGGTACAATTTTATAAACTAATTGCCAATGCAGACCTTACTATTCATCCAAAAAAGGATATCTATAATCAACGGGGGTTATAAAATTTTCTTTAATGGTTCTTGCCGATAACCATCTATATAAATTAAGTACTGAACCGGCCTTATCATTTGTACCTGAGCCCCTTGCACCTCCAAAAGGTTGTTGTCCAACCACTGCTCCTGTTGGCTTGTCGTTGATGTAAAAATTTCCCGCTGCATGACGCAATTTATGAGTAGCTATGCCTATCGCCTCCCTGCTGGTACTAAAAATGGCACCGGTAAGAGCATAGGGAGAAGTGGAATCCACCAAATCCAAAGTTTCTTTATATGAGTCATCCTCGTAAACAAAAATAGTCAATACTGGGCCAAATATTTCCTCCTTCATAGTCTTAAACTCGGCATGAGTAGTAACTATTACAGTTGGTTCAATAAAATAACCCGTTTCTTTACTGTAATTGCCACCGCACAAAATCTCCGCATCTGAACTGTTTTTTGCATATTCTATATATTCTGCAATCTTATCAAAAGCCTTTTCATCGATAACTGCATTGATAAAATTCGTAAAATCCTCAGGACTTCCCATCTTTAAAGTCTTTATGTCTCTGACAAGAATCTTCTGAATTTCTGGCCATAAAGACAATGGAATATATGCTCTTGACGCCGCAGAACATTTTTGACCCTGGTATTCAAACGCTCCTCTCAACAAGGCTACGGCTACCTGTTTTGGATAAGCAGATGGATGGGCCACTACAAAATCTTTGCCACCCGTTTCTCCTACAATTCTTGGATACGATTTATAAATCTTCAAGTTATTACCGATGGTCTTCCACAAAAAATTGAAAACCCCTGTACTTCCGGTGAAGTGCAAACCTCCAAAATCAGGATGAGAGAATATGACTTCTCCAGCAGTAGGACCATCAATATAAACCAAATTGATTACACCATCGGGTAGGCCAGCTTCCATGAATATCTCCATGATTAACTGAGCGGAATAAATTTGCGTTTCAGCCGGTTTCCAAACACATGTATTTCCCAATAAAGCTGGGGCTGATGGCAGATTACCTGCAATCGCAGTAAAATTAAAAGGAGTCAATGCAAATACAAATCCTTCCAAAGGTCTATATTCCATCCTATTCCAAACTCCTTGAGAACTTTCAGGTTGTTGGGCATAGATTTCTGTCATGTATTGTACATTAAACCTCAAAAAATCTGCCAGTTCACACACAGCGTCAATTTCGGCCTGATACACATTCTTCGACTGACCTAACATGGTTGCAGCATTCATTTCATCCCTGTAAGGCCCGGTCATCAAATCTGCAGCTTTTAAAAAAATGGCAGCTCTTTCATTCCACGGCATGGATTCCCATTTCTCCTTAGCAAGCAAAGCGGCCATAATCGCAGCTTTCACATGCCCCGCATCTCCTCCATTATAATGACCCAAAGTATGTTTTATTTCATGGGGTGGTTTTATAGGGACTTTTTTATCTGTATATACCCTCTCTCCACCTATATACATAGGAATATCGCTAAATTCTTTTTTTCTTCTTTTTAATACTTTTTCTAAACAAATCCTCTCCGGAGAACCAGGAGCATAAGATAATACAGGTTCATTTATTGCTATCGGTACTTCAAAAATTCCATTTGACATTTTATTACTGTTTTGGTTTCAAATACTATGATAATTTAATGGTAATGTTTCTTTTGTATTATATCATTTATATGTTCAGGGACAAAGGGTCGAATATCTCCTTTGCCCTTTATTATTTCACGTACTATCGTACTGCTAATATGCGAAAATTCAGGCTTACTGATTAAAAACAACGTCTCGAGTTGATCACCAATGATGTGATTCAACTGAGAAATGGTTTTCTCGTAATCAAAATCAGAAGCATTTCTCAATCCTCGTATCAGGTATCTGGCGTTAACTTTTTTGCAATAGTTAACAGTAAGTCCTTCAAAACTTCCAACTTCTACTTTTTTAAATTCTTTAAACTCTTTCCTTAACCAGTCCATTCTTTCTTCAAGAGAAAATAATGTTTTCTTTTGATTGTTGATCCCTACAGCGACAATAATTTTATCAAATAGTGGAAGTGACCTGATGACCAAATCAACGTGACCCAGTGTGATGGGGTCAAAAGAACCTGGAAATACAGCAATTTTCACATGCAATTGTTTATTGAAATTCATAATCTAATCAGGGGAGAAATTGAATATACATATTCTTTTCCCCTGGCACAAATCTAAGGCTTAATTTGTGAGTGTAAAAGAATTAAGAAAATAATCCATCGATGTATTTAATGATTGGGAGGATTCACAATACACTTGCATGGAAATAAATGTGTCATTAATGATCATTACTTTTGATTTCATAATCCTGGAACCTTTAGCATAGTTAATTCTATACAACAAGCCCAAGCCAGATTCCATCGGAATCATCTGTTGATAGTCCAGTGATCCTTTTAATTTCTCAATGCTTTCTTCCACACCCACATTGAGAATATCCAACTGAAGATCGTCTTCATCCTCAACTTCCCATCCTTCAATAAAACGATAAGCCTGGATCAAATACAATAGGTTATCATCGTCATCTTCTGGCTCATACTTATACGAATACACCGTTACTGGCCCTGAAGAAGTACTTATTTCATCAATAACACGATACATATATCCAGGTGATAGTACAGAAAATTGCAACTCAGGTATGGTAATTTTTTTCCAATCCGATTGAAATTGTGACAAAAGGCTAAACAAAACGATCCAAATCATGCTCTATATAATATATGAATCCATAACGAATGTTTATCAAATTATGAGGTATACAATACCCTATTTCATCGTTTCAGCCATTCTTTTATGGTCATCTTGTAAAAGTGATAATTCCGAATCGACCTTACAAGATGAAGAGAGAAAGTATTTTGAAGATTACATTCCACCTCAGCACAATTGGGGCTATATCGATGAAATGGGAAAGTGGGCTATCAAACCTATATTTGACGATGTAAGAGAATTTTCTGAGGAACTTGGAGCCGTTAATCTGGATGGCAAATGGGGTTATATCGCAAAAGATGGAGAAGTTAAAATTGAGCCTCAATTCAGGAGTGCCAGATCTTTTACACAAGGGCGCGCAATTGTTCAAAAAATGGATCTTTCCTTTCAAATAATCAAAAGATCAGGTGATACGATTCCCATCTTTCCATATGAAAAAATCTATCCATACAGCAATGATTTGGCACTCGTTATCAAAAACGGCTATTACGGCTATATTGATACAATGGGCAATGAAGTCATAGAATGCAAATATGAGAAGGCACAAACTTTTGAACTCGGTAAAGCTATCGTATCAGAAAACGGCAAAGCAGGCATAATATCCAAGGAGGGTCATTGGTTAATTGCTCCTGAATGGGATGATATAAAAAATGGAAACGGATCATGGGTTGTACTTCAGAAAGGCAATGAAATCATTTTTCATAATCTGTTGAGTGAGGAAAGTGTATCTTTTGAAGGAACAAACGCCTCAGGTGTTTTCGGCGGAGTGGCAATCATCCAGAATCGAGACCTTTTTATCATGACAGATACTCTTGGAAACCCATTGAGTAGTAAAATGGAATGGCTGCAATATGCCGGGGAGAAGAGGTGGATTTACGCCATTGAAGATCATTTTGGTTTGCTTTCACATGAAGGCCAGGTTATTACTGAAGCAAAATATGAGGCGATATACCCTTTCAAAGAAGGAAGAGCTGTTTTCTCTAAGGGTGATTTTTGGGGTTATCTGGATGCGGATGGAAACGAAATAGTTCCAGCAAAATTTCCATTGGTATGGGATTTTAAAAATAGTCTGGCAAGAGTAATTTATGAATACAGGATTGGGTTTATCAATAAAAACGGGTATTTTGTTATTCCTCCTTCATTATTAGAGGTGAAAGATTTTTCTGAAGGTTTGGCAGGTGCTCAGTATGTAAAGTGAGTACTTAATGTTTATATCTTCAATAAAAACCGGATTAAAGATTATATTTACGTCGATTTTATTATCGGTTTAAAAGTAAAATCTACAAATTATGAATTTTGATTTAATAATTATCGGAAGTGGACCGGGAGGGTATGTAGCTGCAATCAGAGCTTCTCAGTTGGGATTAAATGTAGCCATTGTAGAAAAAGAGTCGCTGGGGGGTATTTGCTTAAATTGGGGATGTATTCCAACGAAAGCTCTCCTCAAAAGTGCACAGATATTTAATTATATCAACCATGCCGAAGACTATGGAATAAATGTAAATGAGGCTAGTCCTGAATTTTCGAAGATGATTGAAAGGAGTAGAAATGTTGCCGATGGTATGAGCAAGGGGGTTCAATTTTTAATGAAAAAAAATAAAATTACCGTTATTGAAGGCACAGGTAAGCTGGCACGGGGAAAAAAAGTAGTCGTTTCTGATAAAGATGGTAAAAAATCAGAGTATACTGCTGAACATATAATTGTAGCTACGGGTGGAAAGGCTAAAGAATTGCCTAATATTTCCATTGACGGTGAGAGAGTGATAGAATATCGGAAAGCCATGACTCTTACAAAAATTCCAAAGAGTATGGTCGTAGTGGGTGCGGGTGCTATTGGAGCTGAGTTTGCCTATTTTTATAATTCCATAGGAACTGAAGTGACTGTTATAGAATTTTTGGAACAAGGGTTATTACCACGCGAGGATGCCGAAGTTTCACGGGAAATTGGAAAGGCCTTCAAAAAAGCAGGTATCAGGGTTTTGGGCAATACGGCTGTGGAATCCGTAGATCTTTCGGGGAAACTTTGCAAAGTAAAGGCCAAAGGTAATAAAGTTGGTAAAGAGGAAATTATTGAGTGTGAAATAGTGCTTTCAGCTGCAGGAATAACTCCTAATACTGAGGATATAGGACTGGAAGCATTGGGTATAAAAACTGAAAAAGGATTCATTTTAGTTGACGAATTTTACAACACCAACGTTCCAGGGATATATGCTATCGGAGATATCATTCCGGGACCTGCACTTGCTCATGTAGCAAGCGCTGAGGGCATAACTTGCGTAGAAAAAATTACAGGTCATACCGTTGAACCGATTGATTATAACAACATACCCAGTTGCACGTATTGCATACCTGAAGTGGCCAGCGTAGGTTTCACAGAACAGATAGCTAAAGAAAAAGGCTATGAGCTAAAAGTAGGTAAATTTCCATTTTCGGCTTCAGGCAAGGCAAGTGCAGCAGGAGCAAAAGAGGGCTTTGTGAAAGTGATATACGATGCAAAATACGGTGAGTTACTCGGTGCCCATATGGTAGGATACAATGTAACCGAGATGATTGCTGAATTAGTAGTAGCGAAAAAACTTGAAACAACAGGATATGAAATACTCAAGTCCATCCACCCCCACCCCACTATGAGTGAAGCTGTAATGGAAGCAACCGCTGCAGCTTATGATGAAGTAATTCATCTATAAATAAAATTTTGGTTAACCCCCATTTAACATTGAATATCAGCAATAACGATCGTTCCATCTTCCTCGTTTGAATAACTCATTCCATATTCAGACATTAGAATATCTAGTATTTCGGATAAAGTAGCATTTTCAAAGTTTCCAGAAATATTGCACTTATTGAGTCTTACATGATTTTGAGCACGTATGGGTATGTCGAATGTATGATTGAGATCCCGTATAACATCCCTTAAAATATCGTTTTCAAATTGAATTTTTTGATCTACCCACGAAAACCAATTGACAGAAGGAATACGGGTAACTACCATGTCATCATCGGAAAAGATCATCATATTGCCTGCATTTATCTCCACCTTTCTATTATCCTTTGTAGCAAGTACTTTTCCATTTTTTACAGCTATTTGAATGATGCCCGCTTTATTCCACACTGAAAATGAAGCCCCTTTTGCATGAATTGAGAGTGAATCTGTACCAACCAACCATGTTAGATCGCTGCTTTTACTTAAATCAAAATAAGATCTGCCCTTTACAGTAACGATCTTTTGAGAAACATCAGCTTGTTCAAGAATATTTAATACAGAACCCTTAGATAAAGAAACAAATCCATTATCTATGATTAAATCCAAAGGCCCATCGTTTGCAATATACTGTGATGGGCTTGCTGTGGTCGTTTCACAACCAGTGTTTAAAGAAACTCCTAAAATAAAAATAGAGCATATAAAATAACACTTCATCCTAAATATTTGAATTAAAAAAGGGTTGCTCATTTTTTATAATTATTTTTTTTAAAATTGGTCAAATAATGTGTTAAAAATAGAATACGAATAAAACTTGAAACTGGAGGGACATCATTTTAGATGTGTAAAAATACCTCATTTGTCAATTGATGTGCTTCAATGAATACCTCTTCATCCAATCCATGATCCACAGATTTTTCATTAAAATAATTCAATAAGTTTTCTGTTGGCATATTGCCTGTGAGGTCATCCTTTGCCATAGGGCATCCACCATAACCTTTTATGGCTGCATCAAATCTTTTGCATCCATTAATATAGGCAGCTTCAACTTTCTCCTTCCAATTATGAGGTTGAGTATGTAGGTGGGCACCAAATTCTACATCGGGATAAGGTGGAATCAAGTTCTTAAAAAGATAAGAAATGCTTTGAGGTGTAGCTACTCCAATCGTATCTGACAATGCTATAACTCTCACACCTGTATCTGCTAAATGATCAACCCATTTTTGACAAATTTCTACATTCCATGGGTCACCATATGGATTTCCAAAACCCATGCTTATATAGATGACCAACTTCTTATTGTTCTTAGTACAAATTTCCATTATTTCATTTACCCTGTCAATTGATTCTGCAATAGTAGCATTTGTGTTTCGGATTTGAAAGGTTTCAGAAATTGAAAAAGGATAACCCAAATAAGAAATTTGTTCAAAATGGCATGCATCCCTTGCCCCTCTTGAGTTGGCAACGATCGCCAAAAGTTTTGTTTCTGTTTGACTCAGGTCAAGCTTTTCTACCACATTTGCTGTATCTTTCATTTGTGGAATCGCTTTGGGAGACACAAAACTTCCAAAATCAACTGTGTGATATCCAACTCTCAACAGAGTATTTATATACCTGATTTTCAATTCTGTAGGTATAAATTCTACAATGCCTTGCATTGCATCTCTGGGACATTCTATGATCTTTACCGATTTCAAAATTTCAGGATAATGATAGGTAGTACAAAACAAACGAATAAAAGAAGTAATTTATAGTACATAGCACTAACTTTACCAAAATATTCTAAAAATCATGAAAAAAAATTATTTAACCATAGCCGGATTTCTTATGTTTTTGTTAGGTATGGTTTCCATTATTCTTTCATTGGTCGGCCTTAATCTCCAAATATTATCATTCATTGAATATTTCGGTGGTGGAATCGCGTTTCTAATCAAAATACTGCTCGCAGTTTTTGGAATTATTATAGTATACCTGGCTCGCACTTATAACCCGGAAGAAGAATAAGTTTCCTATTTCTTTACCTTATCAATGATATATTCCCTTTAGTCGTGTATTGTACATCATCAATACATATCACATTGAGAAAGAATCCATAGGTGTCAGAGGTTAATGGTTCATTTCTGAAAGTACCATCCCATCCGACACTTTGGTCATTACTCCTGAACACTTCTTGTCCCCAACGATTGTAAATGATGAGAGTCATTTCTTTTACAAAGTTACTTCTTACAAAAAGCACATCGTTGACACCATCTCCATTAGGAGTAAATGCATTGGGCAAGAAAACATCTATTTCATTGCACATGGGTTGTCTAACTGTAATATTTATCGAAGCAACTACGGAACAACCATTTTCATCTGTCACTGTGACAGTGTAAGTAGCATCTTGTTCAGGCATTACGGTAACAATTGCACCAGTAAGTCCAGGATCGCTCCACATATATGTTACATTCATTCCATCCGTTTCAACAATCAAAGTAACATCTTCTCCCCTGTTTATCGTAGTTCCGGGATCAGCTAAGATAGCGGCAACTATATCTGAGTGCATCAACAAGAATGAAGTATCAAAAGTACATCCTATAGTGGGATCAATAGCCATAAAAGTAATCTCTGTATCTTCATTTATTGATACGGTAGGCATCGAGGTTGTTCCACCAGAAACAATTGCACTGGCAGGACCCCATGAATACATCAGATTACCTTCATTCAGATCAATCACTCGTAAAACAGCAGGATCACCATTACACGCAAAATCTGGGATTTCAAATTCAAGATCAAAATCATGTACATTGATCCTGAAAGACACGGTATCACTACAATTAAAGAAATCAAAACCCTTCAGCAATACATCGGTTCCTCCTTCTTCAGCTACATAAGTAAGCATGTCCCCTATACCAATAGTATCACCAGCTGGAGTACACCATACAAAATTTATTCCTTCGACTGATGCAGACGCATTGATCCGGACCGTATCACCCACGCAAGCCAATACATCTTCAACCGGGTTTACCGTAAATGCTTCTGAAAGTACTATAGTTTTAACCAATGGATCTGCAGGGCAGAAATTGGATATGGTTCTGACTTCCACATCGTAAGATCCAGGACCAGGATATGTATGGCATACTTCTGGTTCTAATCCAATATTATTAGGCCCACTATCGGGATCTCCAAATCTCCAAACAGGTTGGCCATTGAAATCAGTGGTTATTCTAAAACATACAGTAAATGCACCGCATTCCTCCAATGTTGCCTCAAAGTCAATACCGGGGTTGGGTACGATCTCCACCACAACTGAATCTTCTTTGGTACAACCAAATTGGTTCACTACTGAATAGTATAACGTAAATGGTTCTTCTTCATCTACTCCAATACCCAAAATAGGCATTCCTGACTCTCCTCCCCCCACTATGTGTGAATCATCCTCAAAAGTGAACATTAGTTGTTGTGAAGGTTCTAAATTAACCAAATTGATCTGTGCTGTATCACCTCTGCATATCTGGAATGGAATTTGGAAAATATCTATTTCAGCATAAATTACAGTAATTGAATCTACTGACTCTTCACATTCTCCATCAGCTAACCGGGCAAAGTATGTCACATTTCGATTGGATTGCACTCTTCGCAAAGTATCTCCTGTAAATATAAGAGTGTTGAATGAACGCATCAATGACCATTCGATAACACCTGTACCTGTTAATGGGGCGGCAATCAGCTCCACATTTCCATCACACGAAATAGAATCTCCGGTAATCTCAATGATGGCCGTCGAATCTGCTACCACCCTTATACTAGCTGAATCACTGCAAATACCATCTGTGACAGATACTGTATATACACGATCTCCTTGTATTATCACCATTGGATTAGACCTATTCTCGCCATCGAAAACCAAACCATCTTCCGGATCAAAAGTATATACCCAATCAGGGTTAGGGTTCATTAATAATGCAACGGTATCTCCCGGACAACCGGTAACCGGATCTCCATTGAATATTAAATTGGGAAATGGACCTGGTATAAAGACTCCATTTTCAAGAATTAAGGCACATCCATTGTCAAGAGTAACCTTTAAAGAAACAAAAACAGAATCATTTTTGGCAATAGTAATAGTTATAGTAGAGTCAATGGAAGTGAAAGTGTTTCCTCCCGACAATACTGTCCAATTGTACCCGACTTTACCAAATCCAATCTCAGTATTCTCTACCAGAGTAATCGTTGCTGAATCCAAGTCAGGACAATTTTCTGTTTCTGCAACAAATGATGGAATGGGTAAAATGTCTTCAATAAGTAATGTATCTGTAAGGTTATCTGTACAACCATTAGCAAATTCTACTGATAAGTTTATAATAGTTGTTTCATCTCTTAAAATATTGATCAATATTGTGCTATCATCAGACTCAAATACCCTTTCACCGGAGGTAATATTCCATTGAATACTTATGACCTCTTCCGTAGAATTATTTTTAAGTAATACATTGATTTCATCTTCAGAATCACATGAAACCAATTCTGCTATATATCCGGCTCTGGGAACCAGGTCGCCTGCTGTATATTCTTCTGAAGCACTCGACATACACGCACTCGTATACGTCACATCCAGGGTAACACTCACCAGGGCATCCGTAGATACACCTGCTACAATTACCGTATCTCCACTATGGGTCGTCGTCACTCCGTCTACCACTACGGTCCAACTGAGTGTCGTTATGTTTTCTTTGTTATCAGAGGTGTTTACAAGTCTGATGTCAATCGTGCCGTCTTCATTACACATGCCTGTCTCTGCTATAAAACTAGCAACTGGTATCAGGTCGGAAACGCTGATCGTCATCGTCTTTTCATCCATACAGCCATTCTCAAAGCCCACTCGTTGTGTAATCACCAGTACATCGGTGGATTCTACATCCACTTCAAAACTGCTACCACTGAAGTTCAATACCTCACCGTTTAACTCTACTTCCCACTCTACTCCCATCACCGTGCCATCAGTGCCAGATAGATCCCTGACCGTCACCGTATAGCTTCCGTCTTCTTTACATTCCGTGATCTCCGCTGAAAAGTCTGCCATCGGAAGTATATCGCTGATCTCTATTGATTCTGTCTTCGTAGAGTTGCAGCCGTTGTTGTACGATACATCTAATGTTATCGTAAGTAAGCCCATCGATGGTAAGTTCTCCAATAATACCGTATTGCCGCTATACATCTCTGTTTCGCCGCCAAATAGTACTGTCCACGTAGATTGCTCTATGTCTTCAACGCGGTCTGAGGTGTTTGTCAACGTCACATCCACCGTGCCATCCTCATTACACATCGTCACAACGGCCGTAAAGTCCGCAGAGGGTAGTAAATCTCCAGCTGTAAAGCTTCGCGTTAACTCTGCAAAACAACCATTGTTATACGTCACCAACATCGTTACTTCCACCTCATCGTCTACCAT
>JBGTBR010000030.1:0-25511 GCA_041749255.1 Saprospiraceae bacterium
ATATGGTTTAATAGTACCCTATGCGAGCTCTGGTTTACGACCTGTGAATGCCCAAGGACGAAACCAATAGGAAAGCCGTATGCGGGAAAACCGCACGTACGGTTTGACGAGGGGGCTAAGGAGTTGTCATCTGACTGCTCCTTGCTCTACTCTACCGTGAACCCCATCCCAAGAGTATGTCGGTGAATATTTCGTATATAATATTTGCAGTAATTATTTCACGCAGAGGTCGCAAAGATTTTTCACGCCAATGGGCGCAAAGAGAGGTCGATATTGGCTGTAAGATTATTGATTGTAAGTCCTTCGGATGCGTGTCAATATCAAAGCAAAGGCATTCAATTTTGCTAAGGTCCTGGTATCGGACACCCTGGATTTAGCAACTATATATGTCATTTTTTTGTTCTAAATGCATAAAACCCAAGATAATTATGGATAATAGACAGAAATTAGATAAAATGGATAGGGCTTTAAGACTGATGGAAGACCTTAAAAGCACTCAGGTCACCATGGTGGAAAAGTCTTCAAAACTTCAGATGGATGCCATGGAATTCAACTTTTCGGAAATGGAAAAAAATATGGGGGATTTATTTTCAAGATACAATGAATCCCTTGACTTGATCAATGAAGAAATCGAGCGATTTGAAATCAAAAGAAATCAATTTGAAACGAAACATGGCCTGGATAAAGAAGATGAAAGTGTGAAATAATTAATTGGGAAACCAGAAACTACTAGCGACAAAAAAGAATAAAGACATGTGCTTAGGAAAAAAACGTGTTTTTTCATTTTTCTTTTTTAATAAATTCTTTCTCCTTTAGTCCGCCGAGCGCGAAAGAGATTCCGGGATTGCATAAGATTTATCGCTTTTATAATATTTTATCATTTGCTAAATGATGGTTTCAATTCCACTGTTTTTATCCTTTGCGGAACAATCTCTTATGCGATCAGCAACGGGAATGAATCACAAAACTAGTATATCGCACCTTGGTTTCATGTTTTAATTTGATTAGTGCGGACATATTGCTGGATTGTTTAAAGACTCCTTGTCAGCTTTCCGTAAAGATTAAGCACATACCTCGCCATTATGAAAAACTCCTGATCTCAGTTTTGATCATTCTTGATAAGGAATAAAGTTTTCCCAAAACCAGGGAGTATACATATCCCCAATTCCAATTCCCAGAACTTCTTTAAAAATACTCTCTGCATTGTCACTATTTAACATAAGAAGTATACCCAAATTCTTTTTGGGGAAGATTACAGAATAGTGTTGAAACCCCTCACTTTGACCTTCTTTAAAATACCCGGCACTGTAAGGCGTAGTGAATATTCCCCAACCTAGACCGTAGCTTAAATTTATATTATCATTCTCATTGGTTTTTTCCAATGACATTTTTCCAAATTGCTTTTTTGAATGTATGTGTATATTGGGTTTAAACATATATGCCGACACTGGTGAATTGTTTGATTCCAGAGAAAGAACATGTTCCAAAATTTTTGAATAGTCTAGCATTGTTGTACTCATAGAACCCGCTGCTCCTACTTCATCCGAGATAACTTTTGTATTCTAATCCAAGTTAGATACATTTTTTTAATTTTCCCAATTAAACTTACTTGTTTCTGTTGAGCGAGCAGGGAGCCAAACTCCCTCAAAACTATGAACCCTACGATATTTATAATATGATTTACCGGGGTAATTGAAATTATTCAAGAAAATAGCCATTAATTATACAATTTCCACTTAGTGTAGTACCAGATTCAAGTATTAGAGGTAAAAAATCATAATTAGAGTTACCATTTGGATTCATATTAATATCATTTATTTCAAATTCAGCACTCCCGTTTTTACCTGAAACGTATAGTAGTACAAATGTCCTGGAGGCTGGAATAATATATTCTTCATTTGAAATATCAAGGGTTAATGTTTCTACTTTAGAATCTACCAGAAAACCCGCTACGACTCCAATATTGGTCACTCCTTTAATCACATCTCCAGATCCAAGTATAATTTGGTATGGATATGAATCATTGATTGTGTCTGTGTTAATAATAAATCCCCTTTGAGCTGCTTGCACATAAAAATTTTTTCCAATTGGAACAGTGTATTCATTAATAGTATTATTTTCATAAATATATGTCTGTGGTTCTGTGAAACCATCAGGATATCTTAAGTTTAGGATTTGGTCATTCTCAGTTTGTCCAGCTACTTTAGCGTAAAAAGCAAATGGCACACTCAATAATTGACTGGTTCCGGTTATGGTATAGTTTGTGCCGCCTGCCAGGTCTGTTTCAATTTTAATGAAATATGAACCGTTACCCCAATCAATTGACAAGAAGTTGTCGCTTGTTGTGCCTGTACCTATCTCGATTGTTACCAAACCATTCACGTTTGAGATTGCACTATGGGTTTCTACATACACTGCTGTGCCTGCAGGACCATCTTTCAGTATGCTAATTTGCATTCCTATCGCCTGATTGGTTACCAACTGGCCACCTGCATCTCTTATTACCGCCTGGTAACTCATTTTATCGGGACTTTGTGCTAAGGCAGTTGAAAGTTGAAAGTAACTGAATAAAAGTAGTGATAGGGTTACAAATAAATGCTTTTTCATTATTAAATAATTATATACATTTAATGATTGATTTACTGATGTAAATTTTATAAAATATCTTAAAGATACAAATCTGCTCATTTTAATATGTGGTTGCAAAGGCTTTCTTTGAAATTAGTTCAATTGAAAATTTAAAATGGAGAGTTTAAAGTTTTATACAAGATATATTAGACTTGAGTAAGTTCTGATATGGCTCGCTTTTCCTGACATCCACCTATATTTTTGTATGTTACATTTTTAACGCCTGACCGTTCGGGGTATGGCAGCAGGAAGCCGGCTGAGCATTTCATTATTGAGTAATTGTGTTGCATTTGTGAAGCTGGATACGCCGATGACATTATTTCCTTGTCGTCCAATAAGCACTACCTCATCTCCTACGTGAACATCCTTAATGTGTGAAATGTCTACCATAAACAAATTCATGTTGATCAACCCGACTATAGGGGCTTTCTTACCCTTTATCAATACCTGACCTCTATTAGATAATGCCCGGGGATAGCCATTGGAATACCCGAGTGGAAGCACAGCTATTTTCATATCCTGAGTAGCCTGAAAAGAAGTGCCATAGCCGACAAATTCGCCTTGAGCCACCTTTCGGATGTCCATGATATCCGTTTTCCAATTGAAAATCCGCTTGAGGTTGATTCCATTCTTTTGATTGGTCTCCTGAAGATGGGCGTAGTAAATATCATTGCTTGGCCAGAATCCATACTGTGCCACACCTATACGAACCAAATCCAGGACTGTATCTTTCATGACCAGTGCAGCTGCAGAGCAAGCGATGTGTCGAAGATTGGGCAAATATTTTTTGGTGTTGCACTCTTTCATAAAATCTCTGTACCGCTTCTTTTGTGCATCTATTTTGAATTGGTTAGCCGGACTTTCTGCACCACCAAAATGGGTGCACAGACCTTCAAAAATTATGTGGTCAGCATTCTTTTTCAAAAACAGCAGTGATTTACTGAATTCCTCCTTAGGCATACCAGTTCTATTTGCACCTGTTTCTACCTCGATGTGTACTTTAGCGGGTTTTCCAATCATTTTTGCTGCTGCCAGCGCTTTGGGTAGCCGACTGTAATTGTATACATAAAATTCAATGTCGTGCTCAATTGCCCATGGAATATCTTCTTCATATATAATTCCCATGATCATGATTCTGCTTTTGGGCGAGCAGACACTGAGCACTTCTTCCGCTTCAAATGAAGAAGCGACAGAGAAATGATGGATGCCACACCGTTCAGCCATAGGAACAAAAGTGCGAATGCCATGGCCATAAGCATTGGCCTTGACCACAGAAGACAAAATTTTGTCAGGTCCTATTTTCTTCCGAATAAAATTAATGTTGTTTTTATAAGCAGATTGACTCAATTCAATCCTTGATGAATGCTTTACCATATTTTTTTAATTTCTAACCAATTGTATGCTTTTCCCCAACTCTCCTTTGAGATCTTCTTAACGCGGGACACTTCTTTTTTAGGAACCTGATCCATTTTTTCCCTTGCTTCCAGGCTATTAAAATGAAAAGCATAAACCCTTCCTGCAAACTCGTGAAAAGGGAGCGAGGATTCTCCTGGATGCTCACCGTGACCAAACACCGATGGTTTTATACCCTGACCCCAGTCCTGCCGACCTTCGTTATTAGGATTCAAAAAGTAAGCCCGATATTGATCATTGGAGTCTTTATCTACTCTCAAAAGAGATACAGCATGGAATCCCAACATCTCACCCCTTGCAGATGTGATGAAGATACCAGTTGGGTTGGGATAGATCAGGCGATGTCCTCCATTGTACAAAGGATGCCCCATAGCATAAAAGACTCTAACAAAACCCTCAAAATCTACTATGGCATTATTCGGATAGTCATACGCTGAGGCAAATCCAATTTGAACCCACTGCCCATAAAGTGCGGGATTGACCCATTTGTGTGGATCTTCACCTCTTCCGGAAGCTAACAGCATCATCTTATTATAGATCCGATCCAATAGGGGAACTAAGGTGACCGAAACAGCATCCAGATCGTGATCTAAATTTTGGACCAACCCTTTACCTGTTTCTGACGCTTTAATTTCTTTGCCTTCAAACCGGAAGCTAATGTCGTCTATGGTTGCAGCTGTCTGCACCATATTAATCAGTTTTGCCGGAGCGTGCTGACTCCACATACTTATACCCCGGGCGCTTTGACATGTGGGATTGTTCCCCTGGCCTATACCTAATGGCTGACCGAGTATTCTGAAAAGTGCGCCCATCAGGTACTGCTTTGGACTCACAGATTCATGGGGTGTTTTAGTTGATTTTAAAATCCGCTCGGATACCTTTGAATGAATAACAACCTTACTTAGATTGTATAATCCGGAACAAACTGCATCCCTCGAAAAAATGCCCTTTTCCAACATTTTGGCCAGACCAAAAATGCATTGAGCATTGCATGAGTGAATGGTTTGCGTAATCAAATCGAAAATGAAATCGCGATGAACCTCCATGCGAGCAGTCCATGTCTGATGGAGTCCCAGCACTTCGGGAACACACTCATAGTGTTTGTTATTTACAAGATACAGCAACAAAACAGCGTGGTATTGACTAACCAACCCAAACTTTAACATGGAGGTAGCCATTTCAGCAGACTCTGCAAGCAGTTGAGAATCATCGAGTTTGCTCACCGCGGCTTCATACTCTAATAAGTTCCTTCCTTTGGACTGCTGAGTGGGTTGATATATACATTGCTGAAAGGCCAACAAGTCACTGTCGACCTTTTTTTCAGGATTGAGGTTCAGTTTCTCTCGTACAAGTGCTATGATTTTGCGTTGCTTTTCTGTAACGACCGGCTGTTGGGCGCATAATAAAGTAAGCTCTTCAACGAGTTTTTCTTTAATTTCATCCAGGTGAATTCTTTCAGACAAAAAACGAAAAACACAGTGTACCTTATTCATTTCATGCTCGCTCATGACCAACCGGGTTTCCTCCAGCGGATCATTGAACAGAAACTCCAGATTATTCACGATGACTTCCTGAACGAACTGTTCTGCATCCGATCGGCTCAGTTTTTTTGACTTGAAGAGACCCTCGGCAAGGACGAGTAATCTTAGCTCACTGAGCAGTTCTATTGTCGAATTGGGGTGACCACTTTTGAGTGTACCATTTACGAGTCTGGCGACCAACCTTGATGGATCTTCCCATGGAGACCCATTAAATATTCCAGCCTGATCAAAGTCTATAATATAATGATAAATCAGATCAATACCCGCTGGAGATTCCATCAAAAGATCTACCTGCCCCAATAATTTACCCGCTTTGGCATACTTCGTCAAGCTACCAGCATCGGCATACTCTTTAAAGACTTCTTGTAATTTTTCTTCTTTATTATTTGCAATAGACTGTTCTACCATTCATTTAGGATATTTTAAAGATATTTCCTGAAGACGTATGTACGTCATTTTATTGATTCAAAAAGCATAGCTCTAAAGAGGTCGTCCTGGGGCTACACTGCTGATGCAATTAAATAAAAATTTACCCATTCAAGGAGTTAAAAACTTCCTTCGGTTCAGTTACATTAACATATACAACAATGTTCAAAAGTAATGCCTTTCGGAGGAAAGTCCATACAAACACATGGTTTTTTAAAGTCTCATAGGATACGTCGTCCTCCCGGATGCCATCACATATCAATCCAATAAATTATTAGATTGAAGTTACCTTAACTCAATGTAGTATAACATCAAAAATTGTTCAAAAATACCTTTATATGTATTTCCAACGCATAAAATGTATTAAGACAAGACTGTCAGTTATCCTTAATGATAAAAGTCTACACTTTCGTAGTGCAACAATAGCTCAGTCATCCTATCCGGATCTTTTCCTTTGAAATTGACGGTACCAAAGTGATTACCAAATCCTTCACGGCTGTCGATTTTTTGGTTTGTAAGGGGAGGTATGAGGTTGTGATCCAGAAAATATGGTTCTTCTCTCAGCTCTTCGGGTATTTCTAGTGTGTTTATCACATTTTTTTGTGGATAAATCATAACATTTCCGTAGAATTCCCCGGGTCGCGCATCCAGTGGTGGAAGGATTTCTTGAAGCTCCTCTTCAGACAGGTTAGGGTCGTGACACAAGACAAAAGCGCCAAGCGCATCAAAGCCATATGCCTTGCCGGCCAGTTCCAATATATGTCCACCAGGGATTCTACAAGCCACCTCTCCGAAGTTAAGTTCATCGTTTGCCGTCAAAAACCATTCTGGATGAATCATTCCGTTTTCAATTCCGAAAAGATCTACCAGTTTTTGAGTTTCCTGAAGAATTTTAGCTCGTTTGGTGTGCAGGAGATGTCCTTCGGGTATGAAATTGGAGTACCCAAGCTTCACGTATTCTGTAATGTTGAGGAAGCGGATTTTGCCTCCGTGCACATAAGCTTCGCAGGAAAACTCTTTACCGGGCAGATGGCTTTCTGCCAGACATGGAAAATCTCCATCCTCACATTTTTTATCAATATCGCTCATGGAGCGCAACAGTCTGTGTCCAACGGTACCTGCAGAAGCAAAGGGTTTGATGTGAACCCAGCTATCTTCCTCTCCGTCTAATTGCAGGTTTGCCTCATTCAGTCTTTTCATAAAGTTTTTGACACCCTCTTTGCTGTATACCTCTTCAAACAGACCTACCCGTAGTCCACCGATCAAAGCCTTACGCTTCATCATGGCTTTGTTTCGGAATAGAAATGCACGATTCAGAACCCGTGGATCACCCCGATAAATGGAATTAAGGGCTCCTGCCCATTCTACTGTCTCTTCAAAAAGCGGCACGGCCACATCTACACCGAAAGGCTTTAATTTTTCGTGTAGATCCAGCGAATTGGAGGTATCGCTCCATTCATTAAATTGATAAGGAACGAAAGGAATGTTATGTTCTTCAGCATAGAGCTCAAAGATAGGTAGTGATACAACCACATAAGATTTACCGAGTTTTTGCATACTTTCGATGACGGGCAAACTCCAGCCCATAAGTGCAAAGCATTTTGCCATAATATGTATATTTTTTGATAGTCCATAAACTACATAAAAAATACGGTATTACAAAAGATAGTGGAAATGAAGTTTAAAATAGTCTGTCGCTGATTAATATTCTAACAGGTATCCTTCATCAAAGTACCATTTGAAAATCTAAGCCTTAGGTGACTTTTCTCTGATCCTTTAATAATCTATGTACAAAAGTGGTTTTGTAGTTATGTCTTTTTCCACTGGTAGTTTACACACTATATTGAAGCCCATTTACATTCCTTTTCCAATAATATCTTTACAAATGTCAATCCACCATTGCCATTTACCCATGGGCACGATTGCAAATGTATAAAATGAAACTCCAATCAGTGTAAAGAGATAAGACCTGTATATTTTTCTCTCTTTCTTATAATCCAAATACATCATATACAATAATGGAATTGCTGTAGTTATTAACCAACATAAATAGACCGATTGGATATAAGTTAAAGGAGGATCTCCTTCGTATGCAATCAATAAGGGGAAATAAACCAATCTGGCAGTTGCAGGCAATAATATCCAAAATACGGTAGAAATCAACCACCTGGCATGTACATCAATGTTTTTGGCATTCAAGACACCTACAATGACACATATACTAAAACCTGTGAGAGCGCAAATGTCACCAAAAGAAAACCCATATTTCAAAACATCAGGCAGGAAATCATTAACAACCTGGTAAGGCATGACTTGAAATGCCGAAAAAACTACAGCTCCTGCCAGGAAGACACCTATTATTCCCAATTTTTTATGGTATTTCACAGGTTTATTATGAATCAACCACGGTTGTAATATTACCAGAATATACCAGGCAGTTGCAGAGATTCCATGCATATGTTGACGCCATGGAGCCTCAGTAAATTTACTCCAGTAGGAGATGCCAAACCCCGCAATGGTTAGCGCAAAAGGAATTAATAACCATAAATGAGCTTTAGGAAAAAGATTAATCTTGAGCTGATTATCCATAAGGATATGATTTTAAATTGGCAAGAACAAATCGGCTATAAGTAGTTGCTTGTGTGTTGGACTGAACCTTTGCAATTACAAACGAAGCTGAAAATTCCATAGGAATTTATTAAAAGTACCATTCAAAAGTACCCGATACTTTTTATAATTAGAAAATATTGACAATAAAAATTTAAGTGAATGAGAAAGAAATAGGGTTTATTGGGCTGACTTCCTTACTTCTTCTTTATTTTTGAAATGGTCTTTCCGATTGATTGTGTAGGTTTGTCCATATCTTTTATGGCAAAGTCGATGGCTTCTTTAATCAATGCTTTCACTTTGGGGTTCCTGTAGTCGCTCGGCTCCTTCACGTTAATATGCCTTATTAAATTCCCTGTTCCTGTCAACAATTTATTTGGGTCTGTTAAAAGTGTCCCTTTGTTAAAACCTAAGTTTAGATGGTTTGTGTAAATAGGCAACATGCAAAATGCGTCTGATAGCTTGTCTGAAATGGAGAAAACGGCTGTCAGGGCGTGTGTATGATAAAGAAGTTCGTTACTGTCAGGGTGAAGTTCCAGTATGTAATGGCGTAAATCGGTAAACAAGTCAATCACTGCATGGTCTTTAAAATTCAAAAGGACATGGAAGTCTGGATGAATAGGTCTTGGTTTTGTCATCTTGCACTATCGTTTAGTTTACATGTTGGCTCAAGTTACAATTTTGAAATACTATTTCGAATTGTTTTGAAATTTTGGATAAACCAATATGGAATTCCGGAGAATAAAAACGAAAGATGAGACTTCTCATGTCTATCAGTTTATCTTCACGATCCAAAAAAGATTAGACAAAATTATTCTACAAAATACCCTCATATTCAATTAGGGAAAGGGCTATGAGCGGGTGGCAACTACCATTCTTGGGGTGGGTTTTGGTCTGGCCACCAATGAAATCCTGTTATCCCTTTTGATTTTAAGCGTTCAATAATTTGAGCTGTATGATGTTGAATATGGCGTATGTTGTTGATATGAAGTTCTAAACGGGAATATGGATACCATTCAAAACCTGAATTTCCATCGAGTGGTAAGGATCCAATCTTTTGCAGTAAGTTTTTCTCAATGTTGTTTATGAATGAAAACAGTTCATCTTTTGTATGGATACCTTCCAACTTTACACCTTCATCTGGATTTTCCCAATCTTGTGAACCACAAAGACTTTCCGCACCTTCAATGGCTTCGTCAAAAGGGCGATAAGTTTCAGGATTGGCTCGCAAATAAAACCTCGTGCCCCATAAAACATGGTAAGCGATTTGCCAATTAGGGATGTTGTATTCGTCGGTATTCCATTGTTCTTCTGGTACTTTTTCCAATGTCTGACGAAGCATACCCAGACTTGCTTTATATTGTGAAGCAAGAATATCTGCAATGGTATTTTTGTACATTTTTTCTGATTATTTTGTTTTGAATACACTGCTTTTGATGGCTGTACTGGATTATGACTTATATCAATCCAAAAATAGAATTGCGTTTTGACAGCCCTATGTCAGGGGTAGGAGTTATTATCTAAAGCTCTGTGATAATTTATTATATTCAAATTAATTTGAATGCGATATCCAATCTACTGCCTTACCTATTCTTTTTCTAAGGATAAAATTCAATTGCGCTACATGATGCTGTACATGTCTGAAATTATAAAAAATGATGTCAAGCAAGGTATATTGTTCTACAATCGAAGGGCAAAGCCCATGTAAATTAATTTCAGATTCTTCAATCCATTTATCACCAAGACTTTGAGTAGTTGAATGCAAAATTAGAACTTCACACTTTTTTCTGATTTCATTCAGGTAAGAAAGCATCTCCAGTTTTGTGTAATGTTTATTAGGTATCACATCGTCAATTGATTCCTGTGGCAGTTTGCTCTCCGGAAAAATGGTATAGGGCAATTTAGGTGTAAAATCTTTTACAGGGTGTGAAAGATAATAATCAAGAAATATGGTGGTGTGGTATGCCATATAGAAGAATTTCTTCTCATTGAGCCATAGTTCATCTGGGCAAGTGCTTATAACATTCTTCAGCATATCTATTGCAGCTGAGAAATTATTCCATAAACATTGTTTGTATAAATCTTCCATGTAAATTCTTATAATGAGTCTATCACCTATAAATTAATTCATTATTCAATTTGTAGCCAATGATTGATGAATGTTAATGTAAGCATTGAAAAGAGTCCAGATAAAACCTCCTTATTTCCATATTAATGATGGGTCTATACTTGCAATCGTAGCTCTCCCGGTCAATGCCATTGCCATTTCTAATTCGACTCTTAATATGTCTAAGGTTTTGGCAACCCCTTCTGCACCACCCTGAGCCAAACCATAACAAATAGGCCTTCCGACCAACACCGCATTTGCACCCAAAGCAATCGCTTTTAAAACATCGGTGCCTCGCCTTATTCCACCATCCAATAATATGGGTATTCTCTTATTTACTCTTTCAACAATTCCGGGTAACACTTCAATCGTAGCAGGAACAGTATCTAAATTCCTGCCACCATGATTGGAAACTATTATTCCTGAAGCTCCAATTTTTATTGCTGTTTCTGCATCATTGGGATTGAGAATGCCTTTAAGCAAAACGGGTATTTTAGCAAATGAAATGATATATTCCATTTCTTTCCAGGTAAGGGACAAGTCATCACCAATCCTATAGTGTACATTAATACCCTCAGGCAATTCAAAATTTGCCCTTGCTTGTCTGTTTCGGGCACCATCTACAGGTGTGTCGACCGTAATACAAAGGGCACGAAAACCTAACGCCTCTGCTTTTTGAACAAGGTTTTTAGTATATTCTTTATCATCTCGTGCATACAATTGAAACCAAAGAGGTCCACTTGATACTTTTTTTATTTCTTCCAAAGTTGTAGTGGTATATGAACTAACCACATAAATAGCTTTTGCCTTACCAGCTCCTTTGGCAGTGGCCAATTCGCCTTCGGGGTGCATAATTTTATGATAAGCAGTTGGGGCTATTAAAATGGGATATGCGAGTTTATGTCCAAAAAGTGTAACGGTTGTATCCAATTTACTGACGTCATGTAGCACACCTGGGTTTATTTTAAGTGTATCATATGCCTGCCTGTTCCAACGTATAGTAATTTCATCGGCAGCTCCACCTGCGACATATTCATATGCCATTTTTGTCATCTTCCCTTCCGCCATTTTTTCAAAATCAAACAAATTGAAGATTTCAGATAAATCAATAGGGTCGCCATAAGTAATTGGTAAGATATTTTGTTCCACTATTTGACTTTGTCCCCCCAATGGAATCATTAAACCCCCTGACAATGCTGTGATTGTTTTAAGTAAGTCTCGTCTTGCTTGTTTCATCTAAGATTTATTTAATTGAGCCATTCAATCGCAATTATAATAAGGTTGCCATTCTGTTAGAGTAGTTGCCTTCGACATTGTCTCAAAAACATTAGGGACAAGTTATCTAAATCCTATCGCTTTTTTCATATTTCGCTTAAAAAAAAGTAGCCAGCTTTTTTGATTTAAAGGGATTTTAAACCGGAACGTTTAAAAATTCAACCTCAAGGGGCAGAACCTGTACCATCTGGACCAGTTGCTTTGTCAAGTTCAGTTTAAGGAAAAAATAACCCTCTACAAATTTTTGTTACAGGCTATTTACCACTTTATGGTTATGTAGAATTCCAATATCCTAAAAACTACGAACAGTAAAAAGGCAATGACGAGTTTTGATAAAAATTTTAATCTCGTTTGTGCAATCGGTTTGATTATAAAGAATGATTTTATACCGTTGTAAAGTTTGATTCTATGAATCCATAAAATAATTAAAATCAATATTTGATAAACGATAGCCGCTTTTAAAGCACCAATTGGTATCTCGAAGACAATGTCCTGAATAATGACGTTGATTAAAATTGTTGAGAGAAATAAACAACCTAACAACCTGGTTTTTGGGATCAGAAGTAGAATACCTCCCAAAATTTCAAAAAAACCCAGGATTATAGCATAGCTTACTGAATACCCGTAAAAGGCCCACATTAATTCCAAACCTGTCATTTGAGAAATGGTCTTGTCTATTTTTGATGCATCTCCAAATTGAATGGCTTTTGAACCTCCATAAATAAACATGGCAAAAACTACTACCCAACTTATAGCATTTTCAAATATTTCTGTTACATCATTTTTGTCGAACTTCATGTGAGGTTTTTAGTGTAATTATGTTTATAAGAAGTAGATAATGATCTATAAATGTCATACCTATTCATGTCATAAGACGGATATATTTGCACTAATTATTCACAAAAGGATGAAAAAATCTTAGTTGTCTGATAGTTTTTTCATTTATTTCAAACCAGCAGGTTTTCAGTTTGGAATTAACCTACTTATTTTTATAAACTGCCTGAAAAGTTCCATTGGGTTGTACTGATGTAAAACCTAGAGGATTGTCACCATTCATTTGAATTGTAATGGTATATCCTTGTTTTCCTTTTACTGTAAACACGTTTTCGGATAGTAGTTGAAATTCGCTGTCTTCCTGTCCAGGAACTTTTGACCATAATGTACCATTACGAACTTCTAAAATTACGGGAATGTTATACGTTTCCAGGACATAAACACCAGCAAATTTATCTAAATCTATAGATGCAGGGAGTAGTATTGCCTGGGTGGTTAAAGCGTCTAACTTTCTTTGGGTTTCTTCACTGTTTTCAATCTCCAAAGCCTTTTTGTAATTTGCAATGGCATTGATAGTATCATTTATAGTTAAAAAATATTCTGCGTATGAATTGTAAACATTACTACTTTCGGGATAACCTTCAATGTTTAGTTTAAATAGCGCTTCAGCTTTTTTGTAATGCTTTTTACCTAAAGCTTCGTAGGCAAAATAGTTGATGAATGCTTCCGGTGCTGAATTTTTATAGCCCATTTCTTCTGATACTTTATCATAATGAGTTTTTAATTTTGAAGCAATCAACGCAGTGGAATCAGCAAAATCCTTTTCCGTAGCATGCAAATGGTAATAGTCAAAAATATACCGTAACCCATCGTATTCACTTAATAAAGGTACCGTATTGTGTCCTTCAGTCTCATAGTATTTTTGAGCATACTGTAAACCATTGGTATTTGTTTTCAGGAATTCATCCAACTTGAAAATGGAGCGGATATGTTGTGTCTTTGCTGAATTATCGTTTTCAAGCTCTGATATTGTCATACCCCTGGGAATGGTATTGGCCGTACCTACAAAAAGTTTTATTCCATTCATAAGTTGTCGGGGTAATTGTCTGACAGTTTTATTTAAGAACTTTTCATTATCGTACCACATACTTGGGTCAATAGCAATATAGGCATTAAATAATCGGGGATATGCAGTGAGTAAATCAATTGCAAAAAGTCCACATAAAGAATGACCAACCAACAATTTGTATGGGGCGGTATGATAATTCTCATCTATGTATGGTATTAGCTCTGATGATAAGAAGTCTATAAAAGGATTTGCATCGATTAAATCATCAGAGGGAACCAAGTCTCTGAATCTGTTTGTGTTTTCAATGGCAACCACAATCATTTCAGGCAATACCCCATTTCCGTTGGCCTGACTTAGTTGTTGAATGATGCCGACCGTAGAAAAGAAATGAGCATCGCCATCTAACACATACAGTACAGGATATCGTTTGTTTGAACTTGAATTGTGCGAGGTCATGTTTGGGGTGTAAATCCAAAGCTTCCTATCCTCATTTAATACATTTGAATAAATGATTTCTTTCTCACCAATGATTATGCTTTCGCTATTTTGAGCACTGGCAAAAAAAGAAAATAAGATTGAAACGGTTACAATAAATAGCTTTTTCATAAATGGATCAGTTTTGGGCTTCTTCTACGTATTCAAGAATATCAGCTGGTTGACAGTTTAGAGCCTCGCAAATAGCTTCTAAAGTGCTAAATCGTATAGCTTTTGCTTTGCCCGTTTTTAAGATAGAAAGGTTTGAAAGTGTCAATCCAACTTTTTCTGATAGCTCATTAAGCGACATCTTTCGCTTTGCCATCATTACATCTAAATTTACAATGATTGGCATAGTTTATACGGTTAAATCGTTTTCGTTTTGAATCTCAACTCCTTTTTTAAATATGGTAGCAACTACGTAAATTACAGCCGCCATTAAAATAAAAGCCTGGCTGTCTGCCCAAAACTGGCTCAATGTGTCGATTTCATATCCGCGACGTAGCAAATTTCTGGAAGTTTCTCTGGCGATGTAACTTAAGAGCCCTATGGAAAGAGTATAGTAACTCAGCAGCATAATCTGTTCTGAAACAAAATGGTTGAACGGTTTTGATAAGTCTAATTTACTGAGAAGTCTGATGACTATATAGAATAAGTATGATTTCAAAATGGCGATGATTAAGATAAAACTATACATCCCGAAAAAAGCCCATTTGCTGCGTTGGTACATTTCACTTAAGTCCAACTTTTGATAAAGGTTTGGAACAAATTCAGGATTGTACAGACTGAAAATAAAATTGACTATCAAGCCACCGGCTTCAATGCACAAACCTACGAAGATGATCCAGGCTACTATATTTAGACCCTTAAATACTAAATTGTTTTTTTTTGACATACTTTTTTTGAGTTAATTTATGTCGCAAATATAATAAATATTTATTGATAAACAATAAAAATATGCCTTTAAACGAAAAATATTTTTACAATTCAAAATATATTTGCGCTAAAGTGTTGATTTTCTTCTATTTGAAATTGAGTGTGTAAATTCAATTATGTAGGTGAGGTTGGTTTAGGCAGTGATTTTCGAAAAATCTCTCATCCAGGCTTCCTTGGAGCCTGACGGTGTCAATCGGAGAAACAACTAAATTGATGGAGTAAGGATTGTATGATTGGTTTTTGGTTGGTTATAATGAAGCACGACGAGCTTGTATTCACGACGTCGATTACCCTTTTGATATGCTTGTTTTAGGGAAATTGATATTTATTGGTATATTTCTTCCGAAAATCGTAAAACCCTCGTTCGACTTGTAATAATCTATTATATTGGTTTGTGTTATTCTGACTATCATATTATACTCCGATTTATGTGATTTTTGTTTTACAGGGTTTACAAGGTAGAAGCTCTTCCATTGTCCGCCATAGCATAAACTACGGCCTTTTCAATTTTCATTTTTCTGCCTTCCTCATACCATTTTTTACCATCCCCCTGATCCGTAGGAATGATTTCACGTATTTCATTCCGTTGAGTTTCTGCAGTTCCTACCAATGGATAGCCTGAGGATTCGCTGTAGGCTTCACTGGCCCCAAGAAGCTTGCAAGCCTTTTCAATATTTCCTTCTAAAGCATTCAGCAAAGCGGCTTCTAATGTTCTTTGAAGGTCGGCTTCTTTTTCCCCGCTTTCTCTTCCGTATTCCAGGGCATTCATCATCGAGGTCTTTGCTTCTTCCAAATTTTTTAGCTTCATCAGGCAATAAGCATGAGCAGCCATAACTGCAGACTTTAATCCTTTGTAACCTTTCTCCGGCATCAGGCT
Source organism: Saprospiraceae bacterium (assembly GCA_041749255.1). Classification (GTDB taxonomy): domain Bacteria; phylum Bacteroidota; class Bacteroidia; order Chitinophagales; family Saprospiraceae; genus JABDLO01. The sequence continues at coordinate 16,128 of JBGTBR010000030.1, forward strand.
AAAGACTTTCATCGCCTCTGAGGCCATCTCCTCGTAATTGACGTTTTGCTCATGGGCAATATATGAATATCGAATGGTAAACAAGGTAACCAGCATGTAGATATAATCATGCTCTTCAGCAATTTCTGGGATTTTGTTGAATTGCTCTTCAACGATATCCATTCTTCCCATTTGCCTGTAGTATTCAAAAGACCACAGATAAAGCATTGAAAGCGGGAAAGGGTGCTTTAATTCAATAGCCAATATTTTTCCCCTTTCCAGTTTTTCTCCTGAACCGGGAATGCCCATAAAGCTTCCGTAACAACCTTCAATTGCCAATGCTACAGCCAATGATAAGCGATCATCTGTGTTTTCAAGGATCTGTTCAGATTTGTTTACGAAATTCATCCCTTCTTCCATGTGCAGCATCATCAGTTTACCAAGAGCTGCCCAGGCCAGGGTACGGCCTTTAACTTCCTCGCTTATTTCATCCGATTCCCAAAGTTTTTCATCATCAATACCGGCATCCTTTATCCATGTCAGCGCCTCTGAATAACCTCCACGGATAGCCCAATAAGAGAACATATAGTAAAACAAATTCCATGCTTCTTCTCTTTTGTTACTCTCTAGTAAGATGTAAAAAGCTGAACGAATATTTTGGAGTTCGTACTCTATCTTATCCAGCCATGGTTCTCCCGTAACTTTCCATAACAGCCATTCTGTACCTTTCATCATGTTGAGAAAATATTCAGCATACCGGAGTCTGGTTTTATAGCCATCAGGAGATTGGTGAAGCATTTCATTGGCATACTCATGAACGGTCTGAAGCATGTTGAACCTGGGCTCATGTGAATGACTTACTAAAACAGGTTTGATCAAACTGACATCCAGCAACCTCTCTGTCATCTCTTCAATATCTACTAATTCTTCATTGCTATTGATCACAGCATCAGCAGCTTCAATGGTCCAGCTCCTTTTAAATACACCCAGTTGGCTGAAGACTTTTTTGGTATCATCTGACAGGAGATTATAACTCCATTCAATAGCACCACGCAGCGTCTGCTGCCGCTCAGGCAGGTCTTTGTGGCCTTTATTTACAAGATCCAGTGTTTTGTCAATTCTTGACAATAAAGCGGCTGGTTGGAAAAAGCGGGTGCGTGCTGCGGCCAATTCTATAGCCAAAGGCAGTCCATCTAACCTCTGGCAGATGTCAATGATCGCTTTTATGTTTTCTGTATTGAGCGGAAGATTGGAATTTACGGCCATAGCACGCTCGATAAAAAGTTGAGCACTGGACACTCTCTTCAATTCTTCTGCTGTTGTATGTGAAATATCAGGAATTGCAAGAGGGTTGAGATTATAAATTCTCTCATTACGGATATGCAGTGAAGTTCTGCTGGTAATTAACATTTTTACATCCTTGCATTGCATGGTGATCTTGCTGATAAGCTTTGAAGCCTCTATGACCTGTTCAAAATTGTCGAGGATCAGGAGCATATTTTTATCGGATAAGTATTCCAACAAAGTGATTTCAACAGGCTGTTTTCCGCTGTCCTGTAAATCAATCAATTCAGCTATGGTTCCAGCAACGAGATTGGGATTGGTAATTGGAGCCAGCGGGATGAAAATGGTTCCATCCTTGAATTGGTCTTTGACGGCATGAGCAACATATATGGAAAGAGTCGTTTTTCCGGTTCCACCCGCACCAAGCAGGGTTACCAGACATACATCCGGTTTTACAATTAATTTCGAAAGGGCTTTTATGTCTTCATCCCTGCCAATGATTTCACCCCTGGTAAGTGGCAGATTTTCTATTCGTTTGTACTTTGGAGGTGCTTCCTTTTTTTCTGCTTTTTCCAACTGCTGATCAAACAATGCATTTTCAAAAATTTCGGACATCAGGACAGAAAGGTCGTTTTCAATAAGTGTTTTCAACTCTTGGGCGTCACTAAACATTTGGTAGCAAGCTGTATCACTGTTTTCAATATCCTTCAGGAGTTTATTTAGTTTGGGTTGTCTTTCATCTGATTTTTTTACATAAATCAACTTGGGCTTGTTACCGCAAAGCCTATACTCATCTTCCAGGCCGGAGATTTCAACCCCAGGTGCTAACCAGCCGTAACTGTTCCAGTATATACCAAGGAAAATATGGCTTTGATCAAGATAAGCGGAGTAAAGATCGCGGGGAGGATGCGGCCGTGCTCCTGCCTCAAAGAAAACAGGCGTTAGCCGGAGGTTAGAAATGGCCTCCCTTGCTGCCTTTCGCTCTTCAGCCAATTCATTGATGGTAGAACTGATAAAAACCCGGACGCGCTGGTCTGGTGTTTTAATAATGGCCATATTCTGAATTTTTATACAACTAATGTTTCAAGATATTCCATTCTTTACATTGTTTTGCTTATAGAGATCTTACTTAGAAAAGCTACTTTGTTAAATCTATCTTTCTTTTTCCTGAGGCTGTCCCCTAAAGACAATTTATAGAATAGGCCTTGGGAAGATGCAAACGTCTTCGTATCATAATCCTTGGTTCCATTCATTAAAGATAGTTAATTTTGAATGAATGTCAAAGTTGCAGCTATCGTCCATCTTTGATCGTTGTCTCTCATCATTCCTTGATTCATTCTCCCCTTCGCCTTTCCTGGCTGCCGGCAATACACAGCATGATAATAATCTAATGGTGTGCTTACAAGTTACGATTAAATATTTAATACAGAAATTATGTCCAGCCCCAATATTGGCAATACCAAAGTTACCTGCTGACGTTCATAGTTTATCTTTCAAATGGCATTTTATTTAGCAATTCTTTATACCTTTTATCATTGCGTACCGGATCTCATGATTTGTCATATTTTAACCAGGTCATCCGATAAACTTGTTGTTTATAATATTGATTTAGTAGAAGGTTACATCTGTTTTCCTAATATAGGGGGAAGTTTGACGGTTGGTCTTTGCAGCATATATCTAATTCACCAATTGTCATTTGTATGGTCAGAAAGTCTCAATTCTACTATAGTTTTTGGGTTTGTTATTTTATTTCAGATAATAATTGATTTATTTCATTAAGGTTAGTTTTTAAATTTTCATTATACCACTGGAGTACTTTATGGTGAAAATGAAAGTCATCAAGAATTTCATTGAGATTTTCCTTTTTTACATCTTTCCAAGAGTTTATTCTGCGATTATGGCTATATTTTTTTGCTAAAAATTCAAATCTATCATCTAATGCATTCGCATTATCTATTAATCTTTTATAATTTGAATTATATAGCTTTACTACTTCATTTACAGCTTTTTTATTTTTAAAGCCACCAATTTTATTACCTGAAATAGCAGATTCAAATGTGCCGGAAACGGGGTAGAAAGTTGTAGTTGGAACAAAGTAGTCTTTGATTAATGAATCAATTATTTCTTTACCATGCACAATACCCTGGTTATTTAGTAAATCGAATGAATTTAACCTTCTATCTATGTCATTCAGGGTGACCTTAATTACTTCACTATCACGGTTGAGGTCTTTAGTCAATCCATCAAAAAATTCCTTTTCAGAAACTTCTTGTCTTTTTTCTTCTTTCCAATTATTTATTTGAAGAGCAATCAAAATTCCTATCACAACAAGTACAATTTCCCCGATTGCGTAAGTAAAATATTTTCCGAACCTATTGTCAGTTAGAGCTTTTTGGCGAATTTTTCGAATGAATTTTATCATTGATTATTGGTTGGTCATTATGAAGCATAACTTTTGGCAGGCATACGATGGCGGGCTTTTAATACCCACTGTCTGATCCGGTTGGTATAAAGTTACAAAAAAGTTGTGAATTAGAGGTTTGCCACTGTCCGCCTGCTTTTCGCAGGCTTGTTGTTTGCAGGAATTGAAACACCTAATTTCTAGTGTTTATGACTTTCTAAATGTTGTCTTAATAAATCCTTTCCGTAGTCATTTCCATTAGGTGTTCTAACCACCGTATGGATGTGATTTTTTGAGGGTTTCCCGTCATCTGTATTTGGTATGCCAACAACCCTCTGGTGATCAAACTCAATTAACACAACTGGACTGTGAATGCGATAATAAAATACCGCATCTTCTGTCGTCTCTCCTACCCATGAAAACCATGTGTTATCAAAATGAAGGGTCACTTCTTCCATTTTTATTTGTTTGTGCCCTTCTTTCATATTACTGATATATTGTTCTATCAAATTCAGCAGTTTGTACTTTTGCTGGTCAGTTAAATTTGAAGCCGGTATTCCCTCATAATTTAGAATTAAATTATCCTTGTTTGCTTCGGCAATATTATTATTGGAAGTTTTTGTTCTTGAGATAGTGGCTATTGTCTGTTGTTCTTCAGATAATGATTTCATAAATGCTAATCCCAGGTTTTGCTCGTCCTGAAATAAGGTGTTCCCTTTATATTTTCCAGTTGTTGTTATAATTGGTTCGCCTCCCATGAACACAGGAGACATCACTACCTGATCACCGAGGACGAAATAATTGATCACTAAATGGTGGCCGTCCAATTGCCAACCCCATGGCTCAGTTTGGGAAGGTTGACCCATAATTGTAAAAAAGTAAAGCTCTTCATCATAATCATTTGACCCATTGTTAAGTTCCTTGAGTGTTTGATCTGTTTTCATAATGTCTTTACTAAGTTGTAGTCCTTTCGCACTTAAGGAAACCTGCATTAGATCAAATGCTGATTTTTTTTGCTCATTATCCATCTCCATCAAACTCACTCCTTGACGATTATAAATGCCATTATCTACATTGCTCCATTTTCGCCATTCCTTATCATTAACTTTATATATTGTTCTCTTTAACTGTTCGGATTTTAAACTATGTAAGAATTGAGTGGCTGCCTCTACGATTGGAGCTGTTGTAACGTTAGTCGCATTAATTGGGAACAAGTTTTCAAGGGTGTCAATTTCGCTAAAAATACCATGATAGGGTTCTTTCAAAGCATCAGCTTCCATTTTAGCAAAACGTTCTTTGACGGGGTTGACTTCTTCATCATTTATCTTGTCTTGCTTTGCAGTTGGCGAGCAGGCACAAATTATGAAGACTATAGGTAATAGGTTTTTTTTCATGATGATTCTGTTAGAAACGATGTATCAATAAAACAACAAGATAAACTAAGAATCCTGAAAGCCCTACTAAATAAGGCTTGTATTCTCGATGATTGATTTTATCCCAAATAATTAATCCTAATAAGACGAGATTAATAGAACCCCAAGTTAACATAGTTACCCAAAAACCATTGATATCTGTCCAATAAAATAAAACCCTTGCAAGCGTTGGACCCATAAATATTAAAGCAATCGCTATCATGTACCTCATATGAAGGGTGATGTTCTTTTTATTTTTAATAGCAAGTGAGTAAAAAAGCAATAACAATCCAGCATCAAAAACAGGATTTATGACAGAAGCTATACCATTAAAATTTCTGGCAATTAATGGGACGAAAGTAAGGATTAGCAGCGGGAAAATGAAGTAAGAAACTTTACCAAACATCCGATGCATACGGTATTTCTTGTATCGGATTAGCAAGGGTTGAGAAATCAGTAGTCCAATCCAAATAGAAGATACTATGGCATGAAAATGTATATAACCATCAATTACAACATCAATATCTGGTGATCGAATTATGTAGGATTTATAAAACCCTAAGATCGCCATCGGGATCAACAAGAGGAATACAAATCCTATATTTTCATATTGTTTTTCCATTTACTAAGGTCTGTTTTTTAAGGTAGATCATTTACTTGCTGGTAACGGCAGTTTCCCCAACAAGTTGGGGACAAGTTGATCTTAAAACCTCGTTTTTTTATAATCCCACTCTAAAAATAGCCAAATATTTGATTTTAAGGGATTTTAAACCGGTAGTTTGGATAGCATCAACATTGCAAATTTTAATCATAAATGGCTCCTGCTATGCCTAGCAGTTGCGGATTACGGGCTGCTAAACTATCCACCGATTCGAAAGATAATTTCCAAAGCAAAGTCGTCCATTGATTTTTGATTTGTAGGGTTTTTCAGCAGCGTTTGCCAAAATTGCTAAGTAGGTAAGTTGTCCGTCCACATAATATGACTCCCTCATGTCTAAAAGCCCTGCCTAATGTTGATATTAATCTTGATCGGGAATACCTGCTGAATGGTCGCAAATCCCATCAAGTGTTATATTGATTACTGCGATTACTTGACTGGTTCATATTCTCTGATCAAGGTATCAGCAGATATTCCGAGCTGTTCATGCAATTTTCTAATCATTTTTAGACTTAAGCTTCGTTTACCTGACAATATTTCACTTACCCTGCTTCGTGATCCTAATATACTTTTCAGCTCACTTTTTTTCATACCCATTTGGTCTAGTCTAAACAAAATGGCATCAATAGGGCTCGGAGGGGCAATTGGGTGTTTATCCTTCTCGTACTGTTCGATCAAAATACTTATTACTTCCAGTTCGTCTGATTCATTAGTATTAGGCTTAATATCCTTTTGCATAAGCTCATACGCTCGCGTCAAATATTCTTTGTGCTGTTTACTTGTTTTTATCGGTTTTAACATAAGATACTGTTTTTGAGTCTATTAAATCGTACTGCTCATGTGTTCCAAACCAGACTATGAAAACAATCCCGAGCCTAAATTCGATATCAACAATCAGTCGATACTTATTCCCATTAATATTAAAAACTATTCGTTTACCAGTAACTATTGAAGCGCTCCCAAATTGAATCTTTAATTCCTGCGGATTCCTCCACTTTTAGGTAGGTGCTGTTATGGGCTGGCATTCATTCTGTATTCGTCAAGTGTTATTTCTTTTAATGGGTTTCCACCATCAATAAAGAGCTTTCCATCATTAGTTAATGCTTGGACAATTTTATGTAATGAGTGTTTTTCTATTTCAGGGTGTCGTCCGTCCAATGCACCAACTCGTACTGCAACAGCAATATCAAACAATTTTTCATTAGGCTCTAGTTCAAATTTTTCTATAGCAATTTGTCTATATGAGAGTTTACCTGATTTCATTTCAAGTTGTGAACCAGAAATTGCTTGCTGAATTGCTTTGGCGGAACGGTCAATTGCCAGGATATGTCCATTTCCTATTCTTTTTGAGATTTCTCTTGCCATAACTCCTGGTCCGCAACCAATTTCTAAAACTCTGATACCTTCTTTCAATGGAAGCTCGTTTACAATTTTAAGAAGTCGGGCGGATATTTTTTATGCCATATCTTTTGTTTGGCTCCGACCATTTCTTTGATTTCTTCATCAACAATCCTGATTTCAAAAGCACCAACTTTTAATCCCGGATGTTTCGTAACTATTGCTATTGCCTCCACTAAAAGCTGTCAGCTTTAATTACTTCACACGCCTGATGACGGTAGTGTTTTATATTTAACATCCGCTATGCTGCTATCTTTGTCAAATTGGGCTTTCGCAAAAGGACAGAGAGGAAGAATCTTCACGTCCTTTTCTCTGGCAAATTCAACCGCTTTGCTCAACATCATGTGACCATATTTTTTGCCTCCAAACTTTTCTTCTACAGACGTGTGGTCGATGATGAATTTGGATGCCCCAGCCCACACATAGGTCATTTCTCCAGCAAATTCATCTTTCTCATAAATGACAAAACGTCCTTTGCTACCGTTCTCCTCGCGCTCTATTCTGACCATTGTCTCTGATTTCTTAATGCTCAATGCTCCTGACGGACACTTTGCAACCTGATCGATCAGCTCCTGACTGCTAGCATTATTGGGTTTAATCCATGGTTTTTCTTTGGGATGGTAGACGCTGGGCAATGTTTTCACGCAGATTCCAGAATGGATGCATTTTTCTGGTTTCCACACAATGGTTATTTCATCGTTTGAATATTCCTTTTTTATCATGTTTGTCAATTTTAAATGTTTTGCAGCTCTGGTACTATCAGTTTCTCAATATTCCAGAAAGTTCGATTAAAGATAATCATTTCAATCTTTTATCACTATTAAGCGTGTTTTTGATAACTGATTTTACCGTACTTTCCTGAATAAAAATCATTGTAGGCCTTTGAGATCTCATGTTGTATATTCATCACAAAAGGTCCTTGGGCCACAATAGGTTCGTCATAGTGTTCGCCACCAAAGAGGAGAATGTCTGTTGGCTCCCTGGATGTATTGGAGATTTCAATTTCTCCTGCCTTTCGATCAAATTCGACATATTCGCCTGCCTTCATCTCAGTGGTGATAAAGCAGGTACTTTTTGACCACCTCATCAATCATCAGAGTACTTTGAGGCAAACTTTGCCACCAAGCGCCAAAGTGCACAGCAACCTGAGTATAAGTCTTGATGGGATGCTTCAGAAAAAGTTCTTTAGAAACATAAACTCAGTGAACTCATCAATACGAAATACTTCTCGGTTTACATGCTTGGCATCCATGATTATATCGATTTATAGTATGAAAAAATGACTCAAAAATCGTACAATTCAATGATAAGTACTGTACAATTAGCTAATTGTCTATAGATATATATTAGGGTTTGTTCAACGTGTTGGCTAAGGTTTGTTGCGTGATTAAGCACCTAATTTAGCAAATAAATCACATATAGAAAATACCAGCGGAATTTTCGTAAGTCGGCAGTGACCTGGCAATGAACTATAGCCGGTGGTGTGCTTTTGTTATTTTTGTTCAGAACTTAATTCCCGATTGATTTCATCTAATATTCTGTTTATTTCTAACCCCAGGATTTCATAATTTTCAACATTATAATTTGCACTTCTCCGTATAGTCCTGACGATATTCTCGAATTTAATATTTTCAAGAAGCGCTGGGTCCACATGAGCAGATCCCGGTCTTAGATTTGAGTACTCCAGTCTGAATGGATTCATATGAGTATCTCCGAACTCTATAAGTCGTATTTCATCCTCTCTCGTGTCTTCTAGCATTCCTGACCATCTGGCCAGGTGCATACGCAATGAATCATTCTTAATAATGTATAAATTTCCAGAACTTATAAGAGCATTCAATGCTCCATTGGAAGGACTAAAAGTGGAATAACCTCCTAAACTTCGTATATAATTTAAATAATTTATTGGGTCCACTTCATCTTTGGGCAAATTGAAAAGAGCGAGTAGACTATCGCAATTAGAAGCCAGTTTAGAAGATTTAATTATATTGCTATTTAATTCACTTTCGTTATATCAATGGTTCGGTAAAAAAAAAGCGAGGAATATATTATAAAAAAAGTAAATGCGTAAATTAGCATTATAAGCCAACCTGTAATCACTCAGTTCTAAGGAAAATGATTACACAAGACGCATTTACTCTAGGCAAAAGCCTAATTCTTACAATATTAGCAAAAATGGATAAGGTTAACAAATCCAGGCAGAGATTCATTGTAGAAGTTTTGCTATTATTTTTAAGTCACCGTGGTAGAAT
>JBGTBR010000031.1:0-18810 GCA_041749255.1 Saprospiraceae bacterium
ATATGGTTTAATAGTACCCTATGCGAGCTCTGGTTTACGACCTGTGAATGCCCAAGGACGAAACCAATAGGAAAGCCGTATGCGGGAAAACCGCACGTACGGTTTGACGAGGGGGCTAAGGAGTTGTCATCTGACTGCTCCCTGCTCTACTCTACCGGTTTTTCTTCGCGGTCTTGGCGTGAACCCATCCCAAGAGTACGTCGTATAATACTTCGTATGTTACATTTTCTGTTTCTATTTCACGCTAAAGGGGGAACGCAAAGATGGAATGGTTAAAATCCATCTCTTCACTTCCTCGCCTGCATCATCAACAAACCTTTATCTTTTTGTTTAACATTGACTTTGATATTTCCCGCAGATGCACGCAGATATGGGTTGGGTACAGCTGGTGATAATCTTTCCCATTTTTGATTCATAGTTCACACTAAGAACTCTTAGAAATTTCGCAACGGCCGCAAAGATTTTTTTAGTTAAATCCTATCCAATTTCCGCTTGGTGAGCGTATTGTTTTTGTCACCGGTATTGAGGGTTGTCACCGGTTCAAAAAGCATGAGATGCACTTCCTCTTTAGCTACCGGTCTATGCTCTATACCTTTGGGGACAATGATAAATTCGTTTTCATTAATTTTAACCACTTTGTCTCTGAATTCCATTAATAAAACACCTTTAATGACATAAAATAGCTCATCTTCTTCTTCGTGTTTATGCCATATAAATTCACCTTTTAATTTTGCCAGTTTGACGTGTTGCCCGTTGAGTTCTCCTACAATTTTTGGACTCCAATGATCGGAAAATTGAGATAGTTTGTCTTTGATGTTTACTTTTTCCACAATGTCATTTTTATTGGTTACAGATATACATTACTTTTTATTATGGTACATTCATTTAATCTGTTTAAAATTAATTCGGTGGGTAGTTTTGTCATGATTTTTGTCCCCAAAGCCCCCAAAGCTTTGGGGGGGGACAAAAATCCCGCCAAAACGATGACCGATTCATATCCTAACCCTGGGCTGAAGCCCGGGGCTATTGATATTTCGCTCTTTCAGAGCTTTTTTTAATCATTTTCCTTTGTGTCTATGCCCTTCATCCATGTTTTTTCTGTTTATTTTTAGTTTAGAACTTTCTGAGTACCTGAATTTAAAAGCCGGACCTGCCTGCAGTACCCTGGGGCAGGCAGGTTGAACCTTTGATGAGTTAAATAATCATGTCGGTTTCATATAGTCATTTCATTGCGATAGCTTTAATTTTCCAATCTGTTTGGAATCACCATCACGTTGCCTGTCTTTTCTCCGGTTTCTACATACCGGTACGCATCTGCTATATCTTTTAAGGTGTATTCCCTGTCAATAACAGCCTGGAATTTTTTTTCTTCGATCAGTTGTCTGATCAGAATTATGCTCTTTTTAATATCAAAGGGAAAAGGGAAAAGCACTTTCTTCCGTTTGGAACTTCCAGGAAGAAAAGACAAAAATATGGTTGCCAATGAAAGAAAAACATTTTGAGCCATCCAACCCAGTTCAGACGATATGTACACTCCTCCCGGCTTTAATAGTGATTTGCATTGAAAAAATGAACTTTTGCCTACAGCATCAAAAACATAATCAAATCTATCAAGGGAGGCTTTGAAATCTTCTTTTTTGTAATCTATTACAAGGTCAGCACCCAATTTATATATCCGCTCTATATTTTTTGTGTTGCTTACCGCGGTAACCTGTAATCCATAAAATTTTAAGAGTTGTACCATGGCCGAACCTATGGCTCCGGTAGCACCGTTTACCAGGGCTTTTTGTCCGATTTTAAGATCTACCTTATTGATGGTATTGTAAGCATAATGCACACCCTCCAAACTGGCAGCCGCCTGGACATAGTCCAAATCTTTTGGCATCTTGGCAAATGCTTTGCTTTCGTCTATGGTTATGTATTGCGCATGTGACTGCAAACCGAGATCATCAAAACCAAAAATTTTATCTCCCACATCCCAGGCTTTGACCTGATTACCAGTCGCTACTATTATTCCTGCAAAATCAGTTCCGGTGATCTTTTTTCGCGGCGAAAACAGGCCGGTGAAAAAACGCATGATAAATGGATTGGCTCTCAGTATGGCACAATCGGTTCGATTGACTGTGCTGGCATAAACTTTTACCAACATTTCCGAATCACCCAGTTGGGGTGTATCTACTTCTTTCACCTGTAAAATATCCGGTGAACCGTACTTTTCACGCGTGGATGCGAGCATTTTATTCATAATCGATATCTTTTTCAAAGTATACTTAAATGGAAAAAGAACTATAAATGATATTCCAGACCATTTGATGCATAAATATATTCGATTTATATGTACACATCTTTTTATGAGCTTTTACTTATGCGGTAAGAAAATAACATATTGGCTAAACAGCGGATTAATCAAAGATATACAAAAGAAGCCGTTAAATTAATTTGCCCTTGTATTTATTGTATTTCCTTTTATGTTAAAAAATAGAAAATATTTGGATAATTGTTTTTTTTTTTTGATTTACAGTTCATTGGGATAAATACTTAAAATCTCCTCAAACACGTACAGTGGATTTGCTTTTTTTCACCATATAAAAACTTTAATTATGAAAAAATTGCTTTTTTCTGTTTTATTTATTCTTTCTCTTTCCATGGGTTCTGAATTATCAGGATTGGATTTAATGGAAACTTTTGATCATGAGCGGAATTGTTACTGGCCTTGTAATATACCTGGAGGTCCATGTGTTGAGGTTTTGAATTCTTGCGAGACAACTGGAGGAGGAGCATGTGGTCCCGGTACTGGTCAACCACCTTGCCAATAGATTAATGGCACTACTATGAAAGCATATACGGCTCAACTAAGATGGCTGTCATTTTTGACAGCCATCCTTTGCATTTTAGCGTGTCATGATGGTGATAGTGGAAAGGATGTAATGACGATTGCTATCAATCCCCATAATGCAGGATCATATGCTATCGAGGAGATCTCAGATACCGTGAAATATATCCAATTGGAAACATGCGATCATTGTTACATCGGCTATATTGACCAAATGATAGTATACCGGGAAAAGATTTTTATACTGGATGCAAAAGTTACAGAAAGGATTTTGGTTTTCGACATTCATGGCAAGCATCTTTATAATATCAATGACAGTAAGAATGATCCTTTGCTTCGGGTTATGAATCTGGCATCCATAAGTATACATAAAGATGAGTTGTATGTTGTGGATCGCAACTCGTTGAAAGTCTTTGTATATAATATGGAAGGGGAATTTATAAAAATTCATCATTTGCCTATTATAATTCAAGCTCTGGTCGTGTCAGATGACGTCATTATAGGCCGGAATACTGATCAATATCATCATGATTTTCCTTTTGACTATATTGTATTTGACAAGAATTTTCAGCCCATCAAAGGCTTTAGACAGAATGGTAATCCAAATGTTTTAGCAGGGTTAGGGCGTACGGATTTACTGAAAAATCAAAACAGAAACGATATACTCATTCACGAGGCATTAAATGATACACTATATATATATTCAGGATCATCATTCAGGCCTTTTATTCATTTAGACTATGGCGAATACTCATTGACAATGGACGAGAGATGGAATGAACAAGTATATAATTTCATTGTGCGGAAAAACTCCAGAATATACTCTCCAGTCTTTATCACATATAGTGGAGACCATATTTCTTATCGTTACTGGTGGAATAAAGGAGATGGATACAGGGATGCACACACTCAATATGCGATGATCCATGTGGAAAATGGACATTTATTTCACATTTCAGAATTTACTTGTAAAAGCCTCACTGAATATGTAGACTTTTTTCCCCAATACAGAATCAGAAGCACATTTTATTTAGCTCAACCGGTCTATGGCTTTGCACAAAACACCGGTATAAAAAGTAGTGATTATGGTATTTACACCGATGTAAATGAATTAAAGAAGAACGTTTCAATCAATGATAATCCTGTATTGATAGTCTTTACTGTAAAAGAGCACTTAATTGGAGGAATGGTACAATAAATCATTGTCTTAATAGATAACAGATAGAAAAAGTGGACCTTATTAAAGGTTTTAAGCCATAATCTACTCAAAATCCCAACATATATTTTGCAATGGAAAAGTAGATCAAAATGCCGAAGATATCATTGCTGGTTGTAATAAATGGTCCGGTGGCCAATGCGGGATCGATACCGTATTTATTCAAAGTGAATGGAACAAATGTACCGATAAGGGACGCAATAATTATGACGGAAATCAGGGCAATAGCCACGGTTAAAGCAACTAAAAATCCCACGTCGAGGAGTAAATAGCTACCGATTAAGAGGAAAATGGCCAGAAGGAGTCCGTTGAGTAAACTTAAAGACAATTCTTTGATAAGTCGTTTGACAAGTGAACCGGTTAAGGTATTATTGGCAAGACCTTGAACTATGATGGCAGATGACTGAACTCCTACATTTCCTGCCATGGCAGCGATTAGTGGAGTAAAGAAAAACAATACCCGGTATTTTTCCATTGCTGCTTCGAAGCTTCCGGATACCTTTACTGCCACAAAACCACCAAGTAATGCCAGAAGAAGCCAGGGAAGCCTGGCTTTTATCTGATCGAGAATCCTGTCATCTGCTTCTACATCCTGGGATATACCGGCGGCTAACTGGTAGTTTTTGTCTGCCTCTTCTTTGATAACGTCTACAATGTCATCGATAGTAACCCTCCCAACCAATCTGCCCAACTCGTCGAGTACGGGGATGGCTTCCAGGTCGTATTTTTGCATTAATCGGGCAATTTCTACATCTTTTGTGTCTACATAAACAAAATCGACTTTGGGTATATAGATATCTCTGATGGGTGTTTTTGTACTGGATGTAAGCAAGTCTTTTAAAGAAAGTCTTCCCTTCAAAACATTGTTATCATCTACTACATAAATGGAATGAACCCTCCTGACATTCTTGGCCTGTTCCCGCATTTCTTTAACACAGTTGAGTACAGTCCAGTTTTCATTGACCTTGATCAACTCTTTTGCCATGAGACCACCGGCAGTATCTTCATCATATCTCAGCAGATCAACGATATCGCGGGCATGCTCACTATCCTGGATTTGAGCAATAACTTCCTGTTTTTTCTCAAAGGACAACTCATTGATGATATCCGCTGCATCATCGGTATTTAATTCGTTGAGCTCTTCTGCGATTTCTATAGGAGTGAGCTGATCCAGAATTTTTATCCGTACATCTTCGTCGAGCTCAAGCAGAGTTTCTGCCGTTTTTTCACTGTCCAGAAGATCAAATATATATATGGCTTCAGAAATGCTCAGCTCCTCCATGATCTCAGCGATATCGGCATAGTGGATCTCTCTGAATTTCTCTATTAGAACATCATCGTCACCCAGGGCTATAAGATCCCTGATCTCGTCAATACCCTCCTCATTGATTTTAAATTCCATGGCAAAGCGTTTTATCGAAAACCCAAAGGGCAATATTTCGTTATTGAAAATGTTTTCTTTGTATCCTGAGATTACACCGGTTAAGCAATCGATGTGTCCCCATGGTTTATCTGGAGATCTCCCCTTTTGGAAAACCGGGTTGTTAATCGCGGCAAAGATAGAATAAACATTTCTATCTCATCAATTCTTATAAATGTGTAATTTTACTAGTGTCGTGTTAAGTGTATTTTATCTACCTCATTGAGAATTTCCTTCATTCTCACTGGTGCTTTTTTTAAGTATCTTTTACAGATTATTGGACAAATACCATTCCATTTCTAATAGCTCACTTATAATAAAAGTCAAACTGCAGGTTCCGATTTTTTTGGATTCGACATAGAGTTCTTAAAAAAAGCCTTTCCAATCCAGACTGCACACTGTTATTATTTTTTTATCTTGACCTCAAATACATTTAATGACTGTAGACACAATTGCATTTATTATCATTATCTATCTATAATTTTATTAAAACTCATGAAAAAACACATTGCAGTTCTTTGTTTGCTACTTTTAATTTTCTCAGTTACCGGTATTTATTCTCAGGAAGAAAAGAAAATGCCGGGCATTTCAGAGAAACCCATGGTTTTCACTTCTGAGCACAGTGTTCAGATCGATGGGCAAACCATAAGGTATACAGCAAATGCCGGAACACTTGAGCTCAGAGATGATCAGAACAAACCCGTTGCGCATTTCGGTTATACGAGTTATATTAAAGGTGGAGAGCACGACAATAAAAGACCTATTATGTTTGCCTTTAATGGTGGTCCGGGTTCTTCTTCGTTTTGGTTGCACATGGGTTTATTGGGTCCGAAAAGAGTAGTAGTCAACGATCCGGATTTTACCCCAGCGGCACCCTATACCGTTGAAAATAATCAATATTCTATTCTGGATGTTGCAGATCTGGTCATGATGGATCCGGTGGGTACCGGTCTGAGCATGCCGGCTGGAGAAAAAGAATTCAAGGATTTTTGGGGTGTGGATCAGGATATCTGGAGTATCAGCCTCTTCATCAAGCAATATCTGATTTCGCATGGAAGGATGAATTCCCCTAAGTTTCTTTTAGGTGAGAGTTATGGAACCTTCAGAAATGCCGGTGTAATGGACTACCTTTTGAGGTGGGGAATAGCTATGAATGGCGTGATCATGGTTTCAGCGGTATTTGATCTTCGCACATTGATATTTCCTCCTGGCGATGATCTTTCTTTTCTCGTACATTTTCCTACTTATGCTGCCACTTCATGGTACCACGACAGAATACCCAATAAATCAACGACACTTGAACCTTTCCTGGATGAAGTCAGGATTTTTACCGAAACGGAATATCAGGCAGCACTCTTTAAAGGAAACAGACTTACCCAAAGCGAAAAAGAATACATGGCGAATCGTCTGGCTTCCTATACTGGATTGGAGGATGCATTTTGGTTGAAAGCCAACCTGAGAGTGACGGCAGGTGAGTATTTTCAGGAATTGATGAGACATGAGGGAAAAACAGTAGGCAGGTTGGATTCAAGATATGTGGGTATCAACCAGGATTTGCTAAATCGGACAGCAGAATACGACCCGCAAAGTATGGCAATTTCTCCCGCCTACATATCTGGATTTCTGGATTACTTCTACGGAGAATTGGAAGTAGACCAGAATCTGCATTACCAAACCAGTGCTTCTTCGCGTACAGGATTTCAATGGGATTGGAGTCATACCGGCAATAATCGCTGGGGCACTCAAGCCGCTATCAGCACAGCTGAAGATATGGCCAGGGCTATGACCAGAGATCCGAATATGAAAGTACTCATCATGAACGGGTATTATGATTTGGCAACTGTTTTTTATGGAGTAGAATACTCAGTGGATCATTTAAAGATTACTCCTGAAATAAGAGATAATATTACCATGACGTACTATAAAGCCGGCCATATGATGTATACCCACTATCCATCTTTGGTAGAATGTAAAAGAGACCTAAAAGATTTTATCATGCAGACTTTAGAGAAAAAATGATCATATAACCGTTTTTTTTCTAAACGCCATTTACATACGCAGAACCCCTTTATTGGGCACCGTACTTGCCATATATAGAAGATACAAAAGACCCATTGAGAAAATCTGCCGGATCGATCATGGATTGTTTAATGGTGCCTTTCCATTTTTTCTCCATCATCATACGCGCTATTTCGCACATTGGTGCAGCGGTTGTAGTCTGAATAGCCCTGAGTTTTTTATTGCCGACCATTGAAGGATAAATCCTGTAGGAGGCTTCTTTTCTCCTTAGCCGTCCCGTATGATCTTTCCCCTGTACAGATGCGTAAATAACCACTTCATCATCTTCTACTGAAGGTATATTTTGGAGCATGATTCTCTCCAGTGTTTTTACCCGGTTTTCCGTGTCCGGAATGGTAGACAAGGCAGACTCTACCCACGTATAGTGGCCGGGATATCGCAGGGTTTTGTAGTCCAGATCTTTGATTTTACCACTGAACGCCTCAGGAAGATCGGCAGCACCGCCAGAAGTGAAGTTATCTTCATATTTGTCACCATCCAGAATGATGGCTTGTCTTCCTGAAAGAGCTGGAACTTCAATGGTTTTAAAATTTCTGACTATGATGGCATTTTTCAGGTACTCTGTAGCGACACCAATGGGGCTCCAGGTAAAAGCGTAAAAATGAGGTGATATTGCGTGTTTCGATAGAGCTCCAACCTTCATGTGCATAGAGTCCAGTATTTCGGATTTATAGTCTCTGACGAATTCATTGTATTGCTGACAAGCTAAAACATTAATAAACCCTGGAGCAAGTCCTGTTTGAAGTACAAAGGCCGTCTCTGCACCTTTTGCTATTTCCTCTACTTCATGGGTCTCCTGAACGTATTCTGTGAGATTCGTATAGTGACATTGAAACTTTCTGGCCAGTGCAGCCATTCTGGGAGCCTGGCTTCCAGGTAAACAATCAAGAAGGATGTCAGCATCCTTCAATATTTTGTCCAGGGTATTATCACTTCCCGATTCTGGCATGACTATATAGTCAATTCCCTCACTTAAGCCAGTACCTTCTTTTACAAATTGTGTGGCTGATATCGCAGCATCTTGAAAAATATCTCCATATATAATATCAGCAGGAAAATAGGTTTGATTTTTCAAAATAAGGCCTACAGCTTTTCCAATTCCACCTGAGCCGGCAATAAATATTTTTGTTTTCATAAGGTTAGGGTATTTATAAAACGTATATAATTACATTCTTTTCACACAGTAGTCAATGGTCAGGCATTCATTTATCAATAGGGCAATTTGAATATCCATCCAAAACATGGATAAGTTTTAAGTCCAAATTTACTGACCTTTGAAACCGGCAAAGAAAAACAGTGCAAATAAACGGGTTTCGGCATTCATTCAAAAATATATCGGCAGGCATTTTCGTAAAAATTGACAATCAGCGCATTAAGCATAAAATTTGATCCCATATTACATATTAAAATTATTTATAATATATAATTATTATAAAAAGAGTAAAATATAGTTTAAAATATTTTGTAATATGATTAAAAAGCCATTACCTTAGCACTGCGATATAAAAACCAAACGCCTTACACCCGTAAAAATCGATATGTCTAGACTTATTTCTGCATAGCAGAGAAAAGAGTCTGCATGAAAATAAATGACTATCTGCAATAATGACAAAAAGTAAGAGAGCAAAGAAGAGGTCTTTTTCATTTTTTAGGATCAATTTCAGAGATGAGAGGTGGCCGAAAGTCATTGGAGTGTTGAGTATACTGATAGCATTATATCTCACTGTCGCTTTCATTTCCTATTTTTATACATGGAAAATAGACCAGGACAAAGTCATACATTTTTCATGGAAGGTATTGTTGCAAACTGATTTAAGTGTTGCCAATTGGTTAGGCAGGCTTGGAGCTTTGGTTTCCAATGCTTTTTTCTATTGGGGTTTTGGATTACCCTCAATTCTGGTCATTTTCTTACTAATAAAATTGGGAATAGCCCTCATAAGACGAAGAAGTTTACTTCCGGTTTTTGAGTCCATTCGTTTTGCCCTGGTGGTCATGGCATTCTTTTCCCTATCATTGGAATTCTTTTTGCGATCCAGCGAATTTACCTGGGGGGGAGCATTCGGTGAAGGTGCTTGTTTTTGGTTAACCAATTTTGTAGGTCAGGCTGGTTTGTTTTTGTTGCTGATATTTTCTCTCTTTTTCTTTATTGTATGGCAGTTCAACCCTAATCTTGATCATTTTATGGCATGGGCAGATCGCAGTGGAATTTCCCTGAATGACGTCAATCCATTTAAAAATATATTGTCACCGGAAGTTCCGGTTCAATCCAAGGCTCGTTCGTCGGGTGAGCCTGCGGTAAAAGGAAGTATTATGTCGTCCATTTTTAGTGTTCTTAAGCCTTCTCATGCTGAAAGAGCCATTCCAAAAACCATGGATAGAGATCAGGAATCCGGCATGGATCTGGATATTCCTGACTCTCTATCTTCCCGTAAACCCACTTCAGATAGTGATGGTGACCACATGGAAATGGAAGTGATCATGCCCGTAAAGGAGAAAGGTGAAAAGGAGTCTACTGATATCAATACCAAAACACCTCTCGAAATTGCCCGGGAGCATGCTACAGGCAAACCCATCATACCCGCTACTGAAAACGAAATTGGTTTTCGCGAACCGTATGATCCTACGCTGGATTTATCAAGATTTGAATTTCCAACCCTTGATTTGCTGGAGGACTATGACGACAAGAAATTTCAGGTAGACAGAAATGAGCTGGAAGCCAATAAGGATCAGATCATTGAAACCCTGCTAAATTATAAAATCGAAATTACCAAGATCAGGGCTACAATAGGACCCACGGTTACTTTGTACGAAATTGTCCCTGCCCCTGGAGTGAAGATCAGCAAAATAAAGAATCTTGAGGACGATATTGCTCTGTCTTTATCCGCTTTGGGAATCAGGATCATAGCCCCTATTCCCGGAAAAGGCACCATTGGGATAGAAGTACCCAATAAGAAAAAGCAGATTGTTTCTCTGAAGGAGGTTTTAAAATCGGAAAGGTACCTCAATGCCAAGATGGATCTACCGATAGCATTGGGCAAAACCATCTCTAATGAAGTATTTGTAGCTGATTTGGCCAAAATGCCACATTTGCTCATTGCCGGTGCTACGGGCCAGGGAAAATCGGTGGGGATCAACACCGTACTGATGTCCCTATTGTATAAAAAGCATCCATCACAGGTAAAATTGGTTTTGATAGACCCTAAAAAGGTGGAACTCTTTCCTTACAGTTACCTGGAGCAGCACTATCTGGCATTTCTACCTAACGAAGATGAACCTATAGTAACAGAGACCAATAAGGTGGTATACACTTTAAATTCGCTGTGTATAGAAATGGATCAAAGGTACGATTTGTTGAAAAGTGCCAGAGCCAGAAACCTGAAAGAATACAATGAAAAGTTTATATCCCGCAAACTCAATCCAAAAGAGGGGCACAGATTTTTGCCTTACATAGTTCTGGTCATTGACGAATTTGCAGACTTGATCATGACGGCGGGTAAAGAGGTTGAATTACCTATTTCGAGATTGGCTCAGTTAGCCAGGGCAATCGGGATACACCTTATTATTGCCACACAAAGACCTTCGGTAAATATTATTACCGGAGTTATAAAGGCGAATTTTCCCGCACGCCTGGCTTTTAAAGTAACTTCAAAGATAGATTCAAGAACGATTTTAGATCATGGGGGTGCTGAACAACTGATAGGTAGAGGTGACATGTTATTGAGTATTGGTAGTTCGGTAATACGACTACAATGTGCATTTGTCGATACGCCGGAAGTAGAAAGAGTTATCGAATATGTGAGTAAACAGCAAGGATTTCCCGAGCCATACTATTTACCGGAATACCTTGGAGATGACGATGTCAGTAGCGATGGGTCAAATGTAAAGGTGACAGATTTGGACGAATGTTTTGATGATGCAGCCAGACTGATAGTAGCTAATCAGCATGGTTCTACTTCAATGATACAAAGAAAAATGCAATTGGGATATAATCGCGCAGGACGCATCATGGATCAAATGGAATCGCTTGGAATAGTGGGACCAGCTCAGGGAAGTAAACCCAGAGATGTTTTATTTTATTCGGTTGAAGAACTGGAAAATTTTATGGCTTCTTTAAGAAATAATGGATAATAACACTTTTTATAACTCATTCTATCCTGCAACCTGAGAATAATGCAATCATAACTTTTTTTCCTAGGATAGAAAACTGAGATCCCGAAAGCCGGTTCCTTAAAAGGGCCGGCTTTTCGATTTAATACAAATAAGTTTTTTAAGAAAGTCGCACCCATTTATACTCATTTTCTGTTAATACTTTGATTTAATATTTTAACCGTATAGATATAATTTTAATTTTGCCCCATGGGTCTGAAATCAACTTTAGTAAAGCCGTTTGCCCAATATATCCATAGACAGATTCAGTCTTGGAGTAAAACCGCATTACAGGATCAGTTGGATATTATGCATAGTATTGTTAGTAGAGCAAAAAATACTGCCATAGGTATAGACTATGACTTTGAAAATATTTCTTCATATAGAGAATTTACAGCACATGTCCCTATAAAAGATTATGAAGATCTCAAAAAGTATTTTGACAGAGTGGTAGCCGGCGAAAGCGATGTTCTCTGGCCGGGCATGCCTAAATACTTTGCTAAAACATCAGGGACCACATCAGGTGTTAAATACATTCCCTTAACCCACGACTCTTTGCCCAACCACATGCATACTGCCAGAAATGCTTTATTTAGTTATATTGGCATGACGGGAAACAGTAAAGTATTTGACGGTAAACTTATCTTTCTTTCAGGTTCACCTAAATTAGAGAAAATAGGCGATGTGCATGTGGGTAGATTGTCGGGAATTGTTAATCATGAAATACCTGCCTGGGCTCGTAATAATCAGGTACCTTCTTTTGAGACAAACTGTATAGATGATTGGGATGTTAAACTAGACCGGATTGTAGATGAAACTTTACATTCTGATATGCGACTTATAAGTGGCATTCCTCCCTGGGTAGTGATGTTTTATGAACGATTGCTTGAAAAAACGGGTAAAAACACCATTCGGGATATTTTTCCTAACTATTCTGTATTTATTCACGGAGGAGTTAACTTTGAGCCGTATAAATCCATACTTAGGAATATGGTAGGAGATGATCTTGATACCATTGAGACTTATCCGGCTTCTGAAGGTTTTATAGCGTTTCAGGATAATTACCAGGCAGATGGGCTTCTTCTCAATACCAGAAGTGGAATATTTTTTGAGTTTGTGCCTTCTCAGGAAGTATTTGCAGAAAATCCTACCCGATTACATCTGGGTCAGGTAGAAAAAGACGTTGACTATGCTCTGATCATCAATAGCAACGCTGGTCTATGGGGTTATCTTATCGGTGATCTGATCCGGTTTGTTTCTCTCAACCCTTACAGAATAATGGTGACAGGTAGGGTAAAGCATTTTATTTCAGCATTTGGCGAACACGTCATTGCCAATGAAGTGGAAAATGCACTTATGGGAGTAGCTCATCAGGAAAAGGTAGGAGTGGTGGAATTTACCGTTGCACCTCATATTAGTCCTGAGGATTCCGGACTCCCATATCACGAATGGTTTGTCGAATTCGATTCTGTTCCCAAAGACTTGGAATCCTTTTCCAGAAAGGTAGATTTGATAATGCAGGAGCAAAACATTTACTATAAAGATTTAATTAAGGGGAATATATTGCAAACACTTAAAATCAGACCTCTTAAGAAGGAAAGTTTTAGGAAATACATGAAAAAGAAAGGTAAATTGGGTGGACAGAATAAGGTTCCCCGATTGAGTAACGACAGGAGTATTGCAGAACAATTAAAAGGATTCGAAATAGGATAGGATTTATATATTCGATTTAGGTTCTTTTTATGCCTTATTTCCATTTTTTTAATGATCGAAGTTTCTATGGAATTTTTCTAAAATCACTACAGTGAATCCAGAAAATCAAAACTCCGTTAGCTTAAATAAATTTATAAGTGAAACCGGCCTGTGTTCACGACGAGAAGCTGATAAGTTGATAGCAAGCGGTAAAGTTCTTTTGAATGGGGTAGTGGCACAATTGGGTAATCGTGTGTCACAGGGAGATGAAGTAAGAGTTCTTGGGAAGATATTGGGAAAAAAGGATCCTACTGAATGGGTGTACCTGGCTTTTAATAAACCTGTGGGTGTTATCTGCACCACTGATCAAATGGTTAAAGGGAATATTATTGATTATATACAATATCCGGAAAGAATATTTCCGATAGGTCGTCTCGACAAACCCTCAGAAGGACTCATTCTACTTACCAGTGATGGCGATATAGTTAATAAAATTCTACGTGCAGACAATAAGCACGAAAAGGAATATATCGTTAGTGTAGACAAACCTATTACCCGTGAATTTGTCCATAAAATGGCCAATGGACTTCCTGTTCTGGGAAAGAAGACGTTGCCTTGTGTTGTGGAAAAACTAGGAACTCATACATTTAAAATCATTCTTAATCAAGGTCTCAACCGGCAAATTCGGCGGATGTGTGAATATTTGGACTATAATGTGACTTCATTAAAAAGGATAAGGATCATGAATATTCACTTACATCCATTGAAGTCCGGCGAGTGGAGATTGCTGCAAAAAAGAGAGATTGACCAATTAAAAAAGCATCTTAAACATTCTAAGAAAACCATTGATTGATTTAAGGTATTTGGGTTTGGCAACATTAATGGTGATATACCTGTATTTAGACCTAAAGTAAATTGATATTCATAGCCAGGAGTCGCTTAAAAAGCAGGCACCCATTGACTCATAATTCTATCTAAACGTGTGTAAAGTATCCTGTGTTTAGAAGCCTTCATGAATAATGGGGTTAAATATATGTCAATCTATTTTTTCCATACCTTCTCTTAATAGTTCATATTTCTTCTGTTTTGACTTCCACCTTTCCATGGCGTACTTTTGCATGTCTTCCACCTTGTCCTTTTCATCTACTATTTCAAATCCGAGTAGCGTTTCAATAATGTCTTCCAGGGTTGCAATTCCATCCATTCCCCCATATTCGTCAGATACCAAAGCGATATGTTCTTTTCGGTGCAACATATCCTCCCAGGCTTTAAAAAGAGTGGTAGAATCGGGAAAGTTTATAATTTCTCTTTTAATATCCTTTAATTTAAGATCAAATTGATCTTCAGCCAATTTTTCGAAAACCAGTTCTCTGAATACATAACCTGTAATGTTGTCCCGGTTACCTGAATATATTGGAATTCTTGAAAAATGTAAAAAGTCTTTATTCTTTAAAAACTCTTGCAATGTCATTTCTTCATTGGCGACTACCACAACGATTCTGGGTGTCATAATTTCAGAAATTCTTATGTTTTTGAGCTTAATTAAATTTTGAATGATCTTGTTTTCTTTATCGCCAAAAATTCCCTCTTCAGTCCCTATATTTGCCAATGCCGAAATCTCTTCGCGACTGATGGTAATATCCGCATTTTTCTTCGATAACATTCTTGTCAGGTATGCTGACAAGATCACAAATGGATAAGTTAAGAATAACATGCCTTTTATAAGATAGGCTGAAAAATTCATTAAATCTTTATTGTAATTAGCCCCTAGAGTTTTGGGGATTATTTCTGTGATTACCAGTATTAAGAGAGTAAGTACTGCGGAAACAATACCAAAATACGCTTCGCCAAATACGATGGTAGCCTGAGCGCCTACACCCGCAGCACCTATGGTGTGGGCGGCAGTATTTAGGGTCAATATAGCGGATAATGACTTATCTACGTCTTCTTTTAGTTTTATGAATGTGGATGCAGATTCATTCCCCTGTTCTTTTTTTGATATGGCATAGGAGAGTGGAGTTGAAAGTAGAACGGCTTCGGCGATCGAACATAGAAATGAAATGATCAAAGCCAAAAACAGATAAAATAATAATAAGAACATAAATTATTTATGGTTTTAGTTTTGCAAAGTTATAATCATAAAATGTGTAAAGGGAGAATTCATAATAATGGCGCAAATAAACGCATAGAATTGGTTTAAAACTTGTAATGCGGGTGTAACCTTGTTTGAGTTTATTTAGTTCCTTTTTACAACCCTCAGGTGTTTTGTATTTTGTATAATATTTCAAAATCTATTGAATTAAAGATACAAATTAGCATAAGAAACAACAATTCTTTTTGAATAATATAGTTGAACTATTTTTATAATATGATAGAATATGGGTAAGTTTATGGTTTTTAATATCGTATGATTATGAATTTTCGATATATCCTTGGATTTATATTTCTGGCCTTGATGATATTCTTCATGACTCATCATACAGACCACAAAACAATGAAATATATTCACCCATCAGCCAAAGGAAAGGCAAAAGGTAGGGCAGAGCATGAATTTTTGATGACCCATGATCCTGCCACAGGAACAGTGCCTACAGATCGACTGATGGTAGCAAAGCGATACACACAAACCCTGTTGAGTAACTCAAGATCTGCAGTCCTGCAGTTTGAAGAGAGAGGCCCAAGCAATGTGGCTGGGAGGACAAGAGCCATGATAATTGACAAACAAGATCTTTCCGGAAATACTATATGGGCGGGAGGGGTTTCCGGAGGTTTATGGAAGACTACCGACAGAGGCCAAACCTGGCAACAAATTGATGATTTTTTTGCTAACATTAATATAGGAGCCATAGCCCAGGATCCTGTACTTCCTTTCATCCTGTATTTTGGTACAGGAGAAGGATTTGGCGCTTCTGCCGGAAGAGGCCTGGGTATTTGGAAATCTACAAATGGAGGCCAATCTTTTTTTCAATTGTCTTCTACATCCGGTTTAAGTGATTTTGATTATGTCAATGATTTACTGATAACCCCTCTTGGAACCGTATTGGCGGCTACTCAAAGCCGGTATTGTAATAGAGGAGGAATCTTGCGTTCTGGTAATGGTGGGACTACCTGGGCAAAATTTACCGATGATGATAACTGCGCCTCTGTACCCAATACTTTTAATTTTGCTACTGACCTGGAAAGAGGTTCTGATGGGATATTATATGCCTGTTTTGGTATGTTTGGCGATAATGATGGCATTTTCAGATCTACCAATGATGGTCTGGCATGGAGCCTCATCTACGCTGCACAACCCGGAGAATCAAGAATAGAGCTGGCTGTATCACCCAGTAATCCCAAGGTTTTATACGCATTGATCGAAAACAGTCAGGAAGGTGGCACGCCTTTTATAAAAAAATCTGCAGACGGTGGTGTTACCTGGATTAGTATGCCCACTCCCTTGTGGAATAACAGCAATAATTGCCATTCTACAACAAGCGATTGGGGAGGAGGGCAGGCATGGTATAATTTGATCGCAGAAGTGGATCCGGCTGACGAAAATACTATCATCATTGGTGCAATCGATCTGTTCCGATCCAGAAATGGCGGAAATACCTGGCAGCAGATTTCAGCCTGGCGAACATCTGAGAGTTGTTTTCCTTATTTGCATGCCGATCAACACAAACTCATTTTTTTCAATTCTGATCAATTGCTTATTGGTAATGATGGTGGAGTGTATATTACCGATAACGCCCGTGCCATGCAACCTGATTTTACTTTTATCAGCCATAATTATAACGTTACCCAATTTTATACCATTGACTACCATCCCGATGCGGGATCCAACTGGATGTTGGGTGGAACTCAAGACAACGGTACCCAGCTTTTCAAGGATGCAGGTATGAATGCAACTACTACTGTAAGCGGAGGTGACGGTGGGTTTTCCCATATCGATAAAAAAAATCCAAACATTCAGATATCGGCATATGCATATAATTCTTATTGGGTTACCAATAACAGTTGGCAATCCAGTACCCGGGTCAACATAGATCTCAACAAAGGATTATTTGTCAATCCTACGGATTACGACAGTGAAACCAGGCTTTTATACGCTTCCTTTGAACCTCAAAAATATATTAGGTGGAGAGTTACTTCATTTTCAGCAGGAGCTGCTGAAAGGGTAACGGTTAATTCCTTTCCTGCAGGGGAAGATATAACAGCTGTAGCCATTTCACCTAATGTGGCAAACAGGGTATATTTTGGATTTTCTAACGGTCACGTGTACAGGGTGGATAATGCCAATGCGGGATTGGTAAGAGTAGGCCAAATTGTATTTAAAGAGACTCTGGGCACTATATCATGCATTGAAATAGAAAAAGGAAGCGAAGACCATATGATGGTTATTCTGAGCAACTATGGAGTAACCAGCGCATACGAATCTAAAAATGCTACGGTTGGAAATCCGCTTTGGTTGGCGGTAGAAGGAAACCTCCCGGATATGCCGGTTCGGTGGGGAGTATTCCACCCCGACAACAAAGAAGGAGCTATAGTAGCGACCGAACTGGGAGTGTGGAGTACTGACAAAATGAATGGACAACAGACATTATGGAAACCAGATAATGCCGGCCTGGCTAATGTAAGATGTGATATGATTCGCTTACGCCCAGCTGATAAAAGGGTTATTGTAGCGACGCATGGAAGGGGCGTATTTACTTCAGACTCTTATGGTCAACCAGAGGATAAAGATGGAGATGGCTTTCCTGCTGATGTTGATTGTGATGACACAAACCCCAATGTATATCCCGGTGCTCCAGAAATATGTGATGGTCTGGATAATAATTGCAATGGATTGATTGATGATGAAGATCCTTTGTATGAAGGTGATGTATTTATCTGGTATCGGGATAAAGACGGAGATGGTTATGGCGATCCTAATGACAGTACAACATCTTGTATGCAACCTGAAGGATATGTGTTGGACAACTCAGACTGCAATGATAATAATGCCTCTATTCATCCCGGAGCAGCGGAGATATGCGATGGTATTGACAATAATTGCAGCGGATCGATTGACCATGAAGATCCTGCCTATGAAGGAGATGTCTTCACCTGGTATCGTGATAAAGATGGAGATGGTTATGGCGATCCTAATGACAGTACAATAAGTTGTATGCAACCTGAAGGATATGTGTTGGACAACTCAGACTGCAATGATAATGATGCTACCATTCATCCCGGAGCAACTGAGATATGCGATGGTAAAGATAATAATTGCAGCGGATCGATAGACCATGAAGATCCAGCCGTGTGTATGACAAAATGCACTATGCCGCAATCTTTTTTATCAAATCAGTTACGATGCCCCACGAACTACTACTTCTGTAGCATCTAAGATTTGCTATTGCATTGGCACCTTTTATACTCCATTTTTGACCTGAGAGTTTC
>JBGTBR010000032.1:0-3486 GCA_041749255.1 Saprospiraceae bacterium
CTGCCTGTGTATATAGCTAAAGGTACAGACTCTATCCTGATGATGTATGATGCTGGTGGATCTCTGCTGAGAAAGCAACACAAGTCAGGAAGCACGGTAGTGATGACGAGAGATTATATAGGTGGTATAGAGTATGTCAACGATACACTGGATGCCATATATCATTCTGAAGGAAGGATAAAATACATCGATGAAGTCGGTCGTTATGAATACCACATCCGTGATCATTTGGGTAACATAAGGTTGTCTTATTCGGATCTGAACGCAGACGGATTGATCACAACACCGGATGAGATATTAGAGGAAATGCACTACTATCCTTTTGGGATGATGATGGAGGGGTCGTGGATGGGCGATGCAGGACAGTATGGGTATAATGGGATTGAATATGAAAACTTCCTCGATCTGGAGATGAATCTGGCTACATACCGGGGTCTTGATCCGGCGTTGGGGAGATGGTGGCAGGTGGATCCCAAAGCGGAGGTGCTTTATGGGATTACACCTTACAACTCAATGGCTAATAATCCGATTAGCTTTAATGACCCTAATGGAGATATCTTACCTGCAATAATTTGGGGAGTAGCAATTGGAATTTCTGCTTATCAAGGATACAATGTTGGAAAAGCACAAGGTGCCTCTGGATGGGGATTATTCGGTTATACAATTGGAGGTGCAGCGATAGGAACAGTAGGTGGCGTTGCAGGAGGAGCAATTTCTAAAGCAGTTCTAGGAGCGACTTCATCACTTGGGATTATTGGATCAAATACTGTAGCGGGCTTACTAGGCGGAGCTATCGGTGGAGGATTGAGTGAAGCTGGATTTGCAGGACTATCTAAGGAGAATATACTTAAGGGTTTTGGCAGAGGGGCAATGTGGGGAGCCGGTTTAGGAGCGGCTACTGGATTGGGTGTTGGTATTATACAAAAAGTTCGAGCAGGGAAACCTGGACCTATAGATCCAAGAACAGATTCACCTGAAGGAATAATTCAAGGTGATGATTATATGGCACAATTAAACATACCAGATGATCAGGGTTTTGGAAAGTACACTAAAAATAATTATAGGAAAAGTTTGATTAACGATACTGGAGTAAATCCAGGAAGTGATGTTCATGCTCATCACAATTTTCCACAGGAGTTTGAAGTGGATTTTAGAGCAAAAGGAATAAACCCTCATCACCCAAGAAACTTGACATGGTGGGATAAAGTTTCGCATTCGCAACAAGCGCAAGCGTATAATTCAGCTTGGAGAGATGTTATTAATAACCCCAATTGGGAATCAATGAGTCGCGTACAAGTTTATCAAAGAGCGTTTGAAATATTAAGGGATCATTACCCACGAAATTTATGGATAAATAGTTGTCCTACTCCATGTAGGTTTATTGGGTTTTAAAATAAATTTATTATGAATTTTTACGTTTTGGAATTAGATTTTAAAAAGAAAAAATATCTTAGCTTTGACTATAAAGACCCAACTCCTTACATTGGGTTGAATAATTCTTCCAAAATAAAAAGGGGAAAGTTTGATGCTGACGAAATTTTACATTTAATAAAAAATAGAGGCGAATTATTTGATCCGGTATTAAAAGGCACACTAGTCCCCTTAATAAACAACGAAGTTAAAGAAGTATTTGAACGTACAGGATTAACTGGTTGGAAGAGTACTCCTGTAAAATTAGAAATTAAACGTGGACAATTCAACTATGATTATCATCGTCTATTTATTATCGGCGCAATAGGCCCAATCCTGTATGATGACGCTCCTATATTAGAGAAAACAGTAGATTTAGGATACCAGATGTATAAAAAAAAATATAAGAAAGGCCTCATTTTAGACTTGAATACATGGGACGGCACTGATTTTTTTATGTCAACTGATACTAGTGGTTATATAATAATATCTGAAAAAGCTAAAGAAACTATAGAATTAACAAAAACAGATAATGTAATTATTACTCCTGTTCAAGAATTAGAAGTATTTGCAGATAATAAAACTCAACATTGAGCATTATTTATGAATTAGGATCTGAGATTCTGTGACCAGCGTTAGTTAGGTGTGGTGTTTCGTATTTTACAAATGAAACATTTCTTGACCCATTTGTATCAACTGGGGGATATCCATGATGAACAAAAAACTACTCAATAAAATACTTTTATCTTCAATGGTAGTGCTATTTGGATTATTATTCCTTGGATATGTTTTATTTGATTCACATCAGCGAAGTGCTCCGATCAAAGTAGAGATAGAAAGGTTTATTGAATCAGAATTAAAAAACTGTCGCATAATAAACAATAAAGAAGCAAAGTTTTCCGGTATGGGATATTATACGAAAGTTAAAACGGACTGTACTGACCAATGGTATCCAATACTTTTTGAAGTTGAGCAGATGCGTACCCTTGACGAGAAAATATTTAAAACAAATTCAGTGCTCATTAGTAAAGAGAAGGGGTTAAAAGAGGTATTGGTTTTTGATGGAACAAATGAGTTTATACTGGATATACGGGCACAATCAAGTTTAGATGATGATTATGATTTCTTTTTTGGACTTGGAATAGTCGTGCTATTAGCGATTTTTTTAATATTCTTTGAAGAAAAAATGAGAGATAAAGACGGAAAATCTATTTTTTTAAAGTAATGAATGATTTCTTGCTAGTCGAGATTTGAGAACAATTGATCCAAAATGAGGGATAAAATGATTTTAATAAAATTAATTCTTATCACTTGTTTGTTTTGGCAGAGTCTCAGCCACTGTCAAAGAAATCCGGAATTAGAAGTTTATATAAAGAACGAATTTGTAAGGATTCCTATGGATGATCAACAATTTTGTGTTGATACTATCGTTTTTGTATTTGAAAATAATACAGACACTGATTACTATTTTGCAATACAGGATAGCGGGATATTTTTTAGTGATGAATCATTTGATAAAAAGGAATTTTATTCAAATCCATTTCATGGAGTTGCAGTAAGATTTTTAACAAAGGAGAATAAAGTCTTACAAGTTATAACAACAGAAGGAATTATAGAAAATTTTCCAGAAGATCCTGATATAACTCCAATACAAGACATAAGGCATATACCAAAAAATAAAATTTCTGAGTTTAAAATGACTTTAAAATTTCCGAAGAGAAGTTCATTTGGTGCAATGAAGGAATATGTTGAAAATCTAGATGAAGCTGTAAACTTTGAAATCAGATTTGAACCAATACCCCATGTTTGTGAATCATATTTTCAAGATTATAATCTACAACTAGATGAAAATAGCAAGTATTTATCGATAAGTAAATCCTTTCTATTACCTGTCAAACATGATTGCAATTAGAATTATGTCTTTTTATAGTCAATGACATTAACCCACATTGCTAGCTAACCAGAGGGAAAAGCCCTAATTTCGGGACTTCCGAGATTTTTGATTTTCACTTTGTGTACTACAGATTTTATTTTGGTAAATGGTCTATAGCCAATTTTTAAAGCTTTCTGCAATTT